>SPAW01000009.1:16736-127165 GCA_005239465.1 Nitrospira sp. | reverse complement strand
CTCATACATCATAGTGATCAAGGCAACCAGTATCGGGCGAGTCTCTACCAACTGGTGCTCGCCCGGCGCGGGGTCGTCGCCAGCATGAGTCGCAGGGGCAACTGTTACGACAACGCGCCCGTGGAAAGTTTCTTCAGTTCACTCAAGAATGAATTGGTGCGGCATCGGCAGTTTCAGAATCAGGCCGAGGCCCGCTATGCCATCGCGGAGTATATCGAGCGCTTCTATAACCGTCAGCGCTTGCATCAGGCACTGGGCTATCGGAGTCCAGAGGAGTTCGAGAAGATGGCCGGTGAGTCTTAATCCAGGTGTCCGTTATTTCAGGGTCACCTCAGTCTGACCCCAATTGCGAGCGTATGGCTAGCATCTGGGAAGAGCTGGGGGACCAGAGGATACGTGGCTCTAGGATTGTGGAATAAATAAATTCCTTCTGACCAAGTTTCGGTATACCCAAGGGGGTCGACCATAGCTCGGAATTCAGTCGCGTCCGGGCTCTTAGCGCAAGCTCCCCCCGGCGAATGTCCGAGGTTCACCAGCGCAGTTCTCGGCGCGACCGAGTGGCAGACGATTGACCTCGCCCCCTTAACCGGGTTCGGAGCTTTTATGAGGGTCGGGCTGAACGGAGAGCCGTCTGCCGAGACGTGCTGCACCATTCCTACAAAGTACCTGCCCCTTTGAGCATCAAGGCTTCATGGAGCATTACCTGGCGGAGAGACCTTTTGTTTCCAGGGCGCCTTCCTTAAAAGAGTCCCATTCCCATATAGCACGGGGGTGTGTGCTCACCACCTCCATCTTGTACCTCCATCACAACAAACCTAAAATCGCCCCCCCCCTGAGTGAATTCCATGGCCTTGACGTCGCGCGGTAAAGGTGGTCATGCAGCGATACAAAGGGTACCTGTGAGATGAGATGCGTTTTCCTCTCAGTTATGCCAAGCGGGAAAATGTCATTGATAATGCTTCACATTTTGTGGCATATGTAACCCTCCGTTGCAGAGGGTTGTTACTCCTTTAGGGATGATCGGCAAAAAGATTTCCAGGGCCCCGTTATTTTCCGCAGGATACGATAAAGATTGAAGGCCTCTAAAAGAGAAGGAAGGCGAAAATGGAACGAGGTACCCAACACACGCTGACGGTGACAACCCACGAGAAGGACGGGATCACCTTCGTCAAAATAAAGGGCAGTCTAGCCTCCACGACTGCCGCGCAAGGCGAAGAGGAATTGAAAAAGATTGTGGATGGGGGGGCAACAAAGGTCGTTGTCAACCTAGCAGAGCTCGACTATATCGCCAGTGCGGGGCTGCGTGTGTTCCTGTTGGTGTCCAAGGCCCTTGGCAAGGCTAACGGCGCGCTCATGATTTCTGCATCCAAGGGGATGGTAAGAGAGGCTATTGAAACGGGCATGGGTTACGGATTCGCTCCCTTGATTCGCCTGTTCAACACGGATGAAGAGGCAATAGCTGCCTTCAAGAGCTAAGTAGAAGACCCGCCCAGCATGGCTGCGGGCGGATCTGCCGATTAATGGTCCACATCCAGCTTGCTCTGCTGTCGGTATCCTGAGCCGCTCGGATCGCTGACGTTGCTACTCGAACCTCCGCGAAGTAGAACCAAGGTGGTGGGGGTGTACCTGATTAGAGGTCTGCCGCCAGCGTTCAACGAGTACTCGCGCCTCCTGCAGCGTTGAAACGAGTTCCCCATTGAGCATCGAAGTCTTTCAGTAGCCTCATTCTGCCAAAAGGCCAATTTGGCCGGTAGTACATTTCACGTATGGGACTCATTGCGCAGAGGGAGAGGGTGTGTGCCGATTAACCTCCAACCTGCACCTATCCCACTACACTCCTAGAATACAGCCCCCCTGCAAGGCTCCCATGGGCTTTGCGATTCGTCCCTTCCAAGGCTTCATTCTACAATCCGCTGCTCCGTCCAACCCGAAAGGCATCTCCATTTCCAAGAATACGTCCACCGTGTCCTGGAGTATTGGCCACCGGCCCCGGAAGCACGCACACTCCCTCACCAGATGGCTTAATCATGGGGGCAGGTCAACAACACCCTACTTGTCGACCATTCCATCGCACCCCCGAACTTGCCTGCCTGCCGAAACCTAAGCGGAGGATCAACATATACCGACAGCCGAAGCGTGCAAACCGGTCCCTCTCAGCTCGGGCCCATGAGAGCGAAAGCGCGCAAGAGCGAGAAAGGATCACGCGGATGAAACTCAATCATCTATTCCCCATTTTTATCATCGTTGCCATCGCGATGGCGAGTGTCACGCTCTGGCTCATGCTAGCAAGACTCGCAGGCGCACTCGATGCGATCGCGGTGGTGGAGGAGCGCCGTTCTGAGTCACTCGCCCTGGCTGACGAATTGCTTCGGTCGTCGAACGATCTGACGAGGTTCGCGAGACTGTATGCCCAATCAGGCGATTCGAAATTCTTGCTGTACTATCGCAAAGTGTTGGACATCCGGAACGGTTCTTTCTCGCGTCCAGAGGAATATGACGGGACCTTTTGGGATCGAGTCATTGGCGGGAACGTCCAGCTTCTGGACACGGGGACTGGACAGACCCTCTCGCTTCGGGACCGCATGCGCCGGTTGGGGTTTAACCAGAAAGAATTCGATCTCCTTGCAGACATACAGTCGCGCTCCGAGGACCTGACCGCTATCGAAACCATCGCCTTCAACGCTGTGCAGGGACGCTATTATGATCCCCGCACGAAGACATACTCCCGTGAGGGCCCGAAAAACCTCAAATTGGCGCAAGTGCTCCTCCTTGAACCTAAGTATTTCAAGGGGAAAGCGTTCATTATGGAACTGATCAGGCAGTTCAAGGAGGAAGTGAATGCTCGGACGACGAAGGCGCTTGAAGTTGCCCGACACGAGGCCCAAAAATTGCTCGTGAGGACCTTCACTGGAGGGGGCGTTCTTCTCGGCGGACTTCTCATCGTGTTCGGCATCGTAACCCATCGGAAGGTTCTCCGAAGGATTAGCGCTGTTGCTGTGGCAGCTGAGCAGGTCGCCGCGGGTAACCTCGAGGTTCGCAGCAAGGTCCGAGGCACGGATGAACTTGGGATTCTCGGGGAGACGTTCGACCACATGATCTCACGGTTAACCGAATCGTTGACCCTGGTGGAGGCGGCCAAGGCCCGTATGGAAGAAGAGCTGAACGTCGGCCGAGATATTCAAATGAGTCTGCTCCCACACAGGTTCCCGGCCTTCCCGGATCGGACGGAATTCGACCTCTTTGCTGTCCTTGAGCCAACACGAGAGACCGGAGGGGATCTCTACGATTTCTTCATGGTCGACGCACACCGGCTCTGTTTTGCGATCGGCGACGTGTCGGGGACGGGGGTGTCCGCTGCCCTGTTCATGGCCATGACCAAGATTGTGTTGAAAACACTGGCGGCATACGATCCCTCGCCCGCGAGTATTGTCACCCGTGTCAATGATGCTCTCAGTGCTGACAACGACAACTGTATGTTTGTGAGTCTGTACTTGGGCATCTTGGATCTCCACGACGGCACCCTCCTCACCACGAACGCGGGCCATTTTCCCCCTCTGCTGAAGCGACGGGGTGGACAGTTCGAGCGGCTGAAGGCGCTAGACGGGCCATTGGTAGGCCCCATGCCCGGCATCACTTTCAAGGAGAGGAAAACTCAATTGGCACCGGGGGATGAGCTCTTCTTCTACACGGATGGGGTAACCGAGGCGAATAATGTCCGGCGTGAACTGTTCGGCAACGACCGATTAAAGACGGTGCTCGACCAGTCTACGAGTGGGTCCGTGGTCGATCGTATCCGCGACGTTATGCAGGCAGTGAAGACGTTTGCCGGAGATTCCCCACAGGCGGATGATATCACCATGTTGGCGCTGCGGTATAACGGCGTCGCCCCGTCCGATGCGGCTGCTCCGGTGTTTCGCCAAACGATGCCCAACCAGTTGATGGCCATTCCCGTCCTGCAGACGGCGTTTGAACACTATGTGGCGCAATGGGAAGGAGCCAAGCCCCTTATCCCCGTTCTCAACATGGCGCTGGATGAACTGTTGAGCAATGTCGTGCAGTATGGGTTCCCCAATGATCCGGCGGAGCACTACATTAGGGTGGAAGGCGAAGTGCGCGGCGAGTACGTCATCCTGACCATTACGGATGATGGTATCCCCTTCAATCTCTTAACGGTGGAGGCACCGGATCTGTCGCTGCCGCACGACGAGCGTGAGATCGGCGGCCTGGGAATCCACTTGGTCAGATCCATGTGTGACGAGGTGTCCTACCATCGCACCGTGGGACACAATGTCCTCACGGTTAAAAAGAAGTTGGCCTCCTGAAGGGTCGCCTGCCGCTATCCGCCCCGATAAGGGACGGGAATGGGGTCTCGACTTCTATGGGCACCCTCAACTATCACGAAAAGACATGAGGAGCTTGCGCATGGCCATCCTGTTACGTACGGGCGGAAAGGTATTGATCGTTACACCGCAGGACCGGCTAGACAAGAACATCGCGCCCGACCTCGAGGAAGCGCTTGCGGACCACGACCTGCCCCACAGTAGTTACACCACCTTCAATGTAAGGCACGCGCAATGAGGCGTCACATAATAATCGCCGCATGCCGGTCCATCCCTTTTTACCACTAGGCATGCATTTCAACAACGGGACCCATTGCCCATAGACCAGGGGTGTGTGCCCCTCAGCTCCCACTCAGGCTTGCTATGGATCAGAAGCACTTCCCAATGAATGGTGTAACCAAAAGTGTAGCCGTGACACCGTTACTCCCACACACTAAGCGCAACAGGATGCAATCTCCCCAGATGGCTGTGTCTTTGAAGTATCATCCGGTTCGCTGGATTGAGGCGGGGATTCGGTAGTCGAGTTATCACCGGTGTCTCGTCTTCCTAAACCGCCAGTCTTTCGGCTACGCCTATCCTCTAGCCATCTCCTTCAAGGCCCCTGGGTAGTAAGTCTTGGCAGGCTGGCATTTTAAGGGCTTGATGGCAAGAATTCTTGCCTCTTTGTAGACAAACGACTTTGACGCCTTGACCGCATGCAATCGCTTGAATTGACTTCGCTTGTCCTTCATCGAATATGCACGCGGTATATATCAAGGCTTGGGGTCTCGGTCCCTTTTTGTTCCACTTGTCAATTGCGCGCGCCTACCGCGAACGTTCTCACTCGATTTACCCCCTTACCCGCCGGTCAAGGGGTGGCCTGAAATTTCCGGTGCCTAAATAGTGCCTATCGCCAGTGTCATTTGCCATGACAGGCAATCACTCTTCCAGTCTATCTTGAACGGAGAAACCCCACACTACGAACTTGAATCACTCACTTCCAGTCACTCAGTGTCACACCCGATAAAGTGGCTCAGAACGCCCTCTCAAGGCTTAAACACGGGTTCGAATCCCGTTGGGACCACCATTCGACTCGCGGCGGAAGCGCTCTATCGAGCGTTTCCCCGCTCGCTCATGGCAGGCCACCTGAACGTCGCTGAACAGTTCATGCCGCGAATCGAATGGTGCCCCGAGCCAGGTCGAGGGGCTGTCATTCCTCAGCAAGTTCGACTCGCGGCGAAACGCTCTATCGAGCGTTTTCTCCGCTCGCTCCCTTCGGGTCTGAGCCTGAGGCTCAGCCGTTCGGCTGAGCTCACGGCCGAAGCCTCAGGGTCGAAGACATGGCAGGCCATCTTCGCTTGAGTCGGCGCCTCTTCATCGGTTTATTCTCCTTCGCCGAAAACCCTGCAGCTTGCTGTGGGGAGCTGCATCGAAAGACTGCGCCTGAAAAACCCCTCCAGCTTTGTACAGTTCTCAGATTCGATCTCGCCTGGTGAGCGTCTCTCATGAGGCGATCCGCACAACTCCATCTCATACTTCTTGAACTCCGATCATGGGCATTGTCCCGGCGTGTTCTCGTACGATCTTCATAGCTGCATTATGGTGCAGCTCCTCCGGTGGTTCGTGCCTGAGCATCTCGTCTGTCATTCTGATGAGTCATGATCGGAGCATCGTGATGCACGATGGTAAGGGAAAGCAGCCCTCTCTTCATTGACGCCTCTATCGTCGGTTGTGTATAAAGAATGCGCTTCCACAATGATCTTCTTTCAGGGCGGTGTGTCATGGCAGCACGCGAATTTCGTGACGGCGCAAAAGATGGACTGGAAGCGCTCGAGCCGCTTGATCCCGGAAAGATTGCTTCTTTCAACGATCTGTTGATCGCCATGAGCAAAACGGCCTTCGGTGGGCGTCGTCTCGGCGAGGCGTTCGAAGTGCTGTGGTCGATGATCAATGATCCCGACTGTAAAGTCGTCATGACGTTGTCCGGCGCCATGACGATTGCCAAGATGGGCAAGATCGTCAGCACGATGGTGGATGAGGGGATGGTGCATTGCATCATCTCCACGGGGGCGCTGATCGCCCATGGCCTCAGTGAATCGTTCGGCAAAACGCATTATCAACATCATCCTTCGATGAGTGACGAAGAGCTTTTCCGGAAGGGGTACAACCGTGTCTACGATACGCTTGAGATGGAAGCGAATTTGAATTATGTCGAGCATGTTGTGTCGCAAACGTTGAAACGGGTCAACCATGATCAGCCGCTCTCCTCAGAGGTCCTCACGCGCGAATTGGGAAAGACGTTGGCGGAGGAATTTGACGGCGATGGGATTTTGAAAAGCGCGTATCTCAAGAATGTACCGGTGTACATCCCGGCCTTTACCGATTCTGAGATGGGGCTTGATGTGGGGACATGGGCCATGGCACGCGAGATTGATCGAGCCCGCTCCCAGGCCGGTGAGGGGGGAGATCTTGCTGTATTGAAGGCCATCCACCAATCATGCCCATCATTTAATCCGTACCTCGACCTCAACAGCTATGCCGACCACATTCTCTCGGCGAAGAAGCTCGGCATCTTCACGATTGGTGGGGGCGTGCCGCGGAATTGGGCTCAACAGGTTGGCCCTTACATTGAGATCGGCAACCTTCGCCTGGGTCTCAACGTGAAACCGCCCCGATTCCACTACGGAGTCAGGATCTGTCCGGAGCCGGACCACTGGGGTGGGCTCAGCGGCTGTACCTATCAGGAAGGGCTCTCGTGGGGAAAGTTCGTGGCTCCGAAGGACGGTGGGCGATTCGCCGAAGTGCTGAGCGATGCGACGGTGGTTTGGCCTCTGTTGATGATGGGGCTTCTGGAGCGGAAGAAAGCCAGCGCTGCGCGTCGTCCATGAAGAGGCATGCTACACGACTTGGTTCAGCTGTACTCTTGTGCGGCCTCGTGTGGTCGTTCCCTCTCTGGGCCACAGTTCCGCTCGAAGTCGACGGCAGGGTGAGGGGGCAGGCCAATGCACCGGTCACTCTTATCGAGTATTCCGATTTTACGTGTGGGTACTGTCTGAAGTTTTTCAAGGACACCTGGCCGCTCATTCAGGCCCGCTATGTTGATACCGGTAAGGTGCGGTTTCTCTACCGGGACTATCCCCGCGCTGATCTGGGCCCCGGCCTTGATGCTGCGACAGCGGCGCGATGTGCCGGAGCTCAGGGCAAGTATTGGGCGATGCATGATCGCTTGTTTGCTGAAGGGGGCCGACTCGACAAGGTCGTCTATTTCCGCCATGCGACCGCACTCGGGCTTGATCAGTCTGCGTTTGAACGGTGTGTGAAAGATGGACGGTACACGAAGTCGATCTTTGAAGATCGCCAGGAGGCCAATCGCTGGGGGTTTCACGGAACCCCGGGCTTCATTCTTATGCCAACAGCAGGCGAACCGACTGAGAAAGAACCGGCCGTTGCGATTCCGGGGGCGTTTCCGTTCGAGATGTTCGCTGAGGAAATTGACCGGCTCCTGGCGGGCACCCCGCACTAGCACGGCGGCACCGGGGTTGAGTGGGCCGAACAGCCGGTTTGCGCAGACACCATGATCACATCAACCACGTTTGTAACAAGGTAGGAATTTCTTATGGCTTCAACGCAGTCTTTCTGGCCCGTGTACCATTGTGACGACGATTTTTGGGTCTGCATGTCTTGCCTGGGGGAAGTCTTCTATCAAAAAGTTCCCATGCCGGATTGTCCTTCGTGTCACGGCGTCTCGACCTACGAAGGGTTTACCCTTGACGCGGTTCGCGATTGGGGAACAGAAGAGCTGATCGCCAAGGCTGTGGCTGCACAGCAGGCCGCCGCCGCTCAACCCACCGTTGAATCTGCTGCGCCGGTCGAAACGACGGATTAATTATTGTCGACGCCAGCGAGCATCTCTGTGCAGGAACCGCGCCCCTTTCTCGTTCACGGTCAATGGAAGCAAGGCGACACGACGGCCCGTGTCGTCAATCCGTTCAATGGGCATGCGATTGCCGACGTGGTTCAGGCCACTGAGTCCGATGTGGAAGAAGCCATAGCCTCCACGTCCGGCGCGGCCGCAACGATGGGTGGGCTCCCAGCGCATGCCCGCTACAACATTCTCCAGCAGATCGCCGCACTCATCTATCGACGGCGAGACGAGTTCGCCTCGACGATCACCGCCGAGGCGGGCAAGCCGATCGCCGATGCAAAGCGCGAAGTCAGCCGAGCGGTTCAAACCTTTACGGTTGCGGCCGAAGAGGCAAGGCGGATTCCAGGGGAGGTGGTGCCGCTTGATTGGACGCCCAGCACCGATTCCCATCTCGGCATTCTCCGTCGCTTTCCCATCGGCCCCATTCTTGGCATTACCCCGTTCAACTTCCCGCTGAATCTAGTCGCGCACAAGGTGGCGCCGGCGCTCGCCGCCGGCAATCCGATCCTGATCAAGCCGGCTCCCCAAACACCACTGACGGCCCTGTTGTTAGGAGAGGTCGCGTTGGAAGCGGGGCTCCCTCCGGGTGGGTTCAATGTAGTGCCTTGCGACAACGCCCTAGCCGAGCGGTTTGTCATGGATCCACGGTTCAAGCTGTTGAGCTTCACGGGGAGTGCGCCGGTGGGGTGGATGTTGAAAGCCAAGTGCGGGAAGAAGAAAGTCACCCTCGAACTTGGAGGCAATGCGGGTGTGGTGATTGAGCCGGATGCCGATCTTGATCTGGCGGCCCAGCGCTGTGCAGCCGGAGGTTTCGGCTATGCCGGACAGAGCTGCATTTCTGTGCAGAGGGTATTTGTGCACCAGTCAATCGCGGATCTTTTTACGACGAAGCTGCTGATGCATGTCGCTCGATTGAAGGCCGGGGATCCGACCGATGAGGCGACGATCATTGGTCCCTTGATCGATCAAGCTGCCGCCCAACGCGTCGAGAGCTGGATCGGCGAAGCCGTGGCAGAAGGGGCGCGAGTGCTGTTGGGTGGGAAACGGATGGGAACTGTCGTCGAAGCAACGGTGCTGTCGAATGTGAAGCCGGAGATGAAGGTCTCGTGCCGAGAAGTGTTTGGACCCGTGGTCACCGTGACGCCGTATCGTCAGCTGAGCGAGGCCATCGCTTCGCTCAATCAATCGGACTATGGGCTGCAGGCCGGTGTGTTTACGCAGGACATCAATAAAATCTTTCATGCCTTTCGTCATTTGGAAGTCGGCGCTGTTTTGGCAAACGAGATTCCCACGTTTCGTGCCGATCACATGCCCTACGGCGGCGTGAAAGATTCCGGTCTGGGACGCGAGGGGATCCGGGCCGCGATTGAGGACATGACAGAACCCAGGCTGTTGGTGTTGAACCTGAAGGAGCCAGCCGGCTCGCACTGAAGAAAATCCTCAGTGGATATTGCGAAGCGGGTCCAATCTTGATACAACAGCGGCCCTAAACCTGCAGCCGATCTGGTCCGTTTCGTTTGTCTGGTTTGTCTCATCGTAGGGCGTAACCAAACAAAACAGAAAAACCAGATAAACCGGATCAACTAGCCGAAGGGGGAGACGATGGTACCTACGCATATGTTTCTGACGAGAGGAGTAGGAGTCCACAGGGAGAAGTTGGCCTCCTTCGAACAGGCGTTGCGCAGCGCCGGCGTGGCCTATTGTAACCTCGTCACCGTTTCTTCCATCCTTCCCCCGAATTGCAAAATCATCCCGCGGAAGCGCGGAGAGAAGCTCGTGAACCCCGGTGAAATCACGTTTTGTGTCATGGCCCGTTCCGAGACCAACGAACGAAACCGGCTGGTCTCAGCCTCGATCGGCCTCGCGAAACCCACCGATCGCCGCACCTATGGCTATCTGTCGGAGCATCATGCCCATGGTGAGACGGATGAGGAAACAGGAGAATATACGGAAGACCTCGCCGCGCAGATGTTGGCCACGACCTTAGGAGTCGAATTCGATCCCAACATTGCCTGGAAAGAGCGTGAGCAGGTTTTTAAGATGGGCGGAAAGATCGTGAGAACCTTGAATATCACGCAGTCGGCTATCGGCAAGCCGGGCAAGTGGACCACAGTCATCGCGTTGGCGGTCTTTATTCCTGAGGAGAATCTTCCTAAGCGCTCCCGTCGTTAGCGGCCTGCGCCCATTCGGATTTCACATGCCTGAGAAGCCTGTGCATGTGATGGAAGACAACCCATGACGCTTCCGGCTGGTTGGGAAGGCCCCGACCATAACTTCCTGGGGATCGACGAACCCTGGTGCCATCCAGACCAAGCCGGTGTCTACATCCTTCCGGCTCCCTACGAACATACCTCCAGCTACATTCTCGGATCGGATCGCGGGCCCGCTGCCATTCTTGAGGCCTCCATCCAGGTTGAGTTCTATGACGAACAGCTCGGATGCGAACCCTTTCGTGAGTGGGGAGGGATTGCCACCGCTTCGGCCTTGGATCTCAGAGGAAAAGTCGATCGCGCTGCCGTCGAGGCCATCGAATCATTTGTCTCTCCGCATGTCGGAACCGGACGGTTTCTTGTGACATTGACCGGGGAACACACCGGGGCGCTGGGAGCGATTCGAGCTCATGCGAAACGCTATCCGCAGATGTGTGTGGTGCAGATCGATGCGCACGGTGATTTGCGTGAAGCCTATCAGGGGAATCCTTTCAGCCATGCCAGCGTAATGGCGCGGGTGGTGGAGGATGGGCATCTGTTGGTACAGGTGGGCATCCGGTCGATTTGCCCCGAAGAGATCGCTCGCATCAACAAGACGGATCAGATCAAGACTTTTTTTGCGGCGAATATCCTGGATCCCTCAGGTCCCTATGAAGGCAAGGCCACCAGATGGATTCCTGACATTGTTGCGGCCTGCCGAGGGCCGGTCTACCTGACGTTTGACTGCGATGGACTGGACGCGTCGATCGTTCCTGCACTGGGGACCCCGGAGCCGGGCGGTCTGGGGTGGTACGACACCCTCAACCTCATCACCGCCCTCGCGAACGGTCCTGGCATTGTGGGCATGGACGTGAGCGAGATCGCCCCCATTGAAGGATTTGTGGCGTCGCAATTTTCCATCGCACGATTGATCTATCGTATTCTTGGCCGCATTAAGGCCGGCCACCGAGTGCACTGACTCCGATCCGAGACGATCCTGCACGAATCAAGCTGCAGCTTGTTTGCCCTGTGACCACCGCAATTCGCATCAACAAGTTTTTCACGGAGCATGGGATTTGTTCCCGGCGCGAGGCGGACCGCTTGGTCGAGTCGGGAGCGATCACGATCAATGGCCACGTGGCCAAGCTGGGCGACCGAGTAGGCCCCACGGACGTCATTGCCCGCGACGGGCAGGTGATTCCCTGGGGCAAGGCTCCCGTCTACATCAAATATCATAAGCCGGTCGGGGTCACGACGACCAGCGAGTCGCATGTCGACCGGAACATCATCGCGGAAATCGGCCATCCCGAGCGGATCTTCCCGATTGGACGGCTGGATAAGGACTCGTCCGGCCTCATCCTCCTGACGAATGACGGCGACATTGTGAACGAAATACTTCGCACCGAGTTTGGCCACGAGCGGGAATATATCGTGGAGGTCGATCACCCGTTCGACCAATCGTTCCTGGATCAGATGTCCCGCGGCGTGACGATCCTCGGAAGTAAGACGAAGCCATGCCAAATGACCCGCGTAGGGCGTAATCGGTTTCGCATCGTGCTCACCGAGGGACGCAACCGACAGATCAGGCGAATGTGCCAGGCGCTCGGCTACCGGGTGACGAGCCTTCACCGCGTCAGGATCATGCACATTACCGTGAAGGGACTGAGCGTCGGGGCGTGGAAAGAATTGACCGCAGAGGAACGGGGGCAGCTGATGGAGGCCATGTGCCGTTCCAAGGCCTAACCCGCATTATTCATGAACGCTTCTACTGCAATCGTCTGCCTGGAATCTTTGGCGAAAACCCTCTCCGACCCCATTTGATCGAAGGGGGCGGCTCAAACAAGCTTGGTGCGGCGGGCGGGCTCGCCTGTCTGCCGTGCTGGCACAGGCAGGCCGCTCGGTTGATCAACGTACTGTTTGGGGACTGGCCCCTTTCCGCCTGGGCCTGCTCCCAGGATTCTGCACAGGCCGGTTAGCCTGAGGAGATCCCCGCCTTGACCGTGCCTGACGGAGTCGTTAAGGTGGGTATTCCAGTATGTGCTGATGAGTGGGTTCCAGGGCAAGGGAAGGAGACACGCGTTCATGAGTGGGACAGGACGAAAATCAAGTCGGCCTCGATCGAAGAGTGGTCGCACGATTCAGGATGGCAAGCCGGTCGTTGGGGTATTGGGAGGGAGTAAATCCGATTTCCCCATTTTGGAAAAAGCCGGGGCGATTCTGGCTGCGCTGGGCATCCCTTATGAATTATTAGTTGTCTCCGCTCACCGAACCCCAGACCGGTTGTTTGATTACGCCACGACTGCCCCTGGTCGGGGTATCGAGGTCATCATTGCCGGGGCCGGGGGCTCGGCGCACCTTCCTGGAATGCTGGCTGCCAAAACTCACCTTCCGGTGATCGGCGTGCCTATTCCAACAGAAAATCTTCGCGGCCTCGATTCCTTGTTGTCAATTGTTCAGATGCCCAAAGGAATTCCCGTGGCGACCGTCGCAATCGGCGGGGCCGAGAACGCCGGGCTGCTGGCGGCGCAAATTCTGGGCGGGCGCTATCCAGGGATTGCCGAACGAATAAAGAGCTATCGTGCGGCCCAGACGGATAGTGTGTTGAATTCTCCTGAAGCCCAGGGAACAAGTCTGGGTAACCTCGGGGCTGATGAGGCGAGTCGGCAGTCGTGACCGAAAAGACCCTGGAACCTGGATCAGTCCTTGGCGTATTGGGTGGGGGACAGCTGGGCGCGATGTTTGTCGGTGCGGCGCGCCGGATGGGGTATCACGTCGCGGTGTGGGATCCCAATGCCGATGCCCCTGCGCACCAGCTGGCAAGCCACTCGTTCACCGCGCCATTCACGGATACTGCAACCCGTGCGAAATTTTCTCACACCGTTCATGCCGTCACGTTCGAATGGGAGAATGTGCCGGCTGAACTCTGTGAGTGGCTAGAACAGCGCCATCGGGTTCGGCCTGCCAGTGCTGTGCTCCGGATCATTCAGGATCGATCTGAACAGAAGCAGTTTCTGCAGTCCCGCCGCCTTCCCGTCCAGCCGTTCACCACGATCGAGTCGCCCGATCAACTGGCAGAAGCTGTGAAGGAGGTCGGTGTCCCTGCTGTGTGTAAGACGGCGACGTCCGGCTACGACGGAAAAGGTCAGTGGGCTCTTCGCCAGAGATCCGATGTCGCGCAAGTTGAGCAGGCCTTGCGGAAGATCGCCAGGCCAGGCCTCAGGTGGGTTCTGGAAAAATTTGTGAATTTTGATCGGGAACTCTCCGTCCTCGTAGTGCGAGGGGAGGGAGGCGAGTGCCGAATCTATCCTGTCGTAGAGAATCGGCATGAGCAGGGCATCTTGCGCATGACGCTGGTGCCGTCTACTGTTTCTTCTGACGTGGCGGCGGGAGCCGCAGACCTCGCGGGCCAAGCGGTAACGGCGTTGAATGGCGTGGGGGTCTTCTGTGTCGAATTTTTCCAAGCAGTAGGCGGCGACCTGCTCATTAATGAAATTGCGCCCCGCCCCCACAATTCCGGCCACTACACTCTAGATGCTTGCAGTGTGTCGCAGTTCGAACAACAAGTGCGTGTCGTCTGTGGCATGCCGCTAGGCGAAGCGCGACTGTTGAGTCCGATGGCCATGGTAAATCTCATCGGCGAAGAGGTTCGATCCGTTACGTCCAGTCGCGGTTTCTATGATCTGCTTTCCATTCCAGGGGCCGTGCTTCATCTCTACGGGAAGCGGGTCGTTCGTCCAGGCAGGAAGATGGGGCATGTGACGTTCCTCGCTGATCGGGGCGAGGTGGCGGCGGAACGGGCCCACCAGTTCAGGAATCGCCTCGCGTAAGGCTATCCGAGTTCGTTCCTCATAGAAACCGAGAACCACCAGCGCAATGTGATGGGCTCTGCCCGATATGAATGGGGCCACCGTTCCATTTTGTCAGCACCTGTAGGCTTCTAGCCCTCGCGTGGGCGAATCGAAGGGAAAATGCCCAGCAAACAGGGCTATTTCAGCCAAGGGCAGGGGTATAGAACTTGCTGAATCCTTTGTGCCGTTGCGCAGAGGAGTACCAGCGACCATGTCACAAAATTCGGCTCAAACCGGTACCAGCCAAGCTTCTAGCGGGCTCTGTCGACTGCTCACGAACCCGCGTTCACGCTATCTCCTGCTTCAGAGTTTAGTCAGCATAATCCTGTCCTATGAATTGCTCTTCGGCTCCGACTCCATCATCAGCCGAGTCATGAGCGATGGTCTGGTGGTTGGATTGTGGCTCTTCATTGCCTTCATTGCTGTGCTGCCCCAGGTTGTTCTGGAATCCGCTTGGCTCAGTGCCGGGCTTGTGGCCATCGATACACTCTTGGTGACCGTCACGATCTACCTCTCCGGGAACGCCAGGTCGGATCTCTATATTGCGTATTTCGTGCTCATGCTGGTCGCGGCCTCCGTGAGGCGACTCAGTCATCTGCTGGGCCTGTCCATGCTGTTAAGTGTGGGCTACGCGGTGGTGGTCTATGAGGGCTTTATTCAGACCGGTACCATAGCCGTAGGACAGCTGCTCGGTATCCCAGTGCTCCTGGTGATGGCTGTGTTCTATGGAGTCGCGCTGGAGGCCACTGCGATCGCACAGGAAGAGAAGTCGACGTTACTCAAAGATGTGGAGGCGTTGAAGAAGACTGAGGATGAATTGCAGGTGACTAAGACGCAACTGGAAGCGCGGATCAAGGGAGTGAAGGAAGACCTGACGAAGGCGAACACCAATCTCCGCGAAGGGCAGGTTATGCGACAAGGGCTGGAGCGGCAACTCCATGAAGCCCAGAAGATGGAGGCGGTTGGCCGGGTTGCCGCTAGGATTGCCAGTGAATTTGGGGCACTCTTTTCTCTGATCGGCAAACAAACGGGCGTGATGTTATCTCGCCTGCAGCCGGACGATCCCCTCAGAGCCTCCGCAGATGAACTCTTCAAGATGGGCGAAAGGGCAGCGACGCTCACGGCCCAACTCATTGGGCTAAATCTCGAGGACCGACATGTCCGGCAAGTATTGTCGGTCCACGGCGTATTATCGGATTTGCACGGCACGATCAGGAATCTCCTGCCCGATCATATCGAGCTTGCGGTGCAGTTAGACAAGTCGGTGGCCTATGCCGAGGTTGATCGCGAAGGGCTGGAAAATGTCCTCTTCCAACTGGTTGTCAACGCGCGGGATGCAATGCCGAGCGGGGGGCGCCTATCGATTGAGGTCAAAACTGTTGAGGAGGCATCCAAAACGGCACGATCCTCAGCGTCGGGAAAGAAGAATCCTCAGGTCCTGATTCATATCAGCGATACCGGCACCGGCATGAGCCTCGACACCCAAGCCCGTATGTTCGAGCCCTTCTTCTCGACGAAGGAAACCAACATCGGTCTGGGGCTCACGGCAGTCTATGGGATTGTAAAGCAGAATGGGGGTACCCTGGAGGTCGAGAGCCGACCGGGACAAGGCACGGTGGTTCGGGTATTCTTCCCCGCCGTGCCGGCGCCGGCGGCTCGGGAAGAAATGATTCCAAAACCCATGTTAGCCAGGGGAGACGAAACCATCCTGCTTGTGGAGGAAGATGAAATTGAGCGGAAGCTGGCACTCTCAGCTCTACAGCGGCACAAGTACCATGTGTTGGAAGCGGCCTCGTCGGTGGAAGCGCTCATGCTCACGCAACACTACAAGGGGATCGTACACCTCGCCGTTAGTCCGTTGGTGATGCCAGAGATCGGTGGGCGTGAGCTTGCTTGTAGACTGTTGAGCCAACACCCGAGCATGAAAGCCCTCTTCGTCTCCAGCTACGACGATGAATCCATCCAGCATCACCGAATCAATCGGCGATTTGTCCTGCAGCATCCCTATCGTCAGACTGGATTGATCGAGAAGGTCCGGGAAATGTTGGATGCAGCGTGAGCGTCCGCTAGCTCGCATGATTCACGAACCACAAGCGTTCGTGAATCATGCGCCGACAGGTCGGTTCCTCCGTACCTGTCGGGTTCGACAGGCCTTCTAGCCTGCGCCAGGCTAGAACGGAATCGTCAGCCATCTTATCTGCGTGAGCGGCCAGGTGAGAAAAACGGCACGTCCCGCCGTTTGAAGAGTCCGATCAAGGCCATCCCGGCGACAAACCCTCCGATGTGCGCGAAGAAGGCCACGCCGCCTCCTTTGGCGCCGACACTCATTCCCCCGCTGACCAGCTGCGTGACGAACCACATTACCAACACGATGCCGGCTGCGACGCGGGTCATCCCGATTCCAGGTAGCAGGACCAGCACATGGGCGCGTGGAAATAACAGGAGATAGGCACCGAGCACTGCAGAGATGGCTCCGCTGGCTCCGACCATTGGGATCTGTGACGAAGGATCGGTCAGGGCGTGGCTGAGTGCGGCCAGGATGCCGCAGAGGATATAAAAGACAATATACTTTGCATGCCCCATCACGTCTTCGATGTTATTTCCGAAGATCCAAAGATAGAGCATGTTGCCCAGGAGATGCAGCCAGCCTCCATGCAAAAACATACTGGTCACCAGCGTCAGGGCGGCAGGAATGGCTACGGAGGCTTCATCGGGGAGCGAGGCGTGGCCGAAGACGACGGAAGGGATGGCTCCATATTGAAATGCGAACGTCTCGCCCGGTTCCCGAGGCAGACTCGATTGGTAGAGAAAGACTACGACGCAGATGGCAATAATGCTAACCGTAACGAATGGGGTGTGTTCAGTGGGATTATCGTCGTGGAGGGGGATCACGTTGGATCTCGTTAGGGAGTTCGGCGACGGTCGGTGACTGCGCGCGGCAACGCGGGATTGGCGGGAAGCGTCCCGTCGGCTCCGAGTGGAACGGAAAACCCAGCGGCATGGGTATGGCCGCCTCCGCCGAAGGAGGCCGCAATCGCACCGACATTTGTGCCGTCTTCACGGGAGCGCATGCTGAAGTAGCGCCGTCCATCGCGATCGTGCCAGATCAGACAAAAGGGATGGTGTGGGGAGAGCCGCTCGCCGATTTGGCTTGTCAGGACCGCACTCTGCACGGAGGGAACGACTTCGCCTTGGAACTCGACCATGACAGCCTGCACGGCGAGTTTGCCGATCAACTCATGCTCGTAGCGAAGAATCGCGCGGCCTTCTTGCTCCAACGCCGGCTGAGAAAAGCGATCCCACAGGTTGAAATCAAATGGGTAGGAGGCCAGTGCCGCATTGATCTCACGACTTCCCGGCAAGGCCCACGCCCACAAATCCTTGTCCTGAACATACTGGAGTAACCAAGGAGCCGCACTGCCATGGGCCCACTCCCAACCGAGCACCGCGCCCGATTTGGCTTGATCAAAGTAGGCATAGGGAAATCCGTTCAGAGCCTTCTCCGCCGTGATATGGTGGTCCAGGATGAGCAGCTCCTTGGTCTCGGAGGCCATGGTTTCAAGGATCGGCCGTGCATAGCTGAAGTCGACAATGACAACACGGTGATCCTTGAGATCGGTCGGGGGAGGATTGCCATGTTTCACGGGGACGAATCGGGCGTTGGCGAACTGTTTCCAGATAGCCCAGGCTGCCCCAAACCCATCCGAACACTCCGCGTGATAGAGGACGATGTCCGGCGGATTGTGAAATCGGCGTGCGTAGGGTGAATCGCTCATAAACATGTGAAGCAGAATAGCACGGCCAATGATACGGACTAAAGGATATTTCTTATGCCCGTCCGACGCACGGAACTGGCCTGCCGGAAAAGCTCAGCGCCGTTCTCGGTCGGATCAGAGCCCGTTGAGATGGTTGATCAGCTGACGGAGTCGGCTGGCACTGCGCCGGTTGAAACTAAACACGAGCCGCGGCAGGTCCCGCAGGGCTGGCTCATCGAGCTCTTCTTCCAAGGGGCCGCGCAGTTCAAACCGGCCTTCGGTCAGGAGATCGCCGAACCGTTCCTGAATCTGGTCGAGCTGCTCGGCGGAAATGGTTTTCTTCAGCCGCATGGCCATCTGTCGACCGACGAACCGGATGGAATGATAGCGGCGATAGAATCGGAGGATGTCCTCCAAAGCCGCATCAGCGGAATTCACGATCGTATAGAGACTCAGATCCTCTTCGTTGATCAGTTTCCGGTTCAAGAGTTGCTCCGTGACGAAGGCCGACCAATCGTCCCAATAGTCGCAGCCCGGTGCTTGGAGACAGACAATCGGCTGTGGGTCGCTCTTGCCGGTCTGAGCCAGCGTCAGGATTTCAAACCCTTCGTCGTGTGTGCCGAATCCACCCGGAAAGAGGGCGATGGCATTCGCTTCTTTTTGAAACATCAATTTTCGGGTGAAGAAATATTTGAAGGTGATCAGTTTCGGATCATCGGCGATGGTGGCGTTGGGGCCTTGCTCGAACGGCAGCATGATGTTGACGCCGAAGCTGTTCTCGCGCCCGGCGCCTTCTTGAGCGGCGCGCATGATACCGTCCGCGCCACCGGTGATGACCATGAATCCATGTTGGACGACGGCCTGGGCAAAGCGATAAGCCAGTTGATAGTTGGGGTCATCGGAGGGAGTCCGTGCCGAACCGAAGATGCTGATTTTCTGCCGGTCGCGATAGCCGTGAAAGACGCCGAAGGCGTGGCGCAGTTCTTTGACCGCGCGGTTCACAATTTTTAAATCCAGCAGATCAAGGCCCGCATCATGGAGTTTGAGCAATCCCGTCAAGAGTTCCTTCATGAGGGCGGCGTGCAGGTCGTCCTCAGGACTTTCCAGCAAGGTGCCGATCTGATGAAGGATCTCGTCTTTCGATAAAGTAGGACGGGGTCGAGTCTGTGGTGATTTGCTGGGTGTGTTCATGCGGCGTCCTTTAGCTAAGCCGGGTTAGATGAGAGTGAAAATCATACCAATGGATCAAGCGTTGGTCAAAGAAGTTCGATTGATGTGTGGTGTCTTAGGACAGATCGGAGGATCTAGGCGAATTCTGAAGCACCCAGGCTTTGATCCTGGACTGATCTGCGGGAGAGAGATTGGTAAATTGGATGTCTACACCCGGGGACGAGGCGATGTGGGACTTGCCCGCACTGCACGTCTGCTCGTAATCATTTAGGATCGTTCCCCGAATGGTCAGGGGACTTGTCAGGTCGGGGAGAGAAAAGCTCAAGACGACTTTGGTCCCCGGCAGCAGCAAGGCGGGGGATTCCACCAAGGCGCCGACGTGGCTGAGTTGTATGATAGTAGAGTGGTGCTGGGCCCCTAAACTTTCTCCGTCCGTGACGCTGATGGTAGCTGGCACACTCGTGAGGCATCGTTTCGGAGAAAGGACGAGGTCTCTGGCGGTGAGGACGCCGACCGGCTGATCCTGTTTCGTGACGATGAGGATCGGCGTCCCGGCAGACATCATGAGCGTCGATGCTTCTTCCACGGCTCGGTCGTATTCGATAAATTGTACGGGTCGTGTCATGATGGTGCGCACCTCGATTTCATCCGGTTCCAGACCCTGAGCGATCACTTTCTTGACGATGTCGGTCGGGGTCATAAGCCCGAAGCGCGATTCCGTATCCTTCACGAGCAGACAGGGCATCTGTTCACGCTCCAAGAGGGAGGCCGCTTCGGTGACCGACACGTCACCGGGAATCTGAACTACACCTGGTGTCATCATGTGTGCGACCACTGTGATCTGATGATACGGAGCCTTGGACCGTTGATCGTCCTTGTTCAGCATCGCTCGGCCAGATCCTTTCTACCAACTATCGAGACTCCTGGCCGCCGCGGTGTATGCCAAGTATAGCAGAAGGTTCTTGCTGCCCCTGTTCGTGGCGAACCCTTGTCATTCAACGGTTTCCAGGCATACACTAGGCACGAACATTGGCCGCTGATGAGGGGAGTTGAATGGCTGCTCTGAGCACAGTCCACAGGGAGTTTCTCCGCCGTCTTGAGCAGGTTCCGGCGCACGGGCTGGGCCTTTCCGTCGACGTCTATTCCCCAGACCTCACTAGCTTGCTTCGAGCGCTGCAACAACGTCAAGTACTGCCGGCCTATCTTGAAGTCTTTCGTGCCACTCCGACGGCGTTGGCCGCGGTCAGGAAGCAGGTCGGCAATGGCTTGCTGACCTATCATGGCGAAGGATTATGGCTGACTCAACCCGAGGCCGCTGACGATCCCGTGTTTAGAAAGGAGGTCTGTGAACTTGCTGGGCATCTCCAGACGTTGCAGAGTGCCTGGTTGAACCATGAATGCGCGACGAAATACATAGCCGGCTATTCCTACGGGACCTACCTTCCCCCCCTCTATACGGAATCCAGCGCAGAGGTCATAGCCGACAATACGATGCTTATTCAGAATCTGCTCGATCAGCACTGCTGCCTGGCGAATGGGGATGCGTCCTTGGTGCTTCTTGAAATGCCCCCCCTCACGTACTTTGTAGCAGGTACCCTGACGATTCCAACCTTTTTCCGTCTTGTGACGGAGAAGGTACCGTGCGGACTCGTACTCGATGTTGGCCATCTGTGGACCGTCTTTCGCTATACTGGGATCTGGCAAACTACTTCACTGGTGCAATTTGTCGATGCGTTCCTCAACGAGTTCCCCATGGATCGTGTCGTCGAGATACACGTCGCAGGACTCGCCATCCATGAATCGAGTTTGGCCGTTCATCCTGAGATGGCAGAAGCGGGAGGGGGCAATTCGCTTCCAGCTTGGACGGATGCGCATGCGGCGCCCATCCCGCTAGTCTTGTTCGAGATGCTGGATCAGATTCTCACTCATCCATGTCTCGCCAGTCTACGAGGCCTCGCGCTGGAAGTGGATACGAAACCAGTGGAGTTGATTGTCGACGAATTCGCCCGATTCTCTCAGCGTTATGCCACGGTATTTCCACGTGTGAAGGCAGACACGGACATTTCGTATGACTGCGGATACACGTCGTTTCAGAGAGAACCTGTGTCGCCTGCGATCAGGCACGCTCTTGGAGGAGCCTACGATCAGTACGCCCGCGTGGTCGCAGGCCGAGCCAAGCCCGAGGGCCCTGAATGGAATCAATGCCTGGCCTGCACTGAGGGATTGGAGACGTATCAGTCCGTCTACCTCCCGTACGAGATTCTCCACTGGGGTGGAGAGGTAGCGGCCATGTTCCCAGAGTCGTGCCGTCGACTCAATGAACGGGATGTGCCGCTTTCGAGATTTGTCCCGTTCTGGTTCCGGCAACCGCGGTCGCTGTCCGGCTCGTATGATTTCTTTCTCATGAAGATTGAGCAGTTTTTGGAATTTGTTCATGAAGAAGCGCCGGAGCTGGATGGCATAGCCGAACGAGAAGCTGATGAACTTCGGCAGGCCTACCATTCTGCCAACGAACCAGCCGTCCCGGCTGCGAGTGACCTGACATGAGTTTTTGGTCCGCCCTTCCACGTCCCATCATCGGTCTATCACCCATGGATGGTGTGACCGACGCCAGTTTCCGATCCATCATCGCGCAGCAGGGAAAGGCGGATGTGACCTTCACAGAGTTTACGCATGTCCACGATGTGTGTCGTGGGCCGGAGATCCTCTTGGAAACCCTCATCTATAGTGAGATCGAGCGCCCGATGGTGGCGCAGCTCTACGGGAAAGATCCGGACTTGTTCTATCAAGCCGCTCACGCGGCTTGTGAGTTGGGCTTCGATGGGTTGGACATCAACATGGGATGTCCGTCGAAGAACGTGGCGTCATCCGGATCGGGCGCAGGTCTCATCAAGACGCCTGATTTGGCCCACGCCATCATTCAGGCCACCAGACGCGGCATCGAAGATTGGGCGGGTGGACAGACGCTCGAACAAGCCGGCTTCAAGCCAGTCAGGGTTGCGGCGTTTCGACGTCTCAATGAGCAGCGCGGGAGTACGAGTCCCACCCGGCGGTGCCACCTGCCTCTTTCCGTGAAGACCAGGCTAGGCTACGACTCGGTAATGGTGGAAGCCTGGGTCGAGCATTTGTTGCGGGAACAGCCGGCGGTGATCTCACTCCATGGACGAACTCTCCAGCAGATGTATCGTGGCGCGGCGGATTGGTCGGCCATCGCGCGGGCTGCAACGTTGTCCAAGGGGACCGGGACGCTGTTATTCGGGAATGGCGATGTCCAACACCTTGATGAAGTCGTGTTGCGTGTCCGCGAAACCGGTGTCGACGGGGTGTTGGTGGGGCGGGCCGTTCTTGGAGCGCCCTGGTTCTTCCGTTCGAAGGATAAGGCCCGTGCGCTCGCAAGCAGGGCGAGTGGTACCGGAGGGGAATCCTGTGCCAGCGAGGCGATCACACTCGATCAACGCTTTGCAGTCCTGCTGGATCACGCTCGACAATTTCAGGCGCTCTGTGGCCAAAGCCAATTTCACCGTATGCGCAAACATTTGGGCTGGTACTGCAAGGCATTCCCACATGCTGCCGCGCTTCGCGCGCGGATGTTTCGCGTGTCCTCCGTCGACGAGCTTGAAACAGTCATTGCCGACTATCGGACGCACGGGATTGTGGACTCGGCCCAGGCCTTGCTTGTCGATGATGCGAGCATGCTGGCGTCACGATGCAGCTAGTGCTGGCTTCCACCTCGGCCCGCCGCAGCGAACTCCTTGCGCTCTTGGGGCTTTCCTTCGATGTCTGTTCTCCGACCTTTGAAGAGCAGCCGATTGTAGGCCTGTCACCCCTTGGACAGGTCACACGCTTCGCTCTCGAAAAGGCACGATCCGTGGCTCAAGCGCGGCCACATGATCTGGTGCTAGGCAGTGACACGGTGATCGAATTGGATGGCCGGCTGTTGGGCAAACCGCTTGATCTTCGAGATGCGCGCGCAACGCTCACTCGTTTGGCGGGCCGCGCGCATCATGTTCATTCGGCGGTGGCCTTGTGCAGCCTGGTGAGGGGTATTGAATCAGTCGAGGCTGCGACCGCGACGGTGCATATGAAGACGGATGTCAATCAGGCGCTTGAACGCTATCTTGCGACACACGAATCGTTGGGAAAGGCCGGAGCCTATTCGATTCAGGGACTGGGCGGAGACTTGATTGAGCGGATTGACGGTGACTATACGACAGTGGTGGGTTTGCCGGTGAAGGTGGCGGCTCGGCTTCTTCTATCCGCGGGCTATCCTGTGCCACGGGATGTCGAGGAGTTGTATCAACGGAAGCCCTATCCTAACTGGAGTCGGTTCGCGGCCTGATTGCAAGGAGGGGGGCGGTTCTCCTACAATGCGCCCGTTTATTCTCCTTCGCCGTTTACCCCGCAGCTTGCTGCGGGGAACGTCATTGGCTACAGAGGGCATTCATGGTTTCTCACGGAAACACAAAAGTCAAGGGAGTGGTTGGCCTCGTCGGGGTCTTTGCGATGGGGGTCGGTTCGGCATGGGCTATCGATGTGAAACTGTCTGCTGAAGATGCCCAAAAAGCACTTGAGGCCGGCCGAGCCCCGATGGAAAAAGCCAATATGCCCGAAGACGTGAAGAAGGTCCTGCAGCAAGCGTCCTTAGTCACCCGCGTGGGAGCTGATCCTGAGAAAGATCCCTGTGGCGCTAGCGCCATTCTTCGCACCAAGCGCTATCGGCTAGAAGCGTTTGGTCGGCAGGAAGCGGTGGAATCCAAGAAGCGAAAGACGGACGTGCGCATGCCCGAAGAGTTCATTAAGAAAGTCGTGGACATGCCCAATATGGAGATCGAGGTCCAGCTTTGCGGCGATGACGAATATTTTGCCGAAGGGGCCGTCATTGAGCTGCAACAAGGATCAAAGAAGATCAAGCCCATCGATATCGGAAAGGCCGAACGCGGGAGAAAGAATGAAGGTAACGGCCCGGCTTTCCGCACCCGCTTCACCGCGCTCTTTGCGTATGAACAGTTCGACCCTAATGCGGCATCGGTGTTCGTCGTAAACCTTCAGGACGGGAAAGAGGCACGAATTCCGGCCGACTTCTCCAAAGTGAAGTAAGCTCGTCGTCTGGTTTATCGGTCAGGCCCGCGCGTTCGTTATCATGCTCATGCGGTCGGCTCATTGAGTCGGATCGTGTAGAGATAGTGGTACAAGCCTTTGCGTTCCATCAGCTGAGCGTGAGCGCCTTCTTCTACCAGCTTGCCTTTGTCCAGGACCAGAATGCGATCGGCGCGTTGAATGGTCGAGAGCCTGTGGGCGACGACGAAGGTCGTCCGTCCTTCCATCAGACGTTCCAACGCTTCCTGAACCAGCCGTTCCGATTCGGTATCGAGGGATGAAGTGGCTTCGTCCAGCAACAAGATGCGTGGGTTTTTGAGAATCGCCCGCGCAATCGCGATGCGTTGACGTTGCCCACCTGAGAGGTTGATCCCTTTCTCCCCCACCACGGTTTGATAGCCGTCGGGCAGACCTGTGATGAAGTCATGGGCATACGCTGCTTTGCTGGCCTCCTGCACGACTGCTTCACTCGCTTCCAGATTTCCATAGCGAATATTGTCGAGAATTGTCCCTCCAAACAGGATTGTTTCTTGTGGGACGAGCGCGATCTGCCGGTACCAACACTCGACGCTCACATGACGCAGGTCGTGGCCGTCGATCGTGAGGCGGCCCTCCGTCGGATCGTAGAACCGGTGGAGCAGATTGATCACGGTAGTTTTGCCGGCGCCGGTCGGTCCGACAAAGGCGATCAGCTCGCCGGGTTTGGCTTCAAACGACAGATTCGATAGTACAGGGTTGCGAGGATCGTAGGCGAAGCTTATGTTTTCCACGCGAACGTGGCCTGCGACCGTGGAGAAGGTTTGCGCGTCGGGCCAATCGTGGATTTCTGGTTGCGCATCGAGTATTTCGAAGACCCGCTGCATCGCGCCCTGCGCTTCTTTGATCTGCGCAAACACGCGGGCTGCCGAGCTGAAGGGGCCGATCAAGATGCCGGCGAACAAGACGAAAGCGAAGAGATCCCCTGGCGTGACGGTGCCCTCGATGACTTGCCGGCCTCCGTACCAGAGGACTGCGGCCGCGGCTGAAAATGTGAGCAAGCTAATCACCGGTATGAAGACGGCCATGACTCCGGCTCGGCGCAGCGTGAGATGAAGGGTCTGATCCACCTGGGCGGCGAAGCGCGCCTCTTCCCGTTTTGTCTGGACGAACGATTTGACGATGCGAATGCCGGAAATCACTTCTTCTACCAACGTGCTGAGCGCAGCTGTTTGGTCTTGAATCGATGTAGAGAGGGATTTGAGTGTTCGCCCGAAGAATTTGGCGACCAGGACCAGCAAGGGAAGGAGGATCAAGATTAAGAGGCAGAGACGCCAATTCATTGTGAGGAGAAAAACAATGCCGCCGACGAAGGTGACGAACTGCTTGGCGCTGTCGATCGGAGTTTCTGTAACGACGGATTGAATGACCGTGACGTCGTTCATCAGTCGCGAGAGCAATTCCCCGGTGCGGCGTCGTGCGAAAAAGCTGACGGCTAACGTTTGCAAGTGGCCGAACAGGTGTCTGCGAAAATCGGCGACGATTCGCTGAGCCACCCAGGCGGTCAGATAACTATGGCCCATCGAGCAGAGCCCCTGTAAGAGCACCAGCCCGAGGAACAGGCCGATCAACTCTGTCATCCTGGAGCCATCGTGTCGGACGGTGATGACATCCCAGAGGATGCCGGCCAGGCGGAGCAAGGTCAGATTGATGGCCGCCACGCCCATGGCCAGCAGGCCTGCCAGCATCATGCGTGCCAAGTAGGGTTGGACGAACGGCAGGAAGCGTTTGAAGATCAGCATCATGGGTTAAGAGGTGTAGTCGTGGCGATGGGCGTCCGCGCTCGATTAAGGGTCACATCGGAAAAATCGGAGAGTCGAGAAGAGGGTGGGGCGCTCGACAACGGCTAGAGCTGGGCAATCGACTCGATGAGATTTTTATTGATCGCCACGAAATCCGACCGGTCCTTGTCGTTGATCACGACATCGGTCAGGCTAATGAAGAGGCGTGCTTCCTCGTTAATCGCGTCGGAGACGCGATTACGCATCGGAGGAACCAGGAAATCCCCCACGTAGGTACAACTCACCGTACGAACGCGGATGCGAACCTTCTTGCCCTCGGGCACGATCTCCTCCTCCTGCGACGCGGGCTGAGCTTAGCTTTTACGGCGAAGGAATTTTTGACGCTGGCGCAGCTTTTTGTACTTGTGCTTGCGCATTTTCTTCCGGCGCTTTTTCAGCACACTCGACATGCTTCGTCTCTCCTAGGGGGCGGAGTCTAGAAGCTTTTGGCTGAAAATGCAAGCTCACAGCGGGAATGCCGCATAGTATGCTGCTCAGCTCAGCTACGCGCGCGGGCGTCCCTTGACCCTGTGTTCGTTGACTTCCTATACTGCGGAATCATGTTTCATAAATGGACGCACTCCACTTTTTCGTCATCGTCATTCGTCGGTTGGCTCGTGCTGCTCGCCATTGCTGTGGGCGCCTGTTCGTCCAAGGCCATCCAGTACCCGGAAGACCATGAACGCATTCGCCGCATCGATCGGGCGGTGGAATCATTGCGCGACGCATACCAACAAAAAGATCGCTCCGGTTTTCAGTCCGTGATGTTGCCGCTGGATCAGCTTGAACAGCTTCAACGTCAAGCTGAGGCCGATTTCGACACCTTTCATACCATCTCACTTGAATTCAAAACCGAACGGATTATGATCGAGGGCGACGACATCGATGTGTACGTCCATTGGCAAGGCGTGTGGAAAAAAGATGCCGATGATGCGGGCGTGCGGCAACGCGGCCACGCACGATTGCAGTGGGTCGGGAAGCATTCGATTCTTCTGCGCGGTGTCCAAGGAGATCTGCCGTTCGGAATGAAAACGAAACAAACGTTGTCCGAAGTCCCTCCACCTCAAGCCAAACCACGATAGCGATGTTGATGCCGCGGAGCACACCACCCCAAGCAGACTTTCTCGTCATCGGCAGCGGGGTCGCCGGGCTCCGTGCGGCGCTCGATCTCAGCCGTGAAGGCCGAGTAATCATGCTCACCAAAGGCCATCCGTTACAGAGCAATTCAATTTTTGCACAGGGCGGGGTTGCGGTGGCGCTGAGTGAAGAAGACGATGTCGCGATCCATCTAACCGATACGGTGAAGGCGGGACATGGGCTGTGTCGTCGCGAGGCGGTACGGGTCTTGGTGGAAGAAGGACCGGATAGGATTCAAGAACTGATCCATTGGGGGGCGAAGTTCGATAAGACAGGGGGGAAGTTTGCCTTTGCACGGGAAGCGGCTCATAGCCGCAGCCGAATTCTCCGCGCTCGAGGCGATGCGACGGGGAACGAAATGGTGCGCGTGTTGATGGCGCAGGCCAGCCGGCAGAAGCGGATCCATCGGCTGGATTACCATTTCACCGTGGACCTTGTCGTGGAAGATGGACGATGTTGCGGGGCAGTGGTTCTGGACGAAAATTCCGGCGAGCAATTCATCCTTCCCGCAAAGGCTGTCGTGCTCTCAACCGGCGGCGCCGGTCAGATCTACGCACGAACCACGAATCCGCCTAATGCGACCGGCGACGGCATGGCGATGGCGTTCCGTGCAGGGGCGCAACTTCAAGACATGGAGTTTGTGCAGTTTCATCCGACCGCGCTGTACCTGCCGTCGAGTCCGCCCTTTCTCTTATCTGAGGCAATGCGGGGAGAGGGAGGGCAGCTTCGCAACAATAAGGGAGAGGTCTTCATGCAACGGTATCATCCGCTGGGTGCCTTGGCTCCCAGGGATATCGTGGCGCGGGCGATCTGGGCAGAAATGGCGGCGACTCGAGCCCGGCACGTCTATCTCGATGTGACCCACCTCGGAGCGGATTTTGTGAAGCGGCGATTCCCAACAATTTATGCGACGTGCCTTCGTCACGATATCGACATCACGGAAGAGTGGATTCCGGTTTCTCCGAGCGCACATTATATGATGGGAGGAGTATGGACCGACATCAACGGTGCCACGACGCTGCCGGGTCTCTTTGCGGCCGGTGAGGTCGCCTGTAGTGGAGTGCACGGTGCCAACCGGTTGGCAAGCAATTCATTGTTGGAGGGATTGGTTTTTGGCATGCGGGCTGGCGTCGCTGCCATTTCCTGGGTTTCCCATCGTCCTGTGCCGGATCTAACCCGACAAGTAGTGGAGCTACGGCACTGTAAGTTTCATCAATTGGACGACGCAGAGAAATTGCGAAGCTCGCTTCGCCGAACCATGTGGGGACAAGTCGGTGTCATTCGCTCTCGTGAATCGCTGATTCGTGCCACGGCGCAACTGTCTCGGTGGGAGCGCATGGTGTCGAAGCCGTTTGCAACGAGGGCTGATCTTGAGGCCAAGAACATGGTCCATGTCGCGTACTGCGTGGCGGAAGCTGCGCTATGGCGAGAAAACAGTGTGGGTGCCCACTTCCGGTCAGACTTCCCCGAAACCAAGCGCCCAGGCTGGAGCCAGCATAGCCAACTCTTTCTGACAGAACGTTCTACTGGGCAGTCGGGACAGAGACAACAGGGGCAGGTAGTTGCACTGAAGACTCCGAAGACGCGATCACGCGGCCGGTAGAGGTCAGATCCCGAGTGAGGAAGGTCCGATAGTACCGAAGAACCTTGCGAACGTACTGGCGGGTTTCGTCGATCGGCGGAAGGGCGCGGTAGCGATCCACTACATGCTCCCCGGCGTTATAGGCTGCGAGCGCCAGCGGAAGATTCCCGCGAAATCGATCGAGCAGTTGTCGAAGGTATTTCGTTCCCCCGCCGATATTGTCTTCAGGATCGTACAGATCCCGCACATCCAGTCGAACTGCGGTTTGTGGCATCAGTTGCATTAAACCGATGGCACCTGCCCGTGACACCGCCATGGGATCGAAATCCGATTCGGCTTTGATGACTGCTC
The DNA here is from genome assembly GCA_005239465.1 of Nitrospira sp. Taxonomy (GTDB): domain Bacteria; phylum Nitrospirota; class Nitrospiria; order Nitrospirales; family Nitrospiraceae; genus Nitrospira_D. Next base: position 97,975 of record SPAW01000009.1, on the reverse strand, counting down.
GGATGAGTGCCGGGTGTAGTTGATGCTGGCGTGAAAACCGGCTGATCATCGGCTCCAGCTCTCGTTCCGAGATCATAGGATGCAGTCGATTCGGGTGAATATCGATTCGACGATAGCGAACATCAGAGGGCACGTTCGTGAGAGAAATGGTCCCTTTGGCATCAATATATTGGTAAATTTCTGCTTGCGCGGTCGGAGCAGAGATCAGAAGGTAGCCGCTTAATGTTAGGGCGGTCATGCCAAGGAATCTGGAGGTGTCGAAGGGTTTTTTTGGTTTCAGCATGGTCAAACGATAACAGTCTGCAACTAGCTGTCAAGAGAATGCAGATCTTGTGCCCATGAGGTGGTTTAGAAACCGGCGTGAAAACAAGAAGATGAGAATTCAATAGGAGGAGGCCGATTCCAAAAAACGTTCCCGTGACCCGATAAATAGCTCCCGGAGCTTCCGGGTCAGGGGACCAGGTTTACCCTCTCCGATAGGCCTGTGGTCGACGGAGGCCACCGGCATGATTTCCATGCTGGTGTTAGTCAAAAAGCACTCGTTGGCTTGATACAACTGGTCTGGCGTAAACCGTCCTTCTTCAATCGGGATGCGTAGTTCCCTTGCCAACTGCATCACGATAGTTCGCGTGATGCCATCCAAGAGACCGCACTCGACGGCTGGGGTTCGTAGGCAGCCGTCTGTCACAAAGAACAGATTGCTCACGGTACATTCGGTCAGGTGGTGTTCCCAGTTGAGGAAGATGCTGTCGAACACCCCGGCGGCGATCGCTTCACGTTTAGCGAGGATGTTGTTGAGGAAGTTGGTGGCTTTGATCTGTGGAGACAACGCGCTAGGCAAGTTCCTCTTGGTTGAGGCGACGATTAGCGCGACCCCGTTCTCATAAAGGGAAGGAGCTGGCGGCGTAAGGGGCTTGGCCATGATCACAACGGTCGGGGATGGGCAGAGCGAGGGGTCCAGCCCGATGTCACCGACTCCGCGTGAAATCGTAATCCTCAGATACGCATCTCGCTGCACATTGCCGACGTCATTGCGCACCATCGATTCGTGCAGGAGATCCGGCCAGTTCTTCATGGGGATCGGAATCGTCAAACCGATGGCCTCTGCAGATCGGAATAATCGCGCCACATGTTGGTCGCGCATGAAAATGCGATTCCCGTAGGAGCGAATAGTTTCGTAGACCCCGTCTCCATAGAGGAACCCATGATCGAAGACTGAGATCACGGCCTCCTCTTGCTTCACAAATTGATTGTTCAGATAAATCCACATGGGCTGGAGGGGCACTACGAGAATGCGCTCAAAAAGGCCTGGGCCTTGTGAATGGTTTCCTCGTACTCGCGCGCCGGCTCAGAGTCGGCCACGATGCCGGCGCCGACCTGTAGGTACCCCTTGCCGTTTCTCATGACAAGGGTTCGGATTAAGATATTGAAGTCGAGATCGCCGCTCCAACTGATGTATCCCATCGAGCCGGCGTAGGGACCACGGCGAACCGGTTCTAGCTCCTCGATGATTTCCATGCAGCGAATCTTGGGTACGCCGGTAATCGTTCCGCCTGGGAACACGGCTCTGAGCAAATCAAAGCCCGTGGCGCTGCTCCTCAGGATGCCGGCGACATGGGAGACCAGGTGGTTCACATGGGAATACTGTTCCAACGTCATAAGCTCGTCCACCTGGATGCTCCCAAAGTCGCATACTCGGCCGAGATCATTCCGTTCAAGATCAACCAGCATGACATGTTCTGCGCATTCTTTTTCGTTTGAGCGCAACTCTTCTGCGAGCCGCTGGTCGGCAGCGGCGTTTCCGCCGCGTGGTCGGGTTCCGGCGATCGGGCGCGTATCCGCTTGCCGCCCATCGAGGCGGACGAGTCGCTCGGGCGATGAACTAACGAAGCTGGTCTCGTCGAACCGGAGCAGCCCGGAAAAGGGTGAAGGATTTAACATCCGCACGCGGCCATAGGCAAGTAGATCAGTCTGAAGCTGAGACCGAGACGAAAACGTATCACATGTCACGGCAAAACGGTGCGAGAGGTTAGCTTGGTAGATGTCACCTGCGGCGATATAGTCCTGACAGCGGCGGACGCGATCCATATACGACGACCGTTGTTGCTCCGGCGAGAACGTTAGGCTGCCGAGCGCATCGTCTTTGGTCCCGGCTGTGGCAGGACTGGACAATCTTGCTTCCAATGCGGCAAGGCGGTCACGCCCCTCTCGAAATAGTTTTTCCCGCGGCTCGCCTAAAAATCGCTCGAGCGGTGGACAGAACATGATCACCAGTCGGCCTAGCTCGTGGTCAATCGCCGCCACAAGGTCGAAGAAAGCAAACTCAAGATCGGGAGTGGCGAGGTCATCGAGAGCTGCCGACGGCAACGTCTCGAATTGGCGGACAAGATCGTAGCTGAAGTAGCCGATCGCCCCTCCGAAAAAAGGCGGGACATCGGGGGGACGAGCAATGCATGAATTCCCGACAAGTTGGGCGAGGTGCTGAAACGGGGCCGGACCAGATTCTTCGTGACCGTGCGTAGTTCGTCGCACACACCTCTCAGATTTTCCACTCAGCACCTGATAGGGGTCGCTGGCAAAGAACGAATAACGTCCCATGGTCGCACGGCCGTTGCCGCTCTCGAAGAGAAAGGATGGGCACTGAGTCGAGGCGATTTTCGTGTAGAGTTCGAATGAGCTTGCCGATGGGCAAGGAATCGTCACCACGAGGGGCGAAGGAGGGCCTTGAAGAAATGGGATCGCTGAGGGCATCGTCAGCGGCATGGTAGAAACACATCCTCGTAGAAGAAGGTGAGTCACTATACCGCAGCGACTTCCGCGTGGACAGACCTCTAATGGCTTGACATTCCGAGAGGGGTTCTGCTTAAATTGCGCGCCCATTATCGGCAGAGTCCTGCTCATGTGCTGCATGTGCACTCGCCTCCCGTGGGTATGGCATGCCCCCTTCACAAGATCCGTTATACGCGGGGCTCGGCCAGGCGGTTCGGATCGGAACCGAACTGCTGGCTGCGCTGATCGTCGGAGGTGGGCTTGGGTGGGTCATCGATACCTATCTCTTAGGGTCGACTCCATGGGGTCTCGTCGTCGGGTTAATATTTGGTGCGGCGGCTGGGGTCAGAAGCGCCTATCGAACCGCACAGCGATGGCAAGATTCGTCAGGCAACTCGGGTTCGTAAGGGGAGGTCATGGAAGAAAGTCCGCTGCATCCTTTTGAACTTCACAACTTCATTCCCATCACCCTCGGCGGGGTAGACATTTCGATCAATAAAGCGGTGGTCATGATGTGGGTTGTCGTTGCAGTCGTGTCCACGTTGCTGATAATCGCCGCGTCTTCTCGAGGGCGGGTCCCGGGCAAGCTCCAGATCCTGGCTGAGATGCTGGTGGGTTTCATCCGTAGCATGATTCTTGACACGATGGGAAAAGATGGATTGAAATTTTTCCCTCTGATAGCCACCCTCTTTCTATTCATTCTCTTCTGTAATTGGTTGGGGCTTATTCCCGGTACGTACACGGTAACAAGCCAAATCATCGTAACCGGAGTGTTTGCAGGAGCGGTGTATTTGCTCAGTGTTGTTCTAGGCTTTGTGCTTCATGGGATAAAATTTCTCGGGATTCTTGTTCCACCCGGAACTCCGGCGTGGATGCTGCCCCTGATGATACCTATTGAGATTATTAGCCAACTTGCGCGCCCTGTGTCGCTGGCTGTCCGCCTATTTGCAAACATGACGGCGGGGCACACGATTCTTGCGGTGCTCTTCGGGATGGTTATCTCTTTGCCCTTTTACGTCAGCTGGCTTCCTTTTGCAGCCACGCTTTTTGTGAATACTTTGGAAGTATGTCTGATTGCTCCGATCCAGGCGTACATCTTTACGATATTGACCTGTGTCTATCTTGGCGATGCCGTGACGCTACACGGCCATAGTGAGCACGCACACTGATTTAGGATACGAACCAGCACATAAGGAGGAGTCGATCAATGGATTCAGCAGCAGCAGCTTTGTTGGGGATGGGGTTGGCAGCAGCGGGATTTGCCGGAGCCGGTGTTGGTATCGGCTACATTTTCGGCAAGATGATTGAAGCGGTGGCGCGTCAGCCGGAAGCTGAAGGCCGAGTGGGCAAGTACATGTGGATCGGGTTCGCGCTGGTCGAAGCCATTGCGCTGTATGGCTTGGTCATTGCGTTCATCATTATGGGTCTCCGCAAGTAATCGAGAATTCTCTGATCCAACTGGCTCTGTAGCCGAAGGAACATCTCATGCCGCAGTTTGACTCGACATTCTTTTCTTCGCTCATTTTTTGGGAGTTGCTCTCGTTTGGGACTCTCATGTTTCTCCTCTACAAGTACGCCTTTCCGTTTATCCTGGGCGAACTGGAAGCACGAGAAAAGAAGATTAAGGACAGTTTAGATCAAGCCGAACATCACCGATCCGAAGCCGAACGACGACTGAAAGAGTACGAAGCGAAGCTCAGTGCGGTGGCGAAGGAAGCGGAAGGCATCCTTGCGGCGGCGAAGGAGCGCGCACAACGGCTGCTCGACGAGAACGAGCAACGGTTGACCGTGGAGGCGGAACGGATCAAAGGCGATGCGACGCGCGAAATCGAACACGAGCGGCGGAAGGCGGTGCAGGACATTCGGAACCAGACGACCGAACTGGCGCTCATGGTGGCGGAAAAGGTGGTGCAGCGTAGCCTGACCGAGGCCGACCAGCGGAAGTTTGCCGACGATGCTCTTGAGGCGCTTTCGAAATCCTACCAGCGGTAACGTGTCGCTGTTGGGTGGGGTCAGCCCAGACTGACTCCACCAGGCCGATACCCTTCCAAATCCACGGTCACGAATCTGAATCCCAGCTCTTTGAGCCTCGTACCGACTCTTGTGCGCCGCTCAGTTTCCATGAGCTGGAGCATCTCATCCTTCGCGACCTCAATCCTGGCGATCTCGCCATGGTCACGGACTCGAAAGTGCCGGAGTCCCTCGCGATGGAGAACGGCTTCTGCTTCTTCGACCCGGCTCAGTTTTTCTCTGGTGATGGTGATCCCGCGTGGGATTCTCGATGAGAGACAGGCTGCTGCCGGCTTATCCCAATTCGAGAGTCCGAGGTCTCTGGCGAGGATGCGAATGTCGGTCTTCGACAGTTCAGCCTCGACCAGTGGGCTGCGTACTCCCCAATCCCGTGCGGCCTTGATGCCGGGCCGGTCATCGCCGAGATCATCAAGATTTGTTCCGTCCACCATGCAGGCGGCGGCGCGAGCTTGTCGTAACGTCCCGAGGAGTTGGTACAGGTCGGTCTTACAGTGGAAGCAGCGAGCCGCGTCATTCTTGGTGAATTCGGGAATCTCCAGCTGATCCGTCTGCACGATTTCATGGCGCGCGCCGATTTCCTGGGCGACACGTTTGGCGGTTTCCAACTCGATCAACGGAAAGGTGGGCGAGACAGCCGTGATGCCCACGGCCCTCTCGTGTAGTTGCTCGTGGGCCACCTTGAGGACGAAGGTGCTGTCGATCCCGCCGGAATAGGCTACCAGTACAGAGTCCATCTCGAAGAGCAGGGCACGGAGGCGATCGAGCTTGTGTTGGAGAAGGGCAATCTGCATAGGGTTCGTTGCCTCGCGATCAGCTTCTAGCAGGATGCCGAAAAAGTCCGCCAGCGCAAACCCCGTATCTCGTAAAGCGTCCCTCGTGAAGTGTATCTCGCATGATTATGAAGTTCTCCGCTTGCGAACGACGAGATACGAGAGACGAACGACAGACGAAGGGGACGGCTTTTTTGAGCATCCTGCGGGCTATTGCACCGTTACCATACGAGCGATCACAGCCGCTTCTTTGTAAAATCAAGTCTTCCCGTATCCTGCTAGTGGCGAACTTTGGCCTTCGCGATGTTGCCGACAACAACAAGGGCGTAGCGCTGAGGATCGAGATACTGTTTGGCGACGCGCTGCACATCTTCTTTCGTCACACGTTCGATCCATTTGGGGTATTGACTGAAATACTCAAATCCCAATCCAAAAAACTCCACTTGGGCCAGCACGTGCGCCAGCTTGGCTGTGGAATCCAACCGTAAAGGAAAGCTGCCCATCAGGAACGATTTGGCTTCGGCGAGTTCCTGATCGCTGACCGGGGTCTCGCGAATGGTCTTGATTTCGGCCAACACGCCGTTAATCGCCTGGTTGGTGGTTTCTGTTTTGGTCTGGAGGTTTACCCAGAAGGAACCCGGCATCGCCCGAGCCTCGTAATGACTCATGATGCCGTAAACGAGCCCCTGCTTGTCGCGGATGGAGTCCATGAGTCGTGACGAAAATCCCCCGGCACCCAGAATATGATTCATGACGGTCACGGCGTAAAAGTCGGGGTTGGTCCGACTGATTCCGCCATGACCCAACACGATGGTGGATTGGGTCAGATCCTTTTCAATGAGCCGCACAGCCTTCTTGTCGATGGCACCCGGCTTTTTGACCATCCTGGTTTGCGCCGTGCCCTTCTTCCAGGCCCCGAAATGCGTTTGGACGAGCGCCGTGGCTTGCTCCATCGTGATATCGCCGACGACGGTGAGAATGACTTGATTGGGGAGATACTCTTTCGCGTAGAAGCCCTGAACATCGGCCAAGGTGGCTTTGCTCAGAGTCTCTTCGGTTCCATTTGCCGGCCACCGATAGGGGTGATTGTGGAAGACCAGCTGGTTGAACGCTTTCATGGCCACGTGGCCAGGATCGTCGTTGTCGCTTACGATTTCACCAAGAATCTGCGAACGTACCCGATCGAATTCCTGCTTGGGGAACGCTGGGCGCAGAAGAATGTCGGCCAGTAGCGTGAAGCCGAGGTCGACGTCTTTCTTGAGGATGCGCGCCGAGGCGGTCGTGAAATCTTCGCCGGCTTTGACTTCTAACGAGCCGCCGACAAAGTCGATTTGCTCTGCCAGCTGTTTCGAGGATCTGGTCGTGGTGCCTTCATCCAGGAGACTGGCTACCAAATTCGCCAGGCCTGCCTTCTCCGGTGGGTCTTGAGCCGAACCGGCCTTGATGAGGACATGGATTTCGACGATGGGAAGAAAATGTTGTTCTAACACCAGGACCGTCATCCCATTGGCAGTCGTGATTTTGGTCGGGGAGATTTCTGCTGCGTATCCCGATGCGGTGAAGCCGACCAGTGCAGCGATGAGCCCCAATATGCCCATTAACGACCGTCTGCGGAAGGGTCGGATGCTAGGACGCGCGTGCCTCTTGGCTGTGAATGTGTAACACATAGTTTGTGAACTAGGGCTTCCCGTGATGAGCTGCCGTGGGGGTCGGTTCTGGTTGTTTGGAAGGCAGCGGTACGAGAATCCCCACGGTCCGGTTGTCTTGCGTCAGGTATTGCTTGGCGACGCGTTGAATGTCTTTGCCGGTGACCGCGCGGATGCGTTCCAGAAATTGATCCACCCGCCGCCAGCCTGCGCCAATGGATTCCGACTGCCCGAGCAACATGGCGTGGCGAAAATTTGAATCCTGCTCGAATACGCGGGACGCCTCCACTTGATTCTTGGCCCGCTGTAGTTCCAGTTCGGACGGTGGCTCATTCTGCAGCCGGGTGATCTCGTGATGCAGCGCTTCTTCGACCGCTTCGACCTTCGCGCCGGGGCTGACCAGCGAGTAGAAATAAAACAGACTGGGATCGGTCTGCATCAAGCTGTATTCGGCCCCGACTGCCAACGAGTTTTTCTGATCGTAGACTAAACTTTGATAGAGCCGGGAGCTTTTCCCATGCGAGAGAATCGACTCGAGAATGTCGAGGGCGTAGGAGTCTTCACTGGAGTAATTGGGTACACGAAAACCCATCATCACAAAGGGAACCTGCGCTTCACGCTTGAGGAGAAAGCGCCGTTCGCCCCGCTGTTCTGGTTCAGCCGAAAGGACCTGTTTGGGTGAGGGGCCTTTGGGAATCGGCTCAAACAGATGCTTGATCGTCGGGAGTAAGGCGTCTGCTTTGATATCGCCCACCACAATCAGCGTGGCATTGTTGGGAGAATAAAACGTGTCGTAGTGACGCTGCAAATCGTCCAGGGACATCGCGTCGAGATCGGCAAACCAGCCGATCACCGGCCAATGATAGGGATGGCTGAGGAATGCTTGGGCGAACAAGGCTTCGACCAGCGCTCCCTGCGGATCGTCTTCCGTTCTAAGCCGCCGCTCTTCTTTTACCACCTCACGCTCGGTCTGGAATTCGCTGTCGTCGAGTAGCAGGCCCTGCATCCGGTCGGCCTCGAGTTCCAAGGCCAGCTCCACCCGGTCGGCCGCGAGGTTCTCAAAATAGGCGGTGAAGTCTTGGCTGGTAAAGGCGTTGTCGATCCCGCCGTTCTTACGGACGATGCGGGAGAATGAACCCTTGGGATGGTTCGCTGTGCCTTTGAACATCATGTGTTCGAGCATGTGCGAGAGTCCGGCTCGGCCCATCACTTCGTTTCGGGAGCCGACTTTGTACCACACCTGCACCGTCGCCACCGGAGCCTTCGGGACTTCGACGAGCAGCACTTTCATACCGTTCGACAAGATATGTTCATGGGGGTCTGCTGCAATCGACGGAGTGGTTCCAAAGAGAACGAGAAGCGCCGCGAGGAGGCCTGTTGAAGAATAGTGATGGATGGTCGGCCAGATCATGATGGGATGAAGCACACGGGGCATGCTAACAACGTGATTCGATTGGTGTCAAGGTAACTGATTCGCGGCCGGCGGAGTGCTCTCCTAATTGTCCGCAGGCGCCGAGCACGTCTCGCCCCCGGCTTTTGCGAACAAAGACATCGATGCCGGCTTCGCGGAGCGCAGATTGAAAGTGGAGGACGTCGCGGCCTGGTGGACGATGAAAGCGGCTTCCGGGAAATTCGTTAAAAGGAATCAGATTTACCTTGCACCTCATCCCTCTGAGCAGTTTCACCAGGCGTTGGGCATCGGCGGGGCGATCGTTCACGCCGGCTAAGAGGACATATTCAAAGGTCAGTCGCCGATTCGGTGCGCATGGATAGCGGCGGCAGGCAGCCAGTAACGATTTAAGCGAGGCGATCTCGCTAACGGCGGGCATCAGGTCTCGGCGTTGCTCTTCCGTGGTGGCATTAAGGGAGATCGCCAGATTCACGCCGAGCGCCGCGACCTCCTTTAGGCGAGACGCGAGGCCCGCTGTAGAAACTATAATGCGTTTGGGCGACCATCCGAGGCCCCACGACTTATTGGTCAGGCAGGTGATTGCGGTCGCGAGTGCATCCAGATTGGCTAAGGGTTCTCCCATTCCCATGAAGACCAGATTGGTAATGCGCTCATCGGCGGCCAGCTGGTCTTGGGCGGTCAATACTTGGTCGACAATTTCGTAGGATTTTAAGTTGCGATGCAGCCCCATGGTACCGGTCAGACAGAAGCCGCAATCCAACATGCAGCCGACCTGGGTTGAGACGCACAGCGTCAGCCGCGCGGCATCTGGAATCAGCACGGTTTCAATCGTCATGCCGTCGTCGAGCGTCAGCAGGAGTTTGCGCGTTCCGTCCTGAGACGTCAGTACAGTACAGTGGGTCGAGCGGTGAATAGTCGCGAGCTCGGTCAACGTCAGCCGATCGCGCGTGGAGAGATCGGTCATTTGGGTGATGGCACGCGCGCGCCGTTGGTAGAGCCAGCGGAGGATTTGTCCTGCGCGATAGTCCGGCCATCTCTGTATGCGAACGAACTTTATCATCTGTAGTTCGGTGAGGCCCAATAAGTTGATCAGAGCGTTCGGTTGTGGCATGGAGCACACTCTCGGTATCGTTTCGTTGCGTGGAGCCTACCATAAATGACGATAAAACCAACACAGCGGAGCCGCGAGGGCAGCGGGGTGGTCATGAAACTTCTTCCATTGTGGTCCGTGGCGTATATAATGAACAACGAGGGAGAATTATGATTACCCGTACTGAACATTGTTCAATCATAGGCCGCGGTATCGTGCTGGTTTCCATGGTGGTCCTGTTGATTGGCGAGGGAGCTGCATTCCGTGACGCACATGCGGCGCAAGTTGCGGCTTCTGCGCAGCAAAATGAGGAAAGCTGTGCGTCCGGGGAGGACTGTTTCACAGCGGCAGCCTGGCCTAAAGAGCGGCTGGGCAATGTCTTGACCAGGGATCAAGTTGTGGCGCTCAAGCTCGAACGGCTCCGCAGAGTGATGGAGCAGTTCCCGGCTTCGCTCTGGGCCAAGCGAGCGGGATTGCTGTCTGGCGTGATACTGATCGAGCGGAACCCGGCTGCCGCCATACAGTATCTTCGTGCCGCTCAGCGGGACTTCCCTGTTCTCGATGACTATATTCGATTCTGGATGGGTGAGGCCTTGCTTCACTTGGGTGATGCCAAGGAAGCGGCGGCCATGTTCGAGGCCGTGCCGCAAGCAGTCCCTGATTCGAACCTCTTCGATCAAGTGACCCTCCGTGCCGGGGAAGCCTGGTATCAAGCCTCCAGCTGTCCCGAAGCCGTCGCCTGGCTCGTCAAAGCAGTGAGTCTGAGCGACAAAGAGCCACAGATCTCTCAAGCCTGGTTGCGGTTAGCTGCCTGCTATCTTCGGGAGAATCAACTTGCGGAAGGCAGGGAGACTCTGAAGCAGTTATGGATGAAGTTTCCGCAGACGAAGGAAGCGAAGGAGGCAGAGGCTCTGCTTGCGACCAACATCGGAGGGGAGCCCTGGGCGCCGCAGCCGGATGAGCACTACACCCGAGCCCAGGCTTTTCTGGGGCAGGCCCTCCATGTTGAAGCCATCGAGGAGCTGAAGAAGTTTCTCGCGAAAGATCCCTCATCTTCCCACCGCGGGGAGGCCATGCTCAAACTGGGTGTCGCCCAAGTTCGGCTGAAGCTCTACGATCAGGCGCGTGAGACCTTTCATGCGCTTGCAGGAGAGCAGGTGGCTCAATCTAACGAAGCCACCGTGTGGTTGGCCCGGGTGTATCTCCGGCAGGGGCTTGGAGCGAAGCTGCTGGATCTGAGTCGGACTCTGCATAACCGATCGCTGCTTCCCGAACAGAAGGGACAAATCATGTTGTTCGCCGGGATCTGGCTGGAGGATCAGGCTCAGTTTGATGAGGCGATGGCGAAGTATCGGCAGGTCGACAAGTCAGGAGAGCCGGCATCCCAGCGGGCTGAAGCACAATGGCGAGAGGGCTGGGTGTTCTATCGAACGGCTCGCCATCGCGACGCGATCGCCGTGTGGCAGCACATCGTCGATCAGCGGGACAGCGACTTTGAACCGCAGGCGCTCTACTGGATGGCCCGTTCTTACGGCCATACCGGTAGTCCGAAATCGCGCGAGTTATTCCTGCTCCTCTGCCAGCGGTACCCCTACACCTACTACTGCCAACTGGCGCGAGAGCAGACGGACATACCTGTTTCCGCTCCCACTGAGCAGGAGGACTCTGTGGTTGTAGCTTCTTCGGGTCAATCAGTTTCAGACGCGACACAGGCGCTTCAGCACAACAATCGGACGGAAATTGAGCAGCAGCCGGCCTATCGGCGAGCGGTTGAACTCAGGACTCTTGGTCTTGAGCAGGACGCAGCAAGAGAACTCACCGCCCTGACGGACCACTACAGTCGAGAACCCGACGCGTTGATGGCATTATCCATCATGTTAAATGAAGTCGGGGCCTATCATCATGCGTTGCGCCTCGTGCGGGCCCGATTCCGCGACAGACTGGAGCGAACCGGCGGAACTGTGGCGGCCGACCTCTGGAGCGTGGCCTATCCCACAGGGCTGATTCCCACGATCAAGACGCAGGGGGCCAATGGGGTCGATCCCTTTTTCGTCGCGGCAATCATCAGGGAAGAAAGTCAATACGATTGGCGTGCAGTTTCCCGTGTTGGGGCCATCGGGCTGATGCAGGTTATGCCCGCAACCGCCAATGCGGTGGCCCAGCGTCATCATCTCCCCGGTGTGGTGCGGGAGGATCTGTTCGATCAGGAGACCAATATCCGAATCGGGGTTCGGTACGTTGAACAGTTGCTCGCACAGTTTTCCGGCAACGTGGTGCAGACCATTGCGGCCTATAATGCCGGTCCGATCGTCGTGGAGAACTGGTTGGCAGCACATCGCGGACGGAGTGAAGACGAGTTTGTAGAGTTGATCCAGTTCCAAGAGACCAGGCAGTATGTGAAGCGCGTGCTCCGTAGCTACAAAGAATATATGCGCCTTGCTGGTCAGCCGAAACCCATTTCTTGACAAGATGTTGTGAAGTTTTTATAGTGCGCCCCAATCCATAGGGGTGAGAGGAAAAGAGATTGCTATGGCGTTGGATCGTCTTGACGCGCTTGAAACTCGAATCAGGGACTTGGTGCAACTGGTGCAGGAACTGAAGCGGGAAAATGCGTCGTTGGAAGATGAGGTCAAGGCGGCTCGCCAGCGATTGGGTTCGCAGGATGACTTGAATCGCCGATGGGAAAAGGAGCGGATCGATATCAAGTCGAGAATTGAAAAAGTAATGGGTGAGATCGAACTGCTTGAATGTGTGGACGATCCCAAGGAGGTGACCCTTGACTAAGACCATTGATGTCGAAATCTACGGCCAACGGTACGCGATCCGCGGGGATGCCGACGATGCCTATATTCGGCGTCTGGCCCATTTCGTCGATGATCACATGAAACATCTGGCTGAAGGGATGAAAACGGCGACCCCTTCGAAATTGGCCGTGTTGACGGCCATTAATCTCGCCCATCAGTTCTTTGAATCCGAAAAGAAACGGGTGCAAGGGGAGGACGATATCGACCGGCGGATGGTAACCTTGATGGAATCCATCGAAGAGCAGATGCCGACATCACTCTTTCGATAAGTTCGCCAGTTTCACCTTTAGATAGCAAGTTTCACCTTGCTTTCAAAGAGGCCCTTTGTTATCGTGGCGGCAGAATGAGATGTTAGGCGGGTGTGCTTGTGGATAAGCGGTAAACTAGGAGCACCTTTTCAGAATAGTTGACTCAACTGGAAACGAGCGTTGTGAGCGCGACAGAGAACGTTTGGGTGTCAAAGTACGATGTATTAGTCCGGTGGATTCTCATCATGTGGGTCACTCCCACCCGGCAATTCCTGTGGAACATGCAGCAACAGGTTGTAGATGGTGGACGGTGGCTGCTAGCCGGTCATGGTGAGTATCAACATGCCGTACCTGTTTCTTTAGCCATTCCTCTTCGACGGCTGGGATCTCGGCGTTTCCTGATCCTACGATCGAGGGGCGGCGGGAGGAACTTCGGTGGTGTCGTGCAAGTAAACAAACGATCTCGTACGTTTCTGAGCTGAGCTGCTAGCGATCTCCTGGGCCTCCTCCGTCCATACGAACCCCGCTTAATCTGAAGCGTTACCGTGTGTGTGAACCAGGTGTGCTTGCCTGGTTATTCCGAGAAGGGGGTGACTCCCATTTCAACCTCAATGGTCGCTTACATATTGTGTGGGCTTTTCGGAGCCCTCGTGGGTGTTGGGTTATTCGAATTGGTGCGGCGCAACATGGCTGCTGCCAAACGGGCCGAGATGGAGGAGCAGGCCAAACACGTTGTGCAGAATGCGCAGCGTGAGGCTGAGAATGTCCTGAAAGAGGCCAAGTTTGAAGCCAAAGATCTTGTCTTTCAGGCGAAATCGGAGTTGGAGAAGGAGCAGAAGGCCAAGCTCGTCGAGCTCTCGGCGGTCGAAAAGCGCCTCATCCAACGAGAAGAAAGCCTCGATCGGAAGCTTGCGACCTTGGAGAAGCGGGAGAGCGAGACACAGAGACGGGAGCAGGAATCCACGCGACGGGAAGAGGGGCTTGCGGCGAAGGAATCCGCTTGTGCCAAGGCCGAACGGGAGCATCGCGAGGCACTGGAACGCGTGGCCGGCATGACGGCGGAAGAAGCCAAGAAACACTTGATCGTCGAAATGGAATCGCAGGCGCGACTGGATGCGGCCGGCATGGTCAAGCGAACGATCGAAGAGGCGCGTGAGAATGCCGAGCGGGAAGCCCGCGAAATCATCACCAGATCCATTCAGCGGGTGGTGCGTGACTACGTATCGGAGTCGACGATCTCTGTGGTTCCGATTCCGAACGACGCGATGAAGGGTCGGATCATTGGTCGGGAAGGACGGAACATCCGCGCGATTGAGGCAGCCACAGGGATTGATTTGATTATCGATGAGACGCCTGAAGCGGTGATCATCTCAGGATTCGATCCCTTACGTCGTGAGATTGCAAAGGTCTCGCTTGAACGGCTGATGCACGATGGTCGAATTCATCCCACGCGAATTGAAGAAATTGTGGGAAAGGTGAAGGATGACATCGATAAGCTGATGTATGAGGAAGCCGAGAAGATAATTTTCGAGCTGGGGCTTTCAGATTTCCACCCCGAACTGATCAAAGTGTTGGGACGCCTGAAGTATCGGACGAGCTATGGGCAGAACAATCTCTATCATGCTCGGGAAGCTTCCTACATTTGCGGCATCATGGCGTCAGAACTGGGCCTCGATGCCAGGCTGGCGCGGCGCGGGGCCTTGCTCCACGATATCGGCAAGGCAGTCAGCCACGAAGAAGAAGGGCCGCATGCCATGCTGGGGGCCGAGATCGCCAAGAAGTACGGCGAGTCCCCTAAGATCGTGAACGCGATTGCCGCCCACCATGAGCAGGTGGAGCCGATTTGTCCAGAGAGCGTCTTAGTGGCGGCGGCTGAGGCGCTGTCGGCAGCACGTCCTGGAGCCCGGCGGGAAGCGCTGGAGTCCTACGTGAAACGTTTGGAGAAACTTGAATCGTTGGCCATGGGACAGAAGGGCGTTCAGAAGGCCTACGCGATTCAAGCGGGGCGTGAGATTCGTGTGATCGTGCGACAGGAAGACATCACCGACGCTGAGTCGTTCCAGCTCTCTCGTGAACTCGCGAAGAAAATAGAACAGGAGTTGACCTATCCCGGGCAGATCAAGGTCACCGTCATTCGAGAAAGCCGGTACGTGGAATACGCCAAATGAAGATACTGTGTATCGGCGACATTATGGGAGAGCCGGGCCGGCGGGCGGTGGCCCGTGCGGTGCCGCGACTGGTCGCGCAGCGTCAAATCGATGTGGTGATCGGAAACGGCGAGAATGTCGCAGGTGGATTCGGTATTACGCCGGCGTTGGCGGAAGAGCTCTTCGAAATGGGCTTATCGGTGATCACCACGGGCAACCATGCGTGGGACAAGAAGGAAGTGCTGGATTACTTTCCTCGTGAATCGCGCTTGCTGCGGCCGGCGAACTATCCGGCTGGGGTTCCCGGGAAAGGGAGCGTGGTCATTGAGACAGCCGGTGGAGAACGGCTTGCAGTTCTCCAGTTGATGGGGCGGGCGTACATGCCGACGATCGATTGCCCTTTTCAAGTGGCGAAACGTGAATTGTCACGATTAAAGCAAGAGACATCGGCGGTGATCGTCGACATGCATGCGGAGGCCACGTCAGAAAAGATGGCCATGGGCCACTATTTGGATGGTGATGTGACGGCTGTGGTAGGAACCCATACGCATGTGCAAACCGCCGACGATCAGATTCTTCCCAAAGGAACGGCCTATATTACTGATATTGGGATGACCGGGCCGCTCCATTCGGTGATCGGAGTGAAAAAAGAACTGGCTATCGATAAATTTCTGACAGGCATGCCGCGCCGTTTTGAAGTGGCATCAGGACCGTCGGTATTTTGTGCGGTGTTGCTCGAACTCGATGCGCGCCTGGGTAAGGCAATCGCCTTTGAACGAATTCGCATCATCGACTAGCGCGGGATGCTGAAAAAGTCCGCGGGCTTCGTTCTCGCGGCGCGCAGAGGCCTCTGGGGACTGGCTGCGGCATTGCCGGACTTCGGCGAGCTCAGTCGAACCGTGCCTGTCCCGCTATTTAAACAGAACAGGGACAGTCGCCGGTCGGAAGGGACTTCGGCGAGCTCAGTCGAGCCGCGACAGTCCCTTTTGCTAGCTGCGGCCTCGTCAGCGACCTTTGTGAGCATCCCGCGAAGAAATTTCTGATCATTGCGCGAGATACTTTAAGTATTGATTGTTGAATAAGCCGCAATCGCTTTACATGAGTTTGTAAAGGAGACTGCCCACGAGCATTCGTACTCGCTCCTTCCTGCCGTCTCCCGACTCTTCCTCGAGACGAATTCTCACCGTCTCGGAACTGACCGGCCTGGTTCGTGCGTCTCTTGAAACTGATTTTGCTGAAGTATGGCTCGAAGGAGAAATCTCCAACCTGCGTGCGCCTGGATCCGGGCATCTCTACTGTACGCTCAAGGACGATTCCAGTCAGATTCGGGCGGTGATCTTCAAGTCGACCGCTCTTCGATTGCGGTTCGGCTTGGAGGACGGGCTTCACGTCATCGTGCGGGGAAGAGTAACGGTCTACGAGCTGCGCGGGGAGTACCAGATCATTCTTGAGCATATGGAGCCCAAAGGCCGCGGTGCGCTGCAGTTGGCCTTTGAGCAGCTCAAGAATCGTCTCGCTGCGGAAGGACTCTTTGACCAGGATCGCAAGAGACCCTTGCCGGCCTTCCCTCGCACCATCGGGATTGTTACATCGCCGGCCGGAGCGGCGGTTCAGGACATCATTGCCGTGCTGCATCGCCGCTGTCCCATCCTCGAGATCATCATTGCGCCTGTGCAGGTCCAGGGAGATGGCGCTGCCGCACAAATCGCCTCTGCCATTCGATCGTTGAACGAATTAGGCCACGTCGATGTGATCATTGTGGGGCGGGGGGGTGGTTCTTTGGAAGATCTCTGGAGTTTCAATGAAGAACTTGTCGTGCGCGCGATCGTGGCATCGCGTATTCCTGTGGTGTCGGCCGTGGGACACGAAACAGATGTTACCCTAGCTGATTTTGCGGCTGACATGCGGGCGCCCACACCATCAGCCGCCGCTGAAGCTGTTACTCCGGTATTGAGCGAGGTCGTGGAGCACCTTGGCGAGCTGAGTACTCGCTGTGGACAGGCGATGAGCTGGCGCTGTGGTGAAGAGCGTCAACGGCTTGACCTCGCGCTCGCTCATCTGGCAAACACTCGATTCCGGATTCTGGAGGAAGCGCAGCGTGTGGATGGAGCGGTTGTCCAGATGCGGCAGGCTGTGCAAGGGGTTCTAAGGCGAGGATGGGAAAAGGTTCACTCGTTCAAGCATGAGTTAGTCAGCAGAAGCCCGGAGCCTCACGTGCGTCATGGTATGACCCTGGTGCCGCAATTACTCTCGCGTCTCGAGGGGGTCATGCGATACACTTTGAATCGGCGGAAGCAAGCGGCGCGATCCTGCCTGACGAGCTTGAATAATCTGAGTCCGCTTGGAATTCTTGATCGTGGGTACAGCATCGTGGAGACAGTTTCCACCCACCAAGTGATTCGTGATGCCAGTCAAGTGTCTGCCGGGCAAGAAGTCGTGGCACGTCTGGCCAAGGGACAACTGCGCTGTACCGTGGAGGAAGTGATGACGGACCCGTCGGTTTAAAAGCCGGGCGGGACCCGTTATAATGACACCTTCTTGATAAGAGGAGATCGTTGTGGCTGGAGTAAAGTTTGAGCAGGCGATGGCGCGGTTGGAAGCCATTGTGGGTGAATTAGAGAAGGGCGATCTGCCGCTTGATGAATCGTTGAAGATTTTCGAGGAAGGGATTCGTCTCTCGAAGAATTGCTTGAAAGTACTGGAAGAGGCTGAACGGAAGGTAGAAATCCTCGTCCAAGATAAGAATGGGAAAAAGCAGCTTCGCGCGTTCTCTTCCGATGACGATGACATGCAAGATTCCGCTTCCGGGTCGTAGCGCCTCAATCGTCAGATTGCCTTCTCTTCTCATTGGTCCTCTACCTCCTTACTCATGGGTACCAAAGCACGTTTCGAAAAAGATCGCCTCGATCATCTGCTGGTGACGCAGGGGTTGGCGCAAAGCCGGGATGCTGCGGTGCGGATGATTCTCGCGGGAGAGGTCAAGGCGAACGGTGCGGTTGTCGACAAGCCGGCCAAGGTGATTCCTGTAGATGCGGCGATCGAGATTCATCAGCAAATCTCTCGTTTTGTCAGTCGGGGCGGGGACAAACTCGCGGCGGCGCTGGATGCCTGTTCGATTGATCCTCAGGGTGTGATCTGTCTTGATGTTGGGTGCTCAACCGGAGGGTTTACCGATTGCTTATTGCAGAGAGGGGCGGCGCGAGTCTATGCCATCGATGTGGGCTACGGACAATTTGACTGGCGCCTTCGGCAAGATCCTCGCGTCGTGCTGATTGAACGGACCAATATCCGCCATATTGAGCGGTCGACCATTCCCGAATCAGTTGGTCTTGTGGTCATTGATGTATCATTCATCTCGTTGACAAAAGTGTTCCCTCCTATCATTCAATTCTTGTGCCCTGGCGCGAAGGTCATCGCTCTCGTCAAACCCCAGTTCGAAGTCGGAAAGGGTCAGGTCGGTCGAGGTGGAATTGTTCGTGATGAGACTCAACGGCAGGATGTGCTCCGACGGATCGTTCGCTTTGCGGCCGAAGTAGGATTACAGACGATGAGGACATTGGATTGTCCTATTAAGGGGAAAAAAGGCAATCGCGAATTATTGGCAATTTTTGAGTTCAACGCGTCGTTTCATGGTATGAAAAGAGTGACGCAACCACGACGGAATATCAATCTGCTGGAGGGATGATGAAGGTACTTGTGACGGGCGGCGCAGGATTCATCGGGTCTCACGTGGTCGATCGGCTTGTGGAAGAAGGGCATCACGTCGTCGTCGTCGACAACTTGTCTTCTGGAAAGCGAAAGAACGTCAATCGTGCGGCCAGTCTGTATAAACTCGACATCCAAAGCGGGCGCATCGAACGGGTGTTTCGGAATGAACGGCCCAACGTCGTCATTCACCTTGCAGCCCAGATCAGTGTGCGGCGATCGGTTGAAGACCCGGTGTTCGATGCGCAGGTCAACGTGCTGGGTACCATGAATGTACTTCAGCAGGCGGTTCGGCATGGGGCGAGAAAGGTGGTGTTCTCCTCATCCGGGGGCGCGATCTACGGTGAACAGGAAACATATCCTGCGCCGGAGTCCCACGCCACCAAGCCGCTCTCGCCCTATGGCATCAGTAAACTCTGTGGCGAGCATTACTTGTCTTACTTTCAGCGCATCAGCGGGATTCAAGTCGTGAGTCTTCGGTATGCCAATGTGTATGGACCAAGGCAGGATCCTGAAGGAGAAGCCGGTGTCGTTGCGATCTTCATTCAGAAGATGTTGAACAATGAGCAGCCCATCATCAACGGGAACGGCCGTCAAACCAGAGACTTTGTGTTTGTCGACGATGTGGCGGAAGCCAACCTGGCTGCAATGGGTCAGGATTCACAGGGAGTCTATAACGTAGGAACCGGAGCTGAGACGTCGATCAACGAGCTTTTCCGGATGCTCGCAAGCCTCATGGGTTCTGCTTGTAAGGAAATGCATGGTCCGGCCAAACCAGGCGAACAGATGCGAAGCGTGATTGACCCCTCGAAAATCAGGCAAGAACTCGGCTGGGACCCGAAAGCAGAACTTACCGACGGGCTTAAGAAGACCGTGGCCTTTTTCCGGGAAAAAATGGGGTAGTCCGGAGCATGTGTTCGCGTCTCACCCGATGAAGTCTTCGCGCGGATACACTAGTATCGAGGAACTGTCCCATCCACCTGGATAGACCAAGCATCGATCCCGCCGACCAGATTCTTCACGTTTGGGAAGCCCTGCTGCAGGAGGAATCCTGTCGCGTCCGCGCTTCTCATCCCATGGTGACAATAGGCGATAATTTCGGCGTTGTTGTCCAGTTTTGAGAGTGAGTGGGGCAATGTGCCAAGGGGGATGAGTACTGATCCTTCAAGCTTGGCGAGCGAATTCTCCCAGGGCTCTCGAACATCCAAAAGCACCAGCTTCTCCCCTTTATCGATTCGGGATTTCAGTTCTTTGGGCGTGATTGTAAAGCTCATGAAACTCCCTCCTCAAGGACCGAGGTGTATCATAAGCGACTGAGAAAAAGACTGTCAAATTCAGGCTCTTCTCCTCGGTGGGAGGGACACGAAGCGCGAGAACCGGCCTTGGTTCGTGAGTGTGGATCAGTCGGCGTGGTCGTGACGATGCAAAAGGCTTAGAAGGTGCCGATTCTCTTCATGGGTCTGAGCTTTCCCGAGCACGGCTACCATGCTCCGAACGAATACTTCGATTGGGGCCAAGCATCCAGTGGGATGAAAGCCTTCGCACACTATTTTACGGAGCTGGGGAAGAAGTAGGGAGCGGCTAGATCATCCTTCTTGCTCGCTGAGGCCCCACGATGAAGCAGTGGTCCCTCAATGCGCGCAGTGAAGGCCGGCCTGACCACTCCCTTGGTCGGTCACCAGATGGAGAAATGGTCGATTTTGATTCAACCCGCGTAGCTTCTCTCTTTCTCTCCAATCCGCTTTCCGATAGTATTGGGGCAAGAGGACCAGTTGACTATGAGTAACATGGTGGGGTATGTTCCGCGTTATGGAAACGATTAAATCAATCAGTAATATGAATGAGGCACTTGAAGCACGATTCGCTGCTCAGATGCAGGTCAACCTGCATCTGACGAGAGCTCTTGTAAGCTTTCAGGCCAACAAGCGCGAACAGGGTTTTCGTTGGTTCAAGTACAAGGAAGGGTTCTCCGCTGCCCTTATTCACTACCTGCTGGACTACCTTGGAATCAGATCGGGAACAGTTCTCGATCCTTTTGCCGGAGCTGGTACGACTCTTTTTGTGGCAAGTCAACGCGGCCTGGCCTCAACCGGCATCGAGTTATTACCAATCGGACAAGAGATCATCGAAGTTCGAAAACTTACTTTGTTGGATCGAAGGCGTGGATTTGTCGATGATCTCAAGCGATGGCACAAGGCAAAACCGTGGAAGAGGTCAGGTCACAGCCATCCCTTCCCTCATCTGCGGATCACGATGGGCGCATTTTCAAAGGAGAACGAAGCTTTACTGGGAAGATACTTGGCCGAAATCGATAGGGAGGGGTCAGAAGCAACTCGTCGCCTTCTGCGGTTCGCGGCGCTGTGTATTCTCGAACAGATCAGTTACACGAGAAAGGACGGTCAATACCTCCGATGGGACTATCGGTCGGGAAGAAAACAGGGAGTGAAACCGTTTGACAAGGGGAAGATCGGCAGTTTTGATGAGGCAATTGATGCAAAACTCTCTGAAATTTTGGGCGATCTTGAGGGTGATATCGGGCTGCTTGATCTCTTTCCGACAAGTCCGAACAGCGGTCAAATCGATGTGGCTGGTGGGTCTTGTCTAGAGGAATTACCAAAACTGTCGGGAAGGTATTTCGATGCACTGATAACATCTCCGCCGTACTGCAACCGGTACGATTACACTCGTACTTATGCTCTCGAACTTGCTCTGCTTGGTGTTGGTGAAGATGGGTTAAAGAATCTCCGACAAGCAATGTTGTCCTGTACCGTGGAGAACCGGGAGAAGCAAAGTCTGCTAAGTCTGTTCGAGGAGAATCGATTCTCCTGCGCTCTTGAATCTTTTAGGTCTCAAGAGTGCTTAGGGGGCATTCTACAATATCTTGATGATCGTAAAGCCGCACAGCAGCTCAACAACAATGGCATTCCCAGGATGGTACGCAACTACTTCTGGGAAATGACGCTGGTTATTTTTGAGTGCGCACGGATTCTGAAACCAGGTGCACCGCTTGTGATGGTAAATGACAACGTGAGATATGAAGGCGCCAATATCTCTGTTGACTTGATTCTGTCGTCAATTGCAGAAAGTGCTGGGTTCAACGTCGAAAAAATATGGGTCTTGCCGAACGGGAAGGGAAATAGCAGTCAGCAAATGGGTGAGTTTGGGCGTGAAGCACTAAGAAAATGCGTTTACATCTGGCGTGCGCCTAAAGCGAAACCAGCCAGGAAGCCAAGTCTTCAACTTGCCGGTCATCAGTGAGGTTGGCTATGTGCGTAAGAAAGCCCTTCTTCAAGTCCCTGAATATCTCCTTTGCCATCGCCATTTCAATTGCCGCCGCGACAAAGAAAAGCGGCGGGCATGACCTTTTGAGCTTGTTGCGTATTCTGCTCAAGGCCGTTTTCGCCGTTTTCCAATGCTCGTCGGCTCCTGCTGGGTCAATCCCGCCTTTCAGTTCGCCGCAAGCGAGATAGGCTGCGGCTCTCTCAAGGAGCATCTCTTCATCTTCGTTGCTCGACGTGTCCAAAAGAATAACGTCAATGCTCTTGTCGATTAGTTTGGGCTTCACGTCAAAAAGCAATCTCCGACTGTCCCAAGATATCCGTTGTATCTTCTCACCGTTAGCGGCGTGGACTATGTCATATTCGGCTCCAGCCCTCTTCAGCGCCGCCTGAATCGCCTCCATAAGTCGGGTTTGTCCTGCTGCGCCAGTTACATTATGCATCTGACCACCAAGAGCATCGCCTTTTGTAAGCAGATATCTGAAGAAGACTTCTTCACGAAAGTGCTCTCCTGACCTCTGCAAGATGGTCTCGAATACCCTCTGTAAGGCTTGCTCCAATTCAGATTCGGAAAGGTGATTCATGGCTTTGTCGGAAAACCCAGCTGATGCCAATAAGTGATCTCGATATTCCGGTAACTGAAGAAGTTCCGAGACTTCTGACACGCCTTGGAGTACTTGCCAAAAAGAAAATGCCTCCTTGACATAAGGCGTCGCTTTTTGTGTTTTTGTTAAAGCTTGATTCAGAAAGCCGATGCAAACTGCTTGATGAGAGGTCACAAGGTCAGAGGCACGGCTTATATGTTTGGGGATCATTCGTCATAATCCTTTTAGGAGCGTTTCCAATGGAACGCCAAGACCTTCCGCAAGACGTTTCATCGTCGCAAGCGTCGGATTCCTCGTTCCGCGCTCAATACCGCTGACATATGTGCGATCTAGCCCGACACGATCGGCAAAATCCTCCTGTGACAAACGCATCTTTTTACGCCTTTCCCGCACTCGCCGACCAAAATGCTTTGTCGCGTCTGATTTCATGCGGACAATATTACGAACTAGTGACGTAAAGTGCTACGGACTATGAGTCACGATGTGGTTTGAAGGGATTGAGCGTGTTTCAGGGTGGTGCGTGAAATGATGTCGGTGTCTGTGGATGGGCAATGAGTTGGTCGGAATGCAGCACATTCGAGGCAAAGACGACAAAAGGAAGAGCGGCGTAAGGTTAGGAGCTATGTCAAGGAGTGCCGAGACTTTGTGGCTTGACCTCCTCCCGTGCCGTTTCTTTCCTTCGTTCAATTAGCAATTCCTTGGTCACCGAAGTCGTGCTCTTCAGCATGCCGCATACGCTGCGGATGTACTGCTTCGTAAGAGGCTGGAAGAGTACCTCGTTCCCGCGCTCGATGAAGCACACCTTCGTGCCTGGCTTGATGCCAAGCTTTCGACGAAGCCGAGCTGGAATGACAATCCGACCCGTAGTTGTCACGGTGATAGAATTCATAAATCCTCCTTAGTCAGAAAGGGCCTCTGTAGTCGCGGGATGTCGAACTGCCAGCGTCCACGACGATCGGGCGCAGCGAGTGCAGTATGCAGGTGCTCCAGAAACCTGCGGCGGGGGATTTCTTCGGCTCCGAAGCGCATGACATGCGGCGAGGATTGTTGGCAGTCGATGATGTGGAATTTCCATGTCCGGAGCTGGTGGACGAGGAGGACGAGGGCCACTTTTGAAGCATCATCGGCCAGTGTGAACATGGATTCGGCGAAGAAGGCGCCGCAAAGCGCCACACCGTAGAGCCCCCCTACGAGCTGGTCGTCGGCCCATGTTTCAACAGAATGGGCGTAGCCGAGTTCATGGAGCTTCGTGTAGGCCTTAATCATGGCAGGTGTAATCCACGTCCGGCCTTCGGGATATTGCGGCCTGAGGCCGGCGCACTGTGTTATGACCTCCCGGAAACAGGTGTCGAGCGTGACGGTGAAGAGGCCCCGACGAATGGTCCGTTGGAGACTGCGCGATACGTGGAGTTTTTCGGGGAAGAGCACGGCGCGTGGATCGGGCGACCACCACAAGATGGGCTGGTCGTCGTTGTACCAGGGAAAGATTCCGTGGCGGTAGGCTTCAAGTAGCCGCTCCGGGCGCAGGTCGCCACCGACGGCGAGCAAGCCTTCGGGCGAGGCCTGCTCAACAGGTGGAAAACGCAGATCCTGCGCGCTTGCACTCAACACGAACATACCGGGCCAAGGTACGTGAAGCCGAACAAAAAGGCTATGATCGCCGGGAGCTTACTGGTGCGAGAGTCCTGGAGCGAGGCAAGATGAGCATGGCTGAGCCCGCGTGCCTGCTGCTGTGCCTTATCCCTTCTTGTCTTCCGCTGAAGCCAAGATGGGTTGGAAGGTGGGATCAGCGTCGAGCACGGCTTTGAGCAGTTCGCTGTGGAGGAAGTAACGCCACACCTCGTCGTTTTTCCCAGGCACTTCGTCGAACCGGCGTTTCGCCTCGGTCAGATGCCGCAGCATCTTCGCCTTATCCCCGTAATTCGGCATGAAGATCATGCTGTAGGCCATGGTGTATTCCGCGAGGAACTTGTCCAGCGGCAGCTCGGCGGTGGCCGATGAGGCTTCAGCGTCGGCATAGGCTCGCAAGCTTTCTGGATCATGCAGAATCCGATTCCAAGCGACTTTGTTGATGCGAGACCACGCCAACTGGAGGAGTGCCTCGGCTTTGGGGGTTTTCCGATTTTCCGGAATGTCTTTGACCAGCGCTTCGAAGGTTTCGATCATCGGGAGTTGGTCGTTGTTCCATCGGTAGGCCATACCGAGACGGAAGCGGCTGTCCAGTTGTTCGGGATGGGTTTTGGCGAGTGTCTCCAAGGCCGGCAACATCCGGTACAGAAAATCCGCCGGCGTCGGTTGCGAAAATCCACCCATCTCCATCGCATTCGAGAGGTCGAGGCGAGCCGCTCCCGCATAGATGTTCCAATAGAACTCGTTGACAGTCAGCGAGAGAGCCGGGTCTTTCACGATCAGTTTGTGCCCGGTGGCGGCTTCCCGGAGCAGCACGGAATAGAGATTTCTGGTCAGGACCATCAAGGCGTCAACTTGATTTGGGTCGATGATCAACACGCGGTTGAGCAATGCGACTCGATCGCGTAAGTCGGGAAAGGTCGCGGCTCGTGCCGCAGCAGCCGTGAGCGTGCCGGGTTGATCGTCCGGCCCCCACCACACCAGCGAGTCAGGATGAGCCCGGCTCGTTTCCGTCGTGAACGGAATCTTGTCGGCCACCATACCCGGTGCTTCCGGCTTGGTCTCCACAGGCTGGTGAAAGACGGCGGTATCGCCCGGGAAGCCGTGCTTTTTAAGTCCGGTGAAGACCACCCATTGGGTGATGATGGATTTCACCGCGCGCCGCGCACGTTTGATCGTGTTGGTCCATTTCACCGTGCCGGGCGCATAGGTAACCGGCGAGGTCAGCGGATCCTGATAATGTACAGCCACATCAACCAGCGTGGTCGGGACGCCGATCACCTTGCCGTTCGGCTTCAACCGGAACGATCCGTCTGGGATCGCGCGGCTGTTCGTGACGGTCAGACGGAGACCGCTTCCTGGAGGAGAAATTCCAATCGCATCCATGACGAATGCGGAGGCCGGGGTGCGAGACAACTCGTCTCCATAGAACACGAGCGGACCCGCGCTGGGCCAAAGGACATCCATGCCGATGTCGGTCCGATTCAAGGCCGGCGCGTGGACGGCTATCAGTTCCTGCCAACAAGCCTCGTACGATGGGTCGGTCGGCGCCGGATAGGCCTTGAGACCGGCCGACGAGGCCGCCACGAGTCGATACTGGCAGGCGAAGTCCAATTGCCCGACGGTCACTCGGTCGCCCTGTGTGATCGCTTCAGCGTAGCGGCGGGCGGTCTCCACGGCGGGCCTGTTGGCGACGGTGCTTCCTTTTGATTTCTTGGAGGACGCGGCGACGGCGGAATCTGTCAACATGGTACCAAGGGTTGTGAGCATTCCCGCGAGGATCAGCGTTGTCATGAATCGTCCGGTGCGAGTCATAATAGTTACCTGCTCTGTAAGAAGCCTCAAGGACAAAAAGCTTGTTACTCTAACATGGCGTTCGACGGATCTGAAAGGAACCAGGAATGCGGAATTCTGACCGTCAGGGGTTGGGAGAGGGAGGCGTCAGAGGGTAATGGAACTGAACGAGTGAGCGGATGTACCGGAGCACCTCCCGCTGGTCTTCGTCGGAGAGTTCGTCCTTCCAAGCCGGCATCGCCGTTCGCGCTCGTCACGCGAAGATGCCCCGGACGCCGAGCGGGATGACCCGCATCGGATGCTCACTCCACCACAATTACGGCCTTCATCTCATGCCCGGGCATGTCGCAGAGGTAGCGGTACTCGCCGGGCTCGGTCGGCGTGAAATGAAACTCTGCGGTGCCGTCTGGAGGAATGATGACTCGCTTGAATCCTTCCCCTCCAAATTCAAGAGCGCCGTTTCCAGATATATTGAGACTTATTCCCGCGAAGAGTCCGAACGGCACCACCGCGTGGAGATCCGAATCCTGGTTCTTGAACACAAGCGTCGTCTTCTGTCCTTGATGAAGAACCGTGCGATCAGGCTTGAACTGCCGCGCCTCAATGACTACCGTAATCGTTTCCTCCGAGGTCAGATCTGCCCCCAGCGCCATAAACGTGGTCAATCCACATGAGACGAAGAGGAGCAGACATAACGCGTTGACTCTGACCCAAATGGGCATCCGGCCTCCTGGTTCGATGTGAGGCACGGACGAGCAAAAGGATTCGTGGGTGGTCACCGAGCCCGGGCGGTTTGAAGAATCTTCTCGCGCATGAAGGCTCGGTCAGCCGACGACAAGGCTGGGGCTGGGCTGTGGCGGCACAGGGACACGGTCTGGCGCAGGGAGGCCACGAAATCTTCACAGTTCGGGCAGGCGCCCAGGTGCCGGCGAATCTCTTGGCAAATGTCTCCTGAAAGCTCATCGTCGATATAAGCGGACAGTTCGCGAAGAATATGGAGGCACCGCCCCTTCCCATGTTGAGGGGGCTTGGTTGCAGGACGCTTTCCTCGTCGTGGGGCGCCACGCTTCGCCATGGTGGTTCTCCCTTCGTTACTTGAGTCGTTCGTGGTCGTGTGCGTCAGTAGCGTCGGTAATGCCTCGCGCACTGAGTTCACGGCGTACAAAGAGACGTGCGCGGTGGAGCCGTGATTTTACTGCTCGTTCATTCAAGCCCATGATGATCCCGACTTCTTTGGCGCCCAACCCTTCCATGTCGCGCAGGACGAGCACCATCTTGTACTTCTTGGGCAACTTGTCGATGGCGGCATCGAGCGCCTGCCGCAGTTCCTTATTCTGGAGGGCTTCTTCAGGACTGAGTCCATCCACGGGGATCTGCAAACGAAACTCGCCCTCGGACGTGGGGATGAACTCGTCCAGCGACAGTTCGCGCTCCGGCGCTCCTTTTCGTCTGCGCCGCATGCGTAGGCAGGCCCGCGAGGCAATCGTATAGAGCCATGTTGAAATCTGCGCATCGCCGCGAAACTTCTTGAATCCCCGGTAGGCATTCAAAAACGTCTCCTGCACCAGATCCTGCGCGGCATCGGGTTCGCCGCAGAGTCGATTCGCGAAGCGATACATCAGATCCACGTGATCTCGGTACAGCATATCAAAATTCTTCGGTGTCCGTGCAGGCATGGACGAATGGCCGTGAGGGTTGTGAGACGGGGGTGAAGGACTCATAGGTTGCGGCAGTCTACGAAGGGATGGAAAAGAGAGTCAAGAAAGGCGACAAGAAACCGTGAGGCTAGTTGGGCCGATGGAATTCGACGACGCTGCCTTGTCCATTCAGTTCCACCGTGATCGGGCTGCCTTCCTTCGCGCCGGCCAGCGCAGCTTTTCCCCGATCCGTCGGATAGGTCTGTTCGCCGTCGGGAGTCCAGAGTCTCACGCTCGCGTGATCCGGCGAAGCGAATTCGAGCGGGCCGGTCAGGAAGCGGCGCGCCGGAGCCGTTGCGTTGGGGGCAGAAAGATCCGCGACGACATAGTGCCGATGCATGTGGAGGGTCATCGTCTGTCCGACCTTCGCGTTCTTGATGCCGATCTTAGCATTGACGTTGACGACGCCGACAGGTGTCCGAAAGAAAATAAAGTTAGATTTGAGTTTGGACACCGTGCCGCTCAGCAACAGATGCACGTCAGATCCATTGGCCGGAATCTGTCCAATCTGGAGATCGAACTGCAGGTTGTGTACGCCAATGACGGTATCGTCCTCATCGACTTCCACGGTGACCACATCGCCGTCCTGGACAGCGGCGAGCGACGGCTCATGGGTGCCAAGGTGAAAAGCCTTCTCGCCTTCCGGCGTCCATCGCAGCAGTTTCTTCTCATCGCCGTTGCTGCGCTTGAACGGTCCGCTGAGATAGCGATGGACCAGCGAGCCATCGGCTCGTTTGTGGATGTCGACGGCGAGATGGGCCTCGTGGATCCAAAAGGACACGTCTTGAGACGCGCGAATATCTTTGAGCGTGGTTTTGGAGCTGAGCGTCAGCACTCCAATCGGGGTTTTCAAGAACACGATCCCAGGCTTGGTCCGCCAAACCGATCCCTTGAGGATAATGGACGGGTTCACGTCGTCGAGGGCGACGTCGGCACTCGCATCGGATTGAGCAGGCGTCTGATTGGCCGAAGCCGGAGGCTGATCGTCTGCAAAGCTCATGGTGATTGAGCCCGCGACACTGACCATTCCGATGAAGGCAAGGGCTTGAACCAACCGTAGGCCACTCGATAATCGTGTCATCAGCACCGAGACCTTTGCGATCGGGCGTTGTGGTGTCTTGTACGCTGGGTGTCTCTTGTCTCGTTCGGCGAGCGTGCGCGTGACTGCTCGGTAGTGCACGGCGGTTAGTATGCGAATAACATGAGCGCGAACGGGAGTCAACTTGAAAGCAGGTTTGCCTCGTAAGTTTACGAGGAGACAGTCCCGGAGAGCTGCGCGAGCCGGATCGATTACTTTTTTCTCACGAGCAGACGGAGAGGGGTGCCGGCAAATCCGTACGAATCGCGCAGCTGATTCTCAAGATACCGCAGATACGACGGCGTGATGTCTTGCGGATGGCCCACGAACAACGCAAAGACCGGCGGCTTCGTGGCGACTTGGGTGATAAAGACGGATTTGGTCACTTTCGAAGGTTTGCCTGTACGGACCGGTAAGGGATGCGTGACCAGAATGTCCTGTAACCAGGTATTCAACGTCCCAGTGGGAATCCGTTTGGTAAACATCGTATACACATCGTCGATCCGTGGGAACAACTTACGGAGGGAGTCCGGTTTCAGCGCCGAGCCATAGAACACCGGGGCCCATGTCAGAAAGGGAAAGCGGCGGCGCAGTTCAAGTTCATACTCTTTCCGGGCCTCAGCATCTCCCGCGCGCAAGTCCCACTTGTTGACTAGCAGGATGCAGGCACGGCCCTGTTTGAGAATCGCACCCGCGATTTTTGTGTCCTGTTCCGTGACCCCCTCGACTCCGTCCAATAAGAGGACGGCCACGTCGGATCGGCCGATGGCGCGGAGCGAGCGCATCACGCTATAGCCCTCAATCCCATGGTCGATCTTCCCGCGCCGCCTGATGCCCGCCGTATCGGTAAACACATAGCGTTTGCCCTCGTGTGTCACGAGAGAGTCAATGGGATCGCGTGTAGTGCCGGGGATATCGCTGACGACGACCCGCTCTTCGCCCAAGAAGGCGTTCACCAGTGTGGATTTGCCGACATTCGGGCGGCCCACCACGGCAATGCGTGGCAGCTGCAGCAGCTCGCCGGCTCCGTCGGTTGCCGGGAGTAGCGGATAGATAGCGTCAAGCAGCTCGGCGACGCCGATGCCATGCTCAGCGGAGACAGGATAGAGCTCGTCTTTCCCCAGCTGATAAAAATCGGCTATGAGGGGATCGGCTTTCGGCGTATCGATCTTGTTGACGGCAAAAAATACCGGCTTGGTCACGCCGCGCAGCAGACGCACCACCGCATGGTCCGGCGGCGTCAACCCCGAACGTCCATCCAGCAGGAAAATCAGGATATCGGCTTCAGCAATGGCAATCTCGGACTGGCGGCGAATCAACGCCAATATGCCGTCCGACGCGGAAAGATCGAGTCCCCCCGTATCGACCAGTCGAAACTTGCGTTCCCGATAGGTCGCATCCGCATAGTTCCGATCGCGGGTCACGCCGGGGACGTCATCGACGATGGCGGTCTTGGTGCCCAGGATTTTGTTGAACAGCGTGGACTTCCCCACGTTCGGTCGGCCGATGATGGCGACGAGCGGCATCGGGGCGTCAGATGTAAAGGGGAGCGCATTTGCGGTTGTCTCTGAGTCACGTTTCTGTTTCATCGGTAGGGGCGGACCGTATCACAAGAATTTTGGCAAACACAACCAGCATCAGGTACACTCCAATCACATGACGCCGCTATCTGTAAATTGGAATGACATCGACGACGTGCTGCTCGATATGGACGGCACGTTGCTCGACCGGCATTTCGACAACTTCTTTTTCGAAGAAGAACTGCCACGCCGATATGCGACGCTCCACGGCCTGCCGTTTGAGGAGGCTCGCGATCGCTTAATGACGATGTACCGGTCGGTTGAAGGCGAGTTGGCCTGGACAGACCTTCATTATTGGACCAAGCGTGTGGACATCGATGTTGTGGCGATGCACAAGGAATTAGATCACATGATCTGCTTCTTGCCCGGCGCTGAGGAATTCTTACGATACCTTCGGCAGCTCGGGAAGCGCGTGACGATTGTCACGAACGCGCATGAAGCAGGCGTGTCGGTGAAAGCTGCCAAGACCGGCCTCGATCGACGCGTGGATCGCATTCTCGATGCATTCGAGGTTGGCTATCTCAAGATGCGGCCGGAGTATTGGCCGAATTGTCAGCGCTTACTGGGATTCGATCCGGCGCGGTCTCTCTATATGGATGACGATGAGGGATGTCTGATTGCTGCGAAACGATTCGGGGTGGCCCATCTCATCCATAGCGCAAAATCGAGTTCTCAGTTGCCTCCTGCTCCGCTCGCTCAGTTCGTTTCCGTCACCAGTTTTGCTCCACTCCTGAACGGTGGGCTTACGAGCTAATCCGGTCTGGTTGCCGTACCTCGGTACATCTCGCCTCCAATTCTGGGCACGCTCTTCATCTGGAATCGATCGAGGATCATGATCTTCAAGCCGGACTCAGCGATCAGTTGATCGATCCGTCGGTTCAAGTTACACCCACAGCCGATGATGTTCTGAATGGGATTCAGCCGGTCCTGCCAGATTGCGATCGTCTGATCATCGCTTCGGCCATGTTCCAGAAACAAGAAGGTCCCTACCGGTTTGAGAACCCGTCTGACTTCTCTCAGCGCTTTTACCGGATCGGGAATCGTGCAGAGGGTCCAGGTGCTCACGACGCAATCGAAAGACCGGTCGGCATGGGGCAACGACTCGGCGGTGATACGTTGAATGCGAATGGGAAATGACTGACGGGCGCTGCGCTCCGTGACGGTTTTTGGAAGAAGTTCGGCAGGATCGACGGCATGGAGCCAGGTGACGGTTTTGGGATAGTGCGGCAGGTTCAGCCCGGTTCCTATTCCCAGTTCCAGCACTTCACCATGGACATGCGCGAGCAATCCTGTACGCAAGCGACGGAATTCTTCTCCCGCCATGACCCATTCCATCAGACGGGGAAAGATATGATGACTGTAGAGACCCATCGCAGCGCGTAGTATAGCAAAGACCTCGCAGAGCAGAGCCACGGAATCTTGTGACCCCGAGGGGGCTGTGTTAGAGTCCTCCCGCTTTTTGAAGCCGACATTTATGAGCAAAGGATACGATCATCACGCCATCGAGGCGAAATGGCAGGCCTACTGGGAAGTGCATCGCCCATTCCGGGCAGTGGACGACTCCTCGAAGCCAAAGTTCTATTGCCTCGACATGTTTCCCTATCCATCCGGCTCCGGGCTCCACGTCGGTCACCTCGAAGGGTACACGGCGACAGACATCGTCTCTCGCTACAAGCGTATGCGCGGGTTCAACGTCTTGCATCCGATGGGGTGGGACGCCTTCGGCTTGCCGGCCGAGCAGTATGCGGTAAAGACGGGCATTCATCCCGCAATCACGACGGCCCAAAACATTGCCACCTTCAAACGTCAAATGAAGCGGGTCGGGTTGTCCTACGACTGGGATCGGGAATTCAGCACCACCGATCCCGACTACTATCGCTGGACGCAGTGGATCTTCCTAAAGCTCTTCGAGCGGGGGCTGGCCTATGTGGCCGAGGTGCCGGTGAACTGGTGCCCGGCGCTCGGGACCGTTCTAGCCAATGAAGAAATTGTCGACGGCAAGAGCGAGTTGGGCGGGTTCGATGTGGTCCGCAAGCCGATGCGGCAGTGGGTACTGAAGATTACGGCCTATGCCGATCGCCTGCTCGAAGATCTGAAGCTTGTTGAATGGCCCGCGAGCACGCTCGAGATGCAGAAGAATTGGATTGGGCAATCTATTGGGGCGGAAGTGGAATTCGCGCTGGTTAACCAGAAGGGAACGATCAGAGTTTTCACTACAAGGCCGGACACGCTCTTCGGTGCCACCTATATGGTGCTGGCTCCGGAGCACCCGCTGGTCGATGTGGTGACCACAATAGGGCAGAAGACCGCTGTCTCGGTCTATCGGGACGCCACGGCCAGAAAGAGCGATCTGCAGCGACAAGAATTGGAAAAGGAAAAGACCGGTGCCTTCACCGGCGGCTACGCCGTCAATCCCGTTAATGGTGAGCGGCTGCCGATCTGGATCGCCGACTATGTGTTGATGAGTTATGGCACCGGTGCGATCATGGCTGTGCCGGCGCATGACGAGCGGGACTGGGCTTTTGCGCGTCACTATCAGCTGCCCATTCGTGAGGTGATTACCGGGGGGAAGGTCGACGAGGCCGCGTTTACCGACACGGAGCGAGGGACCGTCGTCAACTCGGCGACGGCCGATGGCGCATTTTCCATCAATGGACTCAAACCTTCCGAGGCGATTCCAAAAATAACCGAGTGGCTTGCCAAACAGAGGAAGGGAACCAAAGCGGTCAACTACAAGCTCCGCGATTGGCTCTTCGCCCGCCAACGCTACTGGGGTGAGCCGTTTCCGATAGTCCATTGTCCAGAATGCGATAAACCTGTACCTTTATCAGAATCAGCATTGCCTCTAGTGTTGCCAGAGACGAAAGATTTCAAGCCGGACATAGATGTACCGCAGCAAACGGACTCGGGTTATCGCGGTACAACAGGCACTATTGATGTAATGAAGGTGTTTGAGGCACCTCTTGCTCGTGTTCGAAAAACGGATGGTTCCCTTTGGAGAGAGACAAGTTGTCCCAAATGCGGAGCATCCGCAGAACGCGAAACGAACACCATGCCGCAGTGGGCCGGGTCCTGTTGGTACTACCTGAGATTCATCGATCCTAAGAACTCAAAGCAACTCGTCGATCCTGCGAAGGAACGCTATTGGATGCCGGTGGATCTCTACATCGGCGGCAGCGAACATGCCGTGCTGCATCTGCTCTATGCTCGATTCTGGCACAAGGTCCTCTTCGACATCGGCGTGGTGAGCACCGCAGAGCCGTTCAGGAAATTGGTGCACCAAGGGATTGTGCTGGGAGAAGATAATCAGAAAATGTCCAAATCGCGCGGCAACGTGGTGAATCCCGATGAGATGATGGATCAGTTCGGCGCGGATGCGGTGCGTCTCTATGAAATGTTCATGGGACCGCTCGAAGCGATGAAGCCGTGGAGTACCAGAGGTGTCGAAGGCATTACGCGTTTCCTCGAGCGGGTGTGGCGACTCATGGTGAATGAAGAAGGCCGGTTATCGAGCGCCGTGGTCTCAGCGACGCCGAGCCTCGACCATCAACGCCTGCTCCATCAGACGATCAAGAAGGTGACGGAAGACGTGGAAGTTCACCGCTTCAACACGGCAATCTCGCAGATGATGGTTTTCACCAACGAGATGACGAAGGCCGAGCAACGTGCCCGGGCCTTGATCGAACCGTTTGTGCTGCTCCTTGCCCCGTTTGCGCCCCATCTGGCCGAAGAACTCTGGGCCATTCTTGGGCGGAGGCCGAGCGTCTCGCAGCAGCCCTGGCCCATCTTCGATCCGGCGCTCACGGTGAGCGAACGAATGACGATTCCCGTTCAGGTGAATGGGAAACTGCGGAGCAAGATCGAGGTCGAGCACGAGGCAACGCGCGATCTTGTCGAGCGCCTTTCCCGCGAACAGATCGCCGAGTGGCTGCAAGGGAAAGAGCCCAAGAAGGTGATCTACGTCGAAAAGAAGTTGATCAATTTTGTAGTATAGCCAATGCGACGAGTAAAAAGTTTAAAGGCAAAAGGTAGAAATGGATGCTCCGGAACTTTTTACTTTGGCCTTAGTACTTTGTACTTGGCGCTGAGCCTGTCGCTCAGCGCTTGCGGTTATCAGTTTCGCGTGGAGGGGGCCGGCCCGACCATCGGTGGGGCCACGGCCACGGCGTCGAAAGACCCGCAACCGCGCCTCGTGATCCGGACGCTCGAGAACAAGAGCTTCGAGCCGAATCTGGAAACGCGGTACACCAACTATCTACGCCATGAATTCTCCTCGGGCAGCGGCGCGCAGGTGGTGCCGGATTCCGAAGCGGCGGATCTCGTGCTGACCGGACAGATCCTTTCGGTGAGCGTGCCGACACTCAGTTTCAGCCAGACGACGACCCTGGAAAGTCGGACCGATGTCGTGGTCCTGGTCAAAGTCGAAGAGACGAGGACGAAGAAATTGGTGTGGACGCAAACGGCTAAAGGCGCATCCGAGTTTTATATAACTACCGACCTCCAGTTCAATCGCGCCCTGCAGAATCGCGCGCTGGAGCAGGCAGGCCGCTTCGTGGCCGCGGACCTAGCGGCACGCTTTCTGTTGCATGTCGAATCGGGTGGGCTGACTAAGCAAACGGCTGCTCCGGCGGTGACGGCTCCGGCTGCCCAATAATATTCACGGACTCCCTTTATGGCATCGGCATTGAATTCGCTCCAACTCGAGTCGGCGCTGAAACAGCAGGCGCCGGGGCCTCTGTACCTCATTGTCGGCGAAGAAGATCTACTCAGGGATAGTGCGCTGGCTGCGCTCAAAGCCGCGGTCCTCGGTGACGGTGGCGAGTTCAATTACGATCTTTTCTATGGGGATGAAGCCAGCGGGGCCGACATCCGGAATTGCGCGTCTGAAATGCCGGTGTTCGCAGAACGCCGGCTGGTGGTCGTGAAGACGGCGGAGAAGCTTTCAGCCAAAGAAAGTGAAACCTTGCTCGACTATCTGAAAGATCCGGTGGAGACGACCACGCTGGTGTTTGTGAGTCCGAAACTGGATGGCCGGTTGAAATTTTCCCAGGCGTTGGCTCGAACGGCCATCACGATCGACTGCTTGCCTCTACGCGACGCGCAGCTGACCCCCTGGGTCGCGCGCGATGCCGAACGGGTGGGGATTCGGCTGGAGGAACATGCCAACCAATTGCTGAAAGAAGTCAGTGGGGGATCGCTCTATGGAGTGCGGCGAGAATTGGAGAAACTGGCGTCCTACGTGCCGTCCGGTCGCACTGTGACCGCCGCCGATGTGCTTGTGCTCCGAGGCATGGAGCCCGGTGCATCGGTGTTCGATCTGACGCTCGCGATTGCAGCAGGGAATCGTGGGCGAGTCCTCTCTATCCTGGCGCGCAATCTTGAAGCAGGCGAAGCCCCGCTCCGTATTCTGGGCTCGCTCGCCTGGCAGTATCGACGTCTATGGAAAGTCAAAGAGTTGCTGGCCAACGGCGGTCGCGAAGGGGAGGCTGCCAGAACATTGCAGATGGATCCGATGAAAGTCCGGTCCTTCACGGGACGATTTTCAGATGAGCATCTCCAGGCGGCGCTGCATCTGTTTCTTGATGCCGATGGGAAACTCAAGGGCGGCAGCAGCGGCCGTCCCAAGATGGTGCTGGAGGGCGTGCTGTTGCGTCTCTGCGAGTATGTAAAAAGTACGGCGACCGAGTCACTGCGCCGACCCCCTGTCCCAGCTGGGCGGGTCCCGGCGCGCGTCGTGTCGAATGTGCGAACGATTACGAGAGGGAACCGGACAGGGCGTTGACGCGCAGCGTCAGGCGAGAAATACGGCGGGATGCGGTGTTGCGCTTCACGGCGCCTTTGGACACGGCTTTCCCGATCGCAGTCGCAGCTTCGCGCAAGAAAGTCTTGGCGTCGTCCACTTTCTTGTCGGCCACGGCCGTCTGGACTTTCTTCACGAGCGTTTTCACGGTGTTCATGGTGGCGCGATTCCGCTCATGGCGGCGATCGGCTTGGCGGGCTCGTCGAATCGTCGATTTGTGAATCACAGGCATCGTACATTCCTCCCAAAAAGGAGCCGACTTGTATCATAGGACGTCGCTGATCGTCAAGGATCTGATTGAAGAAGGAGGAACCCCATGTCGAAGATTGTGGCGCGTGATCGACTGATCTTTGCGCTGGATGTGCCCTCTGCCACAGAGGCGGAACGACTCTTAGACCGGCTCCAGGGTCATATCTCCTTCGTCAAAGTCGGACTCGAGCTCTTTACGGCGGCGGGCCCTGAGATGGTCAAGCGGGTCGTGGACCGAGGCATGCGGGTGTTTCTCGACCTGAAGTTCCTCGATATCGAAGAAACGGTTCGTCGCGCAACGGCGCGGGTAGCTGCGATGGGAGTCGATTTCTTGACAGTCCATGCGAACCGAAAGGCCCTCAGTGCGGCCGTGCAAGGACGTGAAGGATCGTCGCTCAAGCTGCTGGCGGTGACGGTGCTGACGAATTTCGACAGCCACGACTTGCGCGATATGGGGATTCAGCGGACCGTCCAAGACCTGGTGACGGCCCGGGCGCTGCTCGCCTCGGAAGTCGGCTGCGATGGGGTGGTGGCGTCCGGCGAAGAACCGGCTGCCATCCGCCAGAAAGTCGGGCCACGATTCGTGATCGTGACGCCAGGGGTTCGGCCTGCCGGCAAGGGAGTCGACGATCATGCCCGTTCGACCACTCCGACTCAAACGATCGCGTCCGGAACAGATTATCTCGTGATCGGCCGGCCCATCCGCGATGCGGCTGATCCAGCTGTGACCGTGGCGGAAATCGTTGCGGAAATGCAAGCGGCCTTCGATGCGCGCGGGTGAAGAGAGTCAGCCGTCAATACTCAACAGTCAATTGTTGACGCTTGGAGAGGCTATTCTCCTCCATTGACGAATGACCCATGACCAATGACTACCCCATCGGTTGCGACAGTGATCCTCACTTTGTTAAGATTCCTCCCCTCCGCACATCTTTGGTGGTGGGTGTAGCTCAGCTGGTTAGAGCGCCGGATTGTGGATCCGGAGGTCGCGGGTTCGAAACCCGTCACTCACCCCACTCATTTCCTGCGTAAACAAGATGCTTGTTGTCAGGTCCCACCTTTTCAGCCCGCCCTCACTTTTTTGGCACTGGGTGCCCCGTTGTTTCGTCCGAGCTGATTTGGCAATTGTCCAAAGAGTTTGGCAATAATTCTGTCAGTTCTTACCTTTAGTTTTCTCAATTCTTCCTCTTCCCTTCCTCCCTCATTCACCCGCATATTAGCGCCCTCGCCTATGGAGGACGCTATGTACAACAATTCCCAACCCATCCGTGTTGAAAGACAAGTCCTGTACGACCAAGTCTGGTCCCAGCCCATGATCAAACTGGCTAAGGAATATGGAATCTCGGACGTCGCGCTGGCCAAGATCTGTAAGAAACTGAACGTCCCCTATCCGTGGCGTGGCTACTGGCGGCGAAAGGAGACGGGCAAAGCGGTCAAGCAGCTTCCCTTGCCTCCGAACTCAGATCCGACAAAGCAGACCGTGACGATCCAGCGAATCATTCGTCCGGAGGCTCTCGCTCAGATGTCAGAAGAGATCGCCTAGCGTATCGCTACAGAACAGACTTCCGAACAGAAGATCGAAGTGCCCGATCGCCTTGGCAAGACACACCGACTCCTAAGCGGACAACTGACGGAATGGCGTTCAGCGTCGGTCGATGAGTATGGTGCGATTCGGTCAGGCAGCGTCAGACAGCTTAATATGCGGGTCAGCCCCAAAAGCCTCTCTCGAGCATTGCGCATCATGAATGCCCTCTTCGCTGCGCTGGAGGCCCGTGGTCATCAGGTTGGGATTCAAGATCGGTTCAAGAAAGCTCTTGGAGTTCGCATTAACGGCCAGCCGGTTGAGTTTGGTCTCGAAGAGAAGTTTCAGCGGATTGAACGCCCGGAAGACAAGAACCGGCGACCGGATCCCTGGGGATACCGACGGTACGAGTATCGCCCGACCGGAACCCTGTTCTTAAAAATCACAGAGTGGGGGGCCGACGGGCTGCAGAAAACCTGGAGTGACGGAAAGTCGGCGAAGCTCGAAACATGCCTCAATGATTTCATCGTGAGGCTCCTGAAGGTTGCGGAAGCCGTGAAGGCCCGGCGACTGAAACAGGAGCAGGAGGAACAGCTCAGACGTGAAGCCGAACGCCGACGTCAGGAAGAAGCAATCAAGCGACAGGAGGAGTTGGCCAGACGACAGGCACTGGAGCAGGAAGCAGCCAATTGGGCAAGAGCCCAGCAGCTAAGATCCTATCTCGCAGCCGTAAAGGATACGCTTGTGACTCGACATGGTGCAATTCAGTCAGGGAGCCAAGCAGATCAATGGCTTGCCTGGGCGCACCAACATGCCGATAGGCTTGATCCACTGGTAAACGGCTGAAAATACACTTATTTCTCCTCCCAAGTTGGGGTGATTTCTCGCGGGGGAAGGAGTATTCTGGCGCGCACTTAGAATGATCATGATCGCGATGATCATCACAACAATGATCGAACGCTGGTGCCTCGGCAGCGATGATTGTGTGAGAAACGGAAGTTCTTTCCCTTCATCATGAACAACTTCGGTGAAAAAGTCAGTTTCATCTGGGGCGTAGCGGATCTGATCCGCGACACGTTCAAGCGCGGGAAATATCAGGACGTCATCCTCCCGTTCACGGTGCTCCGGCGCATCGATTGTGTGCTGGCCCCGACGAAAGAGAAAGTGCTGGAGGAAAACGCCAAGCTGAAGGCCAAGAAGTTGGACAACCCGTCGCCGCGCCTCTGCAAAGTCTCAGGTTACGCCTTCTATAATACTTCGCGGTACGACTTCGAGAAACTCCTCGCCGACGCGCCGAATCTGGCCGCCAACCTGCGCAACTACATCAATGGCTTCTCGCCGAACATGAAGGAGGTATTGGAGAAGTTCGATTTCGACAACACGATCAAAAAGCTCGACGAAGCCGGGCTGCTGTTCCAGGTCATGGAGCGATTTAAAACAATCGATCTGCATCCCGACAAGGTCTCCAACCATGAGATGGGCTATGTCTTTGAAGAGTTGATCCGGAAGTTCAACGAGGCCCTCGACGAAAATCCCGGCGAGCACTTCACGCCCCGCGAAGTCATTCGCCTCATGGTGAATCTGCTGCTGGCGCAGGACAAAGGCGCGCTCGCCAAGAACCACATCGTCCGCACGATCGCCGATCCCTGTTGCGGATCGGGCGGCATGCTCACGATCGCGAAGGAACGGATTCTGGAGATCAATCCTCATGCCGACGTGTATCTGTTCGGGCAGGAGGTCAATCCGGAGACCTGGGCCGTGTCCAAATCGGACATGCTGATGACCAGCCCGGATGGGCGGGACGCCGAGAACATCGCCTTCGGCAGCGTCTTGTCCGGCGACAAACATGCAGGCAATCGGTTCGACTATCTGCTAGCCAATCCGCCATACGGCAAAGACTGGAAGCGGGATCAGGAGGCCGTCGAGGCTGAGGCAGAACGAGGGTACGCCGGTCGGTTTGGCGCGGGCCTGCCCCGCATCAGCGACGGCCAGTTGCTGTTTCTCCAGCACATGCTCGCCCGCATGAAGGAGACGAACAAAGAAGGCAGCCGGGTCTCCATCATCATGAATGGCTCGCCGCTGTTCACGGGTGACGCAGGCGGTGGGGAGAGCGAGATTCGTCGGTGGATTCTAGAGAACGATTGGCTCGAAGCGATGGTCGCCATGCCGGAACAGCTCTTCTATAACACCGGCATCGCCACCTACGTGTGGGTCCTCTCGAATCGCAAGGAGCGGAAACGCAAGGGCAAAGTGCAACTC
The DNA here is from genome assembly GCA_005239465.1 of Nitrospira sp. Lineage (GTDB taxonomy): Bacteria > Nitrospirota > Nitrospiria > Nitrospirales > Nitrospiraceae > Nitrospira_D. The sequence continues at coordinate 57,866 of SPAW01000009.1, read as the reverse complement.
ATCAACGCCACGGGTTTTTGGGCGCCGATGCGCAAAAGCTTGGGCAACAAGCGGCGGGAGATTTCCGCGCAGCAGATCGAGCAGATCACAGATCTTTTTATGGCGTTCAAGGAAGGCGAGCATTGCAAGATCTTCGATTCGACCGATTTTGGTTATCGCAAGATTACGGTCGAACGCCCGCTACGGTTGAACTTTCAGGCCAGTTCTGAGCGCATCGCCCGTCTAAAGGAAGAAAGCGCCTTTCAGAATCTCGCGGTCAGCAAAAAGAAACATGCCAAGGAGAAAGCCAAGGAAGAAGAAGAGGGGAAGAAAACACAAGACGCCATGCTCGCCATGCTCGGCAAGCTGCCCACGGCGCTGTTTAAAGACCGGCCATCCTTCGAAGCGGCGTTAGATAAAACCGCGAAGGCTGCCACGCTGAAGCTTGCCGCACCGATCCGCAAGGCCATTCTCTCGGCGTTGTCCGAGCGCGACGTCACGGCAGAAATCTGCCGCGACAAGCCTGCCCTGAGCGGAGTCGAAGGGGACGGCAACCCCGAACCCGATCCCGAACTGCGGGACACAGAGAACGTGCCGCTCAAGGAAGATATCCAAGTCTACTTCGACCGCGAAGTGACGCCGCACGTGCCGGACCTGCCTGCGCCGCGATCGCAAGTGGGCCAGTTCTGCGTCTACGTTCTGAAGTGCTCGGACAACTCGTTCTACATTGGACAGACAGAGGACTTTCCACGACGTTTGTCAGACCATGAGTCCAAACAAGTGAGTTGGACTGCATCACGACTACCCGTGGAACCGATTCACTGGGAGATATTCGAAACACGCGAAGGAGCAGTCCAACGCGAGGACACACTGAAGACAGGATATGGTCGGCAGTGGTTAAAACGCGAGTCTGCTGCCGGACGACTTGCAGCCGCGTCGCGGCAGGCAGGTGCCTGGATCAACCGTGGCATCGTAGACCATAAGGATGGGAAGGTCGGCAAGGTCGGATACGAGATCAACTTCAACCGCTATTTCTACAACTACCAGCCGCCGCGACCGCTGGAAGCAATCGAGGCGGACATCAAGGCGGTGGAGAAGGACATTCTTGAGATGCTGCGTGAGGCGACGAAATAGCCGTTGCAGAACAGAGGCCTGAGTGCTAGCATTATGCAAGCTAAGCCCGTTGAGACAGGAAGGAGGCGGAGGGATGGCACAGGTCCTTGTTCGAAATTTGAAAGACAAAGTCGTCGCACGACTCAAAAAGCGAGCCCAGACTCGGGGGCGGTCGCTCCAGGCGGAGGTCAAAACAATTCTCGAGGAAGCCGCCAAAGAAGCCCCGGGGGCCTTCTGGAAGGAAGCCGATCGTATCCGTGAACAGCTCAAACGTTCAGGCCGGAAATTCAGCGACAGCGCCGCGTTGATTCGTGAGGATCGAGACCGGTGACCGCATATGTCCTCGATGCCAGCGTCATCGTGAAATGGTTCGTTCCGGAAGCGCGAAGCGAGTCGGCGCTGCGACTGAAGGAAGTGGATGTTCGACTCCATGCCCCCGCCTTTCTCACATTGGAAATCGGCAACGTACTTGCCAAGAAGCGACGGCGCGACGAACTCTCGCATGCCGAAGCGGAGGATATTTGGCGGGCATTTCGACAGGCGCCGATCCACCGACACGCCGATGACACCTTAGTGCTCGCCGCCTTCGATCTCGCCCATCAAACAAGAACCAGTCTCTACGACAACTTGTATCTTGCCCTGGGCGTCAAACTGGACATTCCGTTCTTGACAGCCGACCGAAAATTCTACCAGGCGCTTCAAACAACGCAGTACCGCCATCGACTCTGTTGGATCGAAGACCTATAAGATCGAGCGGAGATTGTGGAGATGCCGCACGGGGTGGCGGAATGACGATCGATCGACAAGCCGTTAAAGAGTGGAAGGCCTATCCATCTTACAAAGACTCCGGTGTAGAGTGGATGGGAAAGATTCCGGCGCGTTGGGAGGTGAAGCGACTGAAGTTCGTTGCGCCCGCTCGCATCAGCAAGCTTGATACCAAGCCGGATAACGCGGTGTACGTCGGGCTCGAACACGTGGAGTCGTGGACGGGGCGGTTGCTGCTTGAGAACCAGCCGGAAGCTATGGACAGCGTTGTCTCGTCGTTCCGGTCGGGAGACGTCCTGTTCGGCAAGCTGCGGCCCTACCTCGCGAAGACAGCACGTCCAAACTTCGACGGCGTGTGCACGAGCGAAATCCTCGCCCTGCGGCCAGGGGCAGCCTATTCGCAGAGCTATGTCATGTACTGTCTGCTCAACGCACCGCTCATTTACTGGCTGGATTCACTGACGTACGGCGCGAAGATGCCCCGCCTTAGCCCGGAGCAGGTTGCCAGTAGCTTCGTTCCTGTTCCTCAGCTTGCCGAACAACGCACCATTGCTGCCTTTCTCGACCGAGCGACGCAGAAGATTGATGCGCTGGTGGGGAAGAAGGAGCGGCTGATCGACCTGTTGATCGAAAAGCGTGCCGCGCTCATCACCCAGGCCGTCACTAGGGGGCTCCCTTCGACGGGTTCGGCAGGCTCACCGCAGGCAGGCTCAGGGCAGGCGACCACCAGCGTGCCAATGAAAGATTCCGGCGTCGAATGGCTAGGCCAGATTCCAACCGCCTGGACGATCTCCCCAGTGCGCCGCTTCTTGGCAGGCATCGAACAAGGCTGGAGCCCTGTCGCTGAAGATCGTACTGCAACGGATGAGGAATGGGCTGTTCTTAAACTGAATGCTGTTGCCAAGGGAAAGTTTAGACCAGAAGAACACAAGGCATTACCTGAAAATGTGTCTCCGGATACACGATATCAGGTGCGCTCAGGAGACTTTTTGCTTACTCGGGCTAACACTCCTGAACTTGTTGGAGATGTTTGCGTTGTACGAACAACTCGGCCGCAGTTGATGTTGTCCGATCTTGTCTACCGACTACGGTTCGACCTCCTACAAGTGGAGTCCTCGTTCTTGTGCTATTGGTTTCTGAGTACAGCGGGACGTTATCAAATTACCCGCGATGCACGAGGTTCAAGCCAGTCCATGGTGAAAGTATCCGGCGAACATATTCGTTCATGGGTGACACCGCTACCGCCATTACAAGAGCAAGTCGCAATCGCTCTCTTTCTCGACCGCAAGACAGCCAAGCTCGACGCTCTCATCGCCAAAATCCGCGAAGGGATCGAGAAGCTGAAGGAATACCGTACCGCTCTCGTCTCCGCCGCCGTCACCGGCAAGATTGATGTCAGGGACAATTCAGCCGAAGGCGACCGATTGGACGCTTCTTCTCTCAGGGCATAAGCTAACGGCATGAGTAGAGTGGCTGTCAATGAAAGGGTTCTTCGCTGGGCACTGGAACGCTCCGGCTTGACGTTACACGCCCTGGAGAGAAAGTTTCCCAAGATACGCCAATGGGAAACTGGGACAAGTCAGCCCACGCTGCGACAATTGGAATCCCTGGCAAAGGCCACTCTGACACCGCTCGGATTCTTCTTCCTTTCGGCACCTCCTGAAGAACGGTTGCCCATTCCTCACTTCCGGACGCTTGACGGCGGATCTCCCGGTCGACCTAGCCCTGATCTACTTGACACGGTGCAGACGATGCAGCGGCGTCAGGCCTGGATGCGCGAGTTCCTGATCGAGCAGGGCCAAGAACCGTTGCAATTCGTTCAAACCGCACGAGTTGCCGAAGATCCACAAAGCATAAGCGAGCGCGTACGTCGCGTGCTTGGTCTCGATCAGGAATGGGCTGCGCAGCAATCGACTTGGACGGAGGCCTTGCGCGTATTGCGCAACGCCATGGAGGAAAGTGGGATTCTTGTTGTTGCCAATGGCATCGTTGGCAATAACACGCATCGCAAGCTTGATCCAAACGAGTTCCGCGGTTTCGTCCTTGCTGATCAGTACGCGCCACTTGTATTCGTCAATGGATCGGATGGCAAGGCAGCGCAGATGTTTACTCTTGCACATGAAGTGGCGCATGTATGGTTCGGCAGCAGCGCAGCTTTCGATCTTCGAGAATTGCAGCCAGCGAATGATCGGATGGAACAGGCATGCAACAAGGTGGCTGCTGAGTTTCTAATTCCTGAAGTCGCGCTACGACAATTTTGGCCCTCCGTTCGCCAAGCTCCGGAACCCTTTCAAGATATTGCTCGGTACTTTAAGGTCAGTGTGTTGGTCGCCGCACGAAGGGTGCTGGATCTGGGATTGATCCAGAGATCGGCGTTCCTGGACTTTTACCGTGCTTATCAGGAAGACGAGAGACGCGTCGCTGCCCAAAGGCCAGAAGGGGGCGATTTCTACGCCAGTCAGAATCTCCGCATCGGTCGGCGATTTTCAAATGCCGTCGTCCGGGCTGCCAGAGAAGGCAAGCTGCTGTACTCGGAAGCATACCAGCTGCCGGTCTTTACGGAAAAGCGTTCGATCGCTACACAGCCTCGCTCGGCTTCGGTGACCGCGTTGCCTAGCGCTCCGGCATACATCCTTGATGCCAACGTGTTTATCGAGGCGGCACGTCGTTATTATGCGTTCGACCTGGCTCCCCGATTCTAGGAAAGTCTTGTTCTCCACGCATCGAACGGACGCATTAAGAGTGTCGATCGCATCAAGCAAGAATTGGAGCGGGGGAGAGATGAACTTGCGGATTGGGTAGAGAGCAACTTAGTTGACTCGTTCGCCTCGACTGATGAAGCAGATGTGGTTCAATCGTTTCGTGAGATTATGGCGTGGGTTCAAGCTGAGAACCGGTTTACGGATGCGGCAAAAGCTGATTTCGCCCAGGGTGCCGACGGATGGTTGGTTGCATATGCAAGGGCCAAAGGCTGTGTTGTGGTAACCCATGAAGTTGCTGCTCCGGATGCGAGGAGAAAAGTCCCGATTCCGAATGTTTGTCAGGCATTTGGTGTTCCGTTTGTCGATACATTTGAGATGCTCCGAGTTCTTGGGGTACGGTTTGCGTAGCAGCGAAACCACCAAGCTCGACGCCCTCATCGCCAAGGTGTGCGAAGGGATCGAGACCCTGAAAGAGTATCGCACCGCCCTCATCCCTGCCTGCCGGCCGGCAGGTCCGCCGCTGTGACCGGCAAAATTGACGTGCGAGAAGCGGAGTCCACCGCGCCGACTGCTGGATAATAGTGTTGGCATTTGTGAGGATGTGCTCACGGTTTTATCCAGCACCGTCTTAGCGCGCATTATTCATGAAGACTTCTACTGCAACTGCGTATTCGCCGCTGCGACAAGCCTGGCCGCGGCTGGTTCACGGCCAGGCGGGCGGGCTCGCCCCGCGCGACCTCAACGTACTGTTTCAAGTACGTCTCGGTCTCTTGGGGCTCCACGCGCCCGTCTCGCGTGGCGTCTCCGCAGTTTCGTCACGAAGTTTCATGAATAATGCGCGTTAGAGCGGCAGTTGACCCGCCCTCTCCAGCGTGTTACAAAGCCTCGGTACTTACTGACATCGTCCGAGGTTTTGTCACTCATGCCACCACGCCTGTCGTGCGTCGGTCCCTGGCCGTCCGCGCGCTACTTATTCGGCCACTCGCGTGAAGAAAGTACCATGAAATTCGAATAGCATCTGTTCGATTTTCATGGTATCCTCACAGGCATGGTGAAGCGACTCGCGCTTCTATCTCAGATCCGCCACGCGCTGCGGCGAAGCCGCGTGGTGGCGTTGATCGGGCCACGCCAGAGCGGGAAGACCACGCTCGCTCGGCAGATCGTACCGCCGGACTCCCCTCGCTACTTTGATTTGGAAGAGCCGACGAGTCTGGCCCGGTTGGCGGAGCCCATGACGGCTCTGGCGCCTCTGCGGGGGGTGATCGTGATCGACGAAGTTCAGCGGCGTCAGGATCTGTTTCCGATGCTCCGCGTGCTCGCCGACCGCAGGCCCTTGTCGGCCCGCTTCTTGATTCTCGGCAGCGCCTCGCCTGAGTTGCTGCGCCAATCGTCCGAATCCCTGGCGGGGCGCATGGAGACGATCACCTTGCCGGGCTTCACCCTTGCGGAGGTTGGCGCACGCGCGCTGAACCGCCACTGGCTGCGCGGCGGATTCCCGCGCTCCTTTTTGGCCCGTACGCATGAGGACAGTCTCCGTTGGCGGAACGAATTCGTCCAAACCTTCTTGGAACGGGATCTTCCCCAACTCGGCATATCGATTCCGGCTCAGGCGCTCCGGCGGTTCTGGGCGATGGTGGCGCACTACCACGGCAACATCTGGAATGCCGCGGAGCCCGCGCGATCGTTAGGCGTCAGCGAGCCCACCGTGCGGCGGTATCTTGACCTGCTGACAGGGGTCTTTCTGGTGAGACAGCTCCCGCCCTGGCATGAGAATCTTGGCAAACGCCAGGTAAAAGCGCCCAAGGTGTATGTGCGCGACAGCGGTTTGCTCCACGCGCTCTTGGGCGTCCGGACGGACGCGGAACTGCTGCATCATCCGAAGTGCGGCGCATCTTGGGAGGGCTATGCCGTCGAAGAGGCGCTGAACCTCGTGCAGCCGGACGACGCCTATTTCTGGGCGACGCACCAGGGCGCGGAATTGGATCTCTTGCTGCTCAAAGATGGCCGCCGCTTCGGCATGGAGATCAAACGAACGGACGCGCCGACGCTCACGCCCTCGATGCGCATCGCGCTCGATGATCTGCGGTTGGAGCATCTCATCGTGCTGTATCCCGGGATGCGACGGTACCCTCTTTCGGCCCGCGTGACCGCCGTTCCGCTGGCCGAGTTTGCAGCCTCTTCGTGGGAAGCGCTCCTGCCTCGGCGACGACGGCTACAACGGGCGGGAGCGTGATTCGAAAGGGATGAGGCCGTGGACGTTTCCGAGAAAAACTTCGAGGCTATGATCGAATCGGCGCTGTTGGGAAGCGGACAGGCTGAATTGCCTGGTGGCGCAAGTCCGGCGAGAGAGCAAGGCGGAGAGTACGGCCTCATCAAGCCCGGCGGATACCGGAAGCGAGCGCCGGAGGATTATGACAAGCGGCTCTGCCTGATCTCGGGCGATGTGCTCGACTTCATCTACGGGACACAACCAAAGGAATGGGACAAATTCAAGAAAATGCACGGCAGTGAGGCGAAGGACCGTCTCCTCAAGCGCCTGGCCTCCGAAATTCACAGGCGGGGGACATTGGAGGTTCTCCGGAAGGGGATCAAGTCCGATGGCAGTTTCTTCCAGTTGGCGTATTTTCGGCCCTCCAGTGGACTGAACGAAGAGCTGCAGAAGCTCTATGAGGCCAATCTCTTCGCCCCCGTCCGCCAGCTCAGATATAGCGAACAGAATGAGAAGAGCCTGGACTTCGCGCTCTTTCTCAACGGCCTGCCGATCTTCACGGCCGAGTTAAAAAACCCGCTCACCGGTCAGACGGTCCAGGATGCCATCCGGCAATACCAACGTGACCGAGATCCGAAGGAGCCGCTCTTCGCCTTTGGCCGGTGCCTGACACATTTCGCGGTTGATCCGGATCTCGTCTACTTTTCAACTCTCCTTGCCGGCGCTCGAACCGTCTTCCGTCCGTTCAATCAAGGCCGGCATGGCGGCGCTGGCAATCCGCCCGTCTGGAATGGCTTTGCCACGGCTTACCTGTGGGAGCGAATCTGGGCTCGCGATAGTGTGTTGACTCTGGTTCAGCAGTTCATTCACGTCATCGATGAGGAAGATGACAAGGGGAAGAAGACGGGCGACCGGTCGCTGGTGTTTCCCCGCTACCACCAGCTTGAAGCCGTTCGAGCTTTGGTGCGAGAGGCGCAGGTCTCAGGCCCGGGCCGCCGTTATCTGATTCAGCACAGTGCGGGCAGCGGCAAGAGCAATTCGATTGCATGGCTGGCGCATCAGCTCAGCATCCTTCACGACGCCACTGATCGCCGGGTGTTTGATTCCATAATCGTGATCACGGACCGGCGCGTCCTGGACCGTCAGCTCCAGCGGACTGTTCGGCAGTTCGAGCAAACCGTCGGTGTGGTGGAGAACATCGACACGACCTCCCGGCAGCTCAAACAGGCGCTGGAAGACGGCAAGACGATCATCGTCACAACTCTCCAGAAATTCCCGGTCATCGCTAATCAAATAGGCGCTCTTTCCGGTAAGCGCTTCGCGGTGATTATCGACGAGGCCCATTCCTCGCAGACGGGAGAGAGCACCAAGAGCTTAAAACTGGTTCTTGCAGCGGGAAGCCTTGAGGTCGCGGAGGAAGAGGACTCTGAGGAAGGGGAGGACCTCGAAGACCGAATCGTCGGGGAGGTCAAGAAGCGTGGACAGCTTCCCAACGTGAGCTATTTTGCCTTCACGGCGACACCCAAGCCGAAAACGCTCGAACTGTTCGGCTCGCGGCAATCGGACGGTCGGTTTGCGCCGTTTAGCCTCTATACGATGCGACAGGCGATCGAAGAAGGCTTCATTCTGGATGTGCTGCAACACTACACAACCTATAAGACCTATTGGAACCTGCTGAAAACCGTTTCGGACGATCCTCGCTATGACCGACACAAGGCGAGCTATCTCTTGAAATCCTTCGTGGACCTTCATCCTCACGCCATCGAGAAGAAGGTGGCGATTATGCTGGAGCATTGTGCCGGCCACGTGATCCATCGGATTGGGAGCAAAGCTAAAGCCATGATCGTGACGCGGTCACGACTTCATGCTGTGCGCTACAAACAGGCGGTGGATCGCTATCTCAAGGAGAACAGCTCTTCCTTCAAGGCGCTTGTGGCGTTCTCAGGGACCGTGCGTGATGGTGGGCGCGACTATACAGAGGCGAACATGAACGGCTTCCCGGAAGCTCAGACGGCTGAAACGTTCAAGCGCGATGAGTACCGACTCCTCATCGTGGCATACAAGTTCCAAACAGGGTTCGACCAGCCGTTCCTGCATACGATGTATGTGGATAAGAAGCTCGGTGGCGTGAATGCCGTGCAGACGCTTTCCCGCCTCAATCGCGTCGCTCCCGGCAAAGCAGAGACGTTTGTCCTGGACTTCGTGAACGAGGCTGAGGAGATCCAGAAGGCCTTCGAGCCTTATTATGATCGTGCCGTGCTAAAAGAAGGCACCGATCCAAATCTCCTCTACGATCTGCAGACTCGGCTGTCCGACTTCCATTTCTACACGATGGATGAAATCAAGCGCTTTGCGACGATCTATTTCGATCCTAAAGGCACGCAGGATCTTTTGCATGCGGCCTTGCAGCCGGCCGTGGATCGGTATCTGGCTGTCGGCGAAGATGAGCGCGTGCCGTTTCGCGGCCATCTGAAGGACTTTGTCAGTCTCTATGCCTTCTTATCCCAAATCATTACTTTCGTCGATGCAGACTTGGAGAAGCTGTATGTCTTCGGTCGTCTGCTGCTCCGTAAACTGCCGGTCACGCGGGAGCATCTTCCCGTAGAGATCCAACAACAAATCGACGTGGAGTCGTATCGGCTTCAGAAGGCCGGCAGTGGCAGCATCACACTCAAGCGCGGCAGCGTCGATTTTGAGCCGATGAAGCCGAAAGACACCGAAATACCGTTGACCGACCAGATCGAGCCGCTTTCCCAGATCATCCGTGAGCTGAACGAGCGGTTTGGGACGGCCTTTACGGAAGAGGATAGAATCTTTATTGAACTGCTGGAGGCAAAACTGACTGACAACGAAGCGCTGGAGAAAGCGGTCAAAGTGAATACGCCAGACAATGCCCGGCTCACTTTCAATCATGTCGTGAATGACAGGCTGCAGGAGATGATCGACACAAACTTCAAATTCTACAAGCAGGTGACGGACGATCCTGATTTTGCTCGAACATTTCTTGATTGGCTGTTTCAGCGGTACGTCAAAAAAACATCTTCGAAAGGATGAATGAGTGAAGAGAGAGATGGTTCCAGCCATACATCAGGGAGACGCAGTGGGGTCGTTGCTTAACCTTTCACCTCGCAATCGGACAGTTAACCGAGGGGCGAGAAAGACGTTTTCAGGAACCATTTGTGTCCCGCTTGTGCCGATCTCCAGCAGGGGAGTAGGCTGAGTTCATTGGCTGTTCCTCTTTTCGGAGGATCACCATGGGGGTTGTGTTCCTCCTTCTCCTGCCGCTGTTCTTGTCCGTCACACCTGCGTTTGCCGAACCCGGCTTTAGCGAGAAGTACCAGCGCGATTACAATATCTATCTTCAACCCAGCCCGTCGATACGTGCCGGACAACCCGCTGAACCCCGCACAGGCCTACGCGCCAGAAAATCCCTTCGATGTCACTGACCGCTAGGGCTCCAGCAAATTGTTGTCGGGTCCCACATGGTTTGTCCTTTTCTAGAAGGGAGTCAAATCGTCGCCCCGACCACGGGCCTGCGATCGATTTGCGATGGGTGGACTGGTGGCCTCTTTTTCTTGTGTGGGTCAGCTGCTTGTGGCCGCCTTGCCCGCCAGAAAGCCGGTCGCCCAGGCCCATTGGAAGTTGAAGCCGCCGATGCGGCCGTCGCAGTCTAAAATCTCGCCAACCAAATAGAGACTTGGCACGAACTTGGACTCCATCGTCCGAAAGTTGATTTCTTCGAGCGGTACTCCGCCGGCTGTGACTTCGGCATAATTCCAGCCACGATCCTGAACGATTGGAAGCTGGAAGCGAACCACGGTTTCAAGCAAGCAGTCCCGATCTTTGCGCGGCAATTGAGCTATCGTCGTATGCGCCTCGCATCCAGCGTGATGAATGACCGCCTCAGCAAATCGTTGGGGAAGCCGGTGCGCCAGCGTCTTGACCAGAGAACGTCGGGGGTTGTCTCGTATCTGCTCCATAAACCACTGCCGCACCTGTTCTTGAGTCTGGCCAGGCAGAAAGTTGCCGTACAGGGCCACGGGTTCCCCCTCCTTCTGTGCTAGGCACCAAAAACGACTCGCGTCCATGACCACCGGCCCACTGATCCCGAAGTGGGTCCAGAGCAAGCTCCCCGTCCGGCTGTCAACTTTACGACCCTTGACCATCGTGATGAGTTCCACCTCGTGTGAGAGACCTGAGAGCGTCTTGTGAAACATCGCGTCGTCGAGCACCAACGGCACGAGGGCCGGGACGGTGGCACTTACCTGATGCCCCAACCGTCGTGCCAGTTCGTAGCCGAATCCATCACTTCCCGATTTGGGGAGCGATCGGCCACCCGTTGCCAAAATCACCTTCCTCGCGTGCATGATTCCGTGGGTGTGGTGCAGAACGAATTCAGATCCCGACACACTAGAACACTCGATGCCTGTCACTCGATGGTCCGGGCAGATGGCAACACCCAGTTCGTGACAGCGCTTAACAAGTGCGGTCAAGACCGTCCGCGCTTTATCGGTCACCGGAAAGAGCTTCCCGGTCTCTTCGCGTTTGAGTTCGACCCCTAACGAGGCAAACCATTTGATGGCGTCTTCGACCGTAAAGGCCGCCAATACGTTCTTGATGATGTGGCGGTTGCCGAAGAAGTCGGTGGGGGTTACGACCTCGTGCGTGATATTGCAGCGACCGCCGCCGGACACGAGAATCTTGGCGCCAATCGTCTTGGCGCCATCCAACAGCACGATCCGGAAAGTGCCGGTAGTTTTTGTTTGTTCAGCCGCGGCGATAGCGGCTGCGAGCCCGGCCGCTCCAGCCCCGACAACGACGACGTCGCACTTTTGGGGCTCGTCAACATTAGACACTTTTAACTACCTGTTAACACGGGATTAATCTCACGATGTTACGGTTTCCATCGTGCGCTGCGGACTTCATTGTCGTCATTCACATCAGCAGGAGGTGGGCGCCATGACTTGTCAGAAATGCAAAGGGCTGATGATCGAGGAGCGGCAACCGGAACTGTCGCCCAGCACGATCGTCCATCGCTGTATCAATTGTGGTTTACTCCTTGATCCGTTGATTCAACAGAATCGCCGCATCCGCATGCGGGGGAAAGAATCGTTCCTCCATGCAGCCTAGCGAAGCACTGTAAGTGTCTGGCCCCCTCCGATCATTGTGGGCGACTTGCCGCATGATCGGATCGGGTGGGGGTGAGCGTCGCGTACGTGGTCAGATCGAAAAATCTGCCCAGAGAAACGTATGGTCTGAAGGGTCTTTCGCTCGCCGCGGCTCGACGTCCACGTCAACCCTCACACATTTCTCCGCCAGCGGCGCCGTCGACAGAATATGGTCGATGCGCCAGCCCTTGTTCGCCTCCAGCGAACCAGGCGCCCGATAATCCCAAAACGTATATTGTTGCCGCGTCGGATAGAGCTTCACGAACAGATCCTGAAACCCCCACGCGACCGTCTTCTCGTAGGCTTTGCGAGCATCCTCGTGATAGCAGACGTGCTTCAGGTGTTTCTCAGGGCTATGCACGTCCATCGGTCGCGGGGCCACGTTCATATCCCCACACCAAATTGCCGGGGCCTGCGGTGAGAGGTGTTTCTCGAAATACTTCCGCAGCCGTTCGTACCAGCCCAGTTTGTACGCATACTTCGGTGAGTCAATTTCAAATCCCTGCGGCACATAGGTATTCACGATGGGAATTCCGTCAATGACGACCCTGAGCAAGCGGGCGTCATCCGGATCTCCTCCGTCGTCGAATCCATAGAATACCGCTTCGAGTTTCTTTCGGCTGAGGATCGCCACACCGTTGTACGACTTCATCCCGCGGAACGTGATCTCGTACCCGGAGGGTGCCAGGGCCAGCAGGGGAAACTCGCTATCCTGCACTTTGGTTTCCTGGAGACAGAGGACATCAGGCTTCTGACGATCGAGCCACTCCAGCACGATGGGCAGGCGCTTGCGTAGGGAATTGACGTTGAAGGTCGCGATTTTCATGCAAAGATCCGTCGATATTCAGGCCGTCGCATCCTAGCAAAAGCGGGATGCAGCAACAAGCATCGGAAATAGCACTCTCTTGGCTCTCCGAGATTCCGAAATACACGACGGCCCGCCGGGGGGATGGATCTTCCGGAGGGCCGCCGTTGTTCTGGATTACTCTCAGATGTCGTTGCTGTAGGAAACCGCGAAAGCTATCTGCCCATTCCCATCGTTCCAAGCTGACCTGGTGCTGGTCCGATTGTGGCCTCCGCGGCTTCCTTTCCATCGGACACCTGTTCTGTCGAATGGGGGTTCGAGTGTGTCATGAATACTCTTCCGGCGGGTGAGGTTGTGTACACACGCTTCCTCGGATTTCGCTGTCTGTCAAACGCCCCTATGCATGCCTTCCGTGCTGACTCGCCCACTGCTGTCAGCCTGCCACCATATTCAGACCCGGCACTTTCAAGGCACGGACGGCATCCCGAATCACCTCAATGACTTGGGGGCGCGTAAACCCGCGTCGCCAGGCGAGTCCAATTCGACGTCCTGGCACCGGTTTCGCCAGGTCGATCGCGATCAATCGCTTGTTTCCGTATTTTGGCGTGAGGGCACTGCAGGGCAACACCGTGATGCCCAGCCCCGAAGCCACCATCTGTCGGATGGTTTCCAGGGAGTTTCCCTGCCAGCCTTCGGCATCCGACCGGCTGAGTTCAGGACAGGCGTCTAACACTTGTTGTCGAAAACAGTGGCCTGCATGCGGCAGGAGGACCTTCTCCGATCCCAGCTTCCGCGAATCGATCAGCTTCTTTTTCTGCCAGGGGTGTCCGACCGGGACCAGCGCTTTAAAAGGTTCGTCATACAGTGCTTGGGTCATGATCGCAGGCTCGTTGAAGGGCAGGGCGATCATGATCACATCCAATTTTCCGCTCTTCAACATGCCGGCTAAATTGAGGGTGAGGTTTTCTTCCAGTTCCAGCGGCATTTTGGGGGCGCGCGCGCTCAACAACGGAACCAAATCCGGGAGGATGTAGGGCCCCACGGTGGCGATGACACCAAACCGGAGCGGTCCCACAAGTTGATCTTTCCCCTGAGCCGCAAGGATTTTGATTTGATCGGCCTCTTCCAGCACGCGCTGGGCCTGGTGGACGATCTGTTCCCCCAGCGGGGTCAGCGTAATCTGGCTCTTCTGCCGCTCGAAAATCGTCGTGCCCAATTCCTCCTCTAGTTTCTTGATGGCCAGGCTCAAGGCCGGTTGCGTCACGAAGACCCGCTCCGCGGCACGCCCGAAATGACGCTCTTGCGCCACGGCGACAATATACTGGAGCTCTGTCAGGGTCATCCGGTTCTCTGTGTTTGATGGATAAGCGTTATTTATCGAGAGACAATGTATTATCAATTAGACTTATTGTCAAGGGCCGGTTATCTTCCTTGCAAGCGCGCGGGATGATCCGCAGCGCGGTTCACTTTACAACCAGAAGGAGGATGTCATGAGAGTGAAGAGCATGTTGACAGTTGGATTCTTGTCGATGATGGCTGCAACCGCAGTCGTGAACGCGTCCGACAGCTTCGCTGCTGCGCAGAGAGTGGACGTGATCAATCGGCTCGACGAGACGGTGGCGCAGCTGGACAGCGCGACGATCAAGTCGATGAGAGTGGACGTCATCGATCGCATAGGGTCCGGAGGAGCTCTGTATGCCTACCCCAAGTCGATGAGAGTGGACGTCATCGATAGCATACAGGACCGAGGATCTCAGTATGCCTACACCAAGCCGATGAGCCACTGATGCGTCGGGAGAGTCTGACTGAGGAGGGCAACACCATGGCCCTCCTCAGTTCGCCCTCGGGCGGGCCGAATGACAGACCTCACGGTGGTACCGAAGGAGGCCGAGCATGAATGGCACGTCATGGTTGAGCGGACGTAGGAAGGATGGACACGAGGTCAGGCCCAATGTCTGCTGGAGCGGCTGAAAGGAGTCACATGTGGTTCTTAATCATGGTTCTACTGAATGTGAATGGTGTGCCGGGACTCAACAATATCACGGTGCTGCAGACGTATGCCACCTCTCGGGAATGCCAGAGTGAACGCAATCGCATCGGCTTTGAGATGGCAGAAGCATATCCCTATGACCGTGATTTTGTTATTGCCTGTCAATTGAGTCGAAAGCACGACTTATGACATTAGATAATAGACAGTTCGACAACAGCACAACGAGGGCAGTCATATGGAGGGAGATCATGGAGAAACGCATGCATTCCACAAGGGCCGTATCAAACAAAGGCCCGCAGATTGAGATCGGTATTCAGCCGGCACAGCGAAAAGCCATCGCAGAAGGCTTATCGAGGGTGTTGGCCGATACCTATACGCTCTATCTCAAGACCCACAACTTCCATTGGAACGTCACGGGCCCCATGTTCCAAACGCTCCACCTCATGTTCGAACAGCAGTACAACGAACTGGCGCTTGCGGTCGACCTGGTTGCGGAGCGAATTCGGGCGCTGGGGCATCCGGCTCCAGGAAGCTATGCCCAATTCTCCAAGCTGTCCTCCGTGGCGGAGGAAACAGCCGTGCCCCGGGCGGAAGACATGATTCGTCAGCTCGTCGAAGGACAGGAAGCGTTGGTTCGGACTGCGAGGAGCGTGTTTGTCACTGCCGAGAGAGCCTCCGATCAGGTGACCATCGATCTCCTGACCCAGCGCATGCAGGTTCACGAAAAGACTGCGTGGATGCTCCGGAGCCTTCTCGAGTAGTGGGGTCGGCTAACCAAGCGGTACCGTACTAGGACTGTCGTTTCGTTAAAAGAACTTCGGGCCTTGTCTCATCAAGAAAGGAGTAGGCCATGAGTGACAAAAGGAAACTTACCACCAACGCAGGCTGCCCGGTCGCCCACAACCAGAACGTGATGACAGCAGGGCCACGCGGCCCGCAACTGTTACAGGATGTTTGGTTTCTGGAAAAACTCGCACACTTTGACCGCGAGGTCATCCCTGAATGGCGCATGCACGCCAAGGGTTCCGGCGCCTACGGCATGTTCACGGTCACCCACGACCTCACCCGCTACACGCGGGCGAAGATCTTTTCCAAGGTGGGCAAGAGGACCGAGCTGTTTGCTCGTTTCACCACCGTGGCCGGCGAGCGAGGTGCCGCCGATGCCGAGCGGGACATCCGAGGCTTCGCCGTGAAGTTCTATACTGAGGAAGGTAATTGGGATATGGTTGGCAACAACACGCCAGTCTTCTTCCTGCGCGATCCGCTGAAATTCCCCGACCTGAACCACGCCGTCAAACGCGACCCACGCACCAACCTGCGCAGCGCGAAAAATAACTGGGACTTTTGGACATCGCTGCCCGAGGCACTTCACCAGATCACCATCGTCATGAGTGATCGCGGCATTCCGGCCACCTATCGTCACATGCATGGCTTCGGCAGCCACACCTTCAGCTTCATCAACGCGAAGAACGAACGCTACTGGGTCAAGTTCCACTTCAAGTCGCAGCAGGGCATCTGCAACCTGACTGATGCGGAAGCCGAAGCGATCATCGGTAAGGATCGCGAAAGCCACCAGCGTGACCTCTACGAAAGCATCGAAAGGGGTGATTTCCCAAAGTGGACTCTCAAGGTTCAGATCATGCCGGAGGCCGACGACGCCAAGGTCCCCTATCACCCGTTCGACCTGACCAAGATATGGCCGCACAAGGACTATCCGCTGATCGAAGTTGGCGTCATGGAACTGAATCGCAATCCCGAGAACTTCTTTGCTGAGGTCGAGCAGTCGGCGTTCAATCCTGCCAACGTAGTACCGGGTATCGGCTTCTCGCCCGACAAGATGCTGCAGGGCCGCCTGTTTGCCTACGGTGACGCGCAGCGCTACAGGCTCGGCGTCAATCACCACTTGATTCCGGTGAATGCCCCACGCTGCCCGGTACATAGCTACCACCGCGACGGTGCCATGCGGGTTGACGGCAACCACGGAAGCACGCTGGGTTACGAGCCAAATAGCTCTGGCGAGTGGCAGGAGCAGCCGAATGTTGCTGAGCCGCCGCTGAATCTAGAGGGTGCGGCTGAGCACTGGAACCACCGCGAAGACACGGATTACTACTCTCAGCCTGGAGCACTATTCCGCCTGATGACTCCGGCACAGCAGAAAGTGTTGTTTGAAAACACGGCACGCTCGATCGGTGGTGCCCCTCGCGAGATCCAGATCCGCCACATCGGCAACTGTCTCAAAGCCGATCCGGCCTATGGCAAGGGTGTAGCCGATGTGTTAAAGATTCCGTTGAGTGATGTTCCTGCATCGACATAGCAAGACAGGTAATGTTGCAGCGGACGGCGCTATCGTGCCGCCACTGACCCGAGACGATGGCGGGCGCTCAGCGCCCGCCTATGAAAAGAGAGAGACTATGAAACCGAACATTGGGATGACTGACAAGGACCGCGATGGAGTGGTGAAGGCGCTCACGGCCCTGCTCGCTGATGAGTACGTGCTCTACACGAAGACGCGGAATAATCACTGGAATGTGGTGGGACTCCATTTCAGCGATCTCCACAAGTTCTTTGAGTCCCAGTACGAAGAACTCGATGATATCGTAGACGAAGTGGCCGAACGGGCTCGCGCTGTCAGTGGGCACGCGATCGGGACGCTCCAGGAGTTTACCCAACATGCGAGGGTGAAGAAGCATCCTCCCCCTAATCCGGCTAGTCGAGAGATGATTGTCGATCTCCTGGGTGATCATGAAACAATCATTCGTCAACTTCGTGAGGACGTGCAGATGACGGCGGAGAAGTATCATGACGTGGGTACCAGCGATTTCCTCACCGGCGTTCTCGAACAACATGAGAAGATGGGCTGGATATTGCGGGCGAACTTGGAAGGATCGTCGATATAGTCGTTGATTCAGAGATTTACCTAAAGCGCAATGACATTTCTGTCACTGCATGACGGGAGGAGATGAAAATGAAGAGGCGGAAGCTGATGATTTCGATATCTGTGTGTACGTTCATGGTGTTCGGGCTGCTGATGGGATTCCCTTTCGGCGAAGCACAAGGGGAAAAGGCAGTAGGTGGCGAAAAGCCGACCCAGACTGCGCAGACCGCACAAGGGGAGTACAAGCTCAAGATTCCTTTCGGCCTCGAAGAGACTGCCGTGGTCATTCCTGCCGATAATCCTTTGACGAATGAGAAGGTCGAGTTAGGCCGGTTGCTGTTCTTCGACAAGCGACTGTCGCAGGACAACACCATCGCGTGCGCGAATTGCCACCTGGCGAAATTCGCGTTTACAGACGGCAAGCCCGTCTCCACAGGCATCCGAGGCCAGAAGGGCGGTCGCAGCGCCCCGGTGTCCTTCAACCGGGTGTTCAGTAGTGCTCAATTTTGGGACGGCCGGGCCGCAACGTTGGAAGACCAATCGATCGGTCCGTTTACGAATCCGATCGAGCACGGCTTTGCCAACTACGATGTGATGATGGCGAAGATGAAGAAGATCGCCGGCTACCGGAAACTCTTCATGCAAGTCTTTGGCGAAGACATCACGATTGGCAACGTGGGCAAGGCCATCGCCAGTTTCCAGCGCACCGTCCTCTCCGGCAACAGCCCGGCAGACCGGTTTGATCAGGGACAGGAAGAGGGAGCCATCTCAGCAGCGGCTCAACACGGCCTCATCCTGTTTCGGGAGAAAGCACGGTGCACGAAGTGCCATTCCGGGTTCAACTTCACCGACGAGAAATTTCACAACCTTGGCATCGGCTGGGATGACAACAAAGTCGATCTTGGTCGCTACATGGTGACCGGCAATGCCGAGGAAATCGTCGCATTCAAAACCCCGACCTTACGGGAGATCGCCCGAAGCGCACCTTATATGCATGACGGGCGCTTCAAAACTCTTGAAGAAGTCGTGAATTTCTACAACAAGGGTGGTGTCAAGAATCCTCACCAAGACAATCTCATTATTCCGCTCGAGCTGACGGAGCAGGAAAAGCACGATCTGGTGGAATTTCTCCACACACTCAACGGCGAAGGGTGGCAACACGTGATGGCGCCGAAAGCGTTTCCGAAGTAACTCGGGCGCGAAACGTAGGACATAAGTAGATGGGGCTGCCCGCGGCCGTGAGTCGTGGGTAGCCCTTCTTCGTTTGTGGTGGTATGAAGATGCGGGATGAGCGTTACGCGATCGTCATCTCGATGAGATAGCGACGCAGGATTGCCTGTTCGATGCGAGATCGTCCGCGATCCGGCGCAGGAAACCGGAGCACGAGATGCATCTTACCAGGTTCCGGCAGTTGAATCGTGATGCGCGGTTCCGGCGAAGGCGCTTCGAGGAGATTCGTTTGCTCCAGTAATTTCATTTGGCGCGCCGCTTCTTCCATGAATGGTGCGCATTCGGCCTTGGCAATTTCTAACAGTGTCCGTTCAGACCGCTGCCAATCCTCCTCGGCCTTGATCGGAATCACCAGCGTATACAAACCGTACGCTTGCCCAGGATTCTCTTTGATCAATGGACTCGTAAACAGCAGACTGTTCGGGAAGACGGTCACACGACCAGTATACAAGTGAGCGGATTGACCGGGGCCGATCTCCAACAGTTTCGTCGCAAAGACATCGTGATCCAGCACCACTCCGCGGTGGCCGGCAATTTGAATCCGATCACCGACGGCATAGACTTTTCCGACCACCCGCAGCGCAGCCCCACTCCAGCAGAGAATGAGTTCTTTCGTCGCCAACACCAACGCCGCCGCCAACGCGATAATCGAGACGGCAAAGGCTTGCAGTTCGTGCGCCCAGATGATCACGAGTCCGATGAGAAACGCGAACGCGATCGAGTTTCTGGTCGTGACGACCCATCGCCGCTTCGATTCCATCGACAACGCTTGGTTGCGAGAAATCCATCGCACCACTAGCGTCCGCGTAATCAGGAGGGCAGCCAGGATGATGAGAGACTTGAGCCCGTCCAGGACCACCGAACTGTCGATACTCATCCAGCCAATCTGCATGACATCCTCTCTCACGCTGTGAATTAGTCTCGAATCGCCGTCTTCTCCCACATACTGCTCTTAAGCTTCGCGGGATCGTAACCGATATAGCTAGCGGTTATCGACCACAGGAGTTCATATGTCTTCGTTGCTCTCAGCCGTGGAATCGGCGTTGGTCGATTCCATCCGCTCCCGCCTCCACCAGAAACTGCAGCCGTTGTTCGATCACACCAACCGCTGCTTGCCGATCCTGCAGTCAACATGTCAGCAGATTATGAATCTTATGGGTCCAAACTCAAGCGCCGACAGCCTCGCGCAAATCATCAGCCGCGACCACGGACTCACGTGCAAAGTGCTGCAAGTTGCCAACGGCATCGCGTACAGCCCTCAACAGACGATTGCCTCGGTTCCGCATGCCGTCAGCTGGTTAGGGCTCGATACGGTGCGGTCGCTCGTCGCCGCAGCCCATCTCGTCGAACAGTTACAGCACTGGCCGGAACGCCAGCAGTGCTCAGGACCGTGATCAACGGACGCTCCTCGTTGGAAGTGGGCTCCCCTCAAGCCGTTTTGCGGACTTGATGATTCGTGCCATGGACCGAGGCCGCCAACTGACCCGCTCGATGGGACTTGCGATGGACTCGGCCGATCATGCCACACTTCCCCCCTCTGAGCAAAACGTCCAGGACCCCATTTCCTCAAAGGCTCCGGCCGAGCCGTCGCGTATCGAACAGAACCCACTTCCCTTCAAAATACCATTTGCACCACCGCGCGACGAACAGGCCCCCGCTCCCATTCAGGCGAGACCACTCGAAACGCTGCAGGCCTTTCAAGACTCTTTGCGAGAGGCGAAGGATCTCAACAGCCTGCTGGGAACCTTCGTGCAATCGCTGCACCAGGACGCCGGCTTCGATCGGGTGGGATTGGCCTTGCTGAATCCAAGCGACAGCGATCTGCTGGTCGGCCGACTCGTGCTTGGCGCCACTCCTCTGGCCCCCCATCTCCGGGCCCTCTCGGGCTCACTCGGTCGCGAACACCAGTTTTTTCTGAACGTCCTCAAACGGCTCGATCCACTCCTCGTGCCGGATTTTACGAATCAGACAGCCGGAACGATGAAGCTGGAATTTGTCGACACCTGGAATCCAGCCTCGGGCATTCTGGCGTCGTTGCGAGTCGGCACCAGACCGATCGGGTTGATCTACTGCGATCGAGGAACGCGCAACCGACCGGTACTTCCGCGGGATTACCAATCCTTCCTGCTCTTCTTCACCCAAACGACCTTAGGTATGAATCACCTGGCCGGCGTTATGTAACTGATCGCTCTATTTCGCGGTTAGGGTCTCACGGGTTCCAGGCACGCATTCGTCCCGTTTCCGGCTTTTCAGCACTTTCTCCTCGTTGAAGGTCAACGTGTACCGATAGCAATACAGGGTCGGCTTGGACCCTTCCCCTGCCTTGCCCATGATGGCACCGACTGACTGAGATGCATCCGCAATGAAAGTCGGATTCCAGTGGTCCAGTTCCTTTTCGCTTAACGCGAACCAGGTCCGCTTGCAAGGCCTAGCGAAATGACGTAGAGATTCCACCCACCCTGCGGGAAACCGCAAGCGATCCAGCTCAGGAGGAGGGCGAGACCATGAAACAGTATCGCATCCCACCAGGTGTGAGGGTTCAGCTGGACAAGATGGATCCCGATGATACCGGTGCCTACAAGAAGACCGACCAAGGAAAAGAGAAAGCCAAGGCGATTACGGCTGACTTGACCGGGCGGCTCGGCGAACTCCAAGAAAGGCTTTATGCGAACGGCGAACGATCGTTGCTCGCGGTGCTCCAAGGGATGGATACAAGCGGCAAAGACGGGACGATTAAGAGCGTGATGTCCGGCGTCAATCCGCAGGGATGCAAGGTGGCCTCGTTCAAAGCCCCTTCCAACAGCGAACTCGCCCACGATTTTCTTTGGCGGGTCCATCATGAAGCTCCGCCCAAAGGGCACATCGGGATTTTCAATCGCTCCCATTATGAAGACGTCCTCATCACGCGCGTGCATGGGCGGTTGTCGGAGAAGGTGGCCAAGCAACGGCTCAACCAGATCAAAGAGTTCGAGGAGCTGCTGTACGAAAACGGGACGACCATCCTCAAGTTCTTCCTCCATATCTCCAAAGACGAACAGAAGCAGCGGCTTGAAGAACGGATACGCGATCCTGAGAAACGCTGGAAGTTCAACGAGGGCGACTTAGAAGAACGTAAGCTGTGGAAGGACTACATGCGGGCTTTCGAAGATGTGTTGGCCGCCACGAGCACGGATCATGCGCCGTGGTATGTCGTGCCGGCCAATCGGAAATGGTACCGGAATCTCGTGGTCGCCTCGACAATTGTCGAGGCGATGAATGATTTGAAGTTGAAACGGCCGCCTGAACCGGCCGGTGTGGATTTCAGCAAGCTACAGATCGTGTAGCTCCACTGCTGACAGACTATGGTCGATCTGCGGATGGGAAGATGACGGAGGGAATTGGAAGGCGAAGCGCAAGGTATGAGGTGATGGGCTGGCCCTGAATCCAGTGTTGCGATGGGGGAGAGCGGCAGTCAAGCCGTTCTCCCCTTGTTGTTTGTGAGGGAGGTAGCATGCGCTGGTCCATTCTCTCCTGGGTTTGCCGCCTGTTCGTCGTCGGGGTACTCCTTGCCTCCGCGCTCGGCAAGTCGCTCGACCTGCCGGGCTTTGTGGATGTGCTGGTCACCTATCAAGCGATTCCGGTTCCGCTCCTCTGGCCCATTGCACTCCTGGTCACAGGTCTCGAGTGGTTGCTCGGAGTCTGGGTCCTCTCCGGATGGCGGCTTGGGACAGGGGCCCTTGCGGCGCTACTTCTTAGCGCGGGATATGCGGTATGGATGACGCTATCGCTTGTCCGGGGCCTGGACCTAGGCCAACTGTGGCTGCTATGGCGTGTTCTTTCCGCAGCCGTTGCGATGGTATTCGCCGCTGGAAGACTTGGTCTTGGTTGGCATGTGTTATGCGTTATGGAAGTCTGCAAGAAAAGGTACTGCCCCCCATTGACACGTGTTTCTAATGGGCGTAGGAGGAAAACTGCGGCCCATGATTTACTGAAGTGCGGGAGATCGGGCAAACCACGCAGTTGCTATCCAGGTCTCTCAATGACTTCACCAAGGGAGGAGGGTGGTTATGAGTGACATAACTCCACCTGGTCCGTCAGGCCCGCCGATGCAAGAGCGGGCATCTCGTCGGTCGTGTTAGCCGGTTCTCCACTGGCTGTGCCCTCAGGGCTCAACAGACCAACTGGATAATAGCCTGAAAAGAATGGAGAACTCGACGCTGACTCGAGGAACACAAGCCCCTGGGATTGACGATGTCTCCCCCGACTGGAAGCTTGCGTAATCTGGCTTCGCGCGGGTCTAACGGGCCGCGACAACACGAACATCACATAGGCGTCCTAAGCGCCAGTCACGGGCGACCTGCCGCCACAGAGCGAGGTCGCCCGTGGTGTATTCAGCCTGGCGCGCCAGACTGTTCCCTCTCTCAGAGTTCTGTCTGTCAGCAAAACAGAAAAGCATTTGAAGAACGCAAGCCCGCGGCCAAACCACGCTTCGTAATCCTTAAGAGTGAGCGATCGAGCGTAAAAAGCATGATCGGTCCGGCCAAAAGCGTCGTCCACCGGCTCGAATCGTTCTCCAATCCGCGTCAACCTGGTGAATCGAGATCGACTCACGGTTCATGGCGTCGGAACGTCGAGGCTGGCTTGCGCCAGATGAAGTAGAGCGGAACTCCGCTCAGGACGGTCGCGGCGCCGTACATCGATTCAGCGGGCCGTTGGATCAGGCTGTATATGACCATCAAGAGAGCGCCGGCGACAAGGGTCGTGGGCAAGAGGGGATAAAACGGCGCACGGTAGACCTGTACTCGGTCGATGGACAGGTGACGGAGGCGAAAGATCGTGGAGAGACTGAGCGCTATGAACAGGGCCAGTACCAGACCGCTGTAGACGAGCAACTGTTCGAAAGTCCCACTGAGGATAAGAATAGAGGCCCACAGGGTTTGGAACAGGATCGCCCTGGCCGGCACACCGGTTTGAGGATGGAGCTGAGCCAGCCAGGGGCTAATTGCCCCGTCACGCGCCATCGCCCAATACACGCGAGGCCCGGCCCATGTCATCGCGCTCACAGCTCCGGCGATCGACAAACAGAGGAGCATCGCCACCAATCGACCGCTTTGCGGTCCCCATAATGCGGCCGCCGCTTTCTCGGCGACAGGAACCACCGGATCTTGGGCAAGTTCCGTGATCGAGAGGGCTGACAAGTAGACGATGTTCAACAGGAGATAGATCGAGGCGACGAAGGCGGTGCCACCGATCATGATTCTGGGCAAGGTTCGTTGCGGGTCATCGATTTCTCCCGCGATATAGCTCACGACATTCCAGCCGAGGTAGCAGTACACGACAATCACAAGGGCAATGGCGGTCGCGCCGAGCGTGGGTTGAGGGGCTGCGGGTCGTTGAAACAGATGCTCCCACTGCTCTGCTCCGGCAAACAGGCCGCCGAGAATCAATCCGCCGACGGCAAGAATTTTGGTGATGGTGAGCAAGCGTTGCAGGCGGCTGCCGGTTCCGAGCCCTCCACAATGCACCAGGGAAACGATCCACAACAGGCCGAGTGACAACCCCTTCGCTACCCACCCACTTCCGTCTTCCAGCGGGACCACACGCAAGGCGTAAGAAGAAAAACTAATCGACGCGGCTGCGACTGCGGCGCCGAAGCCGATCGTGAAGGACGTCCATCCGCTCAGGAAGGCGACGAGAGGACCATAGGCCTCTCTCAGGTACACGTAGTCACCCCCTGCGTGGGGCAAGAGCGAGCCGAGTTCGCCGTAGACCATCGCACCCCCGAGGGCAAACAATGCACCGATGAACCACAGCAGGAGAATCAGTAGGGGGTCACCGAGTTCTCGGGCCATTAATCCGGTCGTCGTGAAAATGCCACCTCCTATGATATTGCTCACAAGGACACAGGCAGCCGTGAACCAGCCAATGCGAGAAGGTGAGGTCGTGGTCATGGTCGGCTTACAGCGAAGATTTGAAAATGTTGGTCTTGGAGAAAAGAATGTTCCGCGACCAAACGATATCCAGCCTCATTCATTTCCTGGCGGACCAGTTCTTTGGACGTCCCATGTCCGAGGATACCTGAGAAGAAACCAGTCTTGTGGAAATCGAGAATGGCCACACGGCCATTATCACGCAGATGGCTGGCCAGCGATCGGAAATAGGCGACGCGATCGGACATGTGGTGATAGGTATCGCAAGTGAACACCAGCTCCACCGGCTCAGGAAGCTGGTGGTCCGTCGGGGTGGCCAAGACCGGCTTCACGTTGGAAACGTTGCGGGTCTTTGCTTCCTGCTCGATCATGCGGAGACCGGTCTCATTGATATCCACCGCGTAGACTTTTCCCTCAGGGCCGACGGCCTCGGCTAGTGGCCAGGTGAAGTACCCGCCACCAGCACCGAGGTCGGCCACGCGTGCTCCAGGAGAAAGGTTCAGAGCCTGAATCACCGCCTTGGGTTGCTGCCACACATCCCGCGAGGGATCGTTCATGTGTTGATAGGCAAGCTCGGCGCAACCCCCGAAGATGAGCAGTACGAGCAGTGACGTGGATCGGTTCAGGTGTCGTAAGCGATTCATGAGAAACACTCCTCCTCGTTGACCGGCTACCCTAAAGGATTATGACGTTCGTTGTCCGAAAACGCAGGTCACACCCTGATCTACGCGGGAGACCTGCGTCCGAATATTTCTGAAGCCCACCAGGTCAACCAGTCGTAAGGCCTGCTCGATCTCATGCTCAGTGAATCCAGGCGGCACAAGCCACCGGCGCGTAGAGTGTTTGTGGCGGAGTGGCAACAAAAGGATTTGCCGCTCCTGATCGAGCGAATCCTGAAACAGGCTCGCCCAAATCTAGACTAGCTCCATATTTTTGCCCTCTGCAAGAAGGACTGAACGCATGCGTTTTCAGTAGCTTAGCCGAGCGGCCTATCAGAGACGGTTGCGGAAGTCGGAGATGATGCCGTCCACGCCGAACGTTTTCATCTTTGTGATGTCCGCAGGCCTGTTGACGGTATAGACGAACACGGTGAGATGTGCTTTGTGGAATGTATTCACAAGTGGTCTTGTGACGGTATTGAAGCGCAGACCCACGTGGGTGGCCTGAAGCTTGACGGCTTCGGCGCCGGGGTCCTTGGGGAGCCGTTTGAAGAGGACCAGCGTTTTGGAGTCCGGATCGGCCCTTCGCACGTGTTGGAGTTCTTCGTGCAGAAACGACGCGTAGATGATCGGGCCATCGAAGCCGCTGGCGCGGACGATCGCGCAGGCATCGTAGGCCAGGCCCGCGGTTTTTAATTCCAGAATCAACCCGATCCAACCGCTGGCCGCCGTGAGCGCCTCCTCTAGCGTCGGCAGCGTCTGGCCGCCGCCGGCATCCAGCTTCCGGATGTCCTCCAGCGTTATGTCGTCGACGAGCCCCCGACCGTTCGTCGTGCGGTCCACCCGCTCATCGTGCAGCAAGACGAGCGCGCCGTCAGCGGTCCGCCGGATGTCCACTTCGGTGAGTGCGCACCCGAGCGCGATGGCCCGTTCGATTGAGGCCAGCGTGTTCTCCGGCGCGTGGCCGCAGGCGCCGCGATGACCGATGAGCAGTGCCTTCCTGTCAGGGCTTTCTTTTGTCATGCGACTGCCCTACCATAGCAGCGTGGGGGAGAAAAAATCCAAGAAAGCGCCGCTGCCCAAGGGCTCCAGACAACGCAGGAAACCAGCCGGCGCGTCGACCGGCCTGGCCGCGAGTGACTTACAAGCTGCCGCACCGCCCGGTGAGGTGGCGGAGCTGCATCGGGCGATCGAGGGTGATGGCGGAAAGGTCCTCGCGATGTATCGTGAGCCCTATGGAGGTCGCTGGATGGTGCTGGCAGCCTTGCCGATTGAGTTAGTCGAGCCGACGCCGTTTCAGCGGAATCTCTCCGAGACCCATGTCAGAAAGTTGGAAGCGGTCATCGGCAAGATCGGCCGGTTTCTTGACCCGATCATTGCCGTGCGGACGCCGAAGCCCGACCATGCGGCGAAGTACTGGACACCCAATGGCAACCATCGCCTCTCGGCCATGCGAACGCTTGGGGCGAAGAGCATTGTCGCGATCGTGGTGCCGGAACCGTCAGCGGCCTACCAGATTCTGGCGCTGAATACGGAGAAGGCGCATAACCTTCGAGAGAAGGCGCTGGAAGTGATCCACATGTACAAGGAGCTGGCGCAACTCGATGCCGCGACGGAAGACAACTACGCGTTAGAATTCGAGGAGCCGGCCTTTATCACGCTTGGTCTTTGCTATGAAGAGCGTCCAAGATTTAGTGGCGGGGCCTATCATCCCGTGCTGAAACGGGTGGAGGAATTTCTGAAGAAGCCGCTGCATATAGCCATGAGTATTCGGCAGCAGCGGGCGAAGTCCGTACTGGCGCTGGATGACTTGATCGTTGAACAAGTCGAGGCCCTCAAGGCGAAAGGACTGGCCAGCCCGTACCTCAAGAGCTTTGTCGTGGCCCGCGTGAATCCAATCCGGTTCCGTCCGAAAGACGCTCCTCCCCTGTCGTTTGATGAAGCCCTCGACCGTATGTCGCAGGCCACGGCAAAGTTCAATCCCGATAAGATCAAGATGGACGATCTGGCCAAATCCGGTGGGGTCTCGGACGACTCTGAGTAGCCATCCCTGTACCCTTCGCCTTGTTTCTTCGCCGATAGCCCCTTTACAATACTCCCCTGGTCCCGCTTGCAAGGAGGCTCTTATGGGTCTTGCTGACAATAAATGCGTCCCCTGTCGTGGCGGCGTACCGCCCCTGCCCAATGATCGTGCCCAGGCGTTGCTGAAAGAGCTTGGACGAGGCTGGTCACTAAACGGGCTAGGACATCTTGAACGCTTATATACGTTTAATGATTTCGCCCAGGCTCTAGCCTTCGTGAACAAGGTAGGTGCGGTGGCGGAAGCGGAGGGCCACCATCCCGATCTGTATCTGGCCTGGGGCAAGTGCAAGGTGGAAATCTGGACGCACAAGATCAACGGGCTGACTGAAAGCGATTTCTATCTGGCAGCGAAGGCCGATCGCGAATTTGAGCCGTTTCGAGCCGCCACAAGTTAATCACGAGCCAGAGTCTCTGGCCATGAACGCACAAGGCAGCAGATGACCGAGAAGGCTCAGGTGGCGCTCGTCAACATGCCGTTCAGCTACTCGAAGTATCCTTCGATCCAACTTGGCACGCTCTCCGCGCTCCTCAAATCCAAAGGGATCTCCGTCGATTGCCACCATTTGAACGTGCGGTTCGCGCATAAGATCGGCGTGCCGCTGTACGAAATGATTTGTGAGAAGCGCGCGCTCTTTGGCGAATGGCTCTTTTCGCAGTTGTTGTTTCGAGACAATCCAAAGCGGGCGGAATATCCGCGAGTGTTCAAGCCGGTCTTCGAGCAAATTGCGCAACAGAGTGGGCAGTCGATCGGATATTTCGAAGAGATGGCGACACGCACGGCCCCGCAGTTTCTTACCGGGTCGCTCACCTCGATTGACTGGGGGCAATACAAGCTCGTCGGCTTTACGTCGACCTTCGATCAGAACGTGGCGAGTCTCACCATGGCCAAGTTGATCAAGGACTTGTATCCGGACGTGAAGGTCGTCTTCGGCGGCGCGAATTACGATAGCGAGATGGGCATGGAGTACTTTCGGGCCTTTCCTTTTATCGATCATGTCGTGGTCGGAGAAGGGGAAGAGGTCTTTCCTCAGTTGGTCCGCTCCGTCTTGGAAGGCCAACCAGGCTCTCTGCCGCAGGGAGTCACGGCACGCAACGGCGACACCATCGTATTCACCCCGAACCAGGCGCTTTTCTCAGATTTCGTCAAGACGGGCCCTCCCGATTACGACGATTACTATCATCTCCTGGCCGAGCTTGGAGATGCGGCTCAGGGGCTCGATCGCATATTGCTCTATGAAGGATCACGCGGCTGTTGGTGGGGCGAGAAACACCGCTGCACGTTTTGTGGACTCAACGCCCAGAGCATGAAGTTTCGTGCGAAATCCTCCGATCAGGTTGCAAGGGAGATGACCCATCTTTCCCACCGCTACGACACTGCGCGGTTCCGCTTGGTCGATAACATTATCGACATGAAATACGTCGAAAATCTTTTCGGCAAATTCGCGGCGGAGCACTGCGACTTGGACGTCTTTATCGAAACGAAAAGCAACCTGCACAAAAGCCAGATTCGCACGTCGGCGGTCGGCGGTGTGAAGTGCATGCAGCCTGGATTGGAGAGTTTGAGCCTCAACCAGTTGAAGGCTATGGACAAGGGCGTCACGCCGATGCAGAACATCGTGTGTCTCAAGTGGAGTTTCTATTATCGCGTGACGGTGTCTTGGAATATCTTGCTGGGATTCCGGGGGAAACGAATGAGGACTACCAACGCCAGATCGACCTGATCCCCTCGCTGGTCCATTTGCAGCCGCCCGAGGCTACTGGGAAATTCTGGTTGGAGCGGTTTAGCCCTTACTACAAGAAGCCGCATGAATACGGGATTCGAATTACCGGACCGGGGATGGCGTACGAATACGTCTACGACTCCCGGCAGGTGGACTTAAAGAAAATCGCCTACGATTTCGAATATGAACTCGAGAATTGGCCGGTAGATCCGCATGTATACCAAGAGCTTGTGGCGGCGATTGAGGGCTGGCAGCGCTTGCACGCCTCGACAGATCGGCCCTTCTTGATTACTCCAAGGCCCTCGATTACTTGACCGTCTATGATGGCCGGAATCAGAAATCCCCCACGCGTCAGCGATACGATGGATTAGCTGCGCTGGTGATCGAGGTCGGTAACGAGGTGGCAAAGAGTATGGAGCAGATTCGAGCCGAGGTTGCTGGTCGGATTGACACGAATGAAGGAGCGCTCACCCCAGTCATGAACGAACTTACCGACAAGCGAGTCCTCTACGAAGAGCGCGGCAAGTATTTTACGCTGGCGATTCCAGAAAACCCGTATTTGTAGTTCCGGGTCTCAATCTATCTACATCGACAACTTCTCGGCCACATTACGCATCTGCACACCATGGACGAGCGAGGCTCCTCCGCGGATGGCGCAGGCGACATGCACCGCTTCTGTCATCTCTTCGACGTTGGACCCCTTTTCGAGTGAGGCTTGCGTGTAGGCATCGATACAGTAAGGACACTGGACAGTGTGGGCAACAGCCAGCGCGATCAGCGCTTTCTCGCGCTCGGTCAGCGCGCCTTCAGCAAAGACGGCG
This sequence comes from Nitrospira sp., assembly GCA_005239465.1. Taxonomy (GTDB): domain Bacteria; phylum Nitrospirota; class Nitrospiria; order Nitrospirales; family Nitrospiraceae; genus Nitrospira_D. Next base: position 27,838 of record SPAW01000009.1, on the reverse strand, counting down.
TTGTAGTAGCCCATGAACTTGTTCCACAGTTCTTTGTTCCCTTTTCCCATATCTGAAAACTTTCCGAGATCATGTGAATGGTAGTACGAGTCCATACGAGCCTCCTATGTCGATTCAGATGTTCGGCAGAGAGCGCAGAAAATGGTGTGTGTGATGGAAAAGATCAGGCATGACCGGGTGGGTCAGGCTCGACATTCGAGAGGACTTCGGAAAACCGATTGCCGACAATGACGGTCACCTTGGACATGAGATCCGTCACTTCTTTCCATTCGTCCGGCAGCAGGTCATGTTTCAACTGGGGATGGATCGCCCATTGGGCATCAACCTGCGTTCCTTTCCGACTGACAAGGACGCGGAGCAACTCGACGTCCCAAGCCGTGGGGTCGGCAGTGTTTTCACCAGAAGGATTTCCGTTCGTCTGTCTTGAAGGCGGTGTTGCGCGTGCCATGGTTAAGAATCTTCGGCGTGAGCCACTTTAAACAGAATACCCCATTGATGGTCTTGTTGTATATCGAGGAGTCTGCGCAGAACGCTGGGCAGCATAGAGCCTGTGGGAGAGACGTGGGCTTGCGACCGGCATGTACAGTCGTCTCGAAACGTTCTTATGATGATGGCATCTGGGAGGTCTCTTCGTTGAGGACCTTGAGCATAGCTTGGTGGATGTATCCATTACTAGCGACTAGTTCTTGCCCATAGATCGAAAGATCGTCTCCGCAGAAGTTTGTCAGGCGCCCTCCTGCTTCTCGCACGATCACAGACCCAGCGGCCATATCCCACGGATTGAGCTGCACTTCCCAGAATCCGTCAAAGCGCCCGGCTGCCACGTAACACAAGTCCAACGCTGCGGATCCCGTTCGCCTCATACCCTGCGCCTTGAGGGCAAACTTTACAAAATGATCAAGATTGTTTCGCGGGGATTCTCTGATATCGTATGCAAATCCTGTTACGAGAAGGCTGCTGCCGAGAGCCATCGTGTCTGAAACGTGGATGGGTTGGCCATTCAACTGAGCGCCGCGACCCTCTACGGCAGTGAAGAGCTCATCCCGCGAGGGATCTAAGACGGCGCCAAGAATGCAGCGTCCCTGATACTCTAACCCGACTGAAACACAGTAGGCCGGATAGCCATGAGCGAAATTCGTTGTGCCGTCGAGCGGATCGATGACCCAGAGATAGGGTGACGGTGACTGTTCGACGCGCCCTCGTTCTTCAGCCAGAAAACGGTGGGTCGGGAAATGTTTGCGAATGCGATCGATGACGCATTGTTCTGCCGCGTGATCTGCGTCCGTCACCAGATTGATTGGATTCTTGTGCTTGATCCGAAACCCTGACCTGCCATAATCTAGAAGAATGGCTCCAGCTTCCTTGCTGGCGGCGATTGCAGTTTCCAGCAGCGTGTTGTGGGGAATTTGATCGGAGGTAATTGTCACGCCGAATAATAGCACGGCAGAACCGTTGGGTAGAGAAGTAGTTCAAAACTTAAGAATGTTCAAGTGCATGGTGATACAGTAGCGGTAAAGGATAGCCTGAGGCGGATCGCGGAATGCTTTGCAAGCCATTGAAATTATTATTTTCTGCTTCTTTGTATGCATTAAATGATTTGTGCCTACCGGGTTGACTACGAAGGCCGCAAGGGTTCGGCTCCGTTAGCCAACAGTAACTCATGACCCACAAGCAGTTATGTGGCTCGGAGTCAGCCGGATAGACACAACAAGGCTTTTCAATGCGACTCATGCAATGATTACTTGTGTACACAAATTGATTCGATCATACGAATACATTATTCAATAAATAATGCTTGACATAGATTAGAAGCAATGCTATCAAGCAAGCATGCTTTGTTGGAGATGCATATGGAGGAATTAACGGACATTCTTGTTGGGCTGGAGCAACGGATCAGCGCCTACAAGAACCGGTTTCAGGAACTTGAGAAAAAACGTCGGCGTCTTGACGACGAGATAGCGACCATCAAGAAATACCTCGAACTTGCAGAAACGCTCTATCGAGTCGAAGCGGACAAAGCCAAGCTAGCCAGTCTCTCCAACCAACTGATTACCGATGACCCGAAAGGCGCTCGGTCTCTTCCGGTCATGGATGTAACCGACCAATCACGGGAAATTCTTCTGGGACGGAGTAAGTACGTCGGAAAAAGTGTGCCTGAAGCGGCCTACGAGATCCTTCGTGAGTCGAATCGGGCGATGCATGCCAAGGAGCTTGTGCAACGCTTGATTGAAGGCGGTCTGCAGATCAAGGGGAAAACGCCGCTGACTTCAATTGCCACCTCGCTAAAGCGCGACAAGCGTTTTAGAAAAGTCGGCCCGAACACGTTCGAAGCGTTAGACGATATGCTGATCCAGGCTGTGTAAGCGATCTATTGGCAACAACCTATTACGAACGACGAAGGGGGGTGAGAGTCTTGGCAACAAAGAAGGCAGCGAAGAAGAAGAAGAAGTAGTCCCCGCCACGACTTATACGCCGGGGGTGAGGCCACTCACTCCCGACGTAATTTTTCCAACGGCCACGCTCCCAAAGAGAACAGCGCTTCGCCGGTACGGCACGCACCTATCACCCCGACAATAAAAGTGATTTTTAGGAAGCTTGAAGTGCGACGGCAGGCTGGAGCCGAGCCATGCTCGGAGTCGTCCGCTTCTTTTCTGCAAGAGGCTCTGCGTTGAGGAGCACCCACTTCTCAGGCTGTTCAAGGATCTGTTGAACTAACCGAGTGTGGAGTGCATGTCCCGATCGCTCTGCGACAATATGGCCGATGAAGGACATTCCGAGGAGAGAAAAATCGCCAACGAGATCAAGCACCTTATGACGAACGAACTCATTAGGGAACCGGAGGCCAGATTCATTCACAATACCGTCATCCGACAGCACGACCGTGTTGTCTAACGTCCCACCTTGACCGAACCCGCGAGCCCATAGCGCCTGGACCTCGTGGAGGAACCCAAACGTCCTCGCCTCGGCGATATGATTTTCGAAGGCGCTCACAGAACAATCGTGGACGTAGGTCTGAGTCTTAATGAGAGGATGGTCATAGTGGATCGAATAGGTTATACGAGGCGCGGATGAAGGCTCGATCCTCACCCGTTTCGACCCTTCAGAAATCTCAAGCGGCGCCATAATCTTCAGATAGGGCTGCTTCCGGTTTTGCGAGATCACGCCGACAGATTGGATCAAGCGAACAAATGGCGCAGCACTCCCATCCATCACAGGGACTTCGCTTGCCGTCACATCGATATAGACGTTATCAACCTCAAGGCCTGACAAGGCCGCAAGCACATGTTCAATAGTCTTAACCTGGAATCCGTTGCCGCTGATGGCCGTGCACAGTTCAGTCGGGACACGGTGTTCAATCGAGGCTGAAAGGGAGGTGCTGACATTCCCGCTTCGATTGACGAAAACCACCCCAGTGTCTGGAGGAGCAGGTCTAAGCGTGATTGTCACAGGTTGGCCAGAGTGAAGCCCAACACCCGAACATGTCACTGCAGATGCCAGAGTTTGCTGATTCCGCACAAGCCCCCCGTCACGAAAATCGACAACTGTGGCGTGAGTATAGCAACTTATGTGCCAATAAAAAAACGACACAAGTATTTTATTTCTTTATCGAAAAACGATACATGGCGAACGATAAGTTGTGTCATGAAAAACACATCTGTGACTTTTCACGGGAAAACCACGACCAAGAAACGAATACGGCCTCGCTGCTGTGGACTGATAAAATGGGGTCTCTGGTTGAGTCCTGCGCCGCGACATCAGTCTCCGGTTTGCCGGCTTGTCACGACCCTCAGAGCCCGGACCCACCGCGTCAACGGCAGACGCGTCCGGTGAATGATCGGTCTCGCTGTTGCAAACGCCTGGGAGTGAACGTGCGACCAGTCCCCCCACGTCCGTCGAGCCTTGGACCCCGATCGACCGCAGACACAACAGGGACAGAGGAATCCTTCTGGCCACCAATGCCCGGGAAAGACTTCCGGCACACCTCCTCCCTGCGGACTCACTGCTCGAACGCCAGCCGGAAATCAGGGGAGTCCTCGGTCACGGTGGGGGACTAGGCACGTTCTCCTTCGCCGAATACTGACCCGTAGTTTGCTGCGGGGAGCTTCATTTCTCGGCACAGACAGAGTGAGTTGGCGAAGAGGGAAGCGAGTTTACCACATTAGTGGGTTCACCGAGAAACCCACACTTCAGTCATTCAAAGGATTACGATAGGCGCAGTTCACAACGCTGCCCCTGCTAACAACTGACTCGATTCCAGTTTCCAATCGTGCAGGATCGCGGCTGGAACCAGGCAGAAGTGACGACGAGCAGGGTCCCTGTCGAAAAGATCAACTTCTGCACGATGGAATCAAGGTTGGTGCCCGCCCTCTATCTGGTCGGCGAGTTCCTTAACTGCGACGGTCGCAATGGCGGCTTCAACTTTCACTGGGCTTGGGTGACAAGATTTCTTGTGGGCCAAGCGGTCGGGCGCACAATGTAACGGATCATATCACCTGCAAGGCTGCTGGAAAGCCCTCTCCGGACCAGAGCGACGTCCGGAGAGGTTCCTTTCACTTAGGCCGCATTGGATTGTGGTCTAGCGTCGTCCTTCAACGGCCCAAACGCGGACTCATATTCGGCGACCACACGATTGAGCACGGCAGCCAACCGCTTCGCCGCATAGGGGTTCAGGACGATGCGGTTAGTCATCTGGATCTGCACGTTTGCCTGCCCCCGCTCCCACACATTATTGACGCCAAAGGCGAGCACCACTTCCTCACGGGTCGAAGACACGTTGCATACGTTGGCGTAGGAACTGTGAAGGTTGGAGACGTCAAACTGGACCGTCGGAGCAGCATTGGTGGGCTGGCTTGGCTGTGGCGGTCTTGCCGAGGACATGCCTGGTGCATTCGCCGTTGATGCTACATCTTTCATACTGATCTCCTTTGTGAGGCATAGAAGTGATGTCGACCGGATCTGATCATTTCAGTCATCTTCACACACAAGCTACCAAAAAACGCGCCACACAAAAAGAAAAAACATGGTTTCTGAAGTCGCTTCTGTGCAATCGAGGATGATCATCGCGATCATAAGGCGGGGTCTGTGAAACGATTTGTCCATGATCGAACTGATGTAGAGATGTATTAAAGACAAAAATATGATGACAAACCAGAATAGTTTAGTACTCTTAAGACCATCTGCATATACCGGGTTGCACAGTGCCGATTGCACAGAACCGAATGGTGATCGGGCAGCAGGATTCTGTTGTCTGGCACGGTGCGAAATAGGCGGGGCTCTACGAATGTGCCTGAACAGGAAGTGACGTGGTGAACAGACCGAATTCTCCGGCCGAACGATCTCGCGGCATGATCGACCCCATACTGGCGGCGCTGACAACCGTCGCCGTCATCGGTCTGAGCAGTTGTGCTATCAAATCGATCCCGTTGACGACGGACGAGGTGCGATCACGAGTGCACGAAGACCGGGCCGTGCTGACCAAGGATCAAGAGCCCGTCTCGGGCCCGGTCGATCTCTACGAAGCGATGGCGCGGGCGCTGAAGTATAACCTCGACGCGCGCGTCGAGCTGATGCACAAGATGCTGGCGCAGACCCAACTCGACCTGTCGCACTATGCCATGTTGCCTCGTCTCGCGGCGAACGCAGGATTCGACGGGCGCAGTAATTTCGCGGGAGGACTTGCGCAGTCCTTGATTACGGGGAGACAGATTCTCGAACCCTTTACCTCGGCTGAAAAGAACATTTTCTCGGCCGATCTGTCGCTCAGTTGGAATGTGTTGGATTTCGGCATGTCGTACATCCGGGCAAAGCAGGCAGCCGACGACGTGTTGATCGCCGAGGAAGAACGGCGGCGCGTCGCCAATCGCGTGATGCAGGATGTGCGGATCGCCTATTGGCGGGCGGTGAGCGCGGAACGAATGCTCCCCTCACTCAAGATGCTGGATGAATGGGTGAAAAGCGCGCTGGAGAAAGCCCAGGCGATTCAAGATGAGAAACTCAGCGCGCCGCTGGTTCCCTTGCAATACAAGCTCGATCTCCTCAATGCGCAGCGATTCATTCAACAGCTGTTCCGGGAGCTCTCCACGGCGAAGCTTCAATTGGCCGCGCTCATCAATCTTCCCCCCGGCCAAGAGCACGCGATGGTGCTCATGGTTCCGGAGCGAGAGGCCAGAACGTTGAAACTCCCGTTCGAGATGTCGGTGCTGGAGGAGCGGGCGCTGGAGGCACGCCCGGAGCTGAGGATGATCGATTACCGGCGTCGCATCAACGCGCACGAGACCAAAGCGGCGATCCTTGAAATGTTACCCAGCCTGAATCTCCTAGTCGGCGGGAACTACAACAGCAACAGCTTTCTCTTCAATAACCATTGGGCCGCCTATGCCGCACGGGCCAGTTGGAATCTGCTGAACATGTTTCGGTACCCGGCTCGGGCGAAGACCATTGAGGCGCAAGATAAGGTGCTGCACACGCAGAACCTTGCGCTGACCATGGCCATCATGTCGCAAGTGCATGTCAGCGTGGCGCAGGTGGCACTCGCGAGGAAAGAAACCTCGACGGCGGCGCTCTATCACGACACGCAGTCCCAAATTACCGAGCAGACGCGCCTCGCATGGCGGTCGGCCCGGTTGAGCGAACAGGCCGTTCTGCGCGAGCGAGTCAATCAGGTGGCGGCGCAACTGCGATACGATGCCGCGGAGGCGGAACTCCAAACCGCCTGGGCGTCGCTCTTGGCCGCCGTTGGAGAAGATGTGCTGCCCCATGATCTGACGCAGGAACAGAGCGTGTCCGACCTTGCGCTCGAACTTCGCACACGATGGGCGAAAAGCAAGGAGTTACTCAAGTGACCCGTATCAGCTGGCCGCTGGTTGGTGGCTCTCTCGTGGGCGTGTGGATCCTGATGCCGATGTGGCTTGCGACAGCCGGCACCAAGTCAGATCCCAAGCCCGCAAGCAGCGCGGCAGAACTCAGCACGATCCGCGGAGTGGTGAAGGCGACTGCACAAGCCACCTTAGCCAGCCAGGTCCAGGGCCGGATCAGCCAGCTACCCTTCAAGGAGGGACATCGGTTTAAAAAAGGGGCTCTCCTGGTCGCTCTCGATTGCTCGAAGTACGAAGCAGAATTGGCTAGTGCCAAGGCGGAATATCGTGGCAAGGAGAAGACCTATGAGAACAACCGCCGCCTTTCAAAACATCAGGCAGTCGGGCAGCTCGAACTCGAAGTCTCCCAGGCCGAAGCCGAAAAAGCATTCGCTGCCGTGAAGGCCGCGCAAGTCAATGTGAACGGCTGCACCGTGCGCGCACCGTTTCCCGGACGTGTCGTCAAAATGATCGTGAACGAACACGAGAATGTATTTCCCAACGATCAGCTCATAAGCCTGCTGGATGATAGCTTGCTCGAGATCGAGCTCATTCTGCCGTCGAAGTCCCTCGCGTGGCTGAAGGTCGGCACGCCCTTCGAGTACGCCATTGATGAAACGGGACTACGGTATCCCGCCGTGGTTCAGGTCATCGGCGCGAATGTCGATCCTGCCAGCCAGACGGTGAAGGTGAAAGGTCGGTTTCGCACTCAGCCCGACAACGTGCTGGCGGGGATGAGCGGGACCGCCTCGTTCGCTGAACCCCTACGCTGACATGCTCGCAGCAGAAGTCAAGCCCCACAGCCCACCCACAAGCATATCGTTCACCCTGCTGCTTCAGCTGGAAGAGAGGGTTCGCGCGGCCCAGACCCAGCAAGAATTGCAATTTTTTTTCGTCAATGAAACGCGCCGCTTGGTTCCCTATCGACAAGCAATATTAATGACCCCGCCGACCCCGTCTACGCAGAGTTACCAGGTGCAAGCCGCATCGAGCGTCCCGGTGGTGGATCGTGCCGTGCCCTTGATGCAATGGATCGAGCGATTGATCCGGGCACTGCGCAAGACTTCGACCGGTCCGGGCATTCGTCTCGTCACAGAAGCGGATTGTCCTGCCGGACTAAGACCAGACTGGAAGGAATTTACCCCAGGCTATGGATTATGGTGTCCTCTCAAGCACCCTGGGGGACAGATCTTAGGCGGCCTGTGGCTGACGCGAGACCAACCATGGGCAGACCACGAGGTGACTGTCATGCAACGTCTCAGCGAAGCCTATGCTCACGCCTGGCGTGCCGTCGGTCCATCGAACAGTCGCCGATGGCGATGGGGATTGAGCCGGACCATGACGTGGATACTCGCGTCCGCCACTCTGTGCATACTGGCCATTCCTGTCCCCATGTCGACGTTGGCGCCCGCGAAGATTGTCGCAAAGGACCCTCTGATCGTGAGCGCGCCGATCGACGGCGTCATTGCCGAAATTGTAGTCCTCCCCAATACCGTCGTGTCCGAAGGCGAGGTGTTGTTCAAGTATGAAGACACAACGTTCAGAAACGAGTATGAAGTCGCGGAACGGAGCCTCGACGTGGCGATGGCGAACTATCGGCGTGCAGCGCAAGGCTCATTCGTGGAGCCCGAGCAAAAAGCCGATGGTCCGCTGTTGAAAGCCGAAGTCGAATTGCGAGAAACCGAGCGGAACTATGCCCATGAACGATTGACGAAGGTCGAGGTGAAGGCGGAGCGAGCCGGGCTGTTGCTCTACACGGACAAGTCCGATTGGATCGGGAAGCCGATCGTGGTCGGCCAACGCATCATGGAATTAGCGAACCCGCATCAACTGGAGGTGCGGATCGATCTGCCGGTGGAGGATGCCATTGTGTTGCGCGAAGGCGCATCGGTGGCCCTGTTCATGAATGCCAATCCATTTTCCAGCGTTCCTGCCACGGTCAGTCATGCCAGCTACCACGCCGAGGTCTTGCCGAACAATACGCTGTCCTACCGCGTGACGGCACAGCTTGGACAGGGGGCGTCGGAATTCCGCATCGGCTGGCAAGGCAGCGCCAAAATCTACGGAGAGCGGGTTACACTGTTCACCTATCTTTTCCGTCGTCCGATTTCCGCCATCCGGCCATGGATCGGCCTATGAAACTGACCACGCTCCCGAACCAAGATCTCGTGCTGCCGCCGTTACGCGAGGATCTCAGGCTCATCGCGGGTGCCTCGGCCGCCGACGGTTCGCCGACATGGGTCGTCGTCGATCCGGTCCGCGGGAAATATTTTCAGATCGGCTGGGCCGCCTACCAGATTCTGTCGCACTGGGCCGCCTCATCCGCGGAGGCCGTCCTCACGCAGATCCACGCCGACACGACCTGCCGAGCCACGAGGCAGGATGTCGAGGACCTCCTCCGGTTTTTGTACGCCAACCATCTGATGCGCGATCCGCCGCAGGGCGGGTATCGAGCCTATGCCGTGCAAGCGGAAGCTGCGCGGCCATCTTGGGTGATCTGGTTGGTGCATCACTATCTGTTTTTCCAGATTCCGCTCCTCCAGCCGGATCGGTTTCTCCGTGCCACGCTTCCGTTCGTGGCCTGGCTCTATTCACGGGCCGTGGCCTGGACGATCGGCGGTATCGGGCTCATCGGATTGTATCTGGTCTCGCGCCAGTGGGACACTTTTACGGCCACCGTCCTGCATTTTTTCACCCCGCGGGGTCTCGCGCTGTACGCCATCAGTCTGGCCGTCGTCAAAGTGTTCCATGAATTCGGGCATGCCTATACAGCAACACGCTATGGCTGTCGGGTCCCCACTATGGGCATTGCCATGATCGTGATGGTACCGATGCTGTATTCGGACACCTCCGATGCGTGGAAATTGACCTCCCGTCGCCAGCGCGCCGCCATCGGCGCTGCCGGGATGATCGTCGAATGCGCGTTGGCCGCCCTGGCGATCTTCGCGTGGAACTTTCTCGACGACGGCGTGGCACGGAGCCTGGTGTTTATCGTGGCGACCACAAGTCTGATGGTCGGCGCTGCCATTAATCTGAGCCCGTTCATGCGGTTCGATGGGTACTATGTGCTCTCCGATTGGCTGGGCATTCCCAACTTGCAAGATCGAGCCTTTGCCTTCGGGCGATGGCAACTACGGCGACTCCTGTTCGGTCTGGATATGCCGATGCCGGAGCCGGTTGCCGCTGCCCAGCGCCGATTCTTGGTCTGTTTCGCCTGGGCGGTGTGGGTATACCGTTTCATGCTGTTTCTCGGCATCGCCTTCTTGGTCTACCACTTCTTTTTCAAGTTGCTGGGGCTCATCCTCTTTGCGGTCGAGATCGGCTGGTTCATCCTCCTCCCGATCATGCACGAGCTCAAGGCCTGGTGGACCTTACGCAGAGTGATCATCGAACGTCGCAGGGGGTGGCTCTCCGCCGGGGTGCTGGTCTGCATCATCGCCGTGCTGTTCGTGCCCTGGTCCGATCGCATTCTTGTGCCCGCCGTACTCGAAGCTATCCCTCACGCGACGATCTACGCGCCGGCTGCTGGAAAAATCGTGGAGTTGGCGGTGAAGGAAGGTCAACGGGTACAGGCTGGCGACCTGCTCGTCATGGTGGAGGCCCCGACGTTAGAGAAAGATATCGCCTTGACCCACAAGCGCATTGAAGTCGAACGCTTGAGGGCGCAACGGCAAAGCGTCGATCGAGAGGAACTCGCCAAGGCCCAGGTGACGCTGGAGACGTTGCGGACCCGCCTGTCCGAGCTCGAGGGGCTCATGAAAAAGCAGCAGACGCTGCAGCTCACCGCGCCCATTGCCGGCCTCGTTACCGATCGGGCCGACGCGCTTCATGTGGGACAGTGGATCAATAAAGAACTCCCGCTGGCCTACGTCGTCGATCCCCAGGGCGAGGAACTACACGCCCTTGTGGAGGAAACAAAGGTCCGGTACCTGCGAGTCGGACAATCCGCTCGATTTGTTCCCGACGATGCCGAACGGCCCAGCCTGGCCGCGCGTATCGAAGAGATTCGAGACATCGACGAAAGCAGCTTCACCGTGCCCTACCTCTTCTCCGTCTATGGCGGAGACGTGCCGGTTCGTGAAGGGGCCAATCGCAAACTGAAACCGGAAATCTCTGTCTATCGCGTCACGCTGCATCTCGTCGAGTCGCCGCCCCGATGGAACCAAGCCGTGCGAGGGACCGTGCTGGTGAAAGGCCCTCGTATCAGCTTCGCCCAACGAGCCTGGGAACAGNGNNNNCGNNNCNTNA
>SPAW01000009.1:0-16728 GCA_005239465.1 Nitrospira sp. | reverse complement strand
AGCNNNGCNTNNNNTNNTGACGGTTCGTCGCGACACCGCCCGAACGCGCGTTCCTCGTGAAGCGTCCCTCGACAGGCTCGGGACGCCCTGAGCCNGTCGAAGGGCGNATCTCGCGTTTCTGAGGAATGTTCAATGCTCAATATTCGATGTTCAATTGAACACTCAACATTAAACATTGAGCATTACGGTTGNCTCCCCCCTCCAACGNGTCAGANCAGAAAACGNCNNCCNGAGGCGCATTCTGCNCCCCTTATCAACGAACCTCCCACCGAGCATAGCCTAACNGCCCTGCACNAAAGAGGAATTTGCTNCGCGAAGTGGCACCACCCTTGCTAGATTCTTTGGTGGGGAATGAAGGACTTGTGGTTTCTTCACCATGGCCATGAGAAAACTACGTAAGCACAAGAAAGCGGCGGTCACGCCAGCACAAGGGCACCGTCATGCCTCCGCGGACGCGATCGCAAGGCGCGCGAGGAGCATGAACAGGAGAGCAGGAAATTCCGCGGTCTGGATCGGGTCTTGAAATCGACGGCAAAGCCGGCCAAACGGTAAAACAAGAGACGGGTCGCGTGAGGAGACCGAAGTCATAATGCGAGTGACGCCGTTATTGTGGGTGAGTGTTGGACTGGTCAGTCTGACGGTCAGTGTGATGCTGGCGGGCGATTCGCTCGTCGATTTGGTGCCAAACCGCGATCGCCAGGTCTTTGAATTTCGTCGGGATTTGGCAGAGTCGTTGGCGGTTCAGTACTCGGCGTTGGTCGAGCAAGGACAGATCGAGACGGTGAAATTTGCGATGGAGGTATTGGCCAAGCGGAATTCGGATATCTTGTCGCTGGCGCTCCTCCGGAAAAGCGGAACGGTCGTGGCACAGGTTGGCGACCATGCGCAAGTATGGGTGCAGCCGCCCGGCGAAGAATCGACCCTCGACTCTCTTCAAGTCCCGATCTTTTCCTCCGACGACCAACTATGGGGCGTGCTCCAGGTTGCGTTTCGCCAAGAGAACGTGTCCGGTCTTCAATGGTTCCTCACGCATCCGTGGGTGCGCTTCCTGGCATTTGTCAGTGTCGCGGGATTCGGCTGCTACCTCTTCTTTATGAAACGCACCCTCCGTCAGCTCGATCCCTCCGGCATTATTCCCACTCGCGTGAAAGCCGCACTGGATGCGCTCACGCAAGGCGTGGTCATGATCGATACGCGGGATTTTGTCGTCTTGGTGAACGATGCCTTCTGCCAGGCTGTGGGAAAGTCGGTGACGTCGTTGATCGGATCCGACCTCAGCACCCTATCGTGGAAATCTGCTGCGTCCTCTGCCACGGTGTTGGTGCATCCCTGGACAGAGGCAATCATGGACAAGCAGCCCCGAAACGACACGCCCCTTCTCCTGAGCCTTCCTGATGGTGAATCACGAAAGTTCATCGTCAATACCATGCCGATTATAGACGACGGGTCTACGGTGAGAGGGGCCCTGGTCTCCTTCCACGATGTCACCGAACTCAATCGAGCGAATTCTCAACTCAAGGAGGCGAACAGCGAGTTGGAGTCGACCCGCGTCCAAATTCTGCAGAAGAACCAGGAACTCGAGACGACGAATACAAGTCTCCATGTCGAGATCAACGAACGGAAAAAGGCTCAGGCAGAGAGAGAAACACTGCATCATCAGCTTATGCAGGCGTCGCGCCAAGCCGGTATGGCGGATGTGGCGTCGAGCGTGCTGCACAACGTCGGGAATGTCCTCAATAGTATCAACGTGTCGACCGATACCTTACTGAAGACCCTCAAGAAGCCGATGGTGGGAGACGTCTGTCGAATTGCTTCGATGTTTCATGAGCATCAGGACGGTCTAGAGGCATTTTTGACGCAAGATCCTAAGGGCAAGCAGATTCCCTCGTATTTGGGCATTGTGGCCGAGTCCCTGAGCGGGAGTCACCAGACCATCCAGAGCGAACTCGACTCCCTCGTGAAAAAAGTCGAGCATATCAAGCAAGTGATCCAGTCGCAGCAGGATATCGCCCACCAGGGGAATGTCTGTGAGGCGACGGCGGTCGAGGACCTGATCGAGCAAGCCTTGATGATGGTGATGCCCGAGCCGGAGAAGTATCGAATCCAAGTCGCGCGGGAGTATAGCCATGTCCCCACGATTATGACGGATCGACATCAAGTCCTGCAGATACTGGTGAATTTGATCACCAATGCCAAGAACGCCATGGTCGAGTATCCAGGGAGCTCGCATCGTCTTACGATGCGAGTCGGAGTGCCTGCCGACCGCAAAGAATTCGTGCGATTTGAGGTGACCGATACCGGTGGCGGCATTAAGGCTGAAAACCTCTCGCGCTTGTTTGCTCAGGGGTTTACGACGAGAAAGGCCGGACATGGCCTTGGTCTTCACAGTGCGGCCATCTGCGCCAAGAATCTTGGCGGAGCCTTACAAGCCCATAGTGCGGGAGAAGGGCGCGGCGCCACCTTCGCGTTCGATCTCCCATTGACCTTGGCGGAAGCTGCCGCATGAAGAGCGACCAGACGACTGATAATCGACGGATTCTGGTGATCGACGACAACTTGTCCATCCACGAGGACTTTCGTAAGATCTTGGCGCCGCCGAAAGATTCTGACTCGCTCGATCAGGCACGGACGGCCTTGTTCGGAGAGGCACCGAGTCTCCCGCCACAGGAGCACTACGAGCTCGACTTCTCGGATCAGGGGCGAGAGGGGTTCGGTCTGGTCGAGAGTGCTCACCGGGAGGGCCGCCCCTATGCGATGGCCTTCGTGGACATGCGTATGCCGCCGGGATGGGACGGCCTCGAAACGATCGAACATCTCTGGTATATCGATCCTGACCTCGAGATCGTGATCTGCACGGCCTATTCCGATCATCCATGGGAAGACGTGAGTCGCCGAATCGGGAACACCGATAAGCTGCTCATCCTGATGAAACCCTTCAACAGCATCGAGGTTGTCCAACTGGCGAATTCGCTCACGAAGAAATGGAACCTGGCGCGTTCGGTCAAGCTGCAGATTGATAGCCTCGCGTTCTGCGTGAACCAGCGAACGACCGAATTGCGCGAAGCGAACGACCACCTTCAAGAAAACATCGCCCGCAGGATCGCGGAGACTGTGAAGGATCAGCCTCAGGACGATGCCGCGGCAGCGTTCCGAGCGAAAGAAGAGTTTTTGGCGATCATGAGTCATGAAATCCTCACGCCCATGAATGATTTGGTCAGCAAGGTGAGTCTGTTGCTCGACAGCCCGCTCGATCCTGTGCAGCGAGAGCATGCGACGGCCTTACAGAGATGCGCGCAAGATCTCATGGCCCTCATCAAGGACATGCACGAGTACATGGCTGGTCGGAGACAAGAAACTCGGGCGGGACATGGTCAATGAGGACGGCTATCCCATCGGCGCGGACAGGGAGAAACGAATGACTATGGAGGTCAATGATCAAAACCATCGGGTTTTGGTGATCGACGACAACCAGGCTATCCACGAGGACTTTCGGAAAATCCTTCAAACGACAGCCGGGGAGGAGAGTCTCGATCAAGCGCGGGCTGCGTTGTTCGGCGATCAGCCGCTCTTGCGGGCGCGCGAACGGTTCGAACTAGACTGCTCCGAACAGGGGCAAGCCGCGCTCAACTTGGTGCAGATGGCACGGAATGAAGGCCGGCCTTATGCGGTGGCGTTTGTTGATATGAGGATGCCGCCCGGGTGGGACGGCCTGGAAACCATCGAACACCTCTGGAAAGTGGACCCAGGGCTGCAGGTGGTCATCTGTACGGCATACTCCGACAGGCCGTGGGACGAAATCACAGAACGTGTCGGCCGAAACGACAAGTTGTTGATCCTCCAGAAACCGTTTAACGGCATTGAAGTGCTGCAGCTTGCCTCCGCACTCTGTCGAAAATGGAATCTTGCACAGAAGGTGGAAGGACAGCTGGATGAAATGAGCAGACTGGTCAACGAACGTACGGCAGAACTCCAGGATGCGAACAAGCAACTTACACAAACCAATGCGGCCTTGGTGCGATCCGTGGCGGATCTTGAGATGGCTCAAGCAAAAATTTTGCGACAAAACGACGAACTGGAGCGTCTCGCGTCTCGAGATCCACTCACCGGATGCTTCAACCGCCGCGCCTTTTACGCGCAATTTGAGAAGGCAGTTGCCGAGAGCCGCGAACATGACACCGAACTGAGCTGCCTGATGGTGGACATCGATCATTTTAAACCCATTAACGACCAATTTGGACATGCGGTGGGGGATCAAGCCATCCAAGCGGTAGCCAGCTGCCTGAGCGCCGGGCTGCGGTTGACCGACGCCCTCGGCCGCTATGGGGGAGAGGAATTCTGTTTGATGTTTCCTCGCACCACGCTGGCAGAAGCCGCGGATCTGGCGGAACGTCTTCGGATTCGTGTCGAAACAGAGGCCGGGGACAGGATGCGAATGGCATTCAGCCTGGTGATCACAGTGAGTTGCGGCGTTTCATCTATGGCGTTTGGAGCTCGGACGCCGTTGGAGCTGATCGATCAAGCAGACAAGGCTCTCTATGCCGCCAAGGAAGGTGGGCGGAATTGTGTGATGGCCCTTGATCCGATTATCGCCAAGACGAACGCTTCCGATCAGGTTGAGCCGCAAGTCAGGCGGATCACCCCACGGGTGTCGAACCCACTGGCTTCCCGGTAAAAAGTCTTGCCTTGTTGTCATGTGGAGCAGCAAGGCCCGATCGGTTCCGCCAACGATCGCCATAATTCTTGTCGCGCACATCCAGCCAGATTCTAGAATCTCGAAATCGTGTGTTCCCTATCCACAATGCCAAGGTCTGCCTTCTCGACATAAGAATGTGGGCGCAGACTCTGAAGTATGAGTCATCATGGGCTGCACGACCTCCCCACCCCTCACCTTGAACGCAAGAAGACCGTCCGTACCATTGTCAGGTAACGATCGAGATGGGCTGCAGTAGGCGCCGGTGAAGCTCTCGTTTTCCTTCGGTACAGATCGTGCGTGCAATGACACGGAAGTCGCGGAGGGCGGCAGACCCTGGAAGCAATCATTTTCAGGACGATTTCGTCAAAGTCGATATCCGGATTGTATTTCGTCGGCGAGATCCTTGACTGCGACGGTCGCATGGGAGGATTCAACATCCAGTGCGTGGGCGACGGGATATCTGGCCGGGCGCGCATCGGAGAGTTCTTGTGCGACACAGAGACTCAAGGTGACCCGGCAGCTTGTGGAATGAGCCCCCTTGAGGTCTGCACGCGAGCAGAGTACATGTACATAAGAAGCAGGAACATCGACAGCGGTGGCAAGCGGAGAGACGGCAGTTTCGTCATGTAAGAATCGGGGGATGATGCGCCTCTTCAACCATTTCCAGACTTCGTTGGACAGCAAAGTGGTGGTGGCGCTGACTGGGCTGGGTCTCGCCGGGTTCGTCGTCTTCCACATGCTGGGCAACCTCCAGGTATTCGAGGGGGCTGAGGCGCTCAATAGCTACGCGGCATTCCTGCGTGACATGCCGATTCTCCTATGGACCACGCGGCTTGGGTTGCTGAGCATTGTGGCGCTGCACATCGGCTTGGCAATCCAGCTGACCCTGCACAACCGCCGCGCTCGTCCGGTGGCCTATGCGGTGCGCGAATACCGGAAGGCTTCCTTGGCATCGCGCACGATGGCAGTTACCGGTAGCGTGCTGTTGCTCTTCATCGTTTTTCACCTGCTGCATCTGACGGCGGGCGTCGTCGACACTTCGTTCCCTGATCGACTGGATCTGCAAGGCCATCGCGATGTGTATGGCAAGGTGGTCCATGCCTTCCGGAATCCACTCTTTGTAGCGCTCTACCTTGCAGGGCAGTTCGTGCTGGGATTGCATCTCAGCCACGCGGTGTCCAGTAGCCTGCAGACGCTAGGGTTTGAGCACGCAGCTCTCAATCGTCTGTTTAAAGCGGCTGGTCCGGTGATCGCGCTGCTCGTGGTGCTCGGCAATATGGCGATCATCCTTGCGGTATTCCTGGGAGTCGTGAGGACATGACGACGCTCGATTCAAAAGTTCCATCCGGGCCGCTGGAGACCAAATGGGACCGACATCGGTTCAGCGAAAAGCTGGTCAGCCCCAACAACAAGCGGCGGATCAAAATCATTGTCGTGGGCACCGGCCTCGCCGGGGCAAGCGCAGCCTCCACACTGGGTCAGCTGGGCTATGAGGTGGAGTGTTTCTGTTTCCAGGACAGTCCGCGCCGCGCCCACAGTATTGCGGCGCAGGGCGGAATCAACGCGGCGAAGAATTATCAGGACGACGGGGACAGCGTGGCCCGGCTCTTTTACGACACGATTAAGGGCGGCGACTTCCGTTCGCGTGAGGCGAACGTCTATCGCCTGGCGCAGGTCAGCACGCAGATCATCGATCAATGTGTCGCGCTCGGCGTCCCTTTCGCCCGGGAGTATGGCGGGCAGTTGGCCAACCGGTCGTTCGGTGGCGTGCAGGTGTCGCGTACGTTCTACTGCCGAGGGCAGACCGGGCAACAGCTCCTATTGGGCGCCTACTCCGCGCTCTGCTGGCAGATCGAGCGCGGGCAGGTGACAATGCGTCCGCGCACCGAGATGCTCGACCTCATTGTGGTCGACGGGCATGCGCGTGGGATCGTGGTTCGCGATTTGGTCTCCGGACATGTGACGGCGCATACCGCGCATGCCGTCGTGTTGGCGACGGGCGGCTACAGCAATGTCTACTACCTCTCCACCAATGCGAGCGGCAGTAACGTGACCGCGACGTACCGGGCCTGGAAACAGGGCGCCGCCTTCGCGAATCCCAGTTTTACGCAGATCCATCCCACGGCCATCCCGCCAAGCGAAACGCACCAGGCCAAATTGACGCTGATGTCCGAATCCCTCCGCAACGATGGGCGGCTGTGGGTACCGAAGGTTCCGTCGGGTCGCCGGCCTCCGAATGACATTCCCTCCTCTGAGCGCGACTATTTTTTAGAGCGCCGCTACCCGCAATTCGGGAATCTGGTGCCGCGCGACGTCGCGTCTCGCGCCGTCAAAACACTGTGCGATGAGGGGCGGGGCGTCGGGCCCGGCGGCCACGGGGTGTATTTGGATTTTACCGACGTGATCGAGCAGCAGGGGCTCGACGTGGTACGCGAGCGGTACGGCAATCTATTCGACATGTATCAGCGGATCACCGGAGAAGATGCCTACCGGGTCCCCATGCGGATCTATCCCGCGCCGCATTATACGATGGGGGGCCTGTGGGTCGATTACAATTTGATGAGCACTATTCCAGGCCTCTTCGTCATCGGCGAGGCGAATTTCGCGGACCACGGCGCGAATCGACTCGGGGCCAGCTCGCTGATGCAAGGGTTAGCCGACGGGTATTTTATCCTGCCCTATACGATCGGACATTACTTGGCGACGACGAAGATCACGCCGATAGCCGAGTATCATAGGGAGTCGCGGGAAGCCCTGGAGCGCGTGGCGAGCAGAGTTACGAAGCTTCTTGGAGGGCAAGGGCGGCGGACGGCCGCCTCGTTCCATCGGGAGGTTGGCCGCATCTTGTGGGATCATTGTGGGATGGCGCGCTGTGAAGGGGGGCTGAAACGGACGCTGCAATCGATCCCGGCGTTGCGCGAAGAATTCTGGCGCGATGTGGCCGTCCCTGGCTCAGGAGAGACGTTCAATCAAGAGCTGGAGTATGCAGGACGGGTGGCGGATTTTCTCGAATTCGCCGAACTGATCTGTCACGACGCATTACATCGAGAGGAGTCTTGCGGGGCGCATTTCCGTGAGGAACATCAGACCCCGGACGGAGAACCGAAGCGCGACGACACCCGGTTCTCTCACGTGGCGGCATGGGAATATCGGGAGAATGGTCCGCCCATTTTGCACAAAGAACCGCTCACCTTCGAGTTTGTGCAGCCGACGGCCAGAAGCTACGAGTAAGACGTGAAACGTATATCGTGAAGCGTTAAGGAGAGGGGGCCGCGAAGAGATGAAATTCACGCTCAAGATTTGGCGCCAGCAGGGTCCTGACGACAAAGGCCGATTCGTGACCTATCAGGCTCACGAGGTAAGCCCCGACATGTCGTTCTTGGAGATGCTCGACAGCGTGAATCAGGGATTGATCGTAAAAGGTGAAGAGCCGGTGGCCTTCGAGCATGACTGCCGCGAAGGGATCTGCGGGAGTTGTTCGCTCGTGATTAACGGGGTGCCCCATGGCCCCGAGCGCGGTATTGCGACGTGTCAGCTGTATATGCGGCGGTTTTCCGATGGAGCCACCATCACGATCGAACCGTGGCGCGCGCGCGCGTTCCCCATCATCAAAGATCTCGTCGTGGATAGACGCGCGCTGGATCGGGTGATGCAGGCAGGCGGCTATATCTCCGTCAACACCGGCGGGGCGGTCGACGGCAACGTGGTGTTGATTGGAAAAGATCAGGCCGAGACCGCCATGGATGCAGCCTCCTGCATCGGCTGCGGGGCCTGTGTCGCCGCTTGCAAGAATGCGTCGGCCATGCTCTTTGTAGCGGCCAAGGTTTCCCATTTGGCCTCGTTGCCGCAAGGAAAGCCTGAGCGGACCCGTCGCGTGACGGCGATGATGGAAGCAATGGATCGAGAAGGGTTCGGCGCGTGCGGGAATCAATATGAGTGCGAAGCGGTCTGTCCCAAAAGCATCAGCGTCCGTTTCATCGCCACGCTCAATCGAGAATATCTCCGCGCCGGCGTCGTCGAATCAGGCGCGCCCACGGTACCGGAAGCTCCCCACGCGGAGTCAGACTAGCTCTCTCCCATTTCCAGACGAAACGCTCTCTTACCGGGAAATCGCTATTGCTCGTGCCGGCTTCTTCCCGTCATCGTCTCCCTAAGAAACACTATGAGTCAGTTGCAACAGAGGCCCTGTGCGCGAGATGGCAATCAGCTTGACTGTAAGGGAAAGGCCTTTATAGTGCGGTCATAGGGTGAGTGCGGGCCCCATGTGACGGAGACAAGCACTGAATGAGTCGACAGGTGACCTGTCCACAGTGCCGGAAGGACGGCGTGCTTCGTTCGCGGCCGCAATCGCCGCGCGAGCATGTCGCCGCGTTGATCTGGATCGTTCCATTCCACTGTCAGCACTGCAGCCATCGATTCTTAGCTTGCCGCTTGGGCAAGGATGATCCCCAACATCCGATTGAACGCCGAGAACATCTCCGCATTCCTGTGCGGCTCTGTCTTTCATTCTCCGGCGGGAAAGTGCGGGGCGAAGGCACGGTGATGGATCTCTCGCTGGGAGGCTGCATCATCAAGAGCGATACGCAAGTGCATGTCGACGATATTTTTTATCTGGAGATCGCCATCGCCGAGGATGAAACCCCGATCGAAGTGGCGGCCATGGTCCGTTCGGTCAGCGCGCGCGGCATCGCCTTCAAGTTTCTCCGGAAGGCCCAGGAGAACAAACGACTCCTCGCGTTCATCCAGTCCAATTCTGGCTCCACCTCCTCCGTTCTCTCCAAAGCCGTCGAGCCGACGGTCTCCAGCTAATCACATTGATGAACAATCGAACACCTGGCAGGTAGACCATCTGGGCGAATGCCCCCGCAGGATGCTCAAAAAGGCGTCCTTCTCACCCGCCCGACCCTGGCGCGCGGCTCGACTGAGCTCGCCGAAGTCCCTTCCGACCGGCGACTGTCCCTGTTTAAATAGCGGGACAGGCACGCCTCGGCTGAGCTCGCCGAAGTCCGGCAATGCCGGAGCCAGTCCCCTGAGGCCTCTAAGCGCCGCGAGAACGAAGCTGGCAGGCTTTTTCATCATCCTGCTAGAGGGGAGTTTCCCATACGGAAGGGAGCGGGTGTTCCATCACCAGGCGGTCATGCTCGGCGAGATCGTATGCTTCGATCGTCAGATCGTTCCGATCCATCGGCTCTGCGCACATGGGGGAACAGAGGAAGTCGATGAGAGCTTGGGCCTTGTCATTGGTTGCAAACCGACAAAGGCCATGTTCGGGCATGCCGGAAGAGGGGTGCCAGAAGGCGAGTTCGATCGCACTGCCTTGGTAGATGCCCAGTTTCCGGTGGCGGACCTGGAATCCGCCCGGCAAATGGGACGAGCGCTCAAGTGACATCGGAAGGTCCTGGCAGCCGTTTCTTAATGCTGAACGGCTCATCATAGCATGAGTGACAAACTTACACCTTGCCTACTAGAGGATTGTCTGAAGACACCGAAGCCGCAACGTGTACGCGTTTTAGCCGATCAGGGCGGCGATAAATGGGCCCCAGCCAGCCCCGGCGGCGGCCCGACGAACTACCGGACGAACTGATTCAGGAGCCGTAGAACGTCTCAATCCGTCGTCCACGAAACTCCCAGGACCGTTCACTGTATACAACCGCTAGGCCTAGAGGGATAAGCCGTACTGGTAAAACTCTTCGTCCCGTTTCCACCCCAATGCCTCGTACAGCCTCTGAGCCGACACATTTGTGATCGCCGTCGACAGCTCCAGACGAACCGCCCCAGCCACACGACCGGTCTCGGCAGCGGCTTTCAGTAGGAGGGTGCCGACGCCGCGGCGCCGGGCAACAGGCGCGACAAACAGGTCGCTGAGCACATAGATAGGAGCAGATAGAACCGAAGAAAAGCTCGGAAACAGCTGCGCAAACCCGATAGCCAATCCATTAGGTCCTTCGGCGATCAACACGACAGACTGGCCGCGAGACATGCGATCAGCCAAGAACTGCCGAGCCACGATCAGGTCCGACGGCTTCTCGTAGAACTGGCGATATCCGTCGAACAGCGGGACTAGCTGATCGAGATCGCGCACAGTTGCTCGACGTACGGTGTCAGTCATGAACTGACCGTGTGGAGAAACTATTTAGTAAACTGATTTGTAGAATACCCACAGCCAGAATGAACACTGGCATGTGATTCTTGTGCCTGTTCAATCACTTGTCAACGCTTCCCCTAGCGTCGCGTCGGCGTGTTATACAGACCGGCATAATTCCGTTATAGCTACATAGTTGCGAAGGGTTGATACCTCAGTCCGTATGTCCAACGGGCCCCGAGATGAAAAAACCGCGATCAAAATCCTCTGTCTCTACGGTCATCGCAACGCTCCATTTTCCTTCTGTTTACGTTTCTTGCAACGGCTGGCTCAAAAACAACTGTTTGTGGAATGGTTCCTTGGTAGCCCAAGCGATTCATCGCCTACGGTTTCGCAATAACTTCATCCATCCGTTTAGTGAAAGCTGCCGTGTTCAAGATTTCAAGTAGTCGCCAGGCCGGAAAGACAATCGCTATTCCGGAATTTTCCTTGAAGAATGGTCTTGGCGTAGAGACCTCAATTTCCTCAATTGGTCGTGGCGCGGCTGAATAGAAACCGTGCATGATTCCAAGAAGATAAGCAGTGTAACTGCCTAGCTGATAGGAACTGCCCTTCATGCGAGGACCCGGATACAGAAAGACTGGGCTGCCACTAGCTCCGGGAATCGAAGTTGCGTTTATCAAAATCACTGGTTGCTTAGTGTCGATCAGATTGTGGCCAACTTGGTACTTTAAGGGAACGTCCTCTTCTGGTATTAGAGCGATTGAGCCATCTCGGATTACCGGGTAATTTCTTGTCAAACCCATGAAGTTCACAAGAAGACTTGGAAAGACAACCCGGTCGGTGGACTTAATATCCTCCTTCGTAAACACATCCTTCGTCGCGATCTTATCAAAAGGGATCGCAAAGTACTTAGTCTGAGAAAAATGCAGAGTCCTAAACACGACAATATCGACACCTTTGTCTGGATGTTCCCATATGTCGCCGGTTTCTCGGAGAGAGTTGAGATCGTATTTGACCTGCACCGGCTGCTTCCCTTCCTCGCTTGAGAAGCGAGCGTTAACGACCGAATGATCTGCAATCACATGTTTAGCTGTAACGATTAGAGGCACGATGGTATCGGCCTTGTTCGGTACAGGATAACCCACAATAAAGCCTGTCCCGATCGGGATCTCTCCTCCTTGAGCAAAGAGAAACACAATAGTGCTGGTCATCGTAGTAACTATGTCCATTGCTTCTCCTTAAGATCCCATGTTGAATAAGGTGCAAAACGATTTCTTTTTAGGCTAGCTCGAGGATAGGCCAAATCACCTGAGAAATCGACCGGTACACACCCGTGTTTCTGCACAGGTTTTTGACGGAGCTGAGTTATTCGGCAGGGGCGGCTTCAAGGGAAGCGTTCTGAAGGCGCTTATCGATCGTAAACGGATCTTATTGCAGAGCGATATTCAGCCCATTCCATCTTGCTCCATCCAACTTCTTCTCAGATGGAAAGTCGAGGACTTTCTGAAGCAAAAGCTGACCTCTGTAGCCAGGTAGCTGTAGCCTTTTCCCCTACCTTTTGGACATCAGGCTGTGGCAGCTTGCTACAGGTGACGAGGTGGCGAACGATCACGATTTGCAAAATGGTCAGCTCGCACGTCTGTTTATACACTCAGCCGATTTAGCATGGAACTTGCGACCCAGGGTCATCGAAGTCTGACTGAGCAATAGCATGAGATGGAGGTGGCCGCTATGAGGAAGACGATCTTATTTTCTGTCGTATCTGTGTTGCTGTGGGTCCTGATGGCACAAGGTGTCCAGGCTGATGAGAAAAAAGGCGGCATGTGCCCTATGTGCAAGATGCACGAGCAGATGGAGAGTGCCCAAGCGGATCCAGGTCATTATGTCCACCACCTGCTTATGCACGCCAAGGAACTCGGATTAAAGGCAGATCAAATCGCGAAGCTCAAGGCCCTGCGACTAGATCTGGAACGGACGCGACTCAAGACAGACGCGGAGATTCGCATCGCGGATCTTGAATTGGATGCCTTGGTAGAAGACGAACAGGCGGACTTCTCGGCCATCGAGGCCAAGGTGCAACACAAGGAAACGCTCGAAGCCGGGCTTGAGCTCGCAACTATCAAAGCCAAACGGGAGGCACTCGCCTTACTTACACCCGACCAACGGGAGAAGGAAAAGGCGGTGCGCGAAAAGATGATGGAGCGCATGATGGGCGGCATGATGGAGCGGATGCACCCTAAAACCAATGAGGCTGCCCCCGGCAGCAAAGACGAACACCAGCATTGAGCACACAGATGTCTTTCTATAGGAGTAACGTGGAGGGACTGTGCTGACTTGCGCGGAGGCCAGCCTAGAGATCTCGAATATAACTATTGTTTTCGACTAGAGCTTCTAGGCGATTGGCAATGCCTGCCGAATCCTGTGAAATCAACGCCAGCACCGGGGACATGAAAATAGGCTCCGATCAGATCCCGGCTTGGACACCAAGAGTGTTTTGCATCAAGACGAAATACAATCTGGTCCCTGTAGAAGGCTGATTATCAAGAAATCTCTGCTTCGATAGACTGCCCACCGTCGTTCCGCTAGAATCCAGCCCCATGTCCGCTCCCACCACGTCGACCAGTTCTCCACCGACACGGCAGGACGAGAATCACTCACTCGTGAAAGCGGCCGGGGTGATCAGCGTCGGCACCTTTTCCAGCCGAATCCTCGGCTTTATCCGCGATATGGTCCTAGCGCGGCTCTTCGGTGCCACGCCGGCCGCAGATGCCTTTTTCATCGCCTTCCGTATCCCGAGTCTCTTACGCGAACTGTTTGCCGAAGGCTCGATGTCCTCGGCGTTCATTCCCGTGTTCACGGAATACCGGATGATGCGTACGAAGCAGGAAGCGTGGGAATTGGCCAGTGCCGTCTTCACCACCTTGTTGACGGTCGTCACGTTTGTGACTGTCGTGGGCATTCTCGCCGCTCCATGGCTTGTGCAGATCCTCGCGCCAGGGTTTCAGGCGAGTCCCGAAAAACTCGCGCTGACGACGCTGCTCGCCCGCGTCATGTTTCCGTATCTGCTCTTTATCAGCCTGGCGGCGCTGGCGATGGGCATTCTCAACTCCGTGCGGGCCTTTGCGGCGCCGGCCTTTTCGCCGCTCTTTCTGAACGTCTTCATCATCGGCTGCGCATTGTATCTATCACCACACCTGCAGGAACCGATCATCGGTGCGGCTATCGGTGTGGTCGCCGGAGGGGCCGCACAGTTTGCCATGCAGCTCCCTAGCCTGAAGCTGCGCGGCCTGTTGTTCGGGTTTCGATTTGAGCCGGGCCATCCTGGCCTGCGACGGATTGGGGTGCTGATGGTGCCGTCGCTCATCGGTCTGTCGGTGACACAAATCAATTTGACGGTGAGTACGATCCTGGGATCGTTCTTTGCCGGAGGCCCGACCTATCTGTTTTATGGCATGCGCTTGATCCAGTTTCCTTTGGGGATTTTCGGCGTGGCATTGGCGACGGCCATTCTGCCGACACTGGCGGCGCAAGCGGCACGAGGCGCGCTGGATGAACTGCGGACGACGCTCGGCTTCGGTCTGCGCATGATTCTCTTCATCATGATGCCGGCGATGCTGGGCTTGATTTTGCTGCGTACGCCGATCGTGCATCTCTTCTTCGAACATGGCACGTTCACCGCGCATGATACCGCGGAGACCGCGCTGGCGGTCCTGTGCTATTCCCTTGGCTTATGGGCGTTCGGAGGAGTGCGCATCATCGTGGCGGCATTCTATTCGCTGCAAGACACCAAGACGCCGGCCATCTCCGCGGCGATTGCGGTTGCAGCCAACATCCTCTTCTCGCTGGCTCTGATGTCCCCTCTTGGTGCAGCAGGGTTGGCGCTTGCAACGGCGTTAGCCGCGATGGTGAATGGAGGGATCCTGGTGGCGGTGCTCAATCGGCGATTGGGCGGTGTCGAATGGGAGGCCGTAGGGCGATCGTCGCTTCGGATCCTGGTGGCTTGTGCACCCCTGATGATCGCCTGCTGGTGGGTGGCCGGCGCGCAGGTGTGGGTTCACCCTGATGACTGGATCGCGAAATCGGTGATGCTCTTCGTGGCCATTGGCTTGAGCGTGAGCGGTTACGTGGGAGTCCACGCCTTGCTGCGGTCCGAGGAACTCGACGTGGTGTGGGCCATGGTGCGCAGAAAACTTGGTTGGTTGACTGGGTAAAAGGAGATGTAATGCGGCGCGCGATCATCTTTAAATCGTCCTGGGGTTGGATGGGAATCTCCGAATCCTCGAAGGGGATCGACGCGATCGCGTTGCCCAAAGGGTCAAAACAGGCCATCGAGTCTGGTCTCCGCAAACTGTCGAGCGAGCCGCTCGAACCAGGAGTGTCCGCCCGGTTGGAAACCGCCCGCCGCCAGCTGCTCAACTATCTTGCCGGGAAACGGGATACCTTCGATGTGCCGCTCGATCTCTCGCGGGGAACTTCGTTTCAGCGGCACGTGTGGCGGATGCTCCAGCTGGTGCCCTATGGCAAGCTTCGCTCGTATCAATGGATTGCGATCCGCGTGGGTGGACGGCGCTATGCCCGTGCGGTCGGCAACGCGGTCGGCGCGAATCCGCTGCCGATCGTCATACCTTGCCACCGAATTGTCGCGCAGGACGCGTCACTTGGCGGATTCTCCGGCGGTCTTCCCATGAAACGAAAGTTGCTGACGCTCGAAGGCACGCTGGTGCAACTGCAACGAGGTCGGTCCTAGCCCGCATTATTCATGAACACTTCTGCTGCAATCGCTGCTCCGCTGCTACGACGAGCCTCTGGCCGACGGGCTCGTCCCTCGGACCCTCACCGTACTGCACGAGTACGCATCGGGTCCTCAGGGCTCCGCGCGCCGGTCTCGCGACGCGGTTCAGCGATTTCGCGACGAACCGTCATGAATGATGCGGGCTAGTCGATGAAGGCCGTGGTCCAGCGTGTCACCAGCGCGTCGGTTGAGGTCGAGGGTAAGATTGTCGGCCAGATCCGGTGCGGCTTGGTCGTCCTGTTGGGCGTTGCGAAAGGCGATGGCGAGTCGGACGGACGCTATATCGTGGAAAAGATCCGGACTCTACGAATTTTCTCCGATGAACAGGGGAAGATGAATCGGTCGCTCGTGGACGTGGGTGGGTCCGTCTTGCTCGTGTCCCAGTTCACGCTGCTCGGGGGGACGGCGAACGGCCGTCGTCCCAGCTTCGACGAGGCCGCCACTCCCGATGAAGCCAAGCGGTTGTATGAACGGGTTGCGAAGGATTTACGGGCACAGGGGACGATAGTTGAAACCGGAGTCTTTGCCGCACATATGAAGGTTGCATTGCTGAACGATGGACCAGTCACGTTCGTGTTGGACAGCCGGGAGAGTCGCTCCTAAGCGGTCGCACTCAAGTCTCCCGTAAGAGGACCGATAGAACGGTCATAGCAGGATGCTGAAAAAGCCTGCCAGCTTCGTTCTCGCGGCGCTTAGAGGCCTCAGGGGACTGGCTCCGGCATTGCCGGACTTCGGCGAGCTCAGCCGAGGCGTGCCTGTCCCGCTATTTAAACAGGGACAGTCGCCGGTCGGAAGGGACTTCGGCGAGCTCAGTCGAGCCGCGCGCCAGGGTCGGGCGGGTGAGAAGGAGGCCTGTTTGAGCATCCTGCGGGAGTGTTCTCCTGTTGTGTCCTATGTACGGATCATCGAAGTTCTCGCGGGTCAGAATAGTTTTCCCGTGACCCAATAGGGGTGGGAACCGCTGCCCACTATGGATCTGCTATACTAAAGACAAGCGTTTTCAGACTTCGCAAGAGGTAGTGATGGGAACACAAGTTCCTCCACGACATCCGCTCCGTCAACTCTTCGGCGCCTTAACCGAGAAGAGTTTCACTGAACATCTAGGCTGGCCCGATCTCAATGACCTCGTATGAGTCCAACCTACTGGTCGACTTTACC
>SPAW01000085.1 GCA_005239465.1 Nitrospira sp. | reverse complement strand
ACCACCACACGCACGAGGGACAAGAGAGCAAGCGGCTGACCGTCGTCCCGGGGAAAGGCAAGTACATCTTCGTCTACCCGTTCCTTAAAACCCGCGAGTGGTTCCTGCTGACCAAAGCCGCCCGGCAGGGCATGATGGACGAACACATTGAAGTCGGCCACCGGTTCCCGTCCGTGAAACTGAACACGACGTACTCGTTCGGGCTGGATGATCAGGAATGGGTCGTGGCGTTCGAAAGCGACAAGCCGGAAGACTTCCTCGACCTGGTCATGGCCCTGCGTGAAACCGAAGGCTCGCGCTACACGTTACGCGACACGCCGATCTTCACCTGCATTCGCCGCAGCCTGAAAGAAACCCTCGACACGCTCGGGGGGTAACCGGCTTTTTAAGAGTGTATCGACATGGCTTTCGGCCGCCTGACCGAAGGCCGTTGTTCTTTATGCGCGATGGCCTCCCCCACACAGAGCCAAGCAGCCCTGCTTTCCTCGTTCATTCCTGCCACGGCCCGATCTCCCAGCGCCGCCCACTCGCATCCCTCCCCGTACCCTCTCCCCATAATATGAGGGAGGATGGGTGGGGGGGGGCGTCACGAGCATTCGCGAGTTAATGTGGGTGAGTAAAGTGAGCTAACGGACGAGCTTGGTGCAGTTTTCTGCCTTCTCCTGTGTCTCGCGCCTCAGTGGCCGGAAGAACTCCTGCAAGAGCGCCTGGCTCTCCTGTTCGAGGATGCCTCCTAAGACTTCTACCCGATGGTTGAGCCGGCGCTCGGCTGGAATGTCGAAGATCGACCCGCAGGCGCCGGCCTTGGGATCCCATGCGCCGAACACGAGTCGTGTAATGCGAGATTGCACGATGGCCCCGGCACACATGGGACAGGGTTCCAGCGTCACGTAGAGCGTGGTTTCGGTGAGTCGCCAGGTTCGTAACTGCTCCGCCGCTTTCCGAATGACGATCATCTCCGCGTGAGCCGTCGGATCCTGTGAAAACTCTCGGTAGTTATGAGCAGTAGCAAGCACTTCGCCTTTGTGCACGAGGACCGCGGCGATCGGAATTTCTCCCATCGCCGGTGCAAGAGCCGCCTGCCGGAGCGCCAGTTGCATGTAGTGGTGGTCTTGATCTTGCGGCTGCATATGGTCGCGAGTCCGTGAGTGTCCTGAATCGTTCGACCTGCGGCATGCTAGCACAGGGGATGAGGCCGGAGACAGTGCAGATTAAGATGCTCTGCACGCAGATGGCGGCTACGATTGGCTGATCAGATAGAGAGGACCCGTTGGTTGGGGACGTCCGCCAGGGGGTTCGAGGCTGACGGCAAATTTCTTCGCGCTCATAAACGTAGGCAACTGTTTGACCAGTAGGTGCGCGGTTTCTCCGCTGTCCACATTGAACAATCCGACGCTGACGGGCTTCTCGTGAATAGCCCAGAGCTGATAGGTCGTGCTGTTCGGACTTTCGGGGAGATTCACAGAGTAGAGCCAGACTTTCTGCGTTCGTGCATCGTACAGGAGCACCCCGGCTGCCTGTTTGGCCATATCAGTTCCGGCCAATGAGACCGCCTTGATGTCCGGAGTGCGCAGGAGGACTGCCAGTTCGTCCTGTGGCGTGCGTGCTCGTTGGCCGCCTCGTTGCGCGAGCTGAATCTTCGTGTCCTCCAGTTCGGTTTCTCGCTGAATCAACTGATCTTTCAGTTCCGCCACGTCCGTGGCACGGCGCTGAAGCTCATCTCGCATCTGGGCCAGGGATTTCTCACGCTCGCTGAGCTGCTGTTGCAGGGCGACCAGCTTGGAACTGGTGGCATCGGCCTGAGCTTGCAGTTGAGCCAGCTTCGTCGTGTCCTCGGTGATTCTCGTGTAGGAAATCCAGGCCAGATAGCTACCGATGGCAAGGACGGCTATTGTGGCTAATCCCAAGACCCATCCGAATGACATGGCGCGGGGGGAAGACTCAGGTGGAAAGAGGTGATTCATCCATTCGCCTGGTTCAAGACTTGGCTTTGCAGGTTGTTGAGCCGTTGGCTCTGCCGCCACATCGGCCGGCGTTCGCGCCGCCATGATCTTTGCCTTCAGGGTGCGCGGGGGAGTCGTGACGTTCAGTCCGAAGGGGAGGACGACCGCCACGGATTGATATTCCTTGAGAGCGGTGTGGCAGGACACGCAACCTGAAAGAAGATGGGCCTCAATCGCTTGCCGCTCGACCCGTTCTAACGCTCCGACGGCGTACAGCGGTACGGCGTCTTCCAATTCTTCATGTGTCATAAACGGTCACCCTGTTCCCAACAATGTCGCAACGACTCGCGCAGTTTGGACATGCCGAGTTTTATACGGGTCTTCACAGTGCCCAATGGCTGATTGAGCCGTGCAGCGATCTCCTTATGGGACAAGCCTTCGTAATAAGCCAATTCAATCGCTTGTTGCTGGGCCTGCGGTAAGCTCGCTAACGCTCCGCCGACCAGGCCGTGTAACTCTTGATCAGCCTGCGCTTCAAAGGGACCGGGATGTCGGTCCGTGACTTGGCTAGCCGATGGGCCATCGAGCGATTCGCTGACTTGGTGATGGGCGCGCGAGCCACGTGCCCGCAATCGGTCGATTGCACGACTGCGGGTGAGCGTAATGAGCCAAGCGATCGGCGTTCCGCGGCCCACGTCATACCGAGCCACTTTTCTCCAAACTTCGAGATAGACCTCCTGGAGCAGTTCTGCCGCTTCCTCGCGGTTGCCAAGGATGCGCAGCGCCATGCTGTACAAGAGCGTGCTCGATTGGTCATAGAGCTGGCTAAAGGCCTGGTGGTCTCCCTTGACCACACGGGCCAATAATTTTGGATCAATCGTTGATGCGGCGTGTTGTGACGGAGCGTCCATACAATTCGGCGTTGCACGTACAAGCTGACAAGACCCAGCAACACGCCACAACTATAGCACCCTACGGACGGATCGGGCAAAAGGATGTGTGTTTAACTCCGCAGGGCTAAAGGGAAAATCATCGTGGCGTTTTTCTGCTACAGAAGGAGGGGAGGAGTCAGAGAGAACCGCTGGTCTTTAGAAGAGAACGAATCGATTTGAGGGATCCCTCCAAGCCCAGAGCCGCTCCGTGGGAGGCGCCAAGACCGGAAGTAGGCCTGTCAGAAGCTGCTGCAGGCGGAACAGAAGCGTGATGATCCGGTTGCTCATGCAGTTAAAGATTCTAATACAGTATCAGAATTCGCATGCTTCAGCCTCTGGAGTCGAGAAGGTACTGGGCAAGAATGGCCGCGGCCTGTGCTGCGCCCGTAAGTGGAGGCGGAGCAGCCGATGGCACAGAGGTCTCGCCGGCTCTTCTGAGCGCCGCAGCCCACCGGCCCGCAGTGAATTCCTCCATCGATATTTGCACGCCACGTCCATGCCGATGGAGGTAGTCCACTAAAGGCTGCTCGTCGGCAAAGTTGTACCGTCGCACATACACAAGGGGAGTTTGCAATGCCACTGCTTCAACCAGAGTGCCGTAGCCTGGTTTCGTCATGATGATATCGACGGAAGCCAGCAACGTCTTAAAGGAAAAGGGCAGGGACGTAATGGAGACGAATCGGGTGTTGTCAGGAGGAGTCGGGCCATCGAAGAGGAAACGATAGCCTGTGAGTTGCTCCAGATCGGCAAAAGGAAGGGGGGTCAGCGGAATGCCCCCGAATCCGACGAGCACGGTCCGTTCTCCAGGAGCAAGAGCGAGGAGCTTGGTGAGTTGGTCGCGAGCCGAGGGGGCCGGTTCCGCGATCGGTCCAATATTGATGGTACGCTCAAAGATCTCTATCTTGGGTGCGGGAGTAATTCGCAGAGCGAGATCGGCCTGGGCGTAGGCCTGGCGAATCGACTGTATGAGCGACTGGCTGTCGATGTGCGGTGGAGCCAGGTACTCCGAGAGAACGAGGTCCCAGGTCAAGCTGACGAGGGCGATGGTGGGAATAGTAGCCTCAGCTCCCGCCGCCACGGCCAGGTACGGCGTGTCGGCAAGGACCACGTCAGGACTGGCGGCTCGCATCGCTTCGACCTCAGTCAGAACCCGGTCAGCCCACGTTACATGAAACTGTTCGTGCTCTCGCCACGTCGCCTCCACATCGATTGTCAGGGGCCCATCCTGAATGCAACCGATGTCTTGTTGTACGGCGCTCACTTCCCAGGGAATCACGAGACGATCTTTGAAGAACGAGGCAGGGACGGTGGTTCGGAGGAGCACGTGTAGGTCGGGAACGAGCCGGCCCAATGCATTGAGCACCGGCACGACTTGCGCGGCGTGGCCAAACCCATGCGCTGAGATCGCGGCCCAGATCAGTGGCATGCTAAGGAGAAGGTGAAAGTTAAAAGTAAAAAGTCAAAAAGGAGAGAATTACGGTAGAAAAGGATACGGGAGAGCAATTTTTCCTTTTATCTTTTGCCTTTTTACCTGGTTCAACTGGTGGAGTGATCCGATTCCATCGGGGCGATGTTGTACAGAAGTTCAAGGTCGAACTCTTCGACCAATTCGTTGAACGCCCCGGCACCCATATCGGAGCGGACTTCGTTCATGACCAAGTCGATTGCGGGGGCGGCATGTTGTCCATACTGGGTGACGACCGATTCAATGCGTTTTTTGGCATCGTCAAGGTTCATAAGGGACTCCCTTATCGTATGGGCTTGTTCATCCGAGGGTGCGCAGCAATTGCTGCATCTCGGGTACCAGGTCCTTGCCACCGTTGGATCGTCCCGATAGCGCAGCATCCACACCGGCTGCGAGGACCGGTTTTGCTTCATCTTTTTTTCCGAGTCCGATGAGCGCGCGACCGAGCGCTAAATGAGAGGCCACGTGGACAGGATCGAGTTGGACTGCGACACGAAGGTGCTCAAGCGCTTCTTCCAGATTTCCGCCCTCCTGAAGGAGCTTATTGCCGAGTCCGTATCGGCCAAGGAATCCCTTCGGATTCTTGGCGACCATCTGGCGAAATGCGTCAATGTCCATGAAGTGCCTCTCCGTCGTGGGAAAACCACTATAACATTGGAAGCGCTGTATCAGCCAGATGGAAGCTCAGGCGAGGAACAGTCAGATCCTGCTATGGCGCTGGGGCGGTCGAGATCGGGATGATGGAAAGAGCAGGCGGCGTGGGCACGGGTTTTCGCGCCTTCACGGTCACTGTGCGAATGGCTGAGTCCGAGAGAGGGGTACTGCTGGCCATATAGAGGTTGGTGTCCCGCACGAGTTGATCCATCAGTTGGGTCAGACAGGCTTCTGTAACTTGACCCTTGAGTTCGTCGATCATGATCGGGGTGGCGCCGAACAAATTGTAGTGCACCGTACCGGACGAGCGCGCTTGATAACGCTTCACCTGGCCGTCCCAGCGTTCAAGTTCGAGGCTGGCCTGTGCGGCATAGTCATAGTCCAGCTCGATCACCGGCGAAAGGAGAAACATAGAGGCTCCGATGACAAACCCTTTCCAGGCCGCTTCTCCCGAATGAGGCTCGATGGTTTCATCAATCGTGATCCGCGCGGTCACTACTTTGTCGCCGAGCGACGAGAAGTTCCCTCCAAGCGGAACAAGTGCGGAGAAGAGGTGAGTCTCCTGTACGGTGTTCAAGAATCGGCGCTCCACTTCAGACGACGGATTCTGGGGTGTGCCGTTCTGCATGAGGCGGAAACCATCCATGACGAAAGGAACCCGCTCATCGCTGGGGATCGAACGTGTGATGGGCTCCATCTGAAGTGTCGAGGAGGGTATGACATCAATCCACCGCGTGCACCCAACCATGGCAGTTGTCACCAATCCGGCGAGTCCCAGGATTGTCCAGCGAACGAGATGAAGCATCATGGTAACCCTCTCCTCAAAAATAGAATGAGAACCCGCCGAAGGGCAGACTCGCGTTGAGTCCGAGATTCGGATAGTGAGTTCCTGCATTTGAAATGTGATGGAAGCGGTAGCCCACATTCAGAGCGGTTTGTGGCGTGAGGAACCAGGACACGCCGACTCCCGCCGTCAGTACAAAGTTGAACTGAGTTGATTCTTCAGGGATCCGTCCACCGAGATCGGTCCAGAACGGCCCGCCGGCGAATTCCGCGTAAGGGCGGACGTAGTCTAATGCGACAAAGGTGTATTTGATCTTGGGGGTAAAGCCGACGCCGTGCGTCAGAACCGGTTCACGGAACTGGATGTAGACCATCTCTGCGCCAATGGAGACCTGCCCGCGAATCCAGCTGTCACTGATAGGGTCTGTCAGCGTTATCATCCAGGAAGGCATCAAGGCTGGACCCTGCTGCTTGGTCGTGTGGTCGGTCGTGAGTCGATGGGGAAGCATGTAACCGGCGGTGAGCCCAACTTCTTGAGTGCCGATCGTAATCGTGGGCGAAACTTCCGCGGCCTGCACGACGGTTGTGTTCATGAGCGATCCGAGAGCCAAGGCTGCGAGGGTTCGAGCAAGAAATGGCATGCAACATCCACGTCAATGTCCTGTCGGCTCATTGGAGGTGAATCTTGATCAACAGGGGGTGGCATCACAAAGCTAGCAGAGGTTTGTGGATTCTGTCCAGAAATTCACAGAGTTTGCCCTGTTGGAAAATGAAAGAATGCTGGACAGGGGATGGAAGGGGTTCGGAGAGAAGTGGTGTTCAGCGAGCGGAGTGGCTAAGCGGAATGGTTCAGTCTGGTGAGATGGGCCGAGTCGGCTTGAAACTCAGGCAGCTTGTATCGCCGGTCAAGAGAGACCACTCGCTCCAGACACCGTCGTGCTGAAACCAGATCATGGCGGGTGTCATACACCGTGGCAAGGAGTCGGAGCACCGCCGCTTCGGCCGGTTCGTTGCCGAGCTTGATGTAATGCTCCGAGGCATTGTTCAGGCAGCGCTCGGCTCTGGTGAGGTCGCCCTGATCGAGGAAGCATTTGCCCAGTTGGCTATAGGTGACTGCTAGTCCTTCTTCATTCCCGACCACCCGGTGATAATCGAGCGCCAGCTTGAACGACGTCACCGCCTGCTCCCACTGTCTCTCACGAGCCTCTTGCAGCGCCAGGTTGTTGTAGAGAATACCGAGGGCGCGATCGTCTTTGAGCGTGTGGAGGAGATCCAGTGCTTCGAGATAGTAGGGGCGGGCTTTCTCAGGACGGTCGGCGCCGATGTGGAGATTGCCGAGGTTGACGAGCGTGTGGGCGATGGCATGCTGATTGCGCTCTGTCCGTTGAATGCCGAGCACCTCGCGGTAACATTGTTCGGCGGTAGTGAAGTCAAGCATCAAGGCGCAGGTGTTGCCGAGATTGCCGAGGGAGTCCGACAGTTCCTGCTGGTTGTCAGCCGCGCGATCATCGGCGACCGCCGCTTCCCAGGCGGCGCGGGCCTGGATCAGATCGCCGCGATGGAGAAAAATCCGCGCGCGATGTTTGTTATCGTCCGACATGGACCTCGTCTCTCGTCGTTCGCCCTTCGATGTAACTCAGGGCCGTGAGCTTGTCCCTCGACCTGGCTCGGGACCCTGAGTATGTCGAAGGGCCGAACGGTGAAGCGTGAAGCGCAAGATGGTCGCATCTCGTCATTCGTGAAGCGTATCTCGTTGGAGAGAGGAGCTGATGGCTGATAGCCTATGGCACGAACAAAGAGAGTCCCATGTGTATCTGCGTTATGCTATCGGCCATAAGCTATTCGCCATATGCTCTTAGCTTCCTGCGAGATACAAACGACGCGGCTCGACTGCCTTCGGCAAGCTCAGGCCCGACTCGACTGAACTCGTCGCAGGCCGAGCCTGTCGAGGGGAGCTCGCCGAAGTCTTCACGAGATACGCGTCCCGCTAGTCTCCGCCTTTGGGCGTGTCTCTTCTAAACTCGACTTGAATCTCGTCCTCTTCTTCCAGACCTAACCCTGCGCGAAACGATTCGTAGAGTTCGGTGACGTAATCGATATCACGCTGGTCTTTCACTTCACGAGAGACGAGATACGCTTCACAGAGTCTCACACCCGTTTGAAAATGATGCGCGATCGTCTCTTCCGTGACCTGCTGCCAGGTGATGTAGATGCAGAAGGCGTGATAGAAATGGGCCTTTGGATAACGCTGCGCAAGCGCGAGTAATCCCTCATAGGCCTCGCGCGCCGTAGATCCGGCATTGGAAGAAAACGTGTCTTCCAGCTCAACGGCGGTATCCCAATCAGCGCCGAGTTCGACTTCGGCTTCTTGAAACGCCGCCTGCGCGGCAAGCGCGGCATCGAATTGCATGGTTAGGCAAGGAGAGCAGCATAAGTGTGTCTATACGGACAGTTTTATGACTCGGAGGCGCTTGCGCCGTTGTTCCGCATGCCACAGGTCATACTGAGTTTGCTGATTCATCCAGCTTTCAGCAGTGGTGTCAAAGGCCATGGAGAGACGCACAGCCATTTCCGGGCTGATCCCTGCTCGACCATTCAAAATGGCAGAAAGGGTCTTGCGGCTTACTCCCAACGCTTCGGCTGCCTGGGTCACAGTGACGCCCAGTGGTTCAAGGCAGAGCGACTTAATGACTTCACCAGGACGGGGTGGATTGTGCATGCGCATGGTCATCAGCTTTTCCCCAAACGCTTCCTGACCCAAGACGGATTCCTACGACAATCCAACACAGCATGCACGCGAACCAGTTTCTCTTCCAAGCTGTAGTAGATCGCAAAGGGAAAGCGTTTGGAGAGGCATCGATGGTAGGTATAGGTGACAACATGTATCCCCGCGTACACAAGAAGGGAATCGATGTCCGAGAACAGGCAATCTAAGAAGTAGGCGCCCAGTCCTGGTTCCCGGCCTTCGTAGAAGCGGAAACCCTGAATCAAATCCTCCTGAGCCTCGTCCAGGATTTCGATTCTCACGAGAGCTTGTTGCGGATGTCCGTCTTCGCGGTCTCCCAATCGATGAATCGAGACGTGCCGTCGGCGACACGTTGGCGGCGCTCATCGAGGATGTCTTTGTGCCAGACAGGGGACTCAATGGCGTCCGGGATGCGGGCGAGATCTTCCCACAACGACTCCATCGCCGAGAGCTTCTCGTGGAGACTCATATCTTTGAGGGGAAGGCTGAACGGCATGGGTGAAGTATACCGCAGCGTTGGACGGATTCAAATACCAAACTGACGGCTCTTGTGCGGAAAGTGCAGCGTCGAATTGCATGGATGACCTCAGATCTTGTTGGGGCAGGATACGTGTGACGAGGAACGGAGGTCAATCAGCTAGATTGATTTCAGTGGAAGCCTTGAATTAGTCAAATGTGGGCATCATAGTTGATGCCGAAGAAGAGCCATGTCGTGACATTGTGGGGTCACAAACTCGCTAAATCTGGGACCTCGCTGTCCTCGGTAGTATCCCATTTTTGGGAGTCGTAAAGGATTGCTCTCATGAGGCCATTGTACTGTTCGGCTTGAGGGATGTCTCCGTCATAATCAGACCAAGCAGTTAAATCAGTCTCAATAGCACTTCCTACTACGGTTCCATTCGCCGGAATCTTCAATTGGCCAGCATGCCAGTCATAGAATGCATCCCCACTCCAACTCACCCATTTCTTTTTCTTTTGATAGATATGGATGGCATGGCAGGAAATGCCATCAACAGGATATTCGCTTCCTTCAATCTCCATAATGCGCGGCTCAGTAAACTTCAAAGTTAGG
Organism: Nitrospira sp.; assembly: GCA_005239465.1. Lineage (GTDB taxonomy): Bacteria > Nitrospirota > Nitrospiria > Nitrospirales > Nitrospiraceae > Nitrospira_D. The sequence goes on along the minus strand of SPAW01000085.1, from coordinate 30,318 downwards.
GTCATCTGGCCATTCTTGGTTTCGTTCTTATATTTTGTGAATAGCTCTCTCAGGAACCATTTGCCCACAGACTTACCCTTCCACCTAACAGTATTGGCGTCAAACGTTGGAAGAGGAGTTGATTGCAATGCGAAATGAATCTCAAGCCGAACGTGTGTCCACTTACTGATAATCCCATACCAGACATCTCCGATGCTAAAACCAACCTGCTCAGAAGGTGTGGGGAGTATTGAAAGACATCCGATGTTTTCATGCTTAGCTAACTGGAGTGCTTGTTTGGTGAACCCCTTCTTCGACACCATGATCCGAATGTTTGCGCCTAGGTTTTCTGATTTTTTTGAAAAAGCTTCGATCGCATCGGGCCCTTTCTTTCTACTATGGTCTTTGCACTCTATAATTCCGAGGACAAATCGTCCTCCAAAATGACCGCGAATGACGACATCGCACTGACGCTTGTTTCCGACTCGGTCTTCTAAGAGTTCATTGTGAGTTACGGTCGACTTGGGGTCCATCATCTGTTGGATACGTGCGACAACTTTTTCTAGATTTATATCTGGTGCCTTGTTCTGCTTCTGTCTCGATGGTTTATCTGAGTTTGGATGTGCAGCGGTCATAATCTACTCCACCAGTCTGGCAAACAACCGATCCTGTGGTTTGTTCGGATATCAGTGCTCCGCAGTATATCTCCGTGCTGAGATCGTGGCTATATGTTCTGTGTGAGCCGCCCCGTCACGTTTACTTTCCTTCCTGTGGCTCTGTAGACTGCCTTTGTTCATACAATGAGTACTGAGAAGACAATTTCTTCTGCATCAGCCAAACCAGTCTCGACCGATCCAGTCGATCAGGTCATTCGCTATCACGTCCAGACCAAGCACCATTTCAATCGCTATGCCAGGTCGCTCGGGTTTTTGGATTGGGCGAATCAGCCTGATCCGTTTCGGCGCTATGAGGGAGCACGGCTGATCCCGCTTCCGTTGCTGAAGCCGGATGAGGAGCCGCGGTCGCCGGTTTATGACGCAATCTACCAGCATGGCGCTGTTCCTTATCAGCCTGTCAGTGTGCATTCCCTTTCCAGGTTCTTCGAGTTTGCTTTGGCTCTATCGGCTTGGAAGAAAGCCGGGGAGTCGGAATGGGCGCTGCGGAGTAATCCGTCGTCTGGCAATCTGCATCCCACGGAAGGCTATGTGGTCTTGCCGCAGCTCGACGGGCTTGACCTCAAGCCCGGGCTCTATCATTACGCGTCGAAGGAACATGGTTTGGAACTGCGGGCGGAGTTTTCTGCCGAACAGATCGCTCACCTGCTAGCTCCCTTTCCTTCTGACGCATTTCTTTTTGGGCTCACCTCCGTTCACTGGAGGGAAGCCTGGAAGTATGGCGAGCGAGCGTTTCGTTACTGCAATCACGATGTCGGTCATGCGATCGGCACAGCGCGGATTGCGGCTGCGACGCTGGGCTGGGAGATGACGCTGTTGGATGGCATCGAGCAGAACACAGTTGCGTTGCTGCTAGGAACCAATCGTACAGACGACTTTATTGGCGTGGAACCAGAACACCCGGATTGTCTGGCGGTGGTTTGGCTACAGGAGAGCGTGAAGCGTGAAGACTTCGGCGAGCTCCCCTCGACAGCCTCGGCCTGCGACGAGCTCAGTCGAGTCGGGCCTGAGCTTGCCGAAGGCAGTCGAGCCGCGTCGTTCGTGAGGCGCGATGATGGGACAATGCCACTATTCCTTGATTCAGCGGTGGTGAAGGATCTGGCCGCCGGGGTGTGGCATGGAAAGGCGAATCGGTTGAGTCATGAGCACGGGGTGCATTGGGACATTATTGATGAGGTGGCTGAGGCGTCGTGGAAGCTTTCCGAAGAACGTCTTTCAGTCGCCGCGAGAGCACACGCGAACGACGCTTCACCGTTCGGCCCTTCGACATACTCAGGGTCCCGAGCCAGGTCGAGGGACGGGCTCACGGCCCTGAGTTATACCGAAGGGCGAACGACGAACGACGCTGGCCCGTCTGCGGGACAGATTATTCGTCAGCGTCGGAGCGCTGTATCGTTTGATGGCAAGACGTCGATCTCCACTGACACATTCTTCCGCATGATGCAGCGCGTGATGCCCGGAGTGGAGCGTCCTCAGCTGGAGCGACCGATGCCGTGGGATGTCTGGCCCTACGATCCGGCGATACATCTCCTGCTATTCGTGCATCGGGTGGAGGGGTTGGCGCCGGGGCTTTATTTTCTAGTCCGTGATCCAAAGAAGAGGACTTCCATTCAGCAATCGATGAATCCCGAGCTGACGTGGACGAGTGCGACGGGATGCCCCGACGGTCTGCCGCTCTATTGGTTACTTGAAGGTGATGCGCGGAAATTGGCGGCGCAGGTGAGTTGCCATCAAGACATTGCCGGAGACAGCGCATTCTCGTTTGGGATGCTCGCTGAGTTCGAAGGGCGCTTACGGGAACGGGGAGCCTGGTGTTATCCACGTTTGTTCTGGGAGTCGGGATTGCTCGGACAGGTGCTCTACCTGGAAGCGGAGGCGGCGGGGGTGCGGGCCACGGGGATCGGCTGTTTTTTTGATGACCCAGTCCATGAGATTGTGGCAGTGAAGGGACTGAGCCTTCAATCGCTCTATCACTTCACGATCGGTGGTCCGGTGGAGGACAGACGATTAATGACATTGCCGCCGTATGAACACGTGAAGCGTGAAACGATAAGAATTTGGTGATTTGGCGATCTAGTGCGTTGCTGAAGTTTCGGTCTCAATTCACTCAATCACCAAATTGCCAAATCGGACTTCTTACGTGAGTCGAGACATGTTTAAGATCAAGAAGAAATCCGAGAAGCCGAAACCCACGGTTCTTTACAACATTATTGAGGACTATTCCGAGTTCGATGCACCGGGGAATGTGACGGCCTGCGCCATGACGCTCCAGGAAGATCTTGCTGCACATGCGAAGATCTTGTCGGAAAGCTACGAGGTTCCACTGGAAACGATGACCCAGCTGCTGACCGAAGGCGGGGTCTATGTGTATCCCCAGGTCGGCGGCATCCTGACGCGGGGTCTGTTTGCCTGCCGGATCGATCCGACCGGAACAGTTCCCAAACAGACCTGGACGTTGGATCTCATGCAGTTTGCTGAAGCAGAGCAATTGACTCGAGCGCGCGGCATTCCGCTCGATGAGGTGGTGGCGCTTGTCTTTCACCGGTCGTTACCGGAGGAGTTGAAGGCGAAACTCGATCAGAAGAATCTGGGGATCGATTACCGCACGTTGGATCGCGCTGTCGCGAAGGGCGGCGATATCAAGTACATCGATTTTCGCAAGGATTGGTCGCCGCACTTCAAGCGGCTCTGCATCATGCCCGACGGCCGACTGGTGGAAACCGGCGGGCTGGAGGAATTCGCACAGCTGCACGGCATCACGACAGCTCAAGCGAAGACGCTGGTTGAGCAGGGCGGCACGCTCGAAGTGAACGGGGAAGTGCTGGCCTGCCAGATTGTGAACGGTCAACCGGCGGTGGCGAGATTCAGCGCGCAAAACTACACCAAGGCCAAGGAGCTGGCGGCGAACAAAGGCCTGCACTTGATGGATGCGCTCAGTGAAGTGGGCTACAACGATCCGGCGATGATGCGTAGGCTTGTGCGGAAAGAACTGACCGGCGGGCGGTGAGCCCGGTCAATGGGTTAGCCCCGCACTCGTTCTTTGCTGAGAGGATCATGATGCGACCGCTTTTTCCTTTCCTTATGATTGGGATCTTTTTGTCAGCCTGTGCTGCACCAAAACCCATTCTCTATCCCAACTCCCACTATCGGCAGGTCGGTGAAGCCGGAGCGGAGCGAGATATTGCCGAGTGCTCTGAGATGGCCAAAGAAGCCGGTGCGAGGCCTAGTCAGAGGAAAGCAGGACAGGTCGCCGGAAGTACGGCCGGCGGTGGAGCAATTGGTTCAGCTGCGGGAGCGGTGGGCGGGGCGGTGGTTGGTCACCCAGGGCGAGGCGCAATGATTGGCGCGGCCAGCGGGGCGACCGGCGGATTTCTCCGTGGCCTCTTCCGCAAATCACCACCCAGCGAGGCCTACAAACAATTCGTGAATCGCTGTCTGCAAGAACGCGGTTATGATCCTGTCGGGTGGGAGTAGGGCGGGGGAGCGAGGGGTCCGATGAAGGGGAGAACCGGCAGTCTGCGGGCGATAATGTGGCCGAGCGTTGCACCAAGTACATTGTTGAAGAGATCGAGCAGAGTGGGGTGACGGTTGTGACAGAAGACTTGATAAAACTCGATGCTGGCCGAGAGTAACAAGGCAAAACTAATTGTGGCAACTAACGGGTATTTTCTGCCGAAAAGTCCTCTTCGGGCCAATACCACGCCGAGAGGAAGGAACAGGCCGATATTTCCGAAGATATCGACATACAGCCACGTTCTGTAGATTTCTTCCGCGGTCACGGGCGGCCACCAGATAATATATTCCCAGTGGGAATGTCCAACAAAGTTGCTGAGTGGCAGTATTCCGACGAGGGTAATGGCACTCGCCCAGAGTAGCACCGCCGTCTTCTCCACCCATGTTCGAGCGGTTTGCAGATATGGGTTCATTCCTTTCCGAGTTCCTGCGCGTGATTCTCGCCGATCTTGAGTCTGGTTGCCAGGAATATCTGTCTCAAGGGATCGAGGGGGCGTTTCACGGCAGCGAAGTTGGCTTCGCGGTTGCAGTACTCTACAGCTTGCGGGATTGATCAAGAAGGAACTGATCCGGCCGATTTCTACGGAGTTGGTGCTTGAAGGAGTTGCTTTTCGAAGGTGGTTTGCAGTGTTTGTTTATCTATGGATTTCTGCAGAAATGTTGTCGCCCATTTAGTTTTTTGGGGCGAGACGAGGTAGGGTCTCTCCAGTCACGACGACAATCGGATATTCCGTGTGTTGGAGTTGGCTTTCAGCCGGTCCAGGAGCCTCCACCCGTCCCCGCCTGGGTCCGCGATATCCAGCACGATCAGCGAGTGGCTGTCACGGACAGCCGACCCGGTGGCCTGCGACGTATCCTCGGCTGAGATCGCCGTATGCTTCTCTTCGGCGACGAACGGTTTGACCGGTGTTTGAACGTCGAGGCTATCGTCTATCACGAGAAATTTTGTATCTGTCCGCATCCTACGATCTCGCGCGTTGCATCACGACCAGTGGGCCTTGTTCGAGGTCCTGAATCAGTTGGTGCAGCCGATCGATATCGGCCTGAGACATCTGTTCGAATTCCACCCCGAAGGTATTTCCGCGGGCCCAACGCACCGAGGCCCGATCAATCTGCAACGGCCATTGCGAGTCTGGCAATTGAATGTTGAGGGCGAGGCTGCTTTTGGCCGGGAGGATCACCTTGGATTCGATGCTGCAGCCGCCGACCGATAAGTTGGCGATGGTGCCTTGGCCGGCAACCTGCTCACCTGAAAACGTGCTGCCAAAATTGACCCGAAAGCGAGGGTGTTTACGGATTTCTCCCATGCCGGCTCCGGGATCGTGGCGGAGCGGTCCGACTCACTGGGTCGCGAGTTCTTCTTTTACGGCTTGGACAAGCTTGTTGATGTCGAACGGCTTTTCGAACGTGCGACGGGCGCCGAAGAGCTTGGCGACGTCCAAGAAGTTGCGATCTCCTTGGGCCCCCGTGATGGCAATCACTTTGGCATCGACGTACTCACGTGTAAGCTGGAGGGTCGCTTCCAGACCGTCTGTATCCGGCATCAGCAAGTCCATGATGACGAGATCAACCGGCTGCTTCTGATACAGGACAAGCCCTTCTCGACCGTCCCCGGCCTCGAGCACACGGTGCCCGGCCTTTTCGAGGACTTCTTTGAGGAGTTCTCGAATGGATTGTTCATCGTCGATGACTAGGATGGTTGCCATAAGTACCCTCTACGAACTTTTACGATCTTACCTGCCGAGACCGACCCTGTCTAGGAAGAAATTGATATGGGGGTGTACGGCCACTGCTTAGCAATTTGGTCATGGCCGGCGATCACGATGCGACCTGTCAGGTCGGCCTCTACCATAGCGGTCCACCCAAATGTCAACGCCACGAACAGGCCGCTGATCCCAATCCAAGGTGAGAAGTTGGGCGCTGCGAAAACAGTCGTTCGAGATGGAGTTCTCATGGTTCCCTCTAACAGCATACAACATCATACCGGGTGGTGTGCTAGCCAAGTGATGACTACTTCGCGCGTGCAATTGGTCGACTTCGCAAACAAAGATGAGAACCGTTCCATAGAGTTGTGAGAGATCCTGCTGAGGGGGTGAGTCATTTCACCATACGTTCAGGCATGCTGATCGATGGAGGAAAGAATAATGGTTGACCAGATTCGAGCTTTTTGCTAAAACCACTGCGCCTCAATCAGTGATTGCGGTGTACCCTCTCAGGAGCTGCTTCCGTGGACAATCCGAATGAGACGAAATGGGACTGGACCCGTCGTGCATTTCTACGCGCGTCGCTTGTAGGGGTCGCGTTGCTGGGTGGACGGCTGGTCTGTCCATCGGTGACGTTCGCCCATGAGCTTCCGGAAGGGCGACTGACGTTTTTTAACGTCTGGACGGATGAACGGCTGGACGTGACCTATCGCAACGAAGCGGGGGAGTATGATCTTGATGCGCTCGACGATGTGAATCATATCTTGCGCTGTCATTACACGGGTGAGGTGGCGGCCATTGATGTGCGCGTACTTGAGCATGTAAATCTGGTGCAGAAGAAGCTGGGAGGTGATCGCGAGATCCACATTATCTCCGGCTTCCGGTCCCCGGAGTACAATGCGATATTGGTTCGATCAGGTCGGCGGGCCGTCAAAAACAGCTTGCACGTTCAGGGACAGGCAATCGATCTCCATGTTCCCGGTATCCACCCCAAAATAGTACGCCTGGCCGCGCTCGAACTTGAGTATGGCGGCGTCGGGTACTATCCGCGCTCGAAGTTTGTGCACCTCGATTCTGGACCTTTCCGTCATTGGTAAGCCTGCTCTAGCCGGATGCTGAAAAAGGCCGCCAGCATCGTTCTCACACCCGTGAAGCGTGAATCGTGAAACGTATCTCGAAGATCACCGTATCTCGTGAAGCGTATTTCGTATCTCGTTTCAGATCAGACCCACCGAAGGGACGAACGACGAGATACGAGCGACGAGTTAGGACGGCGCTTCACGAACGACGAACTAAGAAGACGGCCTTTTTGAGCATCCTGGGGGACTGTTCTCCTGTTGTGCCGAATGTGCGGACCATCGAAGTTCTAGCGTACCAACATAATTATTTCTGCAGCCTGTTAGCTCTCTTCAGCAGGACTTATGGGCCTGTTGATTATCTGAAACCGTGAGGAGTCTTGTCCGTCCGTCCAAAGTCCGGAACTATTCGCTTCCCCGCTTGTTGATGCTCGTTATCAAGCCAGGCGCCAAGAAGCCGTCGTAATTACTCGTTCGTCGGCTGTCGTTTCAACAACAGGACGGAAAGGGGAGGCAGCGTCAGTGTCAGCGAATGCGGGAGTTCGTGGCACGGACTTTCGACGGAATGAACGCCGCCGAAATTCCCGACATTCCTGCCGCCATAGGAAATGGCGTCGCTATTGATCAACTCCCGATACCAACCGGCTTCGGGAACGCCGATACGATAGCCATGACGGGGAACGGGAGTGAAGTTGCACACGCAGACAATGGCTGTGCCATTGGTATTGGCCTTCCGGAGATACACGATGACGGAGTTGTCGGCGTCGTTGAAGTCGATCCACTGAAATCCGCTCCATTCGAAATCCGCTTCGTGTAAAGCCGGTTCCTCGCGGTACACACGATTCAGATCACGAATCAGGCGCTGAAGACCGCGGTGCGGTTCGAAGTCGCAGAGATGCCAATCCAGGCTGGTGTCGTGATTCCATTCCCGCCACTGGCCGAACTCTCCACCCATAAAGATCATTTTCTTGCCTGGATGGCTGTACATGTATCCGTAGAGCAGCCGGAGATTTGCGAACCGCTGCCAGACGTCGCCGGGCATCTTGTCGAGCAAGGTACGTTTCCCATGGACGACTTCGTCGTGTGAAAGAGCAAGTACGAAGTTTTCGGTGAAGGCGTAGAGCAAACCGAAGGTGATCTGGTTTTGGTGAAAGCGGCGATGGACCGGATCGTGCTCGAAGTAATCCAGCGTGTCGTGCATCCAGCCCATGTTCCATTTGAAGGTAAAACCGAGTCCGCCCGTGTAGGTAGGCCGCGAGACGCCGGGCCAGGCGGTGGATTCTTCGGCGATCGTGAGCGCACCGGGAAATTCCCGATGGACCAGGACATTGAGCTCTTTCAACAACGAGACCGCTCCGAGGTTTTCATTTCCGCCAAATTCGTTGGGAATCCACTCGCCGGCTTTTCGCCCGTAGTCGAGATAGAGCAACGAGGCCACGGCATCCACGCGCAGGCCGTCGATGTGGTACTTGTCCAACCAAAAGAGCGCGCTGTTGAGGAGAAAGGTGCGGACTTCCGCGCGATCGTAATTGAAGATGCGACTGTGCCACTCGGGATGATGGCCGAGGCGCGGGTCGGCATGATCGTAGAGATGCGTCCCGTCGAATGTCGCCAGCCCGTGAGGGTCGTCCGGAAAGTGCGCCGGGGTCCAGTCCATGATCACTCCAAGGCCCGCTTGGTGGGCTGCGTCCACAAAGGCCATGAAATCCTCAGGCGGACCATACCGACTGGTGGCGGCGAAGTAGCCCGTCGCTTGATAGCCCCATGATCCGTCGAAGGGATGTTCGGTCACCGGCATCAGTTCGAGATGGGTGTAGCCGAGATCCTTCGCGTACGGGATCAGCTTCTGAGCGAGCTCATGATATGTGAGCCAGCGGTTTCCCTCCTCCGGAACGCGCATCCAGGACCCTAAATGGACTTCATAGATGGAGAGGGGAGCGGTCAGAGGATTCCATTGAGACCGTGTGGACATCCACGCGTGGTCATGCCAAGTGTACTGAGAGAGATCGCGCACGATGGATGCGGTGCGCGGGCGAAGCTCGCTTGCCTGGGCGTAGGGATCGGCTTTCACCAGCAGGGCGTCGTGCTGCCGGGCTCGGATCTCATACTTGTAGAGGGTGCCTTCAGGCAGATCAGGAATGAAGAATTCCCAGAGTCCGGTGGCGCCTCGGTTGGTCATGGGGTGACAGCGCCCATCCCACCGATTGAAGTCGCCGATCACGCTCACGCGGGCGGCATTGGGAGCCCACACGACAAAGTGGACGCCCGTGATGTGCTCGATGGTGCGGATATGGGCGCCAAGACTCTCGTAGGCCTTGTAGAAGGTCCCTTCGGCAAACAAATGGAGTTCAAAATCCGTCAAGAGCGGGGGAAAGGCATAGGGATCGTGAGTTTCGGCTATGGTGCCGTCGTGCTGTGTGGTTCTCAATCGATACGACGGTACCTGGGTTCCAAACGGGGTGACGGCTTCAAACAGGCCGGCCTCATGGAGACGGGTCATTCGCAAAACGGACTCCAAGGGGGCCTGCGGACGGTGACCGGCTGGTTTCGGCACGCCGGGGGTGGGTGGGTGAAAATCGGTGAAAGGCGCGTCTCGGCGCGCCGGGGGGGGTGGGTGAAAATCGGTGAGCGCCGGGGTGGGTGGGTGAAAAAGGACGTCCACCTGCGCCGCATACGGGAGCCACGCGCGAATGACGAGGCAGGGATTGCCGTCGATCGTGCTGGAGTGCGGGCCGAGGACGGAACGAGGATCCCAGTGTATGCTGGCGATGAGCCGATCGAGATCATCTTTCTGGAGATTCGTCTGCGACAACATAATCACTATCTTAAAGCGCGTGGGGCAGATAGGGAAGGAGAAAATGTTCTCCGCAGCAGGCCCGACATGGAGTGCATCACAAAAGACGACTCTGATTGCATTGCTGCAGGGGGCTCCAGATAATGCGTAAAAGATTCTGATCCACGCGACATTATTCGGGCAACAAGAGGTGTTGAATGTCTTCCATTACTTTGGCCCTCCTCATCTTCGGTGTGTGTTATCTGGTCATCATGACCGAGCGGATCCACAAGACAATTGTGGCGCTGTTCGGGGCGGCGTTGATGATCGGGCTCGGCGTGGTGTCGCAGGACGAGGCGTTCTATTCCCATGAGTTCGGTGTCGATTACAACGTCGTGTTTCTGCTGATCGGGATGATGGTGATCATCAACATCATCCGTGAGACCGGTCTCTTCGAGGTCTTGGCCATCTGGGCGGCGCAGCGAGCCGACGCGAAGCCGTTTCGTCTGCTGGTGTTGCTGGCCCTGTTGACGGCCGGACTCTCGGCCATGCTCGACAACGTCACGACCGTGTTGCTCATGGCGCCCGTCACCTTGGCAATTACCAAGCGATTGGAACTCAATCCCATTGCATTCCTGGTGACCGAGGCGCTTGCGTCCAATATTGGTGGGACAGCGACGCTGGTCGGTGATCCGCCCAATATCATGATTGCCAGTAAAGCTGAATTGGGCTATCTCGATTTTCTGATGGTCTTGGGCCCCATCGTAGTGGTGCTCATGGCCGTGTTCTTGGCTGGCCTTTGGGTGATCTTTGGACGAAAGATGACCGTGGCACCGCATCTCCGAACGGCGGTCCTGGCATTGAGTTCACAGGAGGCCGTTTCTGATCGACCCTTCTTGCACCGCTGCCTCTGGCTGCTGGGGATCGTCAACGTGGGGTTCTGCGTGCATTCGCTCATTCATCTTGAACCGGCCACGATTGCGCTTCTCGGCGCGAGCCTCTTCATGCTGATCGGTCATGCGAGACGGAAGCCGGAGGATGCGGAGGAGTTATCGTATCTAACCGATGTCGAGTGGAAAACCATCTTCTTTTTTATCGGGTTGTTTATACTGGTCGGTGGATTGGTCAAAGTCGGCGTGATTCGCTACTTGGCGGATCAGTTGGTGGCGGTGACGCGGGGGAATCTTGCGGGCTCGACGATGGCGGTGCTCTGGGGGTCGGCATTTCTCTCAGCCGCCGTGGATAACATTCCATACGTCGCGGCGATGAATCCGTTGATCGTGGATCTCGCTCGATCGCTTCACCCAGAGATTTCGGATTATGCCACTTTGGTGCATCAACCAGACATCATTCCGCTGTGGTGGGCGCTGGCGCTTGGAGCCTGTCTGGGGGGAAACGGCACGATCATCGGGGCGAGCGCGAACGTCGTGATCGTGGATATCGCGCGCAAGGCCGGCTACCGGATTACCTTTTGGCAGTTCTTCAAGTATGGGTTTCCCGTCATGGTCGGCTCGATCGCCCTCAGTGCGATTTACCTCTGGATCGTGTTTCTGAGATAAGTCACCGACTCAAGCCGGTCGGCCGTGCACGGTGCTGGAAGAGGTCAGCTTGCCTTGTTCATGGTAGAGCGTCGAGTTCAGCCTAGCTAAAGTGAACCAAGCGATCGTAGGAGAGCGAACAGTCCGGACAGTACCATTCGGACAAGAGTACGTTATCCGCCTAGGCTTGGTGGCGCCGCAGAAAGTCGACGAGCGTGCACCATACCTATTCATTGGCCCCGTCCCACTGATCGTCTCACACTTTTCGGCACACTGCTGTCCCGTCCGTGTGTCCGCGATGGGGCGGCACTGACGTTTGAGGCAGTTTTTCGACGAACGGGTCAGCGGGCGCGGCAACATGACGGGGGCTTGGAGCACTGAACTGGGTGGGGATGAGAGGACGATGACAACAATAAGTCAATACTCATGCCTGACCCCATTTACTCATTTTGACCCCACTGACTATCGTAGCTCGCCGCCATCGCCTACTCTATAACCGATCACTTCCCAGTCCCCGGTCTGTCTTGACACCTTCCCACGGACGGCCTAGCCTTTTTTGGTCATCGATCTGATTCGTGATGGATGACATGAGAGGGAACCCATGAAATCGAAGAAACCGACCACATCGAAGACAACGCGCCAGAGACCCACCTGCCGAACGAAACCTGGTTCACACACACCTTCCGTGTCGGGAAATCTCCATGAATGGATCGCCACACGAGCCTACGAACACTACGAACGACGCATCCGTCAAAGCCCCCTTGATGACTGGCTTCAGGCGGAGCAGGAGATCCTCGGACAGACCAAGACACAGAATGCTGATATGCCGCATCGTGGTGGATAAGCCAGCGAGGAGCAAAACTGACAGTGAGGCAAACAGCCACTGAACTACCACCATTCCCCCACTCACCCCTTTCACCCCTTGCGATCTCGTTTGCAACCTTCCTACAATGAGCCTCCCTGCGAGGCCTCCATGCCCTTCACGCTTCGCACCTACCGCCGTTTCCCTGTGCAATGTCTTGTCTCGTGCCACTGAACTGAGGCAGTGATGAGCTGGGCAAAAGGGCACGACAGATGTAAGTCCTGCGGCACTGTGGAACATAAGCACAAAGCCAGAGGACTCTGCGCATCCTGTTATGATGCTGCTACGGAGAAGCGGCACAAATCACACGTCACGCGGAGAATGGGAAGCCGTCTACCGATTCCTATTACCAAAGAAGAGTTGGAGCAGAAGTACAAATCCGGTCTGTCACTCAATGACATCGCTCGGCAATACAACTGCACCCGTCAATACATCTACAAACTTTTAAGGCAGTACGCTCTTGGCGTTAGGACAAAGAGTGAGGCAAGGAATCTTGCTTTGCAGCAGGGGAAAATTTCATACAGTTCCAAAGTTTTATCCTCTGGCAAGACGATCACTCATGAGAAACGGCATGTCAATGAGTCCTTCTTCAAGACATGGACGCCTGCGATGGCGTGGGTTCTGGGCGTCATCTACACAGACGGCTGTTTGATAAGACAACCAAACTTCAAACATCTACATGTCACTATTGGACAGAAGGAGCCGGAACTCTTGGAGAAAGTGCGGGCACTCATGGGAAGTAACGCATTAATATCTTATCTCCCTGCTCGTGGGATCGCCGGAGCACTTCATAGATTGACGATAGACAACGTAGAAATTTCCCGAGACCTCCAAAAACTAGGCCTTACTGAAAGGAAAAGTCTCACGTTAGAGTTTCCCGAGATTCTACCTGATTTCGTCAGGCACTTCATCCGAGGCTGCTGGGATGGTGATGGATCGGTTTATCGGGAGAAAGATAACTCCTACATTCATGGAGTCGGCGCAAGTTATACAAGTGGCTCCAAAGATTTCATAGAACAGCTGGTGCGGCATTTGGTCGATCTCGGATTACCCGATAGGACCATCCATAAATCGACGCGTAGCAAGAACCCCTCGTATTACTTTCGCTATACCGGACCACTTTTAGTCAACCTCTACCATGTGCTCTATGACGGAGTTGATGAGAGTATGTATCTTGCGCGGAAACACGACCGCTTTAAGGCATTTGCCGATTACCTCGATCGCGATAGCAGCAGCGCGCATTACTTCGATAGCAAAAGTGCGCAGGAAATTCGAGCGGCCAACGCCGCACTCATAAATGAGCTAAAAAGTTATACCCATAGCAAGTCCCCGCAGAGCGGCATGAGCGAGGAGGAGAACTGACCCATGACGCGAGTCGCACTCTACGCACGGTATTCATCCGAAGGACAGCGGGTGGCGAAGGGGACGACGCACTAACAAGGAGGCTGCTATGGGATCAAAATTCGTGAGATGGGCATTCCGTGTGTCACTGGGAAGCATGCTCCTGCTGACACTTGGCCCCTTAATCGTAACCGTTTCTTCAGCTGGCCAAGTTGCCTGTGAGAATGGTTTCCTAAATGATAGGTCAGTCCTTCTTTAGAGTAATCGAATGTGTTTAGCTTGGAATCTTCATGGTTACTGAATCCACAGAACCAGCCGGTCACTCTGAGATTCCTGATATCCCCCCTGCCATAATCGAAGCCGCATCAGCCGGTAGACTTGTTCTTTTTGTCGGGGCCGGCGTTTCAAGGCTCGCAGGAGGGCCATCCTGGTCGAGGTCTGCCGAAAACGCTTTGGAAGAAATAGTTGAGAAACGGCTGATCCCATTCGCAGAGGCCGAACAGCTAAGAAAGGAGCATCCCAAGAAAAAATTATCGATCGCAATGGACATTAGTCAGAATGCAGGTTCGGTGTTAGATTTCGATCGCATTTTTTCCCCTCCTGAAAATCAACTGGACGCGCAAATTTATAGGGATCTCTATTCAATAGGAGTTCCCATAGTCACAACGAATTACGATAAGGGGTTAGATTATCAAGCGCTACGCGAAGCGCCGGTGGCCGGATCGGTCCAGGCTCTCTCCGGTGCAGGGCCACAAAATGTCGCGATTCCACCAAAGCAAAAGGGAGTTGTCTATATTGAAAAGAAGGACTTGACCATTGAGAAGCTCCAGCAGCCTGGCTTAGTCATACACTTACATGGGAGCATACATGATCACAAAACCATGGTCGTTTCAACCCGCCAGTACATAACCCATTATCGCGATGATCTTGTGCAGGTATTTTTGGGGAAGTTATTTGAAGGAGATTACACCGTGCTCTTTGTAGGGTACGGCCTAGAAGAGGAAGAAATCCTGGAATATGTGACTCAGAAGAGCCAAACGAGCTTAAAGCTCGACGCCCAAGAGATAAAACACTTTTGGCTTTACCCCCACTTGGGGTTTCAAGAAGCAAGGTTCAGGCACTTGAGCAATTATTACCGGAATCACTGCAATGTAAGACTTGAGAAGTTTTCAATCGATCGAGCAGGATATATACAGCTTGCAGATGTAATTGCAGAATGGACAGAGGTGTTGCGGAGAAAGGTGCGAGCACCAGAGTTCCTTGATAAGGTGCGGTTAATCGACAAGGTCACATGAGCCAGCTTAAGCCTGAAGAACAAGCTGTGTTGAACGCTTTAGATAGCGAGGGAAAGGAGTACCAAAACTATTTCTTCTCCAAGGCCAAGGATTTGAAGTGGTTCAGGCCGCTGAAAGATTTGGGATACTTCCAGCCATCACAAAATCCGCCGCCACAAGAATCAGATGAAAAAGGGCTATATACAATTCCGGTCTGGCCAGCGCTTCTGTATTTGGAAAAACTCTCGCCAGAGTTAGCTAGGCCAGAAAATAGGAATTATGCGGGAGAAATAATTCAAATCATTCGGGAAGTGTCGCGACCTCCATCAGGGGATAAAGCAGACAATCATCGGACGTGGGCCGCATTTGCTCGCATCCTTTCCAACATTCCAGTCGATCTAATCCAATATGCCGACCTCGATTTAGTCGGAGACTGGGTGAAAAGTCAGTTTGGAGCTTCACTTTTGGGGCGCGAACTAGGCCAACGCCTCGTTCCTAGATTTCTCCAAAGTAGCAATCCAGCCGACTGGGAGAAAGCAGAGAGATTGATAGAAATTGTTACTGAAGTGCGAATCGTCGAAAAGGTTTACGGGAAGGAGCATAAGGTCACAAATAAAGAGGTTCACACTGCATTAGATTCCTACTCATTGAGAGAGCTCTTTAAACACAATTCCGAATTGCTAGGGAAGCGAGCTGGACAAGAAGTCGTAAAAATCTTATCGAAACGAATAAAAGAGTCCTCTACTTCCGACTCCCATGACGAGCTATCACATGTTTGGCGAAGAGCCATTGAAGATCATGCGCAGAACATAGGCGCGGAGGATGCGGAACACGTTCTGGTTTCTGCATTCAGAGATGTCTTGTGCAGCTTCGCAAGCGAGAAAATAGATGAAGCACGTGATGTCCTCCGAGCTCTTCTAACTGATGAGTCGGTGTTAGTCCGTCGCGTTGCGTTGCATACGATAAATAAACACTATTCCTTCTACCCAGAGTTACTCTGGGAAATCCTAGGGCCACAATGGTTTCAAAGCCAATATAAGCATGAGCTTTATCAGCTAATCAATCTGAATTTCTCCAAGTTCTCATCACCTGAGCAAGCTAGGTTAATAGAAATAATCCGAACGCTTACCTACGAACATTCGGATGAGAGGGATAGTGACCGGCGAGATATGGCAATGAGGTTAGATTGGCTACATGCAATTAGAGGAAAGGGAAATGTGCAAGCTGATCAACTATATGATCAGTACGTTGGTGTCGTGGAGTACATACCCAAGCATCCCGACTTTTCCTCATATTCCGAAGTTCGTCGTGGAAACTTAGCACCAAATTCCAAAGATCAACTGCTAAAACTGTCCGTTACTGAAATCGTAGCGTACTTAGAGGAATTCCAAGAGACGGGACATTGGGAAGATCCCACCGAAGAAGGTCTTGCAGATGTGTTGATGGAGGCAGTAAAGGAAGACCCGAGAAAGTTTGATACCGAGGTTCATCGTTTTCTTGAGTCCAAGTTGGCATACCAGTACGAAATTCTCAGGGGGTTCGAAGAAGCGTGGAAACTCACAAAGAGCTTCGATTGGAATGCCGTCCTGACATTCTGTGAGCAATTGATAGATCGCAATGGGTTTTGGGAGCTGAAGAATAAGCGACCTGACGCACATCTGAGGGCAACAAGAAGTTGGATAACCTCGGAGATATGTTCATTAATATCCTGCGGCGTCAGCAATGATGACTGGGCATTCGATGAAACCTTCTTGCCGCTAGCCGAGCAGATTATTCTGAAGATCATCAGGAATGAGCCTCCAACAGCCAAGGGACGAGATGATGATGCGTTAACGGAAGCGATGAACACACCAAAAGGACGCTGTATTGAATGCCTTATCGCATACTCTCTGCGAAATGCCCGACTCCTTGAGAGCAAGGGGCAGGACCGAAAGACATTTTGGGCACGAATTGAACAAGTATTCGACGATGAACTAGCCCGATGCGTTGGAGGGAATTACGAATTCTCCGCATTGGCAGGACGAAACATTCTTCAATTGCATTATCTAAGTCAGGAATGGCTGAAAGAGCGGTTTAACGACATCTTCTATTTACAATCTGAACAAAACTGGCGATGTGCAATGCAGGGATATTCGTATGTGAACCTGGTTCACCCTGACATTTACGCCTGGCTGAAGAACAACGGTCATCTCCAAAAGGTCCTCAACGTTACTTGGAGAAATAAGGATGTCCGAAAGAAAATCATCCAACAGATCTCCGTTCAATATATTGGAGGCAAAGAAGAGTTAACAGGCGACAGCCTATTTGCTGATATTCTTCGCAGTTGGAAAGAGAAGGATATATCAGAAATCATATGGCAGTTCTGGGTCGGAAGAGATCAAAAGCTGAGTGAAAATCAACGTCGAAGAATCTTGGACTTTTGGAAGTGGTGTTCTGACAACATCCGCACCCGCGAGGAAGAAAATGCGAGAATCCTTTCAGACTTACTTCAGCTAACTTGTTACCTGTCTGAAATGGGCCAAGACGAGGAAGCCATGGTAACTCAGGCAGCTCCGTATGCTGATGTTGGACATCACAGCTCTTTTTTTATTGAGTATTTAAGTTCTCTTTCAGCCCAGTCTCCGAAAGCTGTTGCGAATGTTTTTCTTGCAATGCTCACTAGAACAGTGCCCAGCTTCCAGGAGGAAGATATTGTGTCGATAATAAATAACCTGTACTCCCGTGGCCTAAAGGATGAGGCGAATAGAATTGCGAACATCTATGCAATGAAGGGTTATGAATTCTTAAGAGCTGCATATAGCAAGAACAATCCGGGTCGGTAGCTCAACCCTCGCTGTCAATTCGTCCCTCAGTCATCTGGTTTATGGACACCGAACCACTAGATTTCTGAGGTCCATATTTCGCGAAGTTGTTGCTTGGAACTCTTGCAGGCTTTATGGACACACGACTGTGAGGCATTGAGGTCTTTGAAGTTAGGGGGGAGCTTACGCCCCGTCAAGGCGTAAGCTCCCCCGGCTTGATCCAGACTCAATGACCTTCATCATCCATTCAGGCCCTGCGGCGCAATAGAGGGCCGCGATCGTGGAGGACAGAAACGGGGACACCTATGAAAAAAGCTGTCATGGGGCACACGGGCCTTCTTGCGCCGATCCTTTGAGCCTGGCTTGCGTCAAGCGGGAATTACCGGGGCTTTCTGGCATTCACCTCCGGCATACCGCAGCGAGTCGAAGAGTCATGGCGGGAGTGGATCTCGTCTCTGTGAAGGAAATTCTTGGCCACCGTGATATTCAGACAACCCTCCGGTATACCCACCTCGCCCCAGAACACCTTCTGGATGCTGTGAATCGAGGAAGTCTCTCTGGAACCGTGACCAAAACCATAACCAGTCAGGAAGTAGAACGGGAAGGGGAGACCCAACCTGTTGATGTTGTGGCGCGCCCGACAGGACTGAATTCGATATGCCCAGATCCGTCGTCTGGTTCGCGAGCGTACTCGCTAAAGAGGTGGCGCGCCCGACAGGACTTGAACCTGTAACCCCCAGATCCGTAGTCTGGTGCTCTATCCATTGAGCTACGGGCGCGCATTGAAGAAGTGATGAGTTTTGAGAGCTTAGTGCTGAGTTGAAGAAGAAAGGTCGCTGACAGATTGGTTAAAGCGTACCTCTGTCTCAGCACTCAGCACTTTCACCTCAGCACTGGCTGGTTAACAGGAGAAGTTATACAGTTCTCAGGGAGAGAGGGTCAAGTGAAGCAGGTGTGTATCGACGGCACCGACGGGGACCACTGGCGCCGTGGCGAGCAGTGTGCACTAGAAAAAGCTCTTGCTCACTTCTGGGGCATGCGGGCTCTCATTGCCGGCGGTATCGTAGGCCGTGACTGACACATAATAGGTCTTGCCGGTGGGAAGATTGGTGACGCTGTAGCTGGTAACGTTTCCGATGGTGATCGGAGCGTTGTAGATGCCTGGCTGGATGCCGATATAGATTTTGTAGCCGGCCAAATCGGTTTCTGTATTGGCATCCCATGCGACCTGCACGGAACCCGTTGTGACGGTCGGCTGGTTTAATGTGAGGCTGACCGGGATTTGCTGGGGGGAATTGCTGGCTCCCGAAGCGGTCACGCTGATCGTTGTGCTGTAGGTTCCAGCCCCCAATCCCGAAATGCTGACACTCGCACTGATTTGATCGATTTCGGTGGTGGTTGTTCCGGACGTGATGTTCATACCGAGCCAGGTCGCCGATTTCGTCAAGGTCCAGGTCAGCGTTCCACCGGTTGGGTTTGTGAGATTAATGGTTTTGGCCAGGGGAGCGGCTCCTCCAGCTGTTCCAGAAAAGCTCAAGCTGGTCGGATTGAGTAGTATGCTGGGAGTGGGGGTTGTGCCGCTGGTAGAGACGACGAAGGCGACAGGAATCGTAGCCGATTGCGTGCGGCCGTTCTTATCAGCGACGGCAATTCTGAATGAACCCGAGTAGGTTCCGACTGCCAATCCGCTTGGATCGACTTGGACGGCAATCGTGTCTTTTTCGGTCGAGATCGTTCCTGACGTCGGCGAGAGCATCAGCCAGGACGAGTCGGCCGTGGCGGTCCAATATCTCGGGACAAATGATTTTCTGGAAAACGTGACTGTTTGTGCCGGAGGAGAAGATGTCCCCGATGCAGCTATAAAGGTGAGCGTGGAGGGTGCATAGGGGAAGGCGAACAGCTCACCGGCAAATAACATCAAACCGAGCAGGACGGAGAGGAACCAGCCTGTGCGTGTGACGAAGGTGTTTGATGTGGTCATGTTGTGCCGTCCTGGTTATGGTGCTTCCTCTGGAGCACGGACGATCTTGGGCGCTTCCCATTTCAGTAGACGTGCTCCACACTAGTATTTGAGCAATCGCTGTGCCAAACGAGAGGCCTTCGCACACTGGCTCGAACATGGCGTAACTTCAGCCTGTTTGAGCAGATAGTTGAAAACTGGCTCCTGTGGCTGATTCATGGGACTGTACGGAGAAGCAGTCAGTCTCCTGGAGATTGACCGACGAATCACTACTCATGCTTGACCCCCACTGACTGACCTAAGGCGTTGAAGTGATGACGTGGGACCTGATCTTTACGAAACAGGCCCAGCGAGACGCTGAGAAACTTGCCGCTGCCGGACTCAAGTCCAAGGCAGACACGCTTCTCAAGATTCTTCGGGTCAATCTCTTCCAAACCCATCGGCGCTAAAAAACTCGTTGGCGATCTGACCGGCGTCTATTCACGCCGCATCACCATCCAGCACCGACTCGTCTATCAGGTCTTGGAGAGAAGGAGCGTGTGGTGAAAGTATCTTGTCGCTGGATGCAATACGAATCGATCAAGCAGGAGCAGCGGGGGGTTACCCGCCGGAAATGACCGGTCGGATTTCGATCTGGTCCTTGTCGGAGAGCATCTCGTCTTCGGTCACCAATTCATCGCCGCGGATAACCAAGTGTGCTTCGACCACGAGATTCAATTCGCGCAGGAGATCCTTCGCTTTCTTCGGACCTTTGATGTCTACGCTTCGCGCGGGGTGGCTCAGTTGGACGTGCATGGGGCGATCATAAGCTCCCGATACACCAGCGGGCAAGGGGCTGTGAATAGCTAAGAAGTACAAAGGCAAAAGTAAAAAATGAAGAAGGAAGAAGGAAGAAGGAGAAACCGATTAAGGCAAAGAGGCAAGCTTGCTCTTTGCATACGTCAGACCTTCGTCGAGGGTGGAGAACAATCCATCCAGTTGAGCTTCGTAACATTCATCGAGCAGCCGTCCCATATCAGGGCCTGGCTGGA
This sequence comes from Nitrospira sp., assembly GCA_005239465.1. Lineage (GTDB taxonomy): Bacteria > Nitrospirota > Nitrospiria > Nitrospirales > Nitrospiraceae > Nitrospira_D. The sequence goes on along the minus strand of SPAW01000085.1, from coordinate 9,793 downwards.
CTCCCGATTCCAGCAGATGGCGGCCCATCACGATGGGAGTGGGAGCTTGGTCTTCGACGTCAAATTTTCGCGCACGTTCCAGCAGCCACTCGCCGGCGGGAAAACCGTCAAAGGGTTTCGGCGGACGGCCCGCATGATCGGCCCGCGCGACGCGCACCAGGCGGTCGATGCGTCGAACCTGTCTGGCGAGTCGACGAACCGCGCTGTCTGAGGCTTTCACGTCATAGAGTGCACGGGGGCGGAGGTGGTACAGCACGAGGGGGATCACCTCGTTGATGAGATCTTCTTGGTTCGTCAATCGTTCGAGGAAGCGCCTCGTCGGGGCCTCTCCTTCCGGCTCATGGCCGCGTGAGGTAATGCGCCCAAAGTCAGTTGTGGTTGTCGCAGGTTTGCCGAAGTCGTGACAGAGTACGCCGAGGCCGACGATGAGATCGTCGTTCTGGTTGCCGGTTCGTTCCATGGCGAACCAGTCTAAGCAGTGAAGCGTGTGAATCCAAACATCACCTTCTGGGTGCCAAGTGGGATCTTGCTCGCAGCCTTGGAGCGTCGCCAGTTCAGGATAAAAGCGGAGCCAGCCGCAGTCGCTCAAGAATTGTAGACCCAGTGATAGCTTGGTGCCTTGGAGGATGAGCTTCTTCCATTCTTCCCAGAGACGTTCGCTCGGCTGTCCGTCCTGCGTCAGGGTCTTACAGCGCGCAACTGTCTCCGGCGCGGCGGTCAACTCGAAACGTGCGGCCAGTTGCATGCCGCGCAAGACGCGCAGCGGGTCTTCAGCGAACCGTTCCGACACGTGGCGCAGCACATGAGCATCGAGGTCGGCCCGGCCGTTGAAGGGATCGCGGAGTTCCAACGTATCGGGGTCCCAGGCCATCGCGTTCATCGTGAAATCGCGCCGCGCCAGGGCCTCGTCGATGTCCATGTCGGGATCGGCCTGCCTCAGCTGTCCTGGGACAGACGCGTTCTCGGTGAGCATGCGTGAGGGAATGGAAATATCGACGGGCAGGCCTTGCAGCTTGAACACGCCGAAGGCCTTCCCGACGAACTGCACTGAGAAGTATTCTCCGAGCACCGTGTGGACCTGGCCAGGCGGGAGTCCGAAGATTTCAAGGTCTAAATCGCGTGGCTGCCGACCAAACACGAGGTCGCGTAGGCAGCCGCCCACGAGCCATGTGCGACCGCCGGCGCGACGAATGAGTTGTTCAATCTGGCGCAATGGCCCCGCGAGCGCGGGGTCTTCGATGCGAAAGCGAACCGGCACCTATGACTCCCTGTCTTGTAGGAACGTCACAGACATGATGCGATGGTAAGCCCAGGGAAGGGGAGGGGGCAAGAGGTGATGCGGTGAAGCGATCGTGTAGAAGAGGAAATGTCACGCAGGTGGTCATGCCTCACGATTCGTTTGGCCATGATCGGGCTCGCTCTCCGCTCGAAGAATGACTTCCAAGCTTCGTTCATTCAGATTGGCGCTCGAAACAGTTCGACATCTTTAACCCAGATCTGTCCGGCTCCTTCGAAGACCAACTTCACCTGGAGCTCTGCGCACGCTTCCGTGCCGCGAAGATAGAAGGGGGTTTGGTGCCATCGCCAATTTTGCGTGCCGACCACAGCGTCTTGCAGGGCTTTAGAAAAGTATGTGTCCTTGCCCGCAATCGTACAGTCCATTTCGAGGTAGGCCTTGCTAGTGACTCCCTTGCTCTGCACTTATGCCCGGAGAAGAAGAACGCAGTTTCGAAAGTTGACGTTCTTTAGCTGAAATAGCGGAACTTCGGCCAGCCCAGAAGTCGATGCGCGAATCATGTTACCCTCTAGTGAACAAGCTGACGCCGGCACGGTGTCCGCTGACGAGAACCGGTGCACAGATTCGAAAGGTCCTTTGGGGCAAGCGAGAGGAGCAGTGCGAGAGAGTTGGAATCCAAGTAAGGGAAAGAGGAGAAACACCCACCAATAGGTAGCGAGAGGATACCCGACCCCACCTGCCAAATCGGCCAGTGCAAATGATACAAGCCCAGCAAGGCCCGCCATCCCCACCGCCACGTGCATGGCAACGCCATAAGCCACCGAGTCCTGTTTCGTCCAGAGATACCATGCGAAACCGGTGACCGTCAGTCCTGCAGCAAGGCACAAACTGCTGTACAACAGAGATCCGGTTTCAGAGGGAATCACGACCGCATAGATCCCGATCCACAACACGCTTCCCAACGTTCCTCCAAACCAACTTGCGGCATGCCACTCTGGCCTCAAAGTTGGAATTGCCGGCGCTTCGTTCATGACTCCCCTCCGAGTGCTACAATGCAATGATAATGAGGGACCAGACGACACTCAAACTGAAAATCCTCTCGCTGCTCCTCCTGCTCATCTGCGGATACTACTTCGTTGGCTATCTGTCTGACCCAACCGAACTTTTTCACTTCAGCGAGACGAATCGCACAGAGGCGATGTTTCGATTTATCTTTCTCCTTGCCATGTTGTTAGCCATCCTGGCAGCTCCTGGTCTCTACATGCTTCGAAAATGGGCGGCGCAGCTGGCAATTGCAGGCGGAGCGCTCCTGAGCCTCCATTTGGTATATGTGCTCGCGGAGTCATTCAGTATCTCAACGATCAGCGAATTGCCCTTCTCGTTCTTCTCATTGATATTCTGGCTCATGCTCTACAGTGCTGATCTGCTCGGGCCGGTGCTCCTCGCATTTTTGACCCGACCCTCGGTGCGAGCCTTGCTTCATTGAGACGTCACCGCCTTGATTTCTTGTGCCTTGGTGAGGATCGCCAGCTTCAACCGCTCATTGAAGCGCGGGTCGTAGTGCACGCCATCCCCAGTCCAATGAGGAAAGAAATTCAGCAGACCTGCAACCCACCCAAGAACCGTATAGCCTCGATGAACGTATTCCACGATTACCACCGGTTCCGAGGACTTGAGTGACCGGAGGGAAAACGAGTATCCATGTTCTTCCTCGGTCACAGTGGGGATCAAACCCAAGGTTATTAGGGAGAGGATCGGGATCACCGCGTTACCGGTAATGGGTCTTTCAACCCGAACAAGCAGATCAGGCCCTTGGACTTTCTCCGCCGGTTGGACTTCGCGGAAGAGTTTGGTCTGCCGCAATGCGCGGAGCAGAGTTTGCGCGTACACGGGCGGCGTTGAAGGCTCAACACCAAGCGACAGTCCAAAGCCATTCGAGCTAAGCAGCGTTTGTTCACTTGAGTTGAGAGGTAGCGGCCGTTGCTCGCTGGCACAGCCCTTCAGTAGCCCGGCAACGACAACCGCGCTACACACAATACATACGGCTACAAGCGTTTTCCTCATTCCTCTCCCCAGAAGCGAGCGAACAATCCTTGCATCGATCGCTGTCTTCTCTCAGAGGCTACCGCAACGCGGCAACAAGTCAACTTGTTGTACGATTGGAGATTACTGAGTGGGCACTGCTAGTCGGGATGCTTTGTGATTGGGCTATCACGGCGCTGGAGGTATGCGCCAGCCGTTCGCGATTGAATTATATCTCGGCCTTCAACTGTACTCCCTGCTGCTAGAGTTCTGCTTCGCGGAGATTCTTGGCCGACTCTTCCGGCGAGACCGGGTTGATGTAGAAGCCGGTGCCCCATTCAAAGCCCGCGACTTGCGTGAGCTTGGGAATGATCTCCAGGTGCCAGTGGTAATACTCGCCGGTTCGTTCATGCAGGGGGGAACTGTGGAGAATGAAGTTGTAGGGCGGCCTGGCCAGGACCTTGTCCATGCGCCGGAGGCATTCGGACAGGATCGGCGCGAGGAACTCGAACTGCGATTTCTGGCTCTCTTCAAAGTAGGCCGCGTGGCGTTTGGGGAGTACCCACATTTCGAAGGGAAACCGTGGCGCAAACGGCGTGAGGCAGATGAACTCGGAATTTTCTGCCACGATGCGGTCGCCGTCCGAGAGATCCTGTCGAAGAATATCGCAATAGATGCAGCGCTCTTTCTGCTCGTAGTGGGCCCGGCACCCGTCAATTTCTTCTATTACACTGGTGGGCACGATTGGCAGAGCGATCAATTGCGAATGACTGTGTTCCAGTGTGGCCCCGGCTGCGGCCCCGTGGTTCTTGAAAATGAGGATGTAGCGGAATCTGAGGTCTTTCTTGAGGTCGATGATGCGGTCTCGATAGGCCCAGACCACGTCTTCGATCTTCTTCGGTGGCAGGTCCGCGAGGCCTTCCGTGTGGTTGGGCGATTCGATGATGACCTCGTGTGCGCCAACGCCGTTCATCCGGTCGTACAAGCCTAACCCTTCGCGCCCCATGTCCCCTTCCACTTGCAAGGCCGGAAATTTGTTCGGTACGACACGTACGGTCCAGTTCGGCGAGTTGGGCTCGGCAGGCAGCGGACGATAGGCCATGATTTCTTTCGGAGTCAGCCGCTCTTGCCCGTGGCAGAACGGACAGATGGCTGTGGAGATCGGCCTCACCGGCTGCAGTTGCGCAAAGTCATGCGGGCGGCCACTCCGATCGGTTGAAATAATCACCCAGCGGCCGACGATCGGATCGCGCCTTAAGTCGGGCATAGCGTCTCCTGAAGAATGGTGAATGCTAAATGTTGAATGTTGAATTGACCAAGAAGATTCGCCTGGTGCATTCAGGAGCTCCGCTCTTGGGATTCATCATTCAACATGGATCATTCAGCGCTACGCGCTGCTCACACTCGCCACAGGCCTGCTTCAAATTCCGGTCCTGGGACGGTCAAGACCGCTGGACGCTGATGCGGGTAGCGGGCCACTTCGAGACCATGTTCCAGCACCACAATCGACATCCGAACTTCTTGTCCTTGCTCCAGATGAAGATCTTTCCAGGGGAGGGCCAATTCGAGAATGGTTCTTCGACAGATCGAGCGATAGGGTCCGAACTCCTGCCAAGCATCCGGTCCAGTCGCTTGAGACAACAGGAATTGTTCTGGGCCGGATGGGGCGAGGGAAAACGTGAGCCGAAACGTATGCTGAGGGCCTAGCAATGTGATCTCCACGCTCATGCCGCTTTGCCTGACGTGTGTCGTCTCGTCGGGGTCGAATCTGAGGGAGAACTGATCCAGGCTCCAGCCGAACTGGATGGATGTGAACAGACCATCGGCTTTCCACATAGCACCGAGCGGCGGCTGTGTGTTGATGGAGCCGGCCCCGCGCCATTCAAAGAAATCCGTCACCAGTCCATCAATCGCCGGGGCGAGCAGCACGAGCGGCTGGGTCACACGATCCGCTTCGGGTTGCCCCACCACGGCGCAGATCGGCTGGTTCAGCTGATCGGGCGGAGTCACGCCCATGTGCATCCAGACATTGCGGAGATGAGTTCTGAAGAGCCGGTCGAACTCCGGCTTGAAATCGGTATCGAAATCGTCGCCGTACCACCAAAACCAATCGCTGCCTTCCGCGGCGTAGAGTTCGTCCCACGCGGCCCGTGCGCGATCCGGCGGAAGATTCGGCGCGAAGTCGGTGAGACACGTCCTGGTATGACCAAGGAGATCCCAGCCGCGATTGTCCTCCTGATGCCCGATCCAGATTTTGTAGTCAGAATTGATCCACGAGCCCGAATGCAGATAAGGCAGGTGCTGCGTGGGCGGAACGGCTATGATCGCTTCGGACACAGTCGAGGCATGGACTTCGATGTTGTCCCCTTGATTCAGGTCGTGTTTCGTCAAGGCCGAATAGAGGAGCGAGAGGAACCGTTCGCCGCCGTCGTGGTAATGCTCCCAGGGATTTTCGCCGTCCAGAATGATAGCGATGACGACCTGATCTTGTGGCGCGTCGTGGATAACGCTCCGCAGCCTTCGGATCACATCGTCGGCTGCGGATTCTGGTGTCGTTTTGTGATAAACAAATCCGAAAGCGTCCGAAATGTCTCGGTCACGGAACAGCATAGTCAGATCTTGTCCAAACTCACCGACCCGATAGGGTTGATAGAGCGCTGTGTGTCGATGCCAAGGACGGCCGCACATATCCAGGGATCGCGCGAGGATGCCCTCATCGGTGGCCAGCCAGCGGAGGCCGACTCGATGAACGATCGGGAGCAGTTCAGGACAGACGGACCCCTCTGACGGCCACAAACCGGTGGGCGGCTGACCGAACGTCTGGTGATGGAACTCGACGGCCCGTTGGAGCTGGGCTTCGGCGTCTTCAGGCGCACGGAAGCGAGCCGGCAACGGGAGGTCCGGCCTGGCGCGCCGGTTGATTTCGGTGTCGATGACCAGCGGCAGAATCGGATGGAAGAAGGGAGTCGTGGTGAGTTCGATTTGCCCCCGCTCCATGAGCTGTCGATAGAGAGGAACAATTTCCTGCACGGCGACGCGTTGAAACGCCAGCACTTCCTGCTTGTCTTCTTCCGTGAATCCTCGATTCTTATTGCGCAGGGCGGCCAGGCGAGGATATCGATGGATGGTGCCGTACCCAAACCAAGCGAGGTTATGCCAGATCTGCAGATCCAGGAAATCCTGGGTCGAAAATTGGCGGGCGATGCGCTGGAGATCCTGACCATGCGCCTCCAAGCCCCGTCTCACCAGCAATTCATGGTAGCGCGGGTAGGGGCGCACCATCGTGGCCCAGTTGGCGGAAAAGAAATGGCGAATGAGAAAGGCTTGTTCTTCGGCGGTCAGGTCTGCCGCCGGTCGTTGCGTGTATTCGAGAAAGAGATCGCGAACCGTGCCTGCGCCGATCTCTTGCAACTGCAAGAGGAGCGACGGGGTGAAGTTGAACGTCGAGTGGACCGTTGGAAATTTCTCCAGGAGAAAAGCCATATCGTAGTAGGCCTTGGTCGCATGGAGCCGCACCCAGGGCATACTGGCCGATCCTGCCACCGGATCGGTGTAATAGGGCTGGTGCATATGCCAAAAGAAACAGACGTGAACGTTCTTCATTGGCGCGTGATTTCTGTCATTTTTTCAAGTATGTCATAGGGGTAGGGAGCATGCAATCAACCGCGAGATATGCTCACGCTTTCTCGAGTGAGAGGAGTTGAAGTGGTGACATTCATACGATACTGGGGGCCGGTGTGTGGATACACCGGATTGATCTTTTTTCTGTCGTCGCAGCCCCATCCCGAGCAGGACCTCCCGTCGTTCGTAAGTCTCTTCAGTGATAATGTACTGCACGCCATCGAATACGCCGTGTTGGGGGGACTGTGCTACCGGGCGTTCCATTGGGGCACGAATGAATCGTGGCGGCGGCGGGCCGTGCCTTTGGCCATTCTCCTGGCCTCTCTGTATGGGATCAGCGACGAGGTACATCAGGGGTTCGTTCCCTTCAGAGACTCGAGTTGGCACGATTGGCTGGCAGATACTATCGGCGCGACGATCGGAGCAGTGGTGGTTCGTCGAATACACAGCTTTTGGCGGACGAACTCTGTTCGTGAAGTGCTGGACGAGCCCTGATCAATTCGGACGGCTTCGTGACAAGTTGGGGAGCACTCGCTATAATTCCCCGCGTATGTCCACTGCGAACCCCGCTCCATTCAAAGCCTCATTGTCTCCGCCTGATCAAACGTTCGTAGCACGGACCATCGAGGCCCATCTTCCACCCGGCTTGGTCTTGCGTGGGTTGACACTGTTGACGGGAGATGCCTCCAATCGACGTTACTATCGGGCCGCGGTGGCAGGAGGGCCGCCGCATTCCGTCATTCTGATGCAGCTGGCTGAGCCTGAAGGATTCAAACAGTCCGAGGAAGCCGTGAGCGGTGCCACGCATCAGATTACCGAGCTGCCGTTTCTGAACATCATGTCGCATCTGGCGAAAGCCGGCGTGCCGGTGCCGGCACTCCACTATTACGATCAAACCTCCGGACTCCTGTACCTGGAAGATTTCGGCGATGTGACGTTGGCGGAAACAGTCAGCCAGACTGATGTCTCGAATCTGGAATCCCGCTACAAGCAGGCCATCAATGTGTTGGTACAGATGCAGGTGAAGGCGACGACACCGGCCGATCCAGGATGCCTGGCGTTTCATCGCAGTTTCGACGTATCGTTGCTGATGTGGGAGTTCGATCACTTTCTCGAGTATGGCATCGTGGCGCGTCGCAGCAAGCCGATGTGCGCAGATGATTGGATGCCGATTCGGCACGAGTTCGAAAATATCTCTGAAATTCTGGCGGGCCAGCCTCGCGTCTTCACTCATCGGGATTATCATTCGCGCAACTTGATGGTGGATGGGCTGCGGCTTGGTGTCATCGATTTCCAGGACGCGTTGATGGGGCCGGCGACCTACGATCTTGCCTCGCTCCTCAGGGATGCCTATATTCAGCTCGACGAAGCGCTGGTCGACGATCTGGTAGCCTACTATCTTGATCAGCTGGCCGAGCGGCGCTTCGTGTGGACCAATCGTGCTGCGTTCCGCCGCCTCTTTGATCTCACGAGTATCCAGCGCAATCTCAAAGCGGCTGGGCGATTCGTCTACATTGACCGCGTCAAAGGCAATCCCAAGTTCCTGGCGGATATCCCCAGGGTCTTGAGCTACGTCAAACGCAATCTTCAGAAGTATCCCGATTTGGAAACGCTCCGGAAGCATCTCACCCCCTACGTGCCGGAATTGCAATAGGTAAGTAAGAAGGCAAAAGTAAAAAGTTAAAAGTTAGCGGGGAAGACAATGCCACTTTTACCTTTTACCTTGGTACTTCTGACTTGCGCGCATGTAGACATGTCATGCGCGCCATGATCCTCGCGGCGGGGCTCGGGAACCGCCTCAGACCGCTCACCACCACGATCCCCAAGCCGCTGCTGCCTGTCGGGGGGACCCCGCTCATTATCTGGAACTTGCTGCTGCTGAAACGCCATGGGTTCCACGATGTGGTCATCAATCTGCATCACCTCGGTCCCATGATCGAACAGGCACTGGGCGACGGCTCGAAGTTCGGTCTTCGGATTATCTACTCTCAGGAGCCGATGATCTTGGGGACGGGCGGCGGGATCAAACAGGCGGAGCCGTATTTTTCAGGGGAACCAGTTCTGGTGCTGAACGGGGACACGCTCTTTGAATTGGATCTGGAGGCGCTCTGCGCGTTTCACCGGACACGTAAGGCCGCGGCGACGCTGGTGTTGCGAGAAGATCCCGATGCCGCTCGCTGGGGATTGGTGGAGGTGGGGGCAGACGATCAGATCGTGCGCATAACGGGAAAAGGCTTAGCGAGTGCTGTCCCCACGATTCCGCGCATGTTTGCCGGGGTGCACATGTTGAGCCCCCGGCTGTTGCGGGATGTACAAAAGGGCGTGGCGTCGTCGATCATTGATCCCTACGTGGCGGCCATCGAGCGAGGTGAAGCTGTGCTTGGTTACGACCTGCAGGGCTACTGGTCGGATATAGGAACTGCCGAGCGCTATGCGCAGGCAGAACAAGATGCCCGGGCCGGGCTCATTCGCTTGGAGGATCGTCGTCTCGCAGGCGATCGTACTCTCTAACCGGTGCGAAGACGTCCGCACGCTGCCTGAATTCAAACTCATCACCCATCGCTTTCCGGTACTCGTCCGTCCTGCTTCTCTTTTTGCTGCTTGATAAGTCGAGCCAGGTACGTCCGTTGGAGCCGGAGGGATTCGGCGGCCTTGGTCTGATTGCCGTCGGCTCGTTCGATGGCACGCGTGATGAGATATCGGCTGTGTTGGTCCATCGACTCATGGTAGGGCAGATCGAGATAGGGCAGCTGGATGTCCCCTCTGCGGAGGAGGCTGGCGTCATCGGGCATGAGGGCCAGCATTTCCGGATCGACAGTGTCTTTCGGGCTGAGGACGACGGCACGGGCGATGACATTGTCCAATTCGCGGATGTTCCCCGGCCAGGGATAGCGGGCAAGGGCATCCATGGCG
>SPAW01000084.1 GCA_005239465.1 Nitrospira sp. | reverse complement strand
GATGGTGACGGGCACCGGGTGAAGAAGGTCGTTGGGCCGGTGGGCTCAGCGGTGACGACGGTCTTCGTGTATAATGCGGGAGGTCAGTTAGTGGCAGAGTACACGAATTCGACCTCGCCGCCTTCGGGCGGAGGCGGGACAAGCTATTTGACAAGCGATCACTTGAGCAGCACGCGAGTGGTGACGAAGGCGGATGGTACGGTGAAGGCGCGGTATGACTACCTGCCGTTTGGGGAGGAGTTGCCGACAGACAAGAGGCCGGCAGGGATTGGCTACGGCGGCAGCGACGGCACAAAGCAGAAGTTCACCCAAAAAGAAAGAGACGATGAATCTGGACTGGATTACTTCTTGGCGAGGTATTACTCATCTGCGCAGGGGAGGTTTACGAGCGTTGATCCGCTGTTGGCGAGTGCTACTGCAGTCAACGCGCAAAGTTGGAACCGCTATTCTTACACCATCAATAACCCACTCAAGTATGTTGACGGCAGCGGGATGATTTGGGGATTGCTGAAAACCAATTTCGGCAGTCGCTATTGGTGGTACGAGGACGAGGAAGCGCTGAAGGCAGCAGGGGCGACCGAAGTTACTGCGAATGCTCTCGGCGCCCACGTTTATCAGGCCGAGGGTGGGGCATGGATCAGGCTGGACTTAGGACAGAATCGCTGGCGGGCGTATGATCGCGAGTTCGAAGCACAGTTTGGCCGCACCCTAATCGAAGAGGGAAGTTCTCACGATGGTGATCTGGGACTCACCCTCGATTTGTTTTTTGTAGCGCAGGGAGGCGTAGGCGTGGCTAGGCTCGGTGCCGGTGCCTTTACTCGCATATTCACAGGCGCTGGTTCCGAACTTACGACGCTGGGGCTATCAGGTGGAGCGAACACTTTCGGAAGAACTGGGACCACCCCGCTCTTCCGAGCGGTCATGCAAGGAGAACTAGACGATATCATGTCAACGCAGGCTTTTAGAAACCCGGCAGAACTTGAAGTCAAGTATTTCTCAGAAACGGCGAATGGTGCTGCTTCTTATGCCCGCCAAAGCTCCCGGGCCTTTGGAGATGGACCGTTTACACTCGTTGAGACTCGTATTCCGACAAACCTCATCAATAATTCCATGCGCTCCACTGTGGACGGTGGAATAAGAACACTGGTCGTGCAAACGGAGCTTCTTCCGCTGCTTAGCCGCCCAAGGATTTGGTCGTATACGCCGCTTCCCGCAAAGTGAGCTGTTATGCGTCTCGTTGCTGACCTTATTGCTAAAGTCCGTTTCTTTCCTTCTTCCGAGGGCGGAAGAAGAGGGCCGACGACGTCAGGCAGATTTGGTTGCATCCTGGAGTTTGACGGCGGGTTTCATGAGTGTCGCCTCCTACTAGGGGAGGTAGGCCCATTGTGGCCCGGTCAAGAAGCGGTTGTCGCAATAAAGTTCCTCTACCCGGACCTGGCAAAACCACGTCTCAAAGGCGGCGATAAATTCTACTTGCGGGAAGACAGAAGGATTGCAGAAGGAAATGTGGAAAGGCTACTCTGAGGCTTATGTACAGAGGAAAAGCATCACATCAGATCGACGCGGAGAAGGAGGGGTCAGCCAAACATGAACGATCGCTTGAGAGCGTAGGAATCTGAAACAGAAGCCGACTTTCTCAAGCAAACAGCGTCGGGAGGGGTCAGCCAACCATGAAGCAGCGCCTCACCATTTATGATGAAAATGTACGTCGCCCCATTCATTTTCAATCATTTAGGGACAGGGAGGAGGGGCCACGCATCAGAAGGTAGTTGTCAATACCCCCATCATTATTAATTGCGCCGCTCTCATTATTTGAAAGACAACACCTCTCCTGATGCGCCCGGGTCTTTCCCCGAACCTCGGGGCTATCGAGTGCCTTCGGATTTCTCGACTCATCAGCAAGTCGATCGGCATCCATCGACGATATCTCGTCTCCGATGCTCAATCTGATTCGCCGCAGCTTCTCCGATAAAGGCTGAAGTCTCGCCGCCGGATTGGCGCCCGTGATTTCTCTCGCTGTTTGTGTCGCGTCCCACGGACGCGCACCAGTCACGCATCTGGATCAAGGCTCTTCGAGAGTCCATCCAACGATCTTCTCTCTGCCCCTGGCCTCTCGGCCCCAGAAAAACAATCGGTACCAGGCCGTGTCCATCTGACTTTTCAGTTACAGGTCCTTTGGTTTTTAACCAACACCTCTCAGGCTCGCGGTCTGGGCTCATCCGTTCGACAGAGACTGATGAATCTATTTTGTCCGTTGGATGAGACGGCTGCCAATCAGTCGTTCTGGCTCGAGGCCAACCCCTCTCAGTGGTTCACCGTCTCATCCAAGCTCACGGGGCTCGCTCACCCGAACAATCTCGCCGGGTCGAACTCCACTTGATCTCTCATCACGTAATAACTCGCCCGCGCTAGCTTGTGCCCCAGCGCTTTCACCGCCAATGTGTGATTGCCCTTTGCCCGCTTGCGTTGAATGAATCTGTGCGCCTGCGGGTAACCGCGACGCGAAGTTTGCCGCTTCCACATACGCCCACGACAGATACCGATTCCCGTTCTTGGTATTGTTCTCTCCCTTCTTCTTCCCGTTGCTTATCCTGACGCTCCCCACGCATCGCGCATATGAGCAGTAGTCTCCCACTTGCGCGAACCGACTGATCTCCCCCGTCTCGTACATGATCGTCTCGATCTTGCTCCAGCTCAGACTGCTGCCGGTGTTCCGAGCTATCGTGTTCAGCACGCTCACAATATGCGCCGTGCGGTGCTGTACCAGCCTCATCCGCTTCCGCAGCAGATCCCTAATCGGCCTCTCCTCTTTCGGGTAGATGTATCCGGTCGCCACTATCCCAAGTCTCAGCATCCGGGCCAGCCAGCGGCTATCGTGTCGATCATCGGTGTACTTCAATCCGTTGTATTGCTCGTTGCCCGCCGGGTTGGTCAGCAACACTCGGTAGCCCCGGTCCATCAACCCATCCACCAGCCAGTACCAGTTGTAGGTCGATTCCACCGCGATCCCCGCTAGTTCTGCTTTGTAGGGCTCAAGGCTTTCCAACACCACTCCCAGATCGTTGGGCAATCTCTTGGACACGACTGCCCGATCTTCTTCGTCGTAGATTCCCAGATAGTTGTTGGTTGAATGCAAGTCGATCCCACAGTAGAATCTCATCACGTCACCTCCGTTAGACTGAAAAGTCGGCTCCATTGGAGCTTGGCAAAACAGGAGATGATAACAGGCCGCTTTGTTGGAGTAAGAGTCCGACAAGGCGGCTTTATTTCTAAGAAAAAACGCTAAACCCTCTGCTTCTCGACAAGCTTCCGAGTTCTCGGTTGATGCGAACCTGCCCGGTTGCATTCACGTTCGAGCATTAACCCCTTAGCCGCCATCTCCGGCGAAGCCGAATGAATGTCAAGGGTCGGTCGCGCGGCATGAATGGAAGCCGCGAAGCCTCCTTTGCCTCGCCGCGCGTCCGACTTGCGCAGCCCTTGACATTCATTCGGCTGAGCGGACAATCGGCGGCGGGGGTTAATGCGAGTCGATTTCAAAGCCACTCGTATCTTCCCGCCTCAGCGGCTCAGTACTCGTAACCTTCTGGATGATTATCAGGCTAACAACGAGAGGAGGAGGCAGACCACAAGCACCATCTACGACTTCGCCAGCGGGCTCCCAACCAGCGTCACTGACCCTAACGGCAGGACCACCTCCACCTCCTACACGAATCAGTTATTAGGGACCGGGGCCGTCGATCCCTTCGGCAGACCGGGCGTCGTAACTGATCCTCAAGGACGCACCACCGTCATGCGTTACTTCGACACCGCTCGCAAGTCTGAGGTCTGGTCCGATCTCAACAGCCCTTCCGACTTCAAGCTGCGGACACTCACGTCGAGTGATCAACTCGGTCGCGCGATCAGGACCGAGACGAGCGAGGACGGCGGGTTGACCTACGGCGTGTTCAGCGACACCGTCTACCAGCAGATGGGCCGCATCACGATAACGACTAATCCGATGCGTGCTCCGGCGGCCCCGACCGATGGGTGGACGCGCGCTACCAAGGACGATCTGGGAAGAGTCGTGAGGGTCGAGACCTTCAGCGAGAGGTATCCGTCGGGAACGTCCACCGGGGTTGTGACTACGAGCTACAACGCGAATCAAACAACAGTCACTGATCAAGCAGGCAAGGTGCGTCGAAGCGTGACCGACGCGCTCGGCCGCCTGGTCAGAGTCGATGAGCCGGATGGCACCGGCAACCTCGGCTCTCCCGATGCTCCCGCTCAGCCTACTTCGTACACCTATGATTCGCTTGGCAATCTCACTCGCGTCGAACAAGGAAGCCAACCGGCTCGCACTTTCATCTACGATGCGTTGTCGCGGCTTAAGCAAGCCAACAATCCCGA
>SPAW01000083.1 GCA_005239465.1 Nitrospira sp. | reverse complement strand
ACCATTTCGAATTCGCCGCTAGCAACGTATTCGATTAACAGAAGGAATGTGTTCTTTCCGATTGACCGGCCGGTGGGCCTGGAGAAGGGCGACCGTGTTCGGATCAAGATGCAGATTCTGCCGTCCGAGCTGGTGGTCACATGGGAGGTGGAGGTGTGGAGGGAGGCTGACACTAGGAAGGCCCGGTTCACGCATTCCACGTTCCACGGGATGCTCCTTTGCAAGGAGGATCTCGAACGGACTCAGCCTCACTTTATCCCGAAGCTCTCGCCGTGGGGAGAAGCTCGTCGCTCCATCTTGAATCTGTGCGATGGTCGGAGAACCCTTGCGGAGATCGAGCAGGAGGTCTACCGTCATCATCCCGAACTCTTTCGCTCACTGGGCGAGGCCGCGGCCTTTGTGGCCGAAGTCATCACCCGGTATTCCCTCTGACCATGCGGCGTAATCCCAGTTTCCTGTGGCCCGGGTCAGATGTCCTTTCTGGATCGTTTCGGCTTCACGTTTTTCTGAGGCCTCCCGGTTTCTAAGGGGAGAAGTCTTCATGTATCGGAACAGAGACGAGCGGCGATCGTTTCGCTCCTATCGTCTGTACGGTCTCTGCGTCAGAAGCCAGTGGTGGCTTCCCTATTTTGAATGTGCAGAAGCCGACCCGCCGGCGGTTGAACTCGTTGAAGGGCCAGCTTTGCTCTTTGAAGAGGCGGTACGGGAAGCCGCGGGCCAGCCAAACGCCGCAGAATGGTTCCAGCACACTTGCCTCCGCGATGGTTCGAACTATCTCCGATGGTCAGAGCTCTTTGAGTTCCTGGTTTCCGCCGATGGTTGCCGGATCGCAGGACGCCCGCTCACCGATGTCTCCTTCGAGGCCTTTCACACCTATCTCCTGGGGGTGGTCCTCTCCTTTTCCCTGCTCAAACGAGGGTTGGACCCGCTGCATGCAACCGCCGTTGTGGTAGACGGAAGGGCGGTAGCCTTTCTAGGCGACACCGGTTATGGAAAATCGAGCCTTGGCGGGGCCTTCATCCAGATAGGGTATCCCGTGCTCACCGATGACCTGCTCGTTCTGAGGGAAGGGGACCAGGGTTTCTCTGCCTACTCAGGTCCCCCACGGATCAAGCTCATTCCGGAAATCGCCAGGAACCTGCTCGGCGAGCAAGTCACGGGAATCCCGATGAATCCCCTGACGCGCAAACTCGTCATTCCTTTGGATCGGCATCAGTCACACCAGGCCGCTGTTCCCTTGAAGACACTGTATGTACTGACGCGCCCGTCGGCAAGCGCACGGAGCGAGCGGGTCACACTCCGGCGCTTGTCTCAGCGCAGTGCCTTCCTGGCGCTGCTGAAGAACGCCTTCAACACTGACGTCATCGAGTCGGAACGGCTCAGGCGTCAGTTTCTCCTATGCACTCGGATTGCGTCCACAGTCCCGATGAAGTTGCTCTCATACCCTAGGAGCCTTGCGTCGCTCCCTTTGGTCCGTGATGCGATTCTATCGGACCTCACGCGATAATTCGTTCAACTGTCCCCGCATCTATAAGCCCCCTCGCCGCCTCAGCCTCTGCCGATCCTCTAGCAATGGCTTGACCTCAGACATGTGTCCTGAAGCCGAACTGCTCATCTGTTGTGCCCGCACCCGGATGAACCCGGAAAGGGCTGAGCAGATCAAGGCGTTGCTTCAGAAGGACATAGATTGGGCGTATTTGTCTCGAATGGCGCTTTTGCATGGCATGGTGCTAGTGGCGCCATCAAAAGCGTATGCCTGTGGCGGATTGCGGAACCGCTGAATTGGCTCCGGAGTGAATGGGCCTTCTGCTGCGTTCGGGCCGATTCTTTTGACCCAACAGTATGAATGAAATGGCACGTGGGATGGGCAAAACCAGCATTGAGGGAGGCACCGCAGCGGTGAAAGGCGCCATTCGATCGTATATGGCCACCCTTGTCAGGGTAATGTCCTGGAAGGTTGCGCTGGCCCTGGCATTGATGGTCTGTCTTAGTTTAACCGAAGGCATTGGGCTGTTATTGCTGGTGCCCCTTATGCAATTGGTTGGTCTAGATACACAGCAGGGGAGCGTAGGCCGGCTTGTCGAGTTTGTGTCATTCATCTTTGCCGCTATCGGTGTTCGCCCGACATTGATCGCGGTGCTCGGTCTCTATGTGCTCATCGTCAGCGCACACGCGCTATTCTCTCGTTGGCAGAGCAGTCTTAACTTCATCCTTGAGCATGACTTCGTGGCTCTCTTGCGGCAGTGGCTGTACAGGGCCATGGCAAATGCCAACTGGCTCTTCTTCTCCCGGAGCCGGTCCTCAGACTTTATGCACGTTTTAACCAGCGAGGTGGAACGGGTCGGTGAGGCGACAGATCACCTCCTACGTCTGCTTGCCACCACCCTAGTCGCAGTCACCTATATGGTATTTGCGTTGAAGCTATCGCCGGTGATGACAGGCCTAGCATTTGCCTGTGGTGCGGGGTTGATGTTGTTGCTTAGAGGAAAGACGCTGGTGGCGCATCTGGCCGGAGAAGGACTTTCACAGGCGATGAGCAGCCTGTACGCTGCCGTCAGTGAGCACCTCGGCGGCATGAAAACGGCCAAGAGCTATGGCGCTGAGGGCCGTCACGCCGATGTCTTCGCTAAGCTGACTGAGCGGGTGCGGCACACGTATATCCGTGCAGTCCGAAACGAGGCCGGCCTGAACTTCTGCCTCGAAATTGGTTCAGTGTTGGTCCTGAGCCTCATCGTGTATGTCTCCTTCGAAGTGCTGGCTATCCCCATCGCTGAGGTGCTCTTATTACTGTTCCTGTTTGCCCGAATCATTCCGAGGTTTTCCACCATGCTTCGGAGCTATCAGAGCTTTGTGAATCTGCTGCCGGCATTCACCACAGTCATGGAGATGCATGCACGCTGCGAGGCGGCGGCTCAGCCAAAGGCCGGGAGAGCAGAGCAAGTCAACCTGCAACATGGCATTCAATTCGAGCAGGTCTCCTTCGGGTATCAGGATAACGGCAAACCCCCGGTAATTTGGAATCTTGATCTGATCATCAAGGCTGGAGAGACCACGGCGATTGTTGGCCCATCCGGTGCTGGCAAGAGTACGATTGCCGATTTGGTGACGGGATTGCTTGTGCCCGATCAGGGTCGCGTATTGGTGGATGGGATGCCGCTGAGCCCTGAGCGAATGAGAGCTTGGCGGGACCAGATCGGGTATGTGTCGCAGGATACCTTCCTCTTTCACGACACTATTCGCGCCAACCTCCTCTGGGCATGCCCCAATGCGAGCGACGAGGAAATCAACCAAGCGCTCAGATTGGCAGCCGCCGAGGCCTTCGTGTCTGGGCTTTCCAAGGGGTTAGACACGATTCTTGGGGACCGTGGCGTACTGGTGTCGGGAGGTGAAAGGCAACGTCTGGCGTTAGCACGCGCCCTGTTGCGCAAGCCGTCCTTGTTGATTCTGGACGAAGCGACGAGCAACCTGGACTCTGAGAATGAAAGACGTATTCAAAGCGCCATAGAGGAGCTTCATGGTCAGATAACCATATTGATCATCACCCATCGGCTATCCGCCATCCGTGGCGCCGATATCATTCATGTGGTTGAGCACGGTCGTTTGGTTGAATCTGGAACTTGGGATGCGCTGGCTGCTGAAGAAAATGGGCGGTTTGGCTCTTTGTGTAGAGCACAGGGCATAGACTGCAAGGTAGCGGGGGACATACTTCATTCCACAGATCCACTCTTGCGGAAATGATACAAACGCACTAAATCCTGCCACACCGTCATTGCGAGCGACTGAAAGGAGCGTGGCAATCTCGCCGGGTTTGAGATCGCTTCGGTCGCTTCGCTCCCTTGCAATGACGCACGATTTTTTGCATGTGTACTAGGTCGGGAGACCTCAATCAATGACGCTTCCAACGGTACACCCATTTCTAATGGGCATCCTTCGGGGCACAGACTTAGAAGCCCTTGTGCTCCCGGCGCTGGAAGACCAGGCTTGGGAGAAGATCGTTCGAGATGCAACCCAGCAGGAACTGTTGCCCATCCTGTACCGATGGCTCAAGACATCCAACTCCGGCCGCATGCCTCCTGCTTTGATCCTGGACCAGATTAAAGAACGTGTCTGGCGTCTGACCGCATGGAACCTGGTGCTGGCGCAAGAGTTGGCCTCCATCCTTCGGGCATTTGAGGTCAGACGGGTGGCCTGTGTGCCTCTGCGTGGTCTGGCCTTGGCAGAGCTTCTTTATGGTGATATCACAGTCCGTCCGATGGGGGACATTGACCTGCTTGTGCACAAGAAAGACCTACCAGCAGTTGCTGAGACCCTGAACGGTCTGGGATTCCAGGAATTGGACCGCCGACTTGGATTCGCTCAGGCCTTCTATTACACGCTCGAGTTTTTTAAAGACCGGCACAACGGGGTCATCGTGGAGCCCCACTGGACGATCGCCTACCCCCCGTTTGGCGACAGGGTAAATATGGACATGGTGTGGAAGCGGTGTGTACGTGGGCAGGTCGTTGGTATAGATACATGGCTCCTTGATCGCGCAGACCTCATTGTGCATCTCTGCCTCCATCTGATTCACCACAGTGATAAGGCCCCGCTCCTCTGGTTCTATGAGCTCGATCGCTTTCTCCGACAAGAGAAGGCCGCACTTGATTGGTCACAGGTCTTGCGCGTCGCTCGTCAGACCGGCCTCGAACTACTTCTCGTGCAGGTCTTGGGAAAGGTCATGGACCTCTTCGATTCCCCAATTCCCGATCATGTTGTATCAGAGCTCAGGTCTCAACTCACGCCTCACCGTGGACGGGTGGTCGGAGCGTCGGTTGAAAGCCGGATGGTGCGCCTGCTGGCTAATTATTCAGGCGTGCACGGCGGGGAACAGTTCGCGCTGCTTTTCACAATCAAGGGTCTTCGACCCAGGTTTCGATATGCTTTTGGCCTCCTGTTTCCCTCACCCCAATTTATGCTCCTCCGTTACGGACTTTCTACTCGGAAGCCGCTTGGGCTCTATTACATCGCCCGCGTCGTGCACCTCTCGTGGAAAGGGCTAAAGTGGTTGGCGGGCCTGCTTGTCTCAGGCGGGACACCTCGGCAGTAGCTGCCGGGATGGGCGTACTCCGGCAGATGATCGCTGCGCCGCCTGGGACTCGAAGTCAGGATTTCCTCCTCAGGAGGCGCTTTGCCCCGGCTAGTGCCGTTCCAACTATTTATCCCAAGATGGTGAGGCGAGGGAAAGCGATAGTTCTTGGCAGGACACTTGTCGGCAATTAGCCGCAACAAGTTGGAACGGCACTAGGGAGGACTTACGCCATGGCATGCAGGATACCACCAAGAGTGGAGCTGAGACACGATGGAAGTTGGGATGGTGGTGAATGGGGGGATGGCGTGCTGCGTTACTTCGTTCGAGGCACCTCGGTCGCCGGACCGGTGATGTGCAGGAGGATCTCCCTCTTCAGATCGATCACCTTCGACTGGGGGAGTTTTGTCCCGTGGGAATTGTACCAAATCTCGAGGATTGGGCGAAGCGGGTTGTCCTTGTTGGTGGCGATCACTTGCCCGACCTCTTTGGAGCTCAGGCGGACCCAGCTCCCAACGGGGTAGCTTGATAGGCCGTTGATGAACGCCCTAAGGATCGTCTGGGAAAAACGACCCCGCTCGGTTTGCAGGATCTCCTTCAGGGCGTCGATGGGGGTGACCTCGTCTCGGCCCGCGCGCCCATGGGCCATTGCCTCGTAGATATCGCAGATGCCGATGATCTTGGAATATTCATGGATCTGATCGCCACCGAGGCCATTGGGGTAGCCTGATCCGTCTTCACGTTCGTGGTGCTGGAGGGTGACGTCGGCCAACCACTCCCAGTCCCGCCCGAGAAGTCGAAGGATCTCCCACCCATTGAGGGCATGCTTTTTAATCCGTTCTCGTTCGTTCTTGGAAAAAGGTTCTACTTTAGTGAGCATGGACTCGGGAAACAAGGTCAACCCGATGTCATGGAACATGCCGGCGAGCGCGAGTTCCGTGAGTTTCGTCACGGGATACCCCAGCGCATCCCCAAGCTTCAGCGCATAGATGGCGACGTTCAGGCCCTGGCGGGCCAGGTTGAGCTTTCCAGGATCCCTCTTGCCCAGAGTCTGCTGCATGAGCGTACTCGGTCGTGGGGATGATTCCTTAATGGCCCGTTGCAGACCTTCTCTGATAGAGGCCTTGGTCAATCGTTCCGCCATCTCTGCCGCCGGCTCAATGGCGAATGGTTCGCGGCGGCTGACGTGCTTGTACATGGTGCTGAGGATCTCTTCGGCTGCGGCGTACAGCTCATCGGGGCT
>SPAW01000082.1 GCA_005239465.1 Nitrospira sp. | reverse complement strand
GATCGTGAGATCGGCCACGTTGACGATCCGCTCCATTCTGCCGAGTCGCTCGAAGAGCGTCCCGAGGTCATGGTACATCCCGGTCACCTTCACTTGAACCGGCACCTCCGTGTAGAACTCTTTCGCCACTGGATTGCCCGGCTTGAAGAGTGAGACCACCAGGTCCGTCTCACGGCCGAGCTTTGCAACCCGAGTCAGCAATACGGGGATCTCTTTCTCCTGCGGAAGTTGCAATACCGCCCGAGAGAGCCGTGCCTCCAAGAGTTTGAGCTCATGCTCCAAAAGTGGTCGTTGACTGGCAATGCGCCGCGTCCGTTCCGCCTCCGCTTGCAGTCGGAAATATTCCGCCCGCGCTTGGTCCAGCTCGGTCCAATTCGCCCTGAGAAAAAACTGCCAATAGGCGGCGACCACCACGATGACAAGGAGGACACCGAGGGCAATCCTCAGCCTGAGCGGAACATCGGCGATGTAGGCCGACCAGTTTATTGAGGGAAGGGCGACCATCTTGCGCCTTAGCCCGGCAATCCTGCGACGATCTCGAACCGTTCAACTGGTTTGTTCTCGTGCACCTGGCGCTCGATAACACCCAGCTCAACACTGACGATTAGTGGCTTCAGTCGCTCCAGCGCAAGCATCAGATTCGCCACGGCGACGTGAGAGGAGGCGTACCCTTGAACCACGAGCTTTCCCGATATCTTGCTCACTCCTGCGAGCCAGACGTCATCCGGCAACACCTGGCTGATCCCGTCGAGGAGACGGACGGGAGCTCCCTGAGCGGCAACCAGCCGTTGAATCACCGTCAGCCGATCCAGGAGCTGCTTCTTATCACGCGCGTACTGCTCGACCAATCGGACGGTCTGCTGATTCTGCGCGATCTCATTCCGCGTGGCAACCGCGTCGGCGCGAAGCCGCTCAATCTCCCCCTTCACCGAACGCCAATACGCCCACATCCCTCCTACGACGAAAATCACCAGGGCGACGACCGCCACCTGTGGCACCTTCACCTTGATTGTTCCTCGTCGCTCTTCCCTGGGAAGGAGGTTGATCTTGATCATCAGGCACCATCCTCAGGCTCGCGAAGAGCCAACCCCACACCTACCGCCATCTGCGGGGCAATGAAAGACAGGTATTCGGGATCGAACTTCCCGGGGTCCGCACTGATCTCCCGAAGTGGGTTACCGATTTCAACAGGAAGCTCGAGGGCGTGGGACAGGTAGGACGGCAGGTCCGGCAACCGGGAGCCCCCCCCGCTCAATACAACGCGGTCGATGGCGCCGCCCTGCATCGAGGAGCGATAAAACTCAAAGGAGCGCCGGATCTCTCCGGCCAACTCGCCGTTGACCATCTCGAACACAGGCCGGGTCTCCGCCACGTCATGCCCCTGAACGGCCCCTCCCATCTTCAATATCTCGGCTTGCTCGTAATTCAGGCCCAGACCTTTTTGTAACGATTCGGTGTATCGGTTGCCCGCTAGCGAGCTGTCTCTCGTGAACTCCGAACATCCTCCTCGGATGACATTGATAGTGGTGACGGCCGCCCCGATGTTCATAAGGGCCACCACTTCGTCACCCCCCACCTTCTCGAACATCTCAAAGGCGTTCTCCATGGCGAAGGCATCCACGTCAACCACTGCGGCCCTCAGGCCGGCCGCGGAGATCACCGCGAGGTATTGATTCACGATGTCCTTCTTCACCGCCACGAGCAGGACGTCCATCTCTCCCTTGCCGTTGTCCCCTGACCTGAGGATCTGAAAGTCAAGATTCACGTCCTCGACCGAATACGGGATGTGCTGCTCCGCCTCCCACGCAATCCCCCCCCGAAGCTCATCGGCCTTCATGTGCGGGACCGCGATCCTCTTCACGATCACCGAGTGGCCGGATACCGACACCGCCACGTCCTTCAGGTCAATCTTGTTCTCCTCAAACATTCGCCTGACGGCATTGCTGACGGCGTCTGCATCCATGATCAGCCCATCCACGATCGTGTCCGGATGGAGAGGGGCGATACCAAGTGCGACGAGCTGATACCCCTTCCGTAATCGCCGGAGCTGGACGGCCTTGACGGAACTGGTCCCGATGTCCAGCCCGACCAACCCTTTAGGGCGCGACAACCAGGAAAACATTACGGTTTCCTATTTCTAGGTAGTATTGGCCACAAATCAACACATTTTACTTACGTGTCCTACGCCCATCGGGAGGGGTTGTCAAGGGAAAAATAACAAAACCCCCGTAAAGATAGGGGGGTAAGGAGTTTGTTTCCGTTGTGATGCGGCAGCGTTCAGCAGGGAACGCTACTGTTCAGCATAACACGGCTTACTGTTCATGCCAGGTCCCTTTGACCATCTCAAACGGAAAGTTCTGTGACAAGCCGTCGATAATGCATTTGCTGTATTTGATGACTGGCGTTCCGGTGACGTCATCCACCGCAACACCGTCGGCGCCGGAGCCAAATCCGAAGATCCCCCCGATGATCTGGGCGGTCCCATTGATTTTGTTGATCTTGTCGGCTATGATCACCCCCTTAAACGTCCCACCGTTGAAATTGCCCAGGTTCGCATTATCGGTCGCGTTGTGGACGATCAGGATGCCGGTGCTGCCGTCAGGGGGCTGTGCGTAATTTCCGTTGACGTAGAGCACCCCATGAAATGGGGAGGTGGGGGCCTGGGCCGGTGTAACCTTGATGCTCTCCAGGTAGGCGTTGAAAGTGTCGATCTCTGCCAGCCTCGCTTGTGTCGGTGGTGGTGACGTGTCGTTCTTATAAGGATGACCTAGAAGAAGTTCGCCGATCGTGCTTGGAAAGGTCGAAGAAGTGCCCTTGCAAGCGTCTCCGGTGCCTGCCGCGCATACAAGGTTTTCCGGTTTGTTGATGGAAACCCCGGATGCCCATGTGGGAGAGGTCGCCGCCGAGACGCTGTCGCTGTTGGACGGATTATTGCCGTCGCAGTCATGATTTCGTCCGTCGATGACCGCCGCGGCGGATTGAACGTTGATGTTGGTATTGGCCGTCAGCGCACCGTCCAGCGGCGGCTTGATGGTGAATCGCTGGATCATGGTCGAGAGCACCTTGCGACCATCCCTCGCTGCCCCGGTGGAGGTCACTTTGAAAATCGGATTCGTCGCGACGGTGGCGCATGATCCGAGCGGAACGCCGAACGAATCGACATATTGCCAGCAACCACCAACGAAGCCAACAACCGGCGCCACGGTGGTGGTGTACAATCCACCATTTGTAAGATTCGCATTGACAAGTACCCCTCCAGAGGCAAAGGTTCTCCCCGCGCTATCGAGATTCGCCGCGTTTCCTCCAAAATAGTTGCCCCAGCCTATGGCGCTGCTACCGGAATAGGTCCACGCACAGGTGGGAGGGTTATACCGCCAGAAAGCCGGATCAGTCGGGTTAGCCCAGGCGACCGTCGGGGTTCCCTGTTTCCCAATCACTACCGGGTCCGCTGCAGTACTACAGGCGGTATCGCCTTCGTCAGTGGATGTGCCCGGATCCAAACGCATCCTATACATCGCCTCCTGAATGCCGGCTTCAGCCGCGAAAAAGGCCTTCTTCAGGTCGGATTCATTCGATCCGATCTGACTCTCGGTCACCGAAAGCCCCATCAGTGTGATTCCCAGAAGCGACAGCATTGCCAGAACCAAGAGGGCGACGACGACCGCTATCCCCCCCTGATCGGCGATTGGAGATCGAGGCCTTCTGTCGCGCCCAGGTAGATCCCGCATCTCTTTCACAAATTCCTCAGCCGGACATCGGTGGTGACTGTGTAGCTACGAGACGATGTCCCGCGAGCATTTTCCACCCCTGTGATGGAGATGTTCAGGCGCCTGACATTGGCCGCGACCGTGGTGACCGCTCCGGTGCTGTCGTACGAGGTGATGCTGAGCGCGGTCATGCACTGGGCAACGTCACCTGCTATTGGCGTCGAGGGGCTCCAGACACCCCCAACCCCGGCTTGAGCACTGCGGGTGATCTTTCCGACTGTGGTGGGGTTGTGTGGATCACACGGCCGTGTGGCGTCCACCGGTGGCACGAATGTATAGATCACCTTATCGGTGACATTATCTCCATTGAGGTCAACCTGGAAGGTCACCGACGAAGAGGTAAGCGCCGTGACACCACAGGGTGGGACAGCACAGTCAGGATTGGGGCTATTCGACGGGGCATACGCCGCCATACGGAGCTCGCGGGCCATGCTCTCAAGGACCACGCGAACGTTTTGCTGCACGTCGGACTTGGCCGCCCCCATAGCGTAGTCAGCCCGGCTGGTGTCAAGCATGATATAGATCGCCAGAAGCACGACAACAAAGACGGCTGAGCCGATCAGCATCTCTACGAGGGAAAATCCCCTCGCGCAGCTCATCGAATTGCGAAATCTGCCATTGACAAGCGTACTCTGTCTCATCGTGTGAAGAGCGCCTCCACATCGACAGAACCGGGACGATTTTGGGCGTCCCAGGTCACCGTTACCCGGACTTTTTTGAGATCTGGCCTAAGGTCAGGCGGCGGCGTGGCCATGCCCACATTAGGCGTAAGGGTACAGGTCCTACTGAACGTGATAGTGGGCACAAGGGGGTCGGCGAGTGTTACAGGGATGACTGAGCAATTGGTCGCATCGATCGCATTGAACCCCTGGCCCGGCGTCGTATCGGCAGCAATCGCCTTCAATTGTTCGATCTTCTGCTGCGCATGCGCGACAGCCGTTGTCACTCTTCCCCCATAAGTGATATTGGAATACCCGGTCGGAAAGAGGGTGGAGATCGCCAGAAACGCAAGCCCGATCAACGCCGCGGCAATGAGGGCTTCGACGACCGAGAATCCGTCTTGTACGACGATGCTTCGCTCGCTCTGGTGTGTCATGGCAACTTCACATTACCGGCTGGACTAACCTGAATGATCTTGGTCACCGAGGCATCGGCGAGCGTGATGTTTACCGATCGGACTATATTAGCTGAGTCCACGGAGGCGCCCATTGCATTGAAGATGGGGCCGCCGATGGGAGCTCCGTTTCCCACGTTTTGTATTGTCACGCCGACAAACTGCGTCGAGAGATTTTGCCAGTTCGTGATGTTGGTCGGTGAGGACCATGTCGTATCAGTAGCGCTTTTTTCAATCCGATAGGTGTTACCGAGAGTGTAAACCCCGTACAGACCACCCTTGGAGACGGCGAGCGAACGGGCAGAGCGGATGTCGCCCGCAAGCTGCCGCACAGCGCCGCTAAGTCGAGCGTTCTTGATGGTTGCCGCGAAGATCGGCAGCGACACTGTAGCCAATATAGCGAGCACGGCCATCACGACGAGCATTTCCACCGCCGAGAAGCCGCCGCGACCTCGATTTCGGGAAATCTGTGATGCTTGATGAAACTCCAGACACTTACGAGTCATTGGTTCAATCACCTCGATGCCTCTTGGTCGTGTCGCAAGCCTATTGCAAGCTTGATGCCATAGGCCAATCTTGGGGGCCTGACCACGGCAACGATTCAAACAAGACAGAGGTCTGTTCGAGAGTCGATAGTTTGTCGGGTGGATCAGGCGGTCGAATGCAATGAGCGAAATGAATGCTGGACTATTGAGAGGCGGGGATTTCTTGCCAGGTCCGGAGCCTCGCGCTGAGTAAGCGCGCCGCGCCCCGCAGGGTCTCCTGGCTGAAGTGCAGTTGGGCACGATCCCTTATTGCAAAGCCGGCGCGACCGGCGTGGCTGGTTGTCCGGTTCGCGATGATAACCGAGCCGATGATCATTGAATCTCCTTCCAACGTAAGACGGCTGCCGTCGCCCACCAGAAGCACAGCCCCGTCAAACCGATATGACCCACGGAGCGTGAGTTCTCCCGTGACTACCAGGACCCCAGACCCGTGCCCGCTCCCCTCAAGAATTACATCTCCGGCCGTGTCGAGACCTCGGTTCGAATCGGCGGATGGATCACCGGTGACGAGGGTGACCTGCCCGCTCCCATCGATCCGACGAAGGTCTTCATATATCGTTCCAGGGTTGACGAAGACGCGATCGGCTTGTCGCGCCAATTGAAGCTTGACTCCCTGTAACGTATCGCTCGTCGCGGCATTCGCCACGACTGCCACGCTCGGTGTCGCCCCCACCCCGAGCGCCCTGCTCTGCTGTCCTGGCGTGAGGATGCCGAGGACAGCGGATGCCGCCTCCGACGAAACGAGGGCAATGGCGTGATGCGCAGGCGAAGGACCGGCACCTCCATCTAGGTTGCGGTCAAACCCGCTGACCAAAAACGATTCCCCGTCAAAGAGCGGATCGACGGTGGAGTTCACAAGAGTCAGTGGAGCCGGCGGCCCCAGGAACGGTGGAACCTCCACCACTACCCTGACCACCCGCAGTGATCCTTGGAACGTGCCGGTCCCGGTGATGACCACGAGCCCATCGGTATCGCACGTGGTGCTTCCACAGACCGCTGTCCCGCCGTCTTGTGGGAGCCCTCCAATGCTTGCCACGTTATTGGTCACAGTTGCCCGATACGTCCCCGAGTCCGCGGACGTTCCATTGATCCACCCACCAAGCAGAAGATTGTTCACAAGGACATCGTTCACTGAAAACCCAGGCAACAGCCGCCGGGTTCGCTCGATAGCCGCCTCGGCGAGATAAAGGGCCTGCGCCGCGCTTCGGTCGTTCGACCCGACCTGTCGCTCACTCGAAGCGATGGTCAGCAAGGCGGAGCCCAGGAGCAACAGAAACCCTGTCAACAAGAGGACCAAGACCAGCACGAACCCGCCCTCTTGCGAGCAGATCGTATGACTCGGAACAGCATCCTTACGCGACGCCGATCGTTCTTTCAGCAATAGAGGGCACATGCG
>SPAW01000081.1 GCA_005239465.1 Nitrospira sp. | reverse complement strand
CCAGAAGGCCGACTTCAAGGCCATCCTGGACACCATGGGGGACCTCCCGGTCACGGTCCGCACCCTGGATCCGCCGCTGCACGAGTTCCTGCCCAAGACGGACGCGGAGATCCAGGACCTGGCCCGGAAGGTGAACATCCCGGCGGAGCGGCTGAAGGCCAAGGTGGACGCCATGCACGAGTTCAACCCGATGCTGGGCTACCGCGGCTGCCGCCTGGGGATCGAGTACCCCGAGATCACCGAGATGCAGGCCCAGGCCCTCTTCGAAGCCGCCTGCGAGCTGAAGAAGCAGGGCAAGAACCCCTACCCGGAGGTCATGATCCCGCTGGTCACGACGCTGCGCGAACTCCAGATACAGCAGGCGATCGTGGAGCGGGTGGCCCAGGAGACCATGAAGAAGATGGGGGTCAAGGTCCGCTACATGCTGGGCACCATGATCGAGGTGCCCCGGGCCTGCGTGGTGGCCGACGAGATCGCCAAGGTGGCGCAGTTCTTCTCCTTCGGCACCAACGACCTCACCCAGACCGCCCTGGCCCTGTCCCGCGATGACGCGGGGAAGTTCCTGCCCCTGTACGTGGAGCGGGGGATCTATGCCGAGGATCCCTTCGTGAGCATCGACCAGCCCGGCGTGGGCTACCTGATGCGCATGGCGGTCGCCAAGGGCCGCGCCACCCGCAAGGACCTGGAGATCGGGATCTGCGGCGAGCACGGCGGCGACCCCCGCTCGGTCGTGTTCTGCCACGAGATCGGGCTGGACTACGTCAGCTGCTCGCCCTACCGCGTCCCCATCGCCAAGCTGGCGGCCGCCCACGCCGCCCTGAAAGGGCAGGTCAAGGTCAAGGAGATGGGCGAGAAGTAGCCTGAGGCCCAGACTACCAGCGACGAGACCATGCGGGGTCGCTGAGGTCCCCGCATGGTTTTTGGAGCCTAACTCCCAAGTGCCGATAGATGCCTCCGTGTCCTCACCCTATCTACTCTCCCAACTCCCAGCCAATCCACCCTTGCACCCTCCCTGGCGAAACTTTCGGGTTTGACACAGACAGGGGGGATGATACGATCTGGATGCCTTGACACCCACCCAGCGGCTGGTGTAGCGGGAAGAGCGCAATCCTGGCAAGACAAGAAAAGGTATGGAGTTCACGGTCAGACCTACTGCCACGGCTGACGGGTGTTTGCCGACTTTCGGCACTCACATGCCCCGACACACTCCTCGGAAAGAGGCCTGTTAAGACCGGACGGATGCGCATGGATCATCAATGTCTTTGACGCAGGCTGAGGCCGATGGGTTGTTGGAGATGCCCAAGGTCTTCATCGATCCCGCTCCTCTTGAATTCACCCTCACTCAACCCATGAACTACGAACGCGTCCTTCATTCGACCGATCGGCGAGAGGAATTTCTCTTGACGATCGAGCGCGGCCGGCGAAAACATATTCGCTTAAAGTACCAGACTCGCGCCAGGCGCGTCATCATACTAGCGCGGCTCGAATTGAACGGCCCACCGCACAAGAATCCACCATACTCTCCATACAAGCCAGGAGAGTGGATAAGCGAAACGCACCTTCACGTTTACAGGGAGGGGTTCGATGACCGTATCGCCTACGAACTTGTAGACGCCCCCCGTTGGCCTGATCCGAACATTACCGATGGGATTCCCGCTCTCGAACACTTCATGCGGTACTGCGCGGTTACTCAGTGGCCGCCGATTCAGACTTCACTCTGATGACCAAGGCAGAGTGTCAGCGATTTGTTGACGAATACGTCCACTGGCTCAAGCAGGAGCTAAAAGCCACAGCTCTTGATGGGTCTTGCCAGATCACTACACCCTTTCTTGATCGGCATAACGACGCGATTGAAATCTATGTTGAGAAGAAAGACGGACCTTTGCGTCTCACCGATGATGGCTATACTATTCAGGACCTCCGGGCAAGCGGCATGGAATTTACGACCGAAAGGAGGAAAGCCCACCTCGCGGCTGTGCTTAACGGGTTTGGTGTAAAGCTCGAAAACGATGAGATCTGTGTCGTGGGCTCGTTGGAGGATTTCCCTCAGAAGAAACACAACCTTGTTCAGGCCATACTAGCCGTAAACGACATGTTCGTGATGGCCGAAGAGCATGTGCTATCTCTATTTAAGGAGGATGTGGCCCTGTTTCTGGAAGCGCATCGTGTCCCGGCATTCTCGGACTTTAAGCTCAGCGGCAAGAGCGGGTTCGATCACAAATTCGACTTTGGGCTGCCCAAGACAGCAGAAAAACCGCAACGGGTCTTACAGGCCATCAATAATCTGGCAAAGGAGAACACAACCTCGATTGCATTCGCCCTAGCGGATGTCCGAGCGATTCGGACCGATCCACTCGGTGCGCTGGCGATGATCAATGACACGGTACGTCCTCCAAACGAAGACTACCTGGCCGCCTTGCGTGTGTATGAGGTCGAACCGCTTCTCTGGTCCCAACGGCAGCAGGCTATTTCCTTTCTTAATGGGAGATACTAGCCCGGCTTTGACCGAACACAAGGAGCGTTGTAGCTACAAGATAATCGGTGGCTATGCATCGTCCTCCCCAAACCGGTTATGCAGAGGTGGGGTCTGTACTAGGGAACGGTCGTCAATCATCCAGTTTGTAAGTCGGCCGCGATTCTCGCATAATCCCGTCACTCAGATACCCTCACTACGGCCCATAATCGCCCGGATGGTCAAGCGACACAACGCATAATCGCCTGGAGGGGGCCTTGGACGCAGCCAGCGCCGATTCTCATACGAGGGTCGGCGCTTTATTTTCGTATTGCGCTATGCAGGTACCTTCGTGGAGCAGAAGGGCCTTCTTCTGGTTGCGAATCAAATCGCTGCCACCCAGGACCGGCCTTACGCGGAACCCAGCACTCCCCGAAGATGCCGTTGTTTTCCAAGATGCTCGGAAAACAAGATAGGAAGCCAGGCTAACTATTTGAATTACAAGCCTCCGCGTCCCTGGATGTTATCCGGCTGGCTCAACTAGGACTTGGCATCGAAGGTTCTGAAGGCGAGGTGGCGAAGCCGTGGCGACGAA
>SPAW01000080.1 GCA_005239465.1 Nitrospira sp. | reverse complement strand
GCGCAGACGTCCTGTCGCAAACTTGTGCAGCACGCTCGCCATGAGTGTCTGATACGGAATGCCCTCCTCAGCCGCTCGCGCCTGAATATCAGCGAGGTCCAACGTGGACATGCGAATGTTCACACGGCGATTCTTGGTCAGTGTGGCACGAGCGTATTCCCGGTATCGACGCAGCGACGCCTCCGAGGTCACAACGGACTTGAGTGTACCGCGCTCATAATCAGAAAGAATGTGCTTCTCGTATTGATCGAGTTTCCTCACTTTTCACCTCTTCTTCCATAGTCCCGCGTGGCCTTTCGACTCGGGATGACTGTCTTGAGAAAGATGTGGTTAGGCTCCTCGACGTGGGGCACGAGATACACATACTCCATCACAGCCACGACCAGCACCTTTTGATTTGGATATCGCCTCGGATTCGAATGGGCGAGCACATCGAGAAGCCCACCCGATTCAAGCGCCAGAACTATGTCCTCGAAAGAAACCCCTCTTGACCGCTTGAGTCGCTCGTTCTTTTCCTCACTCCAACGATACGTCTTCACGCCGCATGATAACTCAACGTGTGCCTTTTGTCATCAGATGAACGGCAACAACGCCACCGCCGACTGCACTCGGCGATTCAAAAACCTGCCCGGCCGCCACTTCAAATCAGTCGAGACGCTGGTTCGGCAGTACTTTCGTCAGAAAGCAGACGCCTCACTCAGTTTCGTAAAGGGTGTCCTACCTCCCCAATAGACACACCTAGTTCACAGGTAGCTCCACTATCACCTAGCCCTCGTCACTCAGTCCATTGATATGCCTCACTGCTTTACCTGGATGCTCGGCTGTGGGCAAAAGGTGTGTCGGGACAAAGGCAATCCCCGCAATCAGCGTGGGCACCACCGCACTCGCGATGACCGCCGCGACCAGAAAGGAATATTGTTCCTGGGTCACCAACCCATGCGCCAGGCCATAGAGAGAAGAAATGGTCCCAAACGTCAAGCCGGTCGACATCAGAAGCGTATAGTACCAACGTTCGTTACGGTCCTGACGAAAGAGGCTGATAAAGGGATAGAGGCCAAAAATCTTTGACGCCACCTTGCCCATGAGCAACGCGAGAAAGACCAACGGAGCCGCGAGCAGGGCCGGTAGGGACACGAGCGTTCCAGCTCGAAGAAAGTAAAATGGCGTGAGAAATCCCACGGTCAGCGTTCGCAGCCGGCGAATCCAGTGCGCGTCTCTCGCTGCGCTTCCCGCGAGCACCATGCCGGCGAGATACGCCGGCAACACCGCTTCGCTCCCCGACCACAGGGCCAGCGCGCCCAATCCGAAGAGGGTCAGCATGACCCATTTCGTTCTGATCGCAGCAGTACGATGCGCATAATGTCGCGTCAGCCACGCGGTGATGGGAGGCAACGACGCCAGCGCCGTCACACTGCCCGCGATGAACACAAGCGTCTTATAGGTAAAGGGCGCGAAGAGCAGGCCAAGGGCGATGACCGTTCCCAGGTCAGTGATGAAGCATGACGCGAGAATTCCCTTTCCAAACTCCGTTTTATTAAAACCGGCCTCAAGCATCACCGCATAGACGACCGCCATGGACGTCGTCGAGAGGGCGACGCCGCAGAGCCAACTGGCATTCGTGTCCCATCCCAAGAGGTAATAGGCAACGGCGGCACAGCCGAGAAACGGCGCCAGAAATCCCACCAATCCAACGACGCTGACTTCAGTCAACTTCATACGGACGATGTCGGGATCGAGTTCCGCTCCGGCCAGGAAGGTGAGGACGACTGCACCGGAAGCTGCGAGGAACCGCACCCACTCCGAATTGGCAGCAAGGGAATCCCCAAGGCCAAACAAGCCGGTGGCCGCAGCAGCGGTAACTCCCACACAGATTTCAACTAATGCGATCGAGAGGCGCAGGAAAGAAGCAATGAGGGCAGAAACGACGGCCAGAGCAAGCCACAGGGTTGCCGTGAAAAAGATCGATTCCATCGAGGAGTCCTCCGTTCCGGCCAGGGGTTGCAGACTGCTTCCGGCCGGGTGTCGCCACGCTGGCGACAATCCTACGGCTACGGCAGTTGTAGCGTAGGAGTCATCAGCCTGGCCGAGGCGGTTATACGGGGGACTCCATCCCCTGTAGATGGGAAGAGTATATACGAAATTGTGAAGACCGGTTCAGATAATTGAGTCGCGCATGGTCAGCATGCTGAAAATGCTTTAGTTGCGTGCGCGGCTAGATTCCAGATCTTCACGCCGCAAGAATCGGGTGATTAAGCCTGCTACTGGCAAATCGAAGGCAGGCCGAGATATCTTCTGGCTCGAGATCTGGCAACTCTTCGAGGACTTGCTGTTGAGTGAGACCTGCAGCGAGGAGATCCAGGACGTCGATGACTCGAATTCGCATCCCACGAATTCAGGGTCACCCTCCACACTGCTCAGGATTGACCGTGATGCGTTCGGCGAGTCCGGCCATGATGAAACCACTCCTCGGACGTCCGTTCCCCTGTCGCCTGGCCTTTGTTAAGCTGCAATCTGCTCGAAGGAGAAATGTGGAATATCCGCTCGATCCCGAGCATGTTCGATAGTCATGGCGCAGATGTTTCCATCCTTGTCGATATCGAGTCGAGAGTTCTCATCGAGATCCCTGGTTTCTGCCACTTCTGCCGTCTTGAATTCAATGTGGAGCGTGTCGGTGTCCTGGAAATACTTGATGATTATAGCTTGAATCCCTATCAAAGAAGTTGCTAGGCCGCGGTGCGCTTGCGTGCTGTCCGACCAGAGCGTGTCAATTGACGTCGAGTAGATCGTGCGACTTTCAGGAAGGAGCGCAGCACATCGTTTACCGCTACTGAGTCATGAAACGCTTTAGCAACGTCAGGATCGAGGACGACGACATTAGCCCCTTCTTTCAGGAGCCGCTGATAGTATTTCCCACGAATTCCCTTCGAATAATCGAAGTCATACTCTGGGCGCAGGTCATCTCTAGGGAGCTCACTCTTACGTTTCATGTCGTCTCCTCTCGCGTCGGTTGGCGAGCCTTGCGCTGATGATACGGACGGCGGTTCCACGCTCAGTATGGGATACAACAAGCAAACGTCCTCGCGCGGAATAACCTATCGTCACGAGCCTATTCTCACTCATCGAGTGATCAGGATCGCCAAATGTAGCAGATAGTGGGTCATAAAACACCGTGACCGCTTCGTCGAATGAAACTCGATGTTTTTTGAGGCTCCATTTCGCCTTCTCTGGGTCCCACTCGAATTGCATGAAACCTTTGCACGTCCTTCATGGTGATTCGGAAACTAACTCAAGATCACAACAGCAGCTCCCTCTCAGAAATAGGCTGTTTCAGCAATCCGATGAAGTGCCAGTCTACTGCAAATTCAGAGGCTTATCCACTGTCCCACTATGAGTTGAGTGGGGGGCCCCTTTATTTACGCACCCAGACTATGACGCTATCGATGCTACAACCATCTGAATCTCTGGAGGCGCTATGACGATTGTCCCCATTAAAACAAAGCGAGACTATGCGCACACCCTGCATCGCATCGAGCAACTCATGGAGGCGAAGCCAGGCACCAAAAATGGGGACGAACTGGACGTGCTAACTACCCTCGTTGAAGCCTACGAAGCGAAACATCACGCTATTTGTCCTCCAGATCCCATCGAAGCCATCAAGTTCAGGATGATCAACTCGGCATGACGCGCAAAGACCTAGAAGCGATGCTCGGTGGGCGGGGGCGGGTTTCTGAAATTCTGACCAAGAAGCGGGGCTTATCCCTGGAAATGATCCGCCGTCTCCACCGCAAACTCAATATTCCCCTGGAAAGCCTCGTGGGTACGGCTGCATAGGGAAGGCTGATTGGCGATTTACTCGAGAGGTCGAGCCCTTCGCCACGCCGCCGAAGCCCTCCTCGACTGCAAACGCTTGGACCGCCCATTCGGGAAGCGAGGCACTGCCCAATAAGTCAATAGTCACGCCTGACCCCATGTAGCTTTTTCACACGCGCTGTCCCACGGTCTTTGAAGACCTCGGCTACTTCGGTCTATCACGTCTGGGTTGCCTGAAGACATATCGTGAACGAACACCGACTTAAGATACAAGGCTACTTTTCGGACTGAACTCCATGGCGTTGGGTCTGTTGAGGTCCGGTCGTCATGGTTTTGAGGACTCCGCTCCGCGGAAAAGTAGCCTGTCCCTGTTTTCTCTCGCACATAGTCCCGAGTGGCTTTACGGCTCTCCTCGATGAGCCATACCGAACGAGTCACGCGGCTTTCACACGTGCTGCCTTGGTTCGAACGAGAAGATCGATATCGCAATCCAGGACATGCAGTAAGGACAAGAGTTGATTGATCGACTTGTGGTAGTTGGTCTGATCGAGCAGACGATAGAACTGCGTGGCGGAGGTTCCCAGCCTTCGGATAATTTCACGCTTCGACAAGGCAGTCTTTTCGACCCGTTTCTGCGATTCAATCGTCAGCTTATACAACAACGCATCCCGCAAGAAGTGCGGGTCCTGGTTGTATTCCAACACCTGCTCACTGTGGACCGTTCCTTCCTTGCCCGATTCCAGCACAAAGGTAAACCCTTCGCGCCCTAGTTCCTTGTCGACAAAAACCCGGGTGATCGAATCGTCGGCACTTGGTTGAGGATCGACCTTGGAGTAGGGAAGCTGGAACATCTTCTTCGATGCCTTCACCTGGAACGCCCTCTTGCGATTGTTGTGGGTGACTGACTGGATCTTCATAGCGCTCCCTCGGATTCCAGTTGCTCGATTAACAAGCGAACTCGTCGCGTGGCTTTCCCTATCATCGGCTTCCTGCTATCCAAGTCCCATTTCACGATGAGCTCCCCGTCACAATATACGTGCACGTGCCTGGGAGAGTGATCGCTTTTCCAGGTGACGAAGACATAGCCACCCCGGCGAATCTTACCCATCGCGTAGTGTTACCTTCCATGGTAACGCCTGTCAAGATGGGAATTGGCAGACACTGCGGGGCCAAGTGAACATTCAAAGGGTCTGACCCCTTTGTTTTGACAATATCTAGTTTGTTCATTGTTTGTTCTAGCTAAGTCTAAAGGGAGCTATTCTTCACACATTTTCCAGAACGCATTCTGAACCATGAATGTCATTGGATAGTCCCACTTTTCGGGATTATTGTTCACATGCTTCTGTAAGATTGCTAGCTTTTGCTCAGGAGGCAACTGCGACACACGATCGCAGCCTATAGAGGCGTAAAATGCGACATCAGGCCGCAGTTTCCAAAAGTCACGAATGTCGAGGCCCTTGTTCTTTGCAGACTCTCTGCTGGATTGACTAAGAGTCGTTGCTACGTCGAGCACCCCCTGCATGTACGCTGCCTGGTTGATTGGGTCCAGTTTTCGCCAGCCGTTGACAAGTACTTCTGCAGAAACAATGCTCGTTGTAAGTGCAAGGCAGAGGGGCATAGCAACCGCGCTTCTTAGCAAAAGCGAAACAATTCTCATTGCGATTCTCCCCTCAAGACCATAGAGCCCGGTTCCCCAGCTAATGAGCCCTTATTTCTCCAGCTCCCCCTCAACCGCTAGGGCATAAGACTTAATAAAGTCTTTGGCTGCCGGAAAGCGTTCACCCAATTCATTACGAACTCTCTCAACAGGAGGGAGGAGTTGTTTGTCTATGCGATTAAGGAAGGCGGCGGGATCGCTTAGCCCTGTCCTCCGAATGGCTTTTCCTAAAAGCTTTGGTGGGAGAATATGCCCACCGATATTCCCCTCGGCCTTCTTTGCCGTCGCATGACCGGCATATTGATGGCGCAGAATTTCGAAATCCTTCCACCTATCGGCACCTATAAATTCCTCAACTGAAATTAACCCAAGCGTTTTCAACTCACTCTCTGTATACAGAAAGGGTACAAGAAAATGGGACCTTGTTTCGTGCAAACGATACAGATTCAATATTAGACTGGCCAGGGCCATATGTCGAAAAGCCGCGATAACTTTTTCCGGTGAGGGAGATAGGGCCTCCCAGCGAGTAGACAAATCGAATACATATCTTGGGGTTGCCAATTCGCGAATGAATTCATTCAAAAGAAGATACGCCGCGTTTGCAGTATCGGGATTCATCGATCAGCTTCTTTCGTTGGAAGGCTAGGCCGACAGCTGGAATGTGTCAAGTCTTTGCGGGATAGAACTGCACGGCAACTTTAAGGCGCCTGACCCCTTTCTTTCTCTTTTTCGATCCCAAACCTAGGCATCGCATCCCTGATCATGCGTTCGTAATAAATGAGTCCCGCCTCTGCTACCTCCATGGGATTCGTCCCATAAAATGGCTGCCCAAGATGCTCCTCAGGTGGTAACGTGACCACACCTCGGCTGATGGCTGGCATGAGTTTCACGCGGTCTAGGTAGACTGTGACAGCTATTCCTGGCTTTGCTCCCCGAATAGTGATTTTGCCACGGTTTATAGTCATATGTTCGATGTGGAGTGAGTTGCCTGAGGACGGATTGATTCCGATCCCTCCCAGCTCCTTTGAAATGGTCTCACAAACCGTGTGCTCCTCAGCATCACGAGCTTGTTTGAGATAGCGCAAAAGTTGATCACTGTTCCTCATGTGTTCATGCTGACCTCGCCACGGCGCATACTGACTATCTGAAAACACGTCTTTGGTCTTATTCCAAGCCCGCTCTAGGCGGACGAGGAAATCCTGCCACGCCTGCTCAAACTGAATAAATGACTGTGCACACCTCATCCCATCGATCGCCTGACGAGCGATATCAAGTTCCTTTCTGGAGTTATAGAGCGGGCTTTTTATGCGCAATTCTCAGTTTCCTTCATCGGACCTTCATAACAAGCTGGATTCCTGGAGCATTGTTACTTCAGCAATCAGCTTCACCACACTAATTATGAATTCTACAACGGTACTCATATTTCTTCCAAATACCAAAAAGACTCGCCACTTCTAGTTATTTAGAGCACCTGAACATCGCCCAGGCCTCAAGCTGTCCTTTCCGACACTACTACGCCAGACCCGCCATAGCCCAAGCGGGCACTCCAACTTCGTCTCCCCTAACGGCCTGACAGAGAGCGGAGCAACTTCACCGAATGGGGCAGGGCCAGCTCAGACTCTCTTTCTTCCTCTCTGCCTCGGCTGGAAGAGACGGGCACGAAGGCTTTCGCCATGGCGCCATATGCCAGCCGGTTGCCAAACCAGGTGCCGTGGCACCGTTCTTCTAGTCCGGTAAGGCGCCCGGCCAACAGTAATAAAACAATCATGAGCTGCCTCACTCCATCGCTTCATGGCGAAGCCGTAGCTGCCTGCTCTTCGTCAGCCAAGGCACATCTTCCACCTGGCTGAGTCCGAGAGGGTCGCTACAGGAGGTGAGGACGCGGTCGCTCTCTGTCAGGCTCCATTTCATTCCGCGTGCGCGGTGCGCGAGCACAGGGATTATCCAGCCGCCCTTCTTTGTTGCACCATCCTGAGATGCGGGGCCACCCCCGCACTGCATGATGGGCCCATCTTCCCCGCATCGTGCTCCAGTACGCTCCCGTCTCTGAACCCCTGAATATTCCTCACCGTTATCTTATTTCCATCACTCTCCCCCACCGGCACTCCGGTTGCTCAAGCATCTGATCGTCGGCGCACAGGCACGGCGGCTGGAAAGGGGGTGAATCGAGGCCAAGGCTGCAGCCAAATTTTGAATTTTGAATGTTGAGTTTTGAATTTTTCACTTCACCACAAGGAGGGTTTAATCATGCAGAAAAGTTCATCGCAAGTTTCGTCAGGCAATATCGCCCCCGTCGTCATGGGGCCGCAAAGAGACACGAAAGACGTCATGATCCTGGCCGGGATCGTCCTGTTCCTGAGCGTACTCATCGCCGCTGCCTGGTTCTATGGACAAACCAGCGAACAGATCAACATCACCCCTGCCACGGAGAAGGTTGAGAATAGCAACGTGTCGGAGATCTTCAAGCAGGCCAGCGCCTTGAATCAGGCCGAGGCCTCGACCACGAACTCCACTCCGGTCACGGCCTCCGTGGCCCCCAAGTCAGACATTATCCATTCCGACGTCTACTTCGAGGTGGGCCGGAAGGGCTTGACCGACGAAGGGAAGGCACAACTCTCCGCTCAAGCCGACCTACTGAAGCAACACCAGGACTACGGCGTCCTGATCCAAGGCTATACAGACCAACAAGGCTCGGCCAGCTACAACAAGACGCTGGGCCTGCAGCGGGCAGAGACGGTGAAGACCGAGCTGCTGATCGCTGGCGTGGCCGAACACCAGATGAAGGTGGTGACCCTGGGTGAAGAGGGCGTGCTCTGCATCGACAACAGCGACACCTGCCGGCACATGAATCGGCGGGTGCATCTCGAAATCCGCAAGATCGACCAGGAGCACATGGCGACTCCTGCCGTCGCCGCAACCTCCTCCGATCCCTCCGAAGCCGCTATCGATGCCACGACCAAGGCTGAGGAAACTAGCTCAGTTACCGAGAGCCTCACGCCTCTGAGCCACGAACCGACTCCCGGCAGCTAGCCAGATGTCGGGTTCCGCTCCTGCTTGAAGCGCTCTGCTTCAGGCAGGGGTCGGCCCACATCGAGTCAACGTTGATCAATATGATGAGGGCCATTGCGCGTTGTGGTGACGGCAGTTGTGGAGGAGACGGGAGATCGCCGGGATGCACAGGGGGAAGAGGCTAATTCGAATACTTCCGGCTGGTCTTCTTGGTGGCTTTCCATTTCCACGGCGGCACTGGATTAGGCTCCGACCACAGCCCCTTTCCTTCGGCCCTGGCCAGCTGTTCGATGTCCACAAGACTCTGGCCTTCGGAAGACCCCGGTCGGGACCAGGCCAGCCCTTCTTTGACCAACTCATGCCCTATGTTGCGCCCGTCCTGAAGCAGAATTTCGGCAGTGGTCCGGCCTTGGCGGTCCCGCTTAAGGGCCCGTACCACAACCTCGCGGTTGCCCACATAGGCGGCCGTGGCGAGTTTTGCCTGTTTCCCGTAGGGCTGCTTGAGTTCAGGGCAATCGATATCTTTAAGATGGATCGTTTCGCTGCGGCCGTCGTGACGAATGGTCAATCGATCGCCCTCATGAACAGTGATGACTCTCGCGACAAAGTCAGCCCATGAGAGAGCCGGACATGTAACCACCAAGGCGATCGTCACCCCTACAAAGCAGAGTGTTCTGAACATCATGCCGTATGCTAACGTCTCCGGACCATCCGGCCAACTATTTCTCGATTTTTGGACAACGAGGGAGGCCACAGGGAGTGAAGAGTCTAATTGGCACGGCAGAACTTCGATGGCGGGCAATTCTAGGACAAACCTGGTTTGTCTTGTTTATCTGGTTGATTTGGTTCATCTGGTTAGTTTCGTTCAACCAAAAAACCAGACAGACCAGACAAACCAAATAACAGCCTTCTTCCGCTGGCGGCACGCGCAAGCGAGGTTTGGAGCCGGCGATCCGGATTGAACGGACGACCTGCGGTTTACGAAACCGCTGCTCTACCAACTGAGCTACGCCGGCATCCTCGAGAAGATGGAAGGGGTTCAGGCCTTGCTGAGTCCGATCGATGTTTCAGGGGGCCATGATACCGGCCACTGTACGGACTGTCAACGAAGGAGAGTACGACGGGATTGTCTCTGCCACGCTACTGCCCGGGTCCCACACCGGTTGGTTTCGGGGCCTGAGGGGATGAGTCTGCGGCGGGCTCCGCTTTTTTTACTGCGGTGACTGGCTTGGGGTTATTCCCCTTCGCCAAGGGATGAATTCTGACCATCGCTCCCTGGCCGGGCGGTGGGATACAGAGCGGATCCTGCTCATTGCCGAATTGTTCCCTGGCCACTCGGGCCACCTGACCTCGCGCGTATGTGCAGAGTTCCCCTGCCACTACGGTCCCGTCCCGATCGGCGTCAGCTACGCCCTGTAGCCCTCTCAGCAGGTGATAGGTAAACAGCCCGTGCCTCCCCTGCTCGTAGGCATGGGCCTCCTGAAGGCCTCTGTTTCCCACCATCCACATCATCTGATCTTTCCGCTCACTCCCGCCGGCCTCCCAACTGGGCGGTGGAGTCGTGGCGGGATCGGCACCCGGCGACGGATCCAGCGACACATCGAACATCAGAATGGCTTGTTGGATCGGGAGCCGTGCAAGCGACTCTTGCAGCCGGCGAACGGAATACAGCCGGTTCACCGCTGCGGTCGTCCCGTCAAACGGCACCAGAGACACCGCGCCGGTCACACCATCCACCAACGCGCGCCCTGAGAAAAACACGTAGACGACGGTGGCTGCATCAACTCGCTTGGGGAGCCATTTATCGAACGTGGCGGCGATATCCTGCTTCAACGCATGGGTGTCGAGCAACACGCGAACCCGATCGTCCGGAATGCTGCCGATCGCACGCAAATAGCCGGCCATCACTTCTGCATCGCGGCCGGCATACTTGACCGACGGCACGTGCTCGTTGCGAAATTGTCCAACGCCGATCGCGATCACGATGGCCTTCGGCCGCTTGAAGGCCGCGATAGGTTTTGGCAGTTGGTCGACATCGGGAACGGCATCAACCGCGTCGGCCTTCTCCGGCTTGATCGAGAGCGTGAACTTCTTGGCCGGCGGGACGGAGGCGACCGGCGTCGCACTGCGCAAACTCAGCACGAGT
Source organism: Nitrospira sp. (assembly GCA_005239465.1). Taxonomy (GTDB): domain Bacteria; phylum Nitrospirota; class Nitrospiria; order Nitrospirales; family Nitrospiraceae; genus Nitrospira_D. The sequence goes on along the minus strand of SPAW01000080.1, from coordinate 21,206 downwards.
TCCCCGCGAAGCGCCTCTTTGAGCGCCATCACCCGTTTGGTGATTGACGTGTGCTTGACTTCTCCTGGCTGCAAGTCTCCAACCGGAAACACCGGTGGAAAAAGCGCCGTCAACGCGGTCATCCCTCCGACCACCACTTCCACCCCTTTCGCCTCCGCCACCCCATTGTTTTTCACTTCGATCTCGATCGTCAGTGACTCATCCTGTTGAAGAATCTGATCCCGATTTTCGTCTCTTATGATGGCGCGGAAGGTAAGGACCGTTGTCCGCTGTGCCGCCTCGGCATTGGCAGTCTGATTCTCGGTCAAAGTAATCCCGTTCCCTTGCATCCCCCCGATTGCTGGTCCTGCCGTAGACGCACTCGGCACCATCGCCACCGTCGGCGGCATACTACTCGGCTGAGTCGGCGCACCGGCCGCCGCTGGACTCACGGCCTTCCTCCCCTCGGCATAATCCCTGACTCGGATGGATTCTGCTACCTGTCGAGCCATACCCTCGGTCACCAATTCAATGGCTTCCCGAACAATTGGTTCCAACCCTTTCACGTCGCAGGACTCTTCCGTGACTTCCACTTCACCCCGACCGGCGCTCTGCAGCTTCTTGCTGAAGAGGTGAGTGCCATCCTCGGCAAGGAACGCCACCTCAAAACCCAGCGTGACTGTGACAGGATAGTTTTTTTTGACCTGGCGTGGGATCGCGAGATCGATCTGTTTCAGCCCCAACCCCACTTCAATGATCCCATCGGAGGCGTTTGTCTGCCCGACCCCAGTTTGGGTCGTGACGCCTGTGAAGACCCGCCCAAATTTCTTCTGTACGGCCTCAACGAGCGGGCCGGCAATTGAAAGCGATGCCGGCTGCCCACAGGCATTCTGGTAGGGAACAGCCGCGGTGGTGAGGCTGGGTGAGAACCATAGCGCCGGCGTCAGCGGGATCACCGGAGTGCCGGGCAGTCCCTCACTGCGCTTGAACCAGGAACAGCCGGCGTACAACAGCGCGAGCGTCAAGATCACGCAGATGGCCACATGCTGCCGCGGTCTGGAACGTTGGACTCGCACTAGACAAGACCCTCGCACATTATGGTTATACCGAAATCGCGGCAGCGAGCACAACCGCCGCGATGAATTGACAGGCCTTAGACCCTACGCTAAGGTCTCGCCCATGCTGACGCCCTCTGTGTCCTCTCCCTCAGCACCGTCGGGCATTCCCTGGTCCGCACTCGCGCGGCTGATTCGGCTGCATAACCAAACCGGGACGTACTTGTTGTTGCTTCCGACTCTGTGGGCTCTTGTGCTGGCCGTACGAGGCTTCCCGCCGCCCCATCTCCTCGCCATCTTCATTGGCGGATCGTTCTTGATGCGGAGTGCAGGCGTCATCCTCAACGATCTGGCCGATCGACCGTTCGATCAGCAGGTCAGCCGCACCAAGACTCGCCCGCTGGCCTCCGGCGAATTGCCTCTCCGCCACGCCCTCACGCTGCTCGGCCTGCTGTTGCTCATGGCCGGGAGCCTCGTGTTGCTTCTCAACCCTCTCGTCTTCTGGCTCGCCCCCATCGCCGTCTTACTCGCGGCCCTGTACCCTTTCTCAAAACGGTGGATCCATATACCCCAAATCATGCTGGGTCTAGCCTTCGGATGGGGGACGGTCATGGCCTGGGCTGCAGTGCGGGGACAGCTTGATGCACCTGTTTGGTGTCTCTTCGGAGCGACGGCTGCCTGGGCAGTCGCCTACGATACGATTTATGCCATCCAGGACCGTGACGACGATCTGCGCATCGGGGTGAAATCCGCGGCCCTATTCTTCGGGACGTTCATCCATCTTGGAGTCGGAACAGCCTTTAGTGCCATGCTGGTCCTCCTGAGTGCGGCGGGGTGGATGGCTCAGATTGGATGGGCCTATTATGTGATGTTGCTGGGAGTGGGATTGTTTTTCTCAGTCCAGATCGGGCACTTGCGAAGACCAGTTGATCCCTCCCAAGCGTTCGCCATGTTTCAAGCACAGGTCTGGGTCGGCGTGGCCGTACTTGCTGGACTGCTGGCAGGGTTTCTGACCTAGTAGGCTGCTGAAAAAGTCCGCCAGCTTTGTTCTCGCGTCGCTTAGAGGCTCAACGTACGGCAGGGGACTGGCTCCGGCATTGCCGGACTTCGGCGAGCTCAGCCGAGCCGTGCCTGTCACGCTATTTAAACAGGGACAGTCGCCGGTCGGAAGGGCGACAGTCCCTTTCGCTTGCTGCGGCCGCGCTGGACGGCCTTTTTGAGCAGCCTGTTTGAGCAGGATGCCGGGGTTCAGCTCGCCGGCTTATCCGTCGGCGGCTCAGCTTTCGGGGCACGCAAGGTCTCTAAATACGCCGTCACGGCCTTGGCATCCGCATCGCTCAATCCCAACGCTGGCATGCGCGTTCCCGAGTTCATGGCTTGCGGGTTTTTCATCCAGCGATAAATCCACGTGCCGTTGAGACGGAACCCCGCTCGATCCAGCGCCGGACCGACCTTGCCGCCTTCCTCGCCGATGCTGTGGCAGCCATTACAGCCGTACTTTTCCGAGTAGAGTTTTTTCCCGACTTCTGCCAACTGGGCCGCTTGAGCAGGAGTCATCGTGAGATCCGGCCTGGGAACACTGACGCCTTTGCCGGGCCTCATTGAGAAATTGTTCAGCGCAACCTGGGCGGCATCGAGTTCCTTCTTGGCCTGGGCCATGGCCGTCTGTTCTTTGGCGTAGGAGGATTCATCGACGTCGACGTCCTTCTTGAGCGCTTCGCTCTTCTTTTCCGCTTCCTCGCTCGCCTTCTGTTCCGCTGCCTCGTAGGCCTTGTTGGCCTGCTCGAATTTGTCTTGCGCGGTTTTCAACGCTTCGGCCAGCTTTTTTTTCTGTTCCTCGACCTTGAACTCCAGTTTCATGCCGTGCAACGTGCGGACATAACCGACGATGGCCCAAATTTCATCTTCGGACAGGGTGTACTTGAAGGTCGGCATCGTCGGCACGGCAAACTCGTCTTCTCCGATCTCGTCGCCGTCGGGGCTCGTGTCCTTCATGTCGCGCGACACGGTGTTGAAGATATCTTCATCCTTGAACGTGCTCATCTCGGATTTATTTGACAGATCTTTCGGCTTGGGATCCGGCATCGATGACCAATTGAAACCCTCGTCCTGCCGGCCGCTCTCGCCGTGACAGTGCATGCAGTAGTGGGCATAGAGTTCATGCCCTTTCTTCTCCTGCTCGTTCGCACAGCCCCCGGCGACCAAGGCCAACACTCCCACCAGGCCAGCCACCGTTCCCATGCCTTGCCGCCTTGCCGCCTTCATGCTGACTGCCCTTTCTTGAGTTTGCGGATCAGGACGAACTGAAATCCCAACGCCAGCCCAATAGCCAGCGCCGCGTACAGATAGGCGGAATAGTCCGGCTGCGGCTCGGCGCGGAAATACCACCAGGACGACACCGCCTTCTGCGAGCCCTTTTCTTTCAGCTCTCCGCTGGCAGGGTCCTTTTTCCCGTCCCACACGGCAAAGGCAATGTTGATGAACTCGCCGGGGTTGAACTGCGCATCGTTTTCCGCATCCCCGGTGGCCAGGGCACGGGAGAAGACCACCTTCCACTTGCCGTCTTGATACACGCCCTTGCCCTTGACATCCTGCTGGTCCTGCACCTTGAGCGTCCCAAACCCCTTTGCATTCATGTCGAGGGCTTTGCTGTCTTTATTCTTCCAGAACCAGATATTGACCGAACCGCCTTCCACCTGCGCCATCGGCTGGCCGTGCGCGAAATGCGCCTTCTTGTCCCCGACCATGAACTCGATGGCTGCGGCGTCGTCCGGATCCTGCGTCGGGTCGTCATATTCCAGGAGAATCGCCACCTGCTTGCCGTCATGCAGGCCTCGGACCTTCACATCCTTCGCCGTCACTTCCAAAATTCGGGTGGCCCAGTGCACCTGCGGCGACAGAGGAAATTGCGCGGCCACGGACGAATTCCATGCGGCGGCCGCGGGATCATCGGGCACCGAGCTCACCAGCACCGCCCGCACAGCCACGCTTTCCTGGGCCCAGGCTGCGCCAGACGCAACCGCGCATGCAACGAGCACCGCACCAGCCGTGCCCCCTACGCTCCACATTTTCCTCCGATTCTTCATCATCTCTCTTCTCCAAGAGAGGCAGTCCAACTGCCTCCTCATCCCCCCTACTCCCATGTCCGGGGCTTATGACCGGCTCCGTCATATTCGCCCATGATGATCTTCCAAATCTGTTCGTCTTTGAGTTCAACTTCCCAGCGCGGCATGGCCGATTTCCAGGGCATCCCTTCAACCGACAGTCCAACCCCGCCTGTCTTGATCCTCCAGAACACATACGACTCCTGCAGCTGGGCGATGGTGCCCGGGTCTACGAAATTCGCCGGGGGAGGATTAAAGCCCCGCGCGGCCGGGCCCTTGCCGTCGAAGTTCCCGTGACAGGGGGAACAGAGCGCCGCAAATAGCCCCTTGCCGGTCATGACGTTCTCCGGCGTGTTCGGCACCGGGTTCGACAGACCCACGAACTCGCCGGGCGGAGCCGGATGGATCGTTCGGTTTTCCGCCGGGGGCTGGTCGCTTGGCGCCGTGCTGGAATAGGTTTGCCAGCCAACCAGCAAGGGGAACAGCCCCAGGACCACCCATCGGGCCGCCCGCCAGGACCCCGTCCGAAGCTGGTCGCCTCGCAGAAAGTCAACGATTGGACCCTTAAACGCTTGCAGCACATCTTCATAGACCGAGACATACATCAGCAACCCGATCGAGGTCATCGTCATGTACATAAAGATGACGCTTGACGGCAGCGGCGGCTTGATGAAAAATTTGAGGAACAGATAGATCCCCATCCAGACGATGGCCATCTGGGCCTGTACCGGAATCCGCCTTCTTTTAGCTTGGGACTTTTCGATCTTCGCTTCCATGAATAACCTCATGAATAACTTCCCGATCGGTTCCAATAACCCGGTCGGCAAGCCGGTAAAACACCTTGGCTCCCTTTCTGTAGAACCAATCGGTGTCAAGAAGGATAACCCTCATTTCCACTGGATGTAGTCCGGATAATATAAGGAGACAGAAAGCCAACACGGCAAACGACAGCAACTGGAATATATCCAGAACATGGGCCGCTGTGTATGGCTGATAATCGACTGGAAAGGGAAGGATGCTATAAAGGGGGCCAGGCAATAGGCCTATAAAGATGCATAAAAATGCGGCAATCCCCATGGCAAGGAGCATATTCAGGGGAGGCTCCTTTGTCCTTATGCCGGAGTCGTGGGAAAAAAACGCATGATAGGGAATTTTGATGCCTGCATGGTGGAGGACACCTGCCGAGGCAAACAGCAAAACAAACCATAGAATAGCCATCCCATCCTGAGTGGCTGCGCTCATGATCATGGATTTACTCACAAAACCGTTAAATAAGGGAAATCCGGAGATCGATGCGGCGCCTATGATACAAAATAGGGTCGTCAGCGGCATGGTCTTGTATAATCCACCCAGATCCGTGACGTTGATCTTTCCTGTCTGATGCATCACGGCGCCCATAGACATGAAAAGGAGGGACTTAAACAAAACATTGTTAATGACATGGGCAACGGTACCATTTAAGGACAGGGCTGTTCCTATTCCGATGCCCACGACCATGAATCCGGTTTGATTGATAATGCTATAGCTGAGAACTCTCCTCAGGTTATTTTCAATAGCGGCATAAAAGATGGGGAATACCGTCATCGCCGCTCCGATCCATATCAAGATCTCTGTGCCTGCAAAGGATCTTGCGAGAGCATAGACGGCTACCTTGGTGGATAATACGCTCAAAAAGACTGTCCCTGTGATCGTGGCCTCAGGATAGGCATCAGGAAGCCATGCATGGAGGACGGGAAAGGCGCAACTGATGCCAAACCCAATCAATATCAGATAGGATGCTAATCCAGTTAATCCGATCGTTCCAAACGCGATCGAACCCGTCTGATGCAGATGGATGAGGAACCCCGTGAGAAGGCAAAGACCTCCAAAGAGATGTACCAGAAGATATCTCAATCCTGCTCCATAAGATGCCTCTGTCCTTCCCGTCCAGATAATGTACGTTGATGCGATCGTCATCATCTCCAAGAAGACGAAAAAAGACAGAAGATCTCCGGCAAAGGTTGCGCCCAGAGCGCATCCCATGGCAACGAAGGCTGCCACATGCTGCCCATCCTCTTTTAGATGAAGGGCAAAAAGGGTTCCTATAAAGGAGATGATCGTGAAGATGTATCCAAAGGCCCTACTCAGCCGGTCAACCCTGCCGAAGATGAGATCGTAATCCATGAAACCGACGGTCCAGTGGATGCCTTCAGGGATACTCATAACGCTTACAAAGGCAAGCGCAGGCAGAAGTAACAGATAGACGGATTTGAGCCTCCCCTTAAGCAAGGGGACGAGGAATGCTCCGATGATCAATATGGCTGCCGGGGGGAGGCTCCTAATCATAATAATCCTCGTTTCTCTTCAACACCTTGCGCAGGACGTACTGTGAACCAAAGACGATCGTGACATAGGCGAGAAAGCCATATACCCCATAAAAGAAGGGATACCTTTCCCATGGGAAAAAAGGGTGTTTCGGGAGAATCAGGTCAGCAACCATGAGCACTGCAAGGAATAGATAAAAGCCCATCACGATTTTTTTTACATTCTTGGGGTTATCAAAAACAGGGTCTTCTTTCATTGAAACTCCGTTCTCTTTAGGAATTTATAAGGTGGCCCCCATAATGATAACGAGGTACAAGACCGCCATGAAAAAAACGACATAAAAAATTCTTCTATATCCAGGTTCAGGCTCATGCCTGAGTTCTGTTTTCCCTTCCTTCTCTTGGTTCATCTCACCTCTCCCACAATCATCCTTGCAAGATCGAGGAAAATCGATGGCATAAAGAATGAGACCAGTATTCCTATAGCCGTAAACACCAATGGCACGACCATAACGGTCGGGGCCTCTTGCCTTTCAGCTTTCTCGCCCGGCGGTAAATCCTTGAAAAATGCCGCATGCACGATGGGGATAAAATAACACGCGTTCAGGATTGTGCTTGTGGCGAGGACGGCAATGACGGGGTACTGTCCTGCCTCTATTGAGCCAAGGGCCAAATACCACTTGCTTATGAAACCTCCAAGGGGGGGAATGGCTATTAGGGAAAGAGCGCCTATGGTAAAGGCTGCCATTGTGAAAGGCATCCGTTTGGCCATGCCATTCAGTTCACTCACTTTAGTCTTATGTGATGCAACATAGATCGAGCCTGCGCACAAGAACAGTGTAATCTTTCCAAGGGCATGATTGGCAATGTGTATGATCCCGCCGGCCATGCCGCCGGGGGTCAAGAGGGCCCCACCTAAAACCATATACGAGAGTTGGCTGATTGTGGAATAGGCCAGGAGCGCTTTGAGGTTATCCCTTGTCAAGGCATAGATCGAGGCCATGATAATGGTGAAGGAAGCGATGAAGGCCGTCATGACTCCTAGGTCCAACTCCTTCATCAACTCCACACCAAAGACATGAAACATGATTCGTAGGACACAGAATATCCCCGTGTTCACAACCGCAACCGCGTGAAGCAGCGCGCTCACCGGCGTGGGAGCGACCATGGCAGCAGGCAGCCAGGCATGAAAAGGCATGATCGCCGCCTTACCGATACCAACTAAAAACAGAAAATAGGTGAGGGTGAGGAGGGTTTGGTTTGCTTCAGAGGGGAACATACCGTTTGGTTTAAAATCGAAGGTGCCGGAAAGCGCGTAGGCCAAAAAGGATGCGAGCAAAAGGGCTTTCGACGTCATCATGAGATAAAAGACATACTTGTTCCCCTTGTCAAACGCCTCCTCGGTCTCTTTATGTGCCACCAAGGGATAGGTAGCGATGCTGATAAGCTCGTAAAAGAGGTACAGGGTCACCAAATTGGACGAAAAGGCCACCCCTATCGTGGCCGACATGGTGATCGCAAAACAGAAATAGTAGCGGGTCTGCGCATGCTCCTGGAGAGATCGCATGTAGCCGATGGAGTAAAAGGTGGTCAGGATCCACAAAAAAGAGGCGGTGGCGGCAAATAAAAGCCCCAGGGCATCTACCCGAAACGCAATAATGGGTATCCCAGGAGCAAGAGACAAGAGGGTATAGCGGAATGTATTTCCGTCAAGGACTGCGGGGATCATGGTGAGAACGATAAGAAACTTCAGGATCGCCGCCACCACCGAACATCCCTCACGGATATTGGGCGACCGGCGGGTTACCACGATGAGCGCGGCCCCAAGGAGAGAAACGGCCACGGCTAAGAAGGGTTTGATGGATTCAATTTCCATTAGGAAGCTCCTGTCGAAACGCTAGTCGCCATAAAGGCCTTCAGTTCCTCGGGCTGTATCGTGACTTCACCCCCCAAGCTCTGAACAAACGCAATGACGGCCAACAACTCGGGCTCAGAAAGACCGACAGGGGGTTTGTTGATGTGCGGCATCCTGGCCGGGTATTGCTTCGGCGGCCCCTCATGCCGGTAGTCGAGGTAGATGTACGCCTCAGGCTGGGTCAGGCTCTCGTACATGAATTCCCTCGTGAGCTTGGCCCCCATCCCCTTCAAATCCGGGCAGCGGGCCGATTCGCTGGGCCCGATGGAATGGCACAGCGCGCACTGGCCCTTGCTAAAGAAGAGTTTTTGTCCCACCTTGATCAGATCGCCCTGGGTCTTGATCTGCGACGAGTCGAACTCTTCGTGCTTGGGTGGAATAGAGGCCATCTGTGGAACCTGAAAGGCCAGAAGGGTGAAAGCGATCAAGAACCCGCAGGCGGTCGCCGCGGCCTTTCGAAAGAAATTGGGCCGTTTCGAAACCTGCGGAGCCGGTCCAGCGGGCCTGTCGAGAAGGGAGCTAACCCACATGAGAAAAGACGCCGGAAAGAAGTACTGTATGGAGAAGGCAGGGCGCCGTATCGCGCTGGAGACCATCCAAAAGACAAAGGCTACCAGGGAGAGGACGATAAAGGTGCTCAGCGCCATAAAAGCGCCGGCGTGTCCTAGGGCTGGGCTATAAGCATGGGGGGAGGTGTCCTCCAATACCCCGTAGATATGCCAGTGGACCCGCGAGGACGAGCGCGCATAACCCATCAGGCTCATCGTCAGGATCACGACAACCGCATTCAGAATCAGGATGTGCTGGCTACGGACCGGCATCCTCCCCCAGTGCAACGGACCTATCTTCGCGTTTCGCATGGAGAGGACCACGATGATCGTGACCAGAATAAAGACGCCCAGTACTGTCAGGACCTGCGAAACGGATAGCACGTAGACCCGGACGATGGCCGGCACAAAGTAGCCGTAGACTCCCGCCCAGATGATGTAGATGCCAGCGGCGACGATTATGACGTATTGTGCAAGGCGTGCCCCCTTGGCCCAGCTGACGGTCTCCACCTTATTTGCACGCTGGTACATGAGAAAGCTCGCAAAGGTAATCAGAAGCATCAGGTTTACGGCCGTCATCTTGGCCGACATGACCCCGAAGACGCCCAGGATGGGATGATGGGTTCCGCCCATCGCACGGGCTTCTTGAAGACTCGCCACCAAGCTGTGGGGCGTCAGCCATATCCCAAAACAGATTAAAAGCAATACGAGCATCCACAGGATGGGCTTCTTGTACCGCTCGGCCCCTTCCACTCGGTAGGCCAGTCCCAGCCAGAAATAGTAGTTACTTCCCAGGAACAGGGCACCGATCAGGACCGCCTGAAGGATGAACAGCCAGGAGAGGAACCCGCCCATCAGCGTAATCCCCATCTGCTGGTTGTACCGATAGACTTCCATCATCAGCCAGTAACCCGCGAAGGGAAGCGGGAGCAACCCAAAGATGCCGATAAAGTTGCCCACATATCCCATCCAGTCATAATGGTCCCGCTCCTCCTGCGACTCGGCACCGAGATACTTGACGGCGGCGTACGCTCCGCAGATGAATCCTCCTAAAACCACATTCGCAATGAATCGGTGAACATTCAATGGCACCCAAGTCGGGTTCTGCACCGCGGCAAAGGCCTTCTCCCAGGCACCCATACCCTCTGGTAGAACCACCGGGCTGGCCTGAAAACTCACCCAGGCATTCGGCACGATCATGATTAATAATGCGAAGAGATTGAGCAGAAAACCCAAGAACAGGTGTAAACCCTTGCGCTCCTTCATGGTCTCAAACCCAGACCAGTACAGGTAGAGGGTGGTCGTCGACGCAATAAACAGCAGCACATAGATATAGTAGGTGGGCAGAAAGATACTCGCGAAGTAACTCATCACCTTGGGATAGAAGGCGAGGAGGACAAAAAGCAGGGTGGCCCCCAACATGGCGGTAATTTCAAAAGCGGCCGTGAGCAGGTTCGTGAATTCCTTGGCCATCCTCTCGTAGCGTGGGTCCTTCGTTCGGACCCCAATGATCTCGCAGATCCAGGCGAAGATCGGCACGCCTAGCACAAATCCGCCCAATATCAGGTGGACCTGAGCAACAATCCAGACGAGGTTCCGGCTGCCGATATAGGGAATGTCACGATACTCGGTCGGACCCGCCGCGGCTCCCGCCGCGGCCATGCCGACCGAAGGGAGGGCCAGGCAGCCCGCCACCAGCAACAGGCCCGTGAGCCATCCGCCATGACCACTGACGGTCTGGAGAATCCGCTGAATCGATCCGCCCTGTTGTCGCATGACACTCACCTCATCATCTCGCGGATTAGAGTTTCTTCACACCGGAGGGAGCTGTATCCTTGCCGCCTTGGGCTTTCCCCCTGCCCTTGTCCTTCTTGGCGTCTGCTTGAGCCTTCTGTTGTTCGAGCGCCTCGAGTTGCGCCGATAGCTGCGCCATACGTTGTTCGTTTTTATTCAAGGCATCGACCGGTTTGAATGGCGGCTGAGCTTTCACTTCCGGTTTTTCACAACATTCGTGCGGATGAGGCGTCGTCACAGGGAGGGCAGCCCAGAAGAGCAGCGACAAGACAACCCCTGCCCCCGTCAGCGCCGTCAGCATCAACCCCTGATCGGCCGGCACCCGCATGAGGTCCCAGCGGGTAATCAGCCCTTGATAAGTTTCCGATGCTGGTTGGGCGGCTTCTGCCGCACGGCGAATCATCCGGCCAGCCAAGGAAACTCCGACCAGTAACAACACAATCAGGACCGCTGAAGCGACAGATCCCCATAGAGTGAGCTCGATGCTGATCCTTTCCGCGACTGGAATATCCTTGAACATCTCCATCTCCATCAGCGAGTGTGCCATGGATATCGCGGCCGAGGTCACGGTACTGACAATGAGCCAGAGAATCGGCAGAAAGAGGGCGCCGACCAACGCTGACTTCCACCACAAGGTGAGCCCCAGACCATCAGGCGGTTCCTTTCTGAGCTTTTCAAGGAAGAACGTCCGGCCGACGACACCGAGCGCCCAGATATCGATGGGAATAGAAATGAGGAAGAGGAGCGGAATCCCGATGCCTTCACCAAGGTGCGACTCTAATCCCATCGTCACGATCGGTAATGCGAAGATCGTGACCGGACTGGCGAGCAGCATTAGAAATGCCAGGCCCAGCCTGCCCTCAAACTGCATCAGGCCCATCGCAAGGGCCAGCACGGCAAATGCCAGTTTGATGGGAAGTCCGGTCCAACAGGCCGGCCAAAGGACGCCGAGTCCTATTTTCGTCGGAGACATGGACTCACGTTCGTCGGCCATAGTCAGTTCATGCGGCTGAGAGGCACCGGACTTAATCCAGGAACTCTCGGTTGATAATCGCGGAGACCGTGAACAGGAGCATCGTCACCATCAGGACGATCCACCCGATCAGGGCAATCGGCCGCTTGAAAATGTTTCGCTCAGGATTTTTGTCGATAAAGGGCAGCGCCACGAGCAATACCATAAACGCGACGGGCAAAGCAACGGCGCCCAAGAATTGCCCGAACTCCCCGGAAAAGATCTTCAACCGCAGCAATTGGAAGTAGAACAGGAAGTACCATTCCGGCTCCGGATGGTAGTCGCCCGGATCGGGGGTCGCCTCTTCCAACAACACGACCGGCTCCCAGAAGGTCAAGACGCAGATGATGGCAAACACGACAGCCATCCCGACGATGTCTTTCCAAATCTGACGCGGGAAGAAGTAGTCGGTCTTGGCCTTGATTTCTTCCGGCGTTCCCCTGAATGGTCCGGCAGGCCCGGCCGCTCGAAACAAGAAGAGGTGCAACCCGGCCAGGCCCATGAGCGCCGCGGGAAGAATCATGACGTGAATGACGAAGAACCGGCTCAACGTCATCTGTCCAGGCGTCGGACCGCCTTTGAGAAATCGCGCCATGAAGTCGCCGATGATCGGGGTTTTGTCTAGGATCTCCACGCCGACCGTCGTCGCCCAATAGGCGCGTTGGTCCCAAGGGAGCAAGTAGCCGGTAAAGCCGAATCCTATGACGATGCCGAAGAGCGCCAAGCCGACAAGCCAGAGCAGCTCGCGCGGCTTCTTGTAGGCTCCCCAGAGGAAGACTTGCGACATGTGGACGACCACGCAGACCGCCATCGCACTCGATCCCCAGAAGTGGTAACCCAAAATAAACCATCCGTAATCCACTTCGTGAATGATGTACTGGGTGCTGGCGTAAGCGTGGTCGGCCGTCGGCACGTAGTAGAACATGAGCAAGACGCCGGTCAGCGCCTGCATGATGAACAGGAACAGCAGGACGGAGCCGAACACATAGGCCCAACGGGAGCCGCCAGGAACCGGCTCGTTGAGCATCTTGGCCTGCATCTGCTTCAGCCCGACGCGTTCGTCGACGAAGGCGATGACCTTTTCGATGGCCGTCGATTGAGTGCCTGGGATAGACGACTGTTCCATTTAGATGATCCGGATTTGGGATTTTGTTCCGGCCTTGAATTCCATCTCGATGATTTCGACGTCCCCGCCGTCAGACACCCTCATGGGCAATGCATCGAGGGGGCGTGGGGCCGGGCCGTCAAGCACTCTCCCTGAGGCATCGAAGATGCTCAAGTGGCAGGGGCAGAGAAATACCTGGCCGCGCACCCTGTGCTGCCGCCACTTGTACCCGCACCCCAGATGCGGGCACTTACCAGAAAATGCGACGTAGGGAATCTCTTTCTTGTTCGTCCAGACGGCCTTGCCGGTTGCATCGCGAAATTCCATGTCTTTGCCCTGATAAACCTTGTCGAGCACGGCGGGAGTCGCCTTCAGAACCCAGACGTTCTTCTCGATTTCGTATTCCGGCATGTAGACTTCTTTGACTTTTTTCTTGTACTTGAACTGCACGCCGATATCTTCTTGCTTGATCTTGCCGACGTTCCCGATCTTGAGCCATCCATTGTCGAACGGCGCATACATCGGCTTCATGAGATAGCGCAGGATCGGGAAAGCGATCGGCAGACCGATCAAGAACCCGATCGCATTCGTGAAGTTCATGAAAAACGTCCTGCGCTTGACGCTCTTCTCCAGCTCAGGGAAGGGCACCAACACTTCACCCGGCGCCACATGAACGTTTTCTTCGAGATGTGCGATTTCGACCTCGTGCGTGGTCACGTAGTCGTCTCGCTTGAACGGCGGCAATGCTGCGATGTCGGAGGATGGAGCGCGTAACTCCACGAGGTTCTCGGTGACGGCCTGCACGTGGCCCATAGCGACCTGCCGCTCGCCGCTTCCATTCATGGACACGACGATGTGGCTGATTTCGTGCGAGAGCGGATCGACGACGACCCTCGTCACTTCACCGATTTCACGGTCCGAGCACCGGACCTTGGATTTCAGTTTTGGCTGCACTATTATTTCTTCTTGATTGATTTCGGCGTATTCACTGAGGTGTTCTTAAAGGTGCTCAGCCAAACAGCGAGCGCCACGACGTCCTTGTCCTCCATGAGGTCCTTGTACTTGTCCGGCATCTTGCCCTTCTCGAACTCCTTCTCGAACCCTTCGGTCATCCAGCTCTTAGGATCAAGAATCTTCTGCTTGATGTCGTCCATGCTCATCAAGCTTCCGATGTTATCGAGCTCAGGCCCACGCTTCTTTCCGCCCTCACCCTTGAGCTTATGGCAGTTGTAGCACTCTTGGAGCTGCCACTGATCTTCGCCGATCTTGAGCATATCTCCGGCCGCGGCCGTTGATGCCGGCGCGCCGGGACCTCCTGTTCCCTGTACAGGAGGAGCCAGATCCCCGCCCAATGCCTTAATTCGTTCGGCCAGGGCTTTGGCCTGCTCATCAAGGGCCTTGACACGGGCAATTAATTCGTCGGCTTTCCCCTGCTCACTCGCCTCCCGCTTCGCCTTGAGAAGCTTTTCAATCTTGCCCTTCTCGTCTTCAGGATCGTACTGCGGCCAGAGGGAGGCGCCGGCAATGTAGACGACGCAGAGGATGACATAGAAGACCAGCACCGCGCCGAACGCTTTGGCGCCGTTCATCGGCTTCATGCTTGGAGCGTCCAGGACAAGAAACACCACGGTTCCGAGAATCGCATACGCAAAGAACATCCATCGGAAGACCGGCGGAAATTCCAATGCCATCGTCCCAACCCAAAGGCCCGCGCCGACCAATAAACCGATGATGATCTTGAAGATTGCTTTCCCCATATAAACTCCTCGTACTTGGCTCTCACAGGCTGCAGAAACATGCTGTTGGAATGAACCGATGAGGCCGACTTACTTGGCTCCGGCGGGAACAGGACTCCCCTCGGGGACATGGTCTTTCGGATGTGATGCCCGCAACGTCACGAAGATGGCAAAACTCACGACCGAAAAGAACACAACGGTGATTCCGGTAATCCACCAGGCCGAATAGGACAAGGTCGGCGTAAACGACTCCGCTGTAAAGTCCGGCATCAGGTTGTAGGTATGAAAGTACTTGCGCAGCAAAGACCGAACCGCCCCCATCAAGCCCATGGTCCATATGGCGCTGAAGGCCAAGAAGATCAACACGAACTGCGAGACGAAATCGATCCGCCCCCACACAATCGTACCTTGACTGATCGCGCGGTTGTAGATCACATAGTTGACGACGGTGACAAACACCAAGGTGAAGGCGGCGGAGTTTTTTGCCGGCATCAATGCTAGGAAATTCCAATCGGACGGTAATTCCAACTCGGCCACCAACTTGGCGCCGGTCGGGACAAACCCGTGTGGCGTCATCCAGATTGCGTCGCCGACGACGATCATCAAGAATCCTACCTTGATAATGGTTCGGGCGGATACGGTGATCGGGATGAATCGACCGAAGATCACTGGAGACAGCAGCATCGGGAGTAAGAACGCCAGGGACATGGGATCGGGAACCGGATAGTCCGTCATCACTTTCGTCATGACCACCGGCAGGGTGACCATTACGATCGGCGCCAGTATAGTCATGCGCACCTTCTCAACTCCTTGGATGCGCTTCATGCTCATCCAGATGTAATAATTGCTGGCCAGAAAGATCAGCCCGATCATAGCGCCCTGCATTTCAAAGAACATCGAGAGCTGGTCCGCCATCATGTAGGGACAAATCGACGCGTCATAGTCACAGAGTTCGTAGGACAGGAGATACCCCATGAACGGGAGGAACAGCAGCGCGCCGACTCCGATGAGATTCCCAACGAATCCCATCCAGTCATAGTAGGAACGCTCTTCGTCTTTTGTCGTACTCATGTACATATACGCAGCGATCATGCCGGCGATGAACCCGCCGAATGTCACGTTCCCCACCAGACGGTGGACGTTCAGTGGCATCCAGGTATAGTTGTATATCTTGTCCCAGAGGGTGGCGGTCTCGAGAAATTCCGCAGGGGAGATGCCTTCGCCCTTAACCGGTGTATTCATGAAGGAGGTCGGACCATCGATCACGAACAAGGTGATGGTCCCGATCAGGTTCAGGAGCACTCCCAATGCAATGTGGCGGGCCTTCTTGTTCCCCTTCCAGTCGTCCCAGGTATAGAAATAGGTATACAGCACGAACGTTTCTCCGATGAACAACAAGGGGTAGATGACCGCGAACACCATGAAGAAGTGATTGATCAACCAGGTCGTAAACTGAGGATAGGTTGCAAGCAGGACAAAGATAAACAGCCCCCCTGTGAGCGCCGTCATGCTGTAGAGGATGACGGTGACCTTCGTCACCTCTTTGGCTAGACGGTCGTAGCGAGGATCCTGCTTCCGATAGCCCAGCCATTCCGAAATGACGACGAAGATCGGAGCGCCGAGGATGAACGCCGCAAACAGAATGTGGAGTTGGGCGACGATCCACACCGCGGTCCGATTGCCCGTGTAAGGAAACTCCACAGGAGGCGCGCCCGGAACCTGTGCATAGGCCGCTCCTCCAAACAGCGCCAGAAACCCAATGAGAGTCAAGAGACTACGCGGCCATGGTTTCACGATGTCCCGCCACCCTCCTCCAATAAATCGACATTCGATAAGTGTATGTTGTGCCGGTTACTTCGTGGCAGCCGAGGCCACTGCGATGTTGCCTGCATCGACCCATTGGTTCTTCCCCGCATCCCAGGTCTTCCCGGTCAATGCGAAATTCCGTTCATAGAGCACCAGCTTCCATCGATCCTCCTCGGAGAGCTTACTCTTCCAGGCCTTCATTTTTGTGTTGGGGACGCCTTCGGAAATCCGCCAGAGCCAGACCGAATCGGAATAGAGCTTCATGCGTTCGGTATTCCGGAAGTCCCGCGCGCCGGCCTTCACCGGTTTCCCGTCTTTCCCGTGGCAGCTCGCGCAGTTCACGTCAATGTTCGTTTCACCGATAAAGATCTTACGGCCTTCTTCCATTTTCGCCGCATCAGCCCACCAGTCGGCAGGCATATGCTTGTCCGCATACTCCGCAGGAGCGGGAGGCGGTGGAACAATTGGTCCTTCGCCACCTCCTCCGCAGCCGACGACGGTTAATCCGATGCCCATGACGAATACCACCTGAACCAACTTCATATCCATAACGATCCCTCGCTCCTTGTTAAAATGAAGCTCCCCGCAGCAAGCTGGGGGTATCCTGCGAAATACTCCGACCCGTCGGCTGGAGCCATTGGGCGGCATGCCGAAACCGTTACCCTCCTTCGCCAAGGCTATGGAGGGTTCTCCTCGCCTTTCTCCCCGCAACAAGCTACAGGGCAGTCGGCGAAGGAGAACCAAAGACGAAAAAAAACGCTTTTACCGAGGTGACTGCACCCCTGCAAAAGCGCCGATAACCACGACAGTCATTGAAACCACGCGCACTGACCCTCGCCCCATCCAATGACCGACCCGGCGAGGTGCACATCAGCCCCACGGACCGCCATCGGTGATTCTTACTTCCGTTTCCCCTGCGACTTTCCTCTTGTCCGTTCCTGCTTCCGCAACGAGCGGACAACTCTCAGCCCCACGACTCCACCCACAGCCGTTGCGAGCGCCCCGACACCCCACCAGAGCCATGTCGGCGGACTATTCACATCGCAACCCGTTCCAAAGTTGACCCGAGTCTTTCGCTCGGACTCCAGGTCCTTGGGATCGAACTGTATCTTATGGTTCTGCTGCTCTCCCTTCGCCTCTACCAGAAGCGGATCGCCAAGATTGTCGTTATGCAGATGAAACGTCGCCTTGTAGTAGCCGCCTCCGTCGGTCTTGACGACCTGCCCGTACGAGATCTTCGTATCTTTGACGAGAACGTCGGTGTTCGCGACTCCCTTCCCATCCTCCCCGCAGACAAACCCTTCAACGGTAAAGCGATGATCCGCTTCGTGCGTGGCCGTAGCCACGGTGGGAAACGCGGCACCCATCACGACACAGCCTGCCGCAGCGATTAATCCTATCCCCCTCCGTCTCACGTGCTTCAAACTGAGTCGCGTTCTCGTCGGTCGTTTGCGGATTTTATCTTCCGACAACAGAACGCCTCACCACGACGAGCGCCCCCACTTTTAAGGCGCGTGTTTCTAACATAGCCCCCCCTGTTTGTCAACGACGAGACAGCCCAATCCCGGAGCAGAACAGAGGCCTTCTCCATGGGACTTGACTGTATCCAGACAGGTGTGGGTAGAAGAACGGACAGAACAAACGACTCGGCGCCGAGCGGGCAGAAAACCTAGAGGTATCCACTGGTGCGCGCGGCCGCCTCGACCCGCTCTGCTTCTGCCAGGCGCTCGGATTCTTTCTTGGACACCCAGATCTCCCAGGACTTGCCGTTCGCCGTATCTTCACCGGTAAACGCGATCGTTGCGATGGCGTCGTAGGGAATTCGTCGAGGGGCTGGATTGTCGGCAGGGAAGATCTCGATGGAGGAATCGGCGTCGGCCACCTGTCGGTTGAAGAGATACCCAACGATCGATTCACCGGAGGTTAACGAAAGAGTCACGTCGCCACGGTAGTCGAAGGCCATTTCGACGGCTTCCGCTGTTTCTGCCGCAGACGTCGGCCTGAACACTCGCCCTTCGAGCGAGCAGGCACCAACACCGCTGATATGGTTCTTGGTATCTGTCATGAGTGAAACCTCGTCCGAGAAGCGCAGCTCGTAGGAGAGCGGAGCTGATAGCTAATGGCGTATAGCACGGACAAAGAAAATTCTGTACTTGTCTACGGGCATGCTATCGGCCATAAGCCATACGCCATATGCTCTTTTCTTCGGACGAGAGACGAGCGACACTTCACAATCCTGATCATCGTGAGGTAGGCAGTAGCGTCAACTTGGCAGTCCGCGCAAATCCCGAGACGGTGCCGAAGGTATCTTCGACGGCCGAGGCTTCATAGCCGCAGTGCACCATGCAGTCGGCGCACTTTTCGTTCCGGCCCGTGCCGTAGCTGTCCCACTCCGTCAACTCCATCAATTCACGAAACGTTTTCGTATAACCTTCCTGCAAGAGATAGCAGGGCTTCTGCCAGCCGAACACGTTATAGGTCGGATTCCCCCAGGGTGTGCATTGATACTCGCGCCGGCCCATCAGAAAATCAAGGAACAGCGGCGACTGGTTGAACTGCCAGCCCTGTTTCGGACTTCCGAGAATCTTGGAGAAGAGCTCCCGCGTCCGTTCGCGCTTCAAGAAATGCAGCTGATCCGGCGCCTTCTGGTAGCTGTAGCCCGGGGAAATCATCATGCCCTCGACGCAACAATGTGGTATTGGTCGTCACACGATGGCCCCGTTTGAGCGCCGCCTTGATGGCTTTCACCGCCACGTCGTAGACCCCGTCGCGGCACACCGCCAAATCGTGCTCATCCTTTAACCCATCCATATGGACGCTGAACGTCAGGTACCTTGATGGTTTGTACTCATCGAGCTTGCGCTCCAAGAGGATCGCGTTTGTGCAGAGGTAGACATAGCGTTTCTGGTCCACAAGTCCCTTCGCAATGATCGCCATCTCCGGATGAATCAACGGTTCACCTCCGGGAATACTGACGATCGGCGCGCCACATTCCTCCGCCGCAGCCCAACATTGTTCAGGAGTGAGACGCTTGTCGAGCACATGATCGGGATACTGGATCTTCCCGCAGCCGGCACAGGCCAGATTGCAGCGGAACAAGGGTTCCAGCATCAGAACCAATGGATAACGCTTCACACCATTGAACTTCTGGGCGAGCACATACTTCGACACCGTAAACATCTGAGATATCGGAACGGCCACTCCGCTCTCCTTCCTGCTTAGGCTTTTTGTCTATCCGGTATTATATTGAGCGACTACGAGACGTAGCCGAACTTGGAAGCATAAGAATTTTTGGATTTTAACACCCCTCTCACCATTCGTCAATTTTCTAAGATTTGCAATAGATGATGTGCTATCTACTTGCCCGTGTATCGGGTTTCTGCTACCGTCGGACCGACTTGAGACTGAGCAACCCCGCATCTTTGACTGAGGCAGCTATGGGACGTCTCCCCTTCTTCCTCGTCTTTCTCCTGTTGTGTACCAGTTGTTGAAAACCGATGGGGTCAAGGTCTGAGAAGACCGTGGGTCAGCGAGGCCGGGATTGGGGCATCCAAAATTCAATATGGCTCGAGCAGTCCATGAGCTAGATAAGGAGAGTGCATCATGATCAGGAAAGGCCTCGTGTTGGGAACCGTATCAATACTTATCGTAGTGTTCGTGTATTGGGGGACATCGTCTGGAGCAAAGGACTGCGGCGGAATTCCTGCAGAGAGAGCGGCCGACATGGTGCATGCCGTGGTCGAGTCACACCGCACCTTTTACACAGTCCATGTCGTAGAGCGGTTGCAGGCGAAGGGCGTCGTCGTCGCTTCGGAAAATTGGCGGTCCGAAAAGACACTTCCCCTCCCAGCCCAATTTTTGCAGGAGTCAGCCCATTTAGCAGTGAACACGCGAGCCAAGATTGGATACAAGCTCATCGGCCTCTGGCCTATCAACAAAAACAATGGGCCCAAAACCGAATCCGAGCATAAAGGGCTTATGGAAACCATGCAGAATCCGGATCGTCCTTATACTGAAGTGATCATGAACGGGCCGGATGCGTATCTCCAAGCCATTTATGCCGACAGGGCTATTTCTCAGGCCTGCATCGGCTGCCACAACGCACACCCGGACAGTCCGAGACACAACTTCAAGCAGCATGACGTGATGGGCGCAATTATGGTCACAGTCCCGCTAAGTCTGTAGCAGGGCGTCCGACGGCGTGATGACCACTGACGATCCAGCACGACAGACAACGACTCCGGCGCACTATGTGGAGATTCCGTGGGGATTGGAGTTGTTCGAGGCGATTTCTAAACGGCCAGCGCCGCTAGACGCTCCTGACGCCAATCTGCCGAAGGGCCTTCCGTCGGTGCTCGCTTGTTCGATCTTCCCTCAGCTCAAATTCTAAACTACGGAGTAGTGGATTATGGTGAAGAGCGGGGCTAAGATAAAAAGCCAGTCCGTGTCATCTAAGCCGGACCTAGTGCGAGGGATAATATGATCAAATTTACATCTCGTGTTGTTACCCTAGTTGCCTATACTCTCCCCTTGATTGCAGTTACAGAAAGATCAGCGATCGAGACTAAATTGTGAGCTGCTGCCGATTTAGTTGACACCAACCTACGCTAATTCTGCCTGCATTTCGAACTCCATCGGACTGAGATAGCCGAGCGTCGAGTGCCGTCGCGTGGGATTGTAGAAGCACTCGATGTAATCGAATACGTCGGCCTTGGCCTGGGCTCGCGTCCGGTACGTCTTGGCCGCTGTGCGTTCGGTTTTCAGTGAGGAGAAGAAGCTCTCCATCGCCGCATTGTCCCAGACGTTGCCGGCCCGGCTCATGCTACAGGTGACGCCGTGGTCGGCCAGG
>SPAW01000008.1 GCA_005239465.1 Nitrospira sp. | reverse complement strand
CGATATCGGATGCATAGCCCAGTTCCCCACCGCCGAATTTGCCCAACCCCAGAACGGCGAAGGGGCAGGGCTTCTTGTTCGCCAGGCGGGGAGGGCCATAGAGTTTGTTCAACTTGACCTGGCAGTTTTTCAGGCTCCGGTCCACGATCACTTCGGCCAGTTCCGTCAACGCTTCTGAAAAGTCAGCGAGGCTTGAGGACTCGACCATGTGCTTCATGTCGATCCGGAAGAGTTCCCGATCTTTGAACCGATTCAACGCCTCTTTGCGCGCGGTCTCAGTTTTGGTTCGGGCCATGAGGCGGTCGAGCTCCTTGCGGAGCGCCGCCTGCGGCTTGATGAGCGGGGCGTTGCGGTAGTCCTGCAGGAGGGGCAATAGATTACCGTGCTGGCGGCGAAGAAAGTCTTCCCACAGGAAGTCGCTGGTTCCAAGCAGACGGGCCAGGAGGGGAAAGGTTTTCTTGTCGCTGAGAAATGCAAGGGCCTGTTGCTGGGCCTTGCCCTTCGTCTGTTGCACAGTTAAGTCGAGGAACTGGTCGAAGGCTTCCAGGGCCTTCGCAGGGTTGGGTGCCCAGGTCAGTGCGTGGGTGAATTGCTTAATCAGCACCGCAGTCAGGCGCAGCTGTTGTTGATCCACGGGATCGGTGAGCTTCTGGCCGTGGCGATTGCGGACGTAGAACCGATCGTGCAGTTTGCCGTCCTCGATCTCGAATTGCGCCTTGGCGATGTAAATGTTGCGCATGGCCAACGCATTGGCAAACGCATAGAGAAAGGCGGGGGTATCGTCCGACTGGATCTCCATCACGGTATCTGTCGGCGATTGACTGTTGTCGAACGTGATGTGGACAGTGTGGAGAAGCCCGCTGAATGAGCCACGGCGTTTCCCGAGGTGCTCGACGAGTTGCCGATTGAGAGCATGGCGGGCCTCTTTGAACTGGCCGGCATGAAGGAGGACGATCATCGCGGTGAGTTCTGTGCTGAGCCGGCGCTGATCCTCCGGTCCGAACGACGCGCCGCGTATGGGCTGGACCCGAAAGACATCGACGATCTTTTTGCGGTTCAGGCCTGGGCGGCCTTTCGGGCGGGCGCGTGGGCCGCCGGTCCAGGTGGTGCGAGCGGAAGCGGGTGCGGTCCCTTCGACGAACGTATAGATCTGGCCTTCCTCAATATTCAGTCCGGAGGCCGAGAGCAGGCCGCAGATCGTGGCGAACTCTGAAAAATAGTCGTAGGCGACGAGGGTCAAATCGAATCGCTGATCCCGGTGCTCGGTGATGGCGATTTCGCAAGGGTGCTCCGGAGTGAGTTGCGCCGCCAAGCGGATGTGCTGGGCGATCGTTGCCGGCTCGAAGCGGCGAAAGTACTCCGGGTCCATGCGGCTGAAGAAATCATGCAGGACGTCGGGGGCGATGTCCTGACAGAGGGGGAGAAGTGTCTTCAGCTGCTCTTCGGCGGTCATGGAGATGGAAACCCCTTTGCAGTCAGAGTTGTCAGCTATCAGCACTCGGTTCCATCATTGAGTCATGTCCTTGCTGATCGCTGACGGCTGATAGCTAGTCGCTCAATTCCGCCAGTATACCGGAATGCCTTCATTGTGCGTAGAGGAGCGCACCAGTATAATGCCGCGCCATGACTCGTCGATCGATGCCGCCTCCTTCGCGACCGGACCAGCCTCGGGCCCAGGCCACTGCTTCCAAGCCTGATCCCAGGCCCGTGCTGCTTGCGACCGAGCGAAGTCTCGAGCAGGTGCGGGCGATCTTGTCGGCCTACAGTCTGCGCGACATCGACCAGGCCGACCGTAACCTTCAGGCAATGGCGGGCGATCCCCACCAACGCCGCAAACTCGCCGACATGCTCCCGATCTTGATGGAATCGATCGCCCGGACGGCCGATCCTGATCAGGCGCTCAATCATTGGGAGCGCTTGCTGGCCGGCGTAACCCGCTCATCTTTTCTCGACTATCTGCGCGGCTCGCCGAGCATGCTCGACCTGCTCTGCATCATCTTTGGCAACAGCGATGCACTGGCCTTTACCGTCATCCGCGATCCGTCGCTGGTCTATTGGCTGGCGGAGGAGGGAGTCCGCTCGAAGCCGCCGACGCGGAAAGGGATCGAGGAGGCGCTTGGCAAGAGCGTCGGGCACCTCACGGTCAAGGAACTGAAGCTGGAAGTATTGCGCCGGTTTCGCCGGCGGGAGATGTTGCGCATCGGCGTACGCGATCTCTTGCGGCTCGCGGCGGTGCCGGAGACGACGGCGTCGTTGTCGGATTTGGCCAGTCTCCTCATCCATGCAGCCTACGAAATTGTCGATGCCGACTTGCAGCAGCAATACGGCGTGCCCATGCACAAGAATCGGCAAGGGCGGTGGGTGGAAACCGGGTTCGCAGTGATGGGCATGGGCAAGCTCGGCGGGCATGAGCTGAATTACAGCTCCGACGTAGATTTGATCTACGTCTACGAATCGCACGAAGGAGAGACGAGGCTGCCACGAGGCAAAGCGGCGGGCAAGCCGGCTGCCGTCGGCATTTCCAATGAAGAATATTTCGAAATCCTCTCTCGCGAATTGACGAAAGCGTTGGTCGAGCCGACCAAGGAAGGCTATGTCTTTCGTGTGGATCTGCGTCTGCGGGCCGAAGGGTCTGTGGGGCAGTTGGCCCGCTCGCTGGATGACTATAAGAAGTACTATTCCACACGAGGTCAGGTCTGGGAGCGCTTGGCCCTGCTCAAAGCGTGGCCGGTGGCCGGTTCAATGGATGTCGGTAAGGCGTTTCTGAAACTGGTGAAGCCCTTCATTTTCGGGACGGCTGCGAATCAGGCGAGTATGGTCGAGGCGTTGGCAGTGGTGCAAGATGTGCGGGCTGTGAAGGAAATGATCGATGCGAAGATGGCCGACCGCGGTCACGAGCTGCGCAACGTGAAGCTCGGCACCGGTGGAATCCGGGAAATCGAATTTTTCGTGCAAACACTTCAGGTATTGGCCGGTAAGCGGGTCCCTGCGCTCTTGGACCGAAGCACCCTCGGCGCGTTGGAACGATTCGTCCGTTGGAAGTTGATTTCAGCCAAAGACAGGGATGATCTGACGGCGGCCTATCTGTTTCTGCGCGATGTCGAGCACAAGCTGCAAATGGTCCACGATCTCCAGACGCACGCGCTTCCCGAAAGTGGCGAAGAACTGGAGCGTTGCGCGATCCGTGCGGGGTATGACACCCAAGACCGAGAGAAGGGCGCCGCGCAATTCCGCGCCGACCATCATTGCCATACGGATATGGTCCACCGCACCTTCCGGTCGCTCTTTTCTGAACCGAAGACCTCTCCGCTCTTGAAGGCGACACTTAGAGCGACATTGGCGAAAGGCTAGCTGCCGACAGCGAGCTCGTCTGCATAGCGCAGGTCACGATCGCCGGCCAGCGAGAGGTAGGCTTCTCCCCATTGATGCGAACTTTCGAAATTCCACGCTTCCTCGATGGCTATCGGCTTGAATCGCAAGCCGTAGATCCCTCCATAGACCAGGTACGCGAGCCCCGACCCGGAATCTTCAACCAACTGGGCATAGGCCTGACAGGCAGGCGTTGTTTCATTGTCACTCCACCCCGTGACCCAATACCACTCGCCGGCGGGATTGCGTTCATAGAGCCGAACCTGGACGACGGGCCGAGCGGGACCGGCTTCTTTGAACCGCGCGAAAACGCTGCCTTCGCAATTCTCGTTTGATTCGACTTCGACGATCACGGGACGCTCCCTTCACGTATCCAGCGATTCGTATTCTAGCCCAGGGATGCGTTAAGAAACACGAAGGGCTCGGCAGATGATCCGCCGAGCCCTTCATTGAACTCCGATAGCTATCAGCTATTGGCTATTAGCCATCAGCTCTTCTCTTCTTAGTACATCCCTTCCATGCCGTGGCTGTGTCCACCTGGGCCGCCGGCTGATTCCCTCTTCTCTTCGGGGAGTTCGGTGACCATCACCTCGGTCGTGAGCATCAGGCCCGCAACGCTGGCCGCGTTCTGCAACGCGCAGCGTGCGACCTTGGTCGGGTCGATAATCCCGGCTTTGATCATGTCCACATATTCGTCGGTCGCTGCGTTGAAGCCGCCGTTGATATTCTTGTCTTCTTTCACCTTTCCGACGACGACTGAACCTTCCGCTCCGGCGTTGGCGGCGATCTGGCGGATCGGCTCTTCAAGGGCTCGCTTCACGATGTCCACGCCGACTTTCTGCTCCAACGGCATGTCCTTTATCCCGTCCAGAGCCTTGAGACAGCGCAGGTAGGCTGTGCCTCCGCCGGGGACAACGCCCTCTTCGACGGCGGCTTTCGTCGCGTGCAGCGCGTCTTCAACGCGTGCTTTCTTTTCCTTCATTTCGGTCTCGGTCGCGGCGCCGACATTGATGACGGCCACGCCACCCACGATCTTCGCCAGCCGCTCTTGGAGTTTCTCGCGGTCATAGTCCGAGGTCGTTTCCTCGACCTGGGCCTTGATTTGCTTCACGCGGCCCTCGATCTTCTTCGGATCGCCGTAGCCTTCCACGATCGTGGTATTGTCCTTGTCGATCGTGATGCGCTTGGCGCGGCCGAGGTCGGTCAGCTTGATGTTCTCGAGCTTGATGCCGAGATCTTCCGAGATCACCTGGCCGCCCGTGAGGATCGCAATGTCCTCCAGCATGGCCTTGCGGCGATCGCCGAAGCCCGGGGCCTTCACGGCTGCCACGTTCAGAGTGCCGCGCAGCTTGTTGACCACGAGGGTCGCGAGCGCTTCACCTTCGACTTCTTCCGCGAGGATCACGAGCGGCTTGCCCATCTTGGCCACCTGCTCGAGGAGCGGGAGCAGGTCCTTCATGCTGCTGATTTTCTTTTCGTTGATCAGGATGAGCGGCTCTTCGAGGGAGCATTCCATCCGCTCCGCGTTAGTGACGAAGTAGGGAGAGATGTAACCGCGATCGAACTGCATGCCCTCGACGACGTCCAGCGAGGTGGTCATCGACTTGGCTTCTTCGACCGTAATCACGCCGTCCTTGCCGACCTTTTCCATGGCTTCCGCAATCAGGTCGCCGATGGTCTTGTCGTTGTTGGCTGAAATGGTGCCGACCTGGGAGATCTCCGTCTTGTTCTGGCAGGGTTTGCTGAGCCTCTTCAGTTCATCGACCACCACTTCGACCGCCTTGTTGATGCCCCGTTGGATTTCCATCGGGTTCGCGCCGGCGGTGATGTTCTTCGCGCCTTCGCGATAAATGGCTTGCGCCAGCACCGTCGCGGTCGTGGTGCCGTCACCGGCAATGTCGCTGGTCTTGCTGGCGACTTCACGGACCAGTTGGGCGCCCATGTTCTCGTAGGGATTCTTGAGCTCGACTTCCTTCGCCACCGTCACGCCGTCCTTGGTGATCGTCGGCGCACCGAACTTCTTATCGAGAATCGCGTTGCGGCCCTTTGGACCGAGTGTTGCCTTGACGGCATCGGCGAGCTGATTCACCCCTCTCAGGATGGCCGCTCGCGCCGGGTCACCGTACATGAGTTGCTTTGCCATGTGATCCTCCCTTTACCGTTTCGTGTCAGGTTGTTCGTGTCGTGATGTGGAGTAATTAACTGGTGAAGACCCCGAGAATGTCTTCTTCCTTGAGGATCAAGCACTCTTCGTCCTCGATCCGGAGCTTGCTGCCTGAATACTTGTCGAACAGGACCTGGTCGCCGACTTTGACGTTCTCGACCTTCTTGCCGACCGCCTGGACGATGCCCCGCTGCGGCTTTTCCTTCGCGGAGTCCGGCACATAAATCCCGCCGGAGGTCCGATCCAATTCCTCGGTGTAGGTGACGAACACCCGCTCACCCAGGGGCTGGAAGCCCTTGGCGACGTTCTTCTTTTCCTTCTCGGCTGTGCTCATAACGAAACCTCCTCGTGATGAAAGTTAAGTCTAAATTGTCAACAATTTAGAACGGGTTCGCACTCGATGGCATCGGTGGCGACGCACTTGAACGAGCAGAAACCCTGATCCACTTGACTCGGAGCTAAAGATAGTTCTGGGCTGATCCAAGTCAAGGGGGCCGGCACAATAAACTTTACCGCCCCATGGCCTAAGCAGATGGCATCATAACCTATTGAGATTCATGAATTCTAGTAGGTAGATAGTGTGGTGGCTGGGAAGGGGCGATTTAGAGCCTCAACCGGTCGAAATCCTTGACGTCTTTTTTAATGTAGTCGCGCAGGCGCTTGATGATGCGGGCCTCCAACTGGCGGGTCCGTTCCTTGGTAATGCCGTACTTGTCCCCAAGATCGTCCAATGTCAGCGGGTTCTCCGAGAGAATGCGGTTTCTGAGAATGTCTTCATCCCGCTCCTCCAGCGTCTTGATGAACTCAGCGAGCTTAGCTCGAAAGAGAGTTTTTAACTGATTGTCGGCGATCTGTTCATCGGCGGGTGTTTGCTGTGAGGGGATGATGTCGAGCAGACTGCCGTCTTGGTCCTCGCCGATCGGTTGGTCCAGTGAGAGTTCCCAGTTGCCCAATCGCTGATCCATCTCGATAACGTCGCGTTCACGGACGTTCAAGCGATCCGCGAGCAATTTTGTATCGGGTGCGAACCCTTCCCGTGCGAGCTTTTCCTTCTCTTTCTTGAGATTGTAGAAAAGCTTGCGCTGATCTTGAGTCGTGCCGATCTTGACTAGCCTATAGATATTGAGCAGGTAACGCAGAATATAGGCCCGCGACCACCAGGCGGCATAGGCATAGAAGCGGACGTTCTTCGTCGGATCGAATTTCTTGATCGCCTGCATCAGCCCGACGTTGCCTTCTTGAATCAGATCCATGTGGTCGGCGCCAGTGTGGAGATATTCGGCGGCGATGGATACCGACACGCGCAAGTTGGCCATGATGAGTTTCACCGCCGCTTCGCGGCTCCCGTGC
Source organism: Nitrospira sp. (assembly GCA_005239465.1). GTDB lineage: Bacteria > Nitrospirota > Nitrospiria > Nitrospirales > Nitrospiraceae > Nitrospira_D. Next base: position 27,537 of record SPAW01000008.1, on the reverse strand, counting down.
GTACGGTACTCATGAAAGAGCCGGAGCTCTTCTTCTTTGGAGAGGTAGGGATAGCGGCGGATCTCGGCGAGATACTGCTGCAGCGCCGTGACCGGCACCACCGCCGTGGGCTGGGACTTCTCACGGTCATCGGCACGCGAGGCGTCGATGACGTCGGGAGGTGGGGATAGTTCGAGCATCTCGTCGGCAGACGGACCGAGGACCTCCGGTTCGATCGGTTCATCGTCGAGTTTGTCGTCGGGCTTGGGCATACAGAGTGCAGACTATAACAGAATTTTAGCCCACGACAATGCTGCATGGAGGTCGGAGCCGTTCTCTTGTGCGGACGAAATGTCGTCTCCTCGAGTGACCGCCTCAATCTGGAACTGACATTTCCATGCTTGCAAAACTACGTGCGGCGCTGAGACGCTGATAGGGGATGGGTGTCGTCAACGGCATCATTTTCTAGTTGACGCCTGAATCGTGTCCCAAGAAAATCAGACTCGCCTACGGTTTGGTGAGCCCAGTCGGTGGAATAGGCAAGTTTCTCTTGCCGCTGTGTCTGGTTGTTCTCAAAGAATGGGCCGGTTCCTATCGTCCCAGCTTGTGGCCTTTTGCGTCGGCAAGCAGGTTGTATCTGGGGGATAGCTATCATGCTCCTGAAGCGAGTGGCCCAAACCATACACGAACGTGGCAGCTAGGTCCTTTTTCCCGTTGACAGTCAGGGCCCAAACAGGGTTATGTGGCATTTACCTCAGACAATGATAATCGTTCAATGATAAATGATAAATTGGTCTTACATTGAACATTAAAAATTGAACATTCAACATTCGGCCCTGGAGAATATGGCCACTCCGTTTGACAGCATCGAAAACGCAATCCGCGACATCAAGAAGGGGAAATTCATTATCCTGGTGGATGACGAAGACCGGGAAAATGAAGGCGACCTCGTCATCGCTGCCGAGAAGGTGACCCCGCAGGCCATCAATTTCATGGCGAAACACGCGCGCGGGTTGATCTGTATGGCCCTCACGCCCGAACGAGTCGAAGAGCTGCAACTCCCGCAGCAGGCCGTCGAGAACACCGCTACCTTCGGCACCGCCTTTACGGTTTCGATCGATGCGCGCAAAGACGTTACGACCGGGATTTCCGCAGCCGATCGAGCCACGACAATTCATGTGGCGATCGATCCGAAATCCAAACCGAGCGATCTCGCGCGGCCCGGCCACATTTTCCCCTTGAAGGCGCAGCAAGGCGGCGTATTGAAGCGAGCCGGTCAGACAGAAGGGTCTGTCGATCTCTCGCGGTTGGCCGGATTGTACCCAGCCGGGGTGATCTGCGAGATCATGAATGAAGACGGCACGATGGCGCGCGTGCCAGAATTGAAGAAGTTCGCGAAGGCCCATCAGCTGAAGATGGTGACAATCAAGGCCTTGATCGAGTACCGCATGCGCCGGGAAACCTTTGTCAGGCGCATGGCGAGCGCAAAGCTTCCCACGACGTTCGGCGAGTTCGAAGCGGTGGCGTTTGAGAACCAAATCGATGGTGTGACGCACATTGCCCTGGTGAAGGGACGGGTGGATAACGGGGAGCCGATGCTGGTCCGAGTGCACTCCGGCTGTCTGACCGCTGACGCACTGGGATCCTTGCGCTGCGATTGTCGTGATCAGCTCCATCAGGCGATGGAGATCATCCAGAAGGAAGGCCGTGGGGTCCTGCTCTATCTCAATCAAGAAGGGCGCGGCATCGGTCTGCTCAACAAGATTAAGGCCTATGGATTACAGGATCAGGGCAGCGATACGGTCGAAGCCAATCTGAAGCTGGGATTCAAGGCCGATCTGCGGGACTACGGCGTTGGAGCACAAATTCTGGTCAATCTGGGACTGCATCAGATCAAGATCATCACGAACAACCCGCGCAAGATCGTCGGCATCGAAGGATATGGGTTGAAGGTCGTCGAGCGCGTCCCGATCGAGATTCAGCCGCGCGCGGCGAATGTGCGGTATCTGCGCACGAAGAAGAACAAGATGGGGCACATTCTGAAGAAGGTGTGAACACGGATGACTGGGCAGTCCCTTTGATCGCAGACCGCGCACGATGAAGCGAAGCGATGCTCGCTTGGCGCGCATAGTTGGGACCATCCTATTCACCCCTCCGAGCGGAACATGTCGTGTAGGATAGAGGAGAGGAAGACGTAGGGAGGATGAAGCTGCGTAAAGGGTCGCACAATGCGACGGAGTTGAAGTTCGGGATTGTCGTCGCGAAGTTCAATAAGTTCGTGACGAGTAAGTTATTGTCATCCTGCATCGAGGGGCTCACGAAGTATGGCGTCAAGGAGCCGGCTATCAAAGTCGTCCGGGTGCCGGGGGCGTTCGATATTCCGCTCGTGGCGCGCACGATGGCACAGTCGAGCCGGTTCGATGCGGTGATTTGTTTGGGCGCGGTGATTCGGGGAGACACGCCACACTTCGATTACATCAGTGCGGCGGCGAGTCGCGGCATCGGCCAGGCGGCACTGGATGCCGACGTACCAATCATTTTCGGTGTGCTGACGACGGATACGGTGGCGCAGGCGATTGAGCGGGCGGATCCGGCGAAGTTCAATCGCGGCGGAGAGGCGGCGAAGTCGGCGATCGAGATGGCGACGGTGATAAAAACGTTGCGTGCAGAGGCTGACAGGTTGACAGATCACAGGCAGACAAGTGGGAGCGTCAAGAGACGAGCCAGGAGAAAGCGATGATTCATTCTTGTCAGCCCTCCGGCTTGACCGCTGGTCGGCCTGTCACCTTGTCAGCTCAATAGCCATGGGATCGCGCCATCAGGCCCGTGAACGGGCGCTGCAAATCTTGTTTCAGTATGATATTCACGGCAAGCCGGGCCTCTGGCTCGACGAATTTTGGAATCCGCTTAAGGATAATGAGGAGACGAAGGCTTTCGCCGAGCGGCTAGTCGCTGGTGTGCTGGAACATAAAAAGGATTTGGATGCACTGATCGGTCGCTATGCGACCAACTGGAAAATCAGCCGCATGCAAATCGTCGATCGGAACATCCTGCGCATCGGGGCCTATGAACTTCTCTGGCTTGACGACATGCCGGCGAAGGTCACGGTCAATGAGGCAATCGAGATGGCTAAGGATTTCGGCGATAACGAGGCAGCCAAGTTCGTGAACGGCATTTTGGACAGGGTGCTCGTCTCGGAGCCGCGGCTTGAGCGAAAACGCGTTGAGGCGGGAGTCGTGAAGCGAGAAGCGTGAAGCGAGTCTGCGAGATACGATTCACGAACGACGAGAGACGATGTCGGCAAGGTGACCAGAGATGATTGACCGCTACAGCCGTCCCAAGATGAAGGCCATCTGGGATCTCACGCACAAGTATGAGATTTGGCTTGAGGTCGAATTGCAGGCCTGCGCCGCGTTCGAGCGGGCCGGTCAGGCGCCGCGCGGGACCTCCGCGAAGATTCGCAAAAAGGCCAGGATCAATGTCGCGCGGATTGCCGAGATCGAAAAAGTCACAAAGCACGATGTGATCGCCTTCCTCGAATCGCTCATGGATACGGTGGGGCCGGAGCATCGGTTCCTGCACATGGGCCTCACTTCGTCGGACATTGTCGATACGTCGCTCGCCGTGCAAATGACCGAGGCGCTCGATCTGATTCTGGAAGGAGTAGAAGGATTTCTTGCGGTGTTGAAGCGGCAGGCGTTCCTCTACAAGAACCAGGTGATGGTAGGACGGTCGCACGGCATTCATGGCGAGCCAATCTCCTTCGGGCTCAAACTGGCTATTTGGTACGAGGAAGTCTGTCGCCATTTGGAACGGTTGCGGCAAGTGCGAACTGAGATCGCGGTCGGCAAGCTCTCCGGTGCGATGGGCACTTTCGCGCATCAGGGACCTGATATCGAGGAATATGTCTGTGCGAAACTCGGTCTGAAGGTCGATCCCATCTCGAGCCAAGTAGTCCAACGTGATCGCCATGCGTCCTATGCGACAGCGCTCGCGCTGCTCGCCGCTACGATTGAAAAGATTGCGACGGAGATCCGGCATCTCCAGCGCACCGAGGTGCTGGAGGCGGAGGAATTCTTCTCCGAGGGGCAAAAGGGTTCTTCCGCGATGCCGCACAAGCGCAATCCGATCGTATCGGAGAACCTTTGCGGGCTGGCGAGGCTCGTACGGGGCAATTGCCTGGCGGCGATGGAAAACGTCGCGCTCTGGCACGAACGCGATATCAGCCACTCATCAGTCGAGCGCGTAATCATGCCGGATAGCACGATCCTCATCGACTTCATGCTGGCCAGGGTGACGGATCTGATCAAGCATCTGGTCGTCTATCCTGACCGGATGAGACAAAACCTCGAACTGACCGGCGGGCTCGTCTATTCCCAGCGGCTATTGATTGCATTGATCGAGAAAGGGGCGCAGCGCAAGGAATCGTACGAGGCGGTGCAGCGCAACGCCATGGCTTCATGGAAGGGCGCAGGCGGCTTTCAGGAGCTGGTTCGTAAGGACCCGTTCATTGCCCAGCATCTCAACAAGCGCGAGATTGCCGCCTGCTTCAATCCGAAATATTATCTGCGGCACCTCGACCAGATTTATCGGCGGGTGTTCAGATCGCGAACAGGGACCAGGAATCGCAAGGGTTAAAGGGTTAGTTGGCGGCGTTACGGCTAGAGCGTGACCGAACTACCCACAAAGGGGGGTAGTTAATGGGAGAGGGGATGAGCGTACGATTGCAGCAATTCAGGGAATCTTGCACAGATGGCCTGCAAATTTACTCGACTTCTCACCTTCCTTGTGGTCCTGTCCAACGTGTTATCTTCGGTTGCATTGTCTCAGGTTCTGCCGCCCGGCGAACGTTTCAGTATTGTGCTATCCGGGGATCCGTTCAAGTGGGAGCAAAATCTCAACGAACTGGGCCAAAAAGGCTGGGATGCCCTGATGGCACAACAGCCGTCCGTGAGCGGCCTCATTCTACACTTTGTAATTTTCACCAGAACACCAGCGATCAAGAGTGTGGACTACAAAGTTGTCGTGGCCGAGTTTCCAGCGGAGGGGGACGCATCCTCTCGGGAAATTGCCCGCAGTCAGCTCGAAATCCAAGCCAACGCATATGGGCGGAACGGGTGGACCTTGCTGCAAGCCTTAACGGGACAATACGCGGGTGGAAGATCCTTCATCGCGTTAATCCTCAAGAAGCCCAGCTACTAGCTGCCACACACAGATATCCAAACTCGAATGCCTACCGGAGTCACATGCGCTCAGAGCATGACAAAGGAGTCTTGTAATGAAACCATCAACTGTTTTGATCTTGCGCACACGATGGGTCTCGTGGGCTTGTGTCGGTCTGCTATGCCTCACTCCCCTCGCAGGAGCCGCGGCGGATCGGGAAAAGCTCCTCAATGAACCGGGAGTCTACGGCACCTTTGCGACGTTCAGTCTCGATGAGGAATGGGCGAAGGAAGATCAGGCGACGCGGATTGCCTATCTGACGGTGTTGAAGGGCGTGGTAGAGCAGCATCGGGAGAAGATCGCGATCGATCTCTATCTTATGCGCGGGCTGTCCGATCATGCCGATCTCATGTTTCGCGCGCATGCGGCCGAGCTGAGGGATACCCAACAGTTTCTCGTCGATCTTCAGACCAGCCATTTCGGCAAGCACCTCAAGACGGCCAGCATCATGCACGGGCTGACCAAGAAGGCCAATTACGTGCCAGGATTTCCGGATCAGCTGAAGGCAGATCTTAAGGTAGCCAGCGAGCCAGGTCCGAAACCCTATGCCATCGTGGTTCCAATCCGTAAGAGTGCAGACTGGTGGGGGCTGGATCAAGAGAAGCGGGCGGCCATGATGCAGGAACATACGGAAGCCACGTTGTCCTATCTCAAGACGGTGAAGCGCAAGCTCTATCATTCGAGCGGACTCGACGATCTGGACTTCATTACGTATTTTGAAACGTCCGAGCTGGAGGATTTTCACAGCCTGATTCTGTCGCTGGAGAAGGTGAAAGAATTTCAGTATACGCGCCGGTTCGGCCACCCCACGCTGCTTGGTACGGCGAAATCGTTGGACGAGATCATCGAAACCTTGGCGCAGTAGCAAGCGGTATTCGTAGGAACGCATCATGACAGCAGGCACTCTCCTCTACGAAGGCAAAGCGAAAAAGATCTTCTCGACCGCGAGTCCTGATCAGGTGCTCCAGTATTTCAAGGACGATGCCACCGCCTTCAACGCGCAGAAGCGCGGGACCATCGTCGAGAAGGGCGTCATTAATAACAAAGTCTCGGAGCGGCTCTTCAAGCTGCTGGAGCAAAACGGCATTCCGACGCATTTCATCGACCGAGTTAGCGACCGCGAGATGCTGACAAAGAAAGTCGCGATCGTGCCGGTCGAAGTCGTGGTGCGGAACGTTGTTGCGGGCAGTTTGGCCAAGCGATTAGGATTGAAAGAAGGGGAGGCGATCGAGCCCGCCATCATCGAGTTCTATTATAAGCACGATGCCCTCGGCGATCCGCTTGTCAATGACGACCATCTCCGCTTGATGAAAGTGGCGACGCCGGCGGTGCTGCGGGAATTGCGGGAACTCGGCCATTCGATCAATACAATTCTGAAGCCGTTCTTCGCTGAGCGAAAGATGCAGCTGGTCGACTTCAAGCTCGAATTTGGTGTGTTTCATAACAAGCTCATTCTGGCCGACGAGATTTCTCCGGATACCTGCCGCTTCTGGGATCAGACGACCGGGGAATCGATGGACAAGGATCGTTTTCGGAAGGATTTGGGGAAGATTGAAGAGGCGTATCAGGAAGTGTTGAGGAGGGTGTGCGGATAGAGGGGCGGAGCCATGCTGTCGTTCGCTTCAGGGCCTCATGGAGCGACCCTTTCGGACTCGGCCTGGCGGACTCCTTCGGAAATTCCCTCGCGGACTCGGTCAGTTTCCGCTTTCCTTCCAGGCCGAGTCTCGATGGGGCCCCGCTCCTCCCGGCCAATTCCGCTCACGACCGCATGGCTCCTTGTGAGGAGTGTTCGCCGTCCGCGTTGCGGATCGTATCGGTTCAGGGAGTGCGGTAGCCCGAGCCTTCGTGCAAGTCGCCAGGAATTTCAGCCCACCCTTCCTCAACTTTGGGGGAGTGGGGAGCGGAAAAGAGAAAAGAGCAGATGCTGCGGGCGTTTTTTAATTATGGGCTGGTGGCGGCGGTGGTAGGCATGATGGCCTATCGCCTGAACGAGTCACCTTGGCGCTGGGCGTTCATCGCGCTGGTATTCGCAGGGGCGCTGACCGTCGCAGGAATTTTCTGGATCCGGCGCTACGTCAATGCGCTGAACAAAGCATCAGATGAGCAGGGGAGCAAGCCGTGAAAGCGAAGATTCATGTGACACTGAAACAAGGCATATTGGACCCGCAAGGGAAAGCGATCGAGCATGCGCTCGATTCGCTCGGGTTCAAGAACGCGGCCAATGTCCGCGTCGGCAAGTACATGGAAGTAGATGTGAACGAGACGGATAAGGCCAAGGCCGAGGCTGAGGTCAAGCAGATGTGCGAGAAGCTCTTGGCGAATACGATCATCGAAGAATACCGCTACGAGCTGAGCGCATAGACATGCGTGCTCAGCTCGAATTGTCAATGTTGAATGATGAATTATTGGGCAGACCGTACATTCAACATTCACAATTAAACATTCAAAATTACCAATGAATATTGGGATAGTTGTTTTTCCAGGCAGCAATTGCGACCACGACTGCCGGCATGTCTTGAAAGATGTGCTAGGGCAGGACGTGACGATGGTTTGGCACAGAGAGACCTCCTTGGCCGGCTTGGATGGCGTGATCCTGCCGGGTGGATTTTCTTACGGCGACTATCTGCGCACCGGAGCGATCGCGCGATTCTCGCCCGTGATGAATGCGGTGAAGCAATTTGCCGCTGACGGCGGAATGGTTCTGGGGATCTGCAACGGGTTTCAGATTCTACTCGAAGCAGGCCTGCTGCCGGGGGTGATGTTGCGGAACCGATCGCTGCATTTTATTTGTCAGGATGTGTNTGTCCGGGTGGAGAATGCGGCGACGCCATTTACCAGTGCCTGCAAGCCTGGTCAAGTGCTGAAGATTCCGATTGCCCATGCGGATGGGAACTACTATACCGATCCGGTGACCCTGGCAGGGCTCCAAGCCAACGCCCAGGTGGTCTTTCGCTATTGCACATCGGAGGGGAAGGTGATCCCGGAGGCGAATCCGAACGGTTCGCTGGACAACATCGCCGGCATTCGCAATGCCGAAGGGAATGTGTTGGGCATGATGCCGCATCCGGAACGATGTGCGGAGTCGGTGTTAGGCAACGAAGACGGCAGGATGCTGCTGTCTTCGCTGGTGGAATCAGTCAGGAGGGGTCAGCGTCAGTCCACAGCCGGAGTCACTCCGTAGTTTGTGGTGGTTGGTTGTCTTGTTTAATCTTCATAAGGAGGGATGTCATGCATCGTGTCGTCGTCATGGCGGTGTTCTTGGTGGTGGTGATGGGGTTGGGAATCAAGGGATGGGCTGCGAATGATGATGGCAGCCAGGTGAAGATACTGAGTCCGGAACAGGGGGCGGTTATAAAAGGGGATTCCGTCGAGGTGCAATACATGCTGACGAAGGGCGCTCACGCGACGCATGTCCATTGTTACGTGGATGGCGAGTATCAGAAAGGGTTCTCGGGAGTCGTAAAGGGACTGGCGCGCGGCACACACGAGATCAAGGTGGTGGTGGCGAACCACGATCACAAAACGCTGGCTGCCGAATCGGTGGTCACGATCGAGGTGGAGTGAGGAAGGAGTGAGTGAACAATTGGGGCCTTGGCAATGTGCGCGGTACGAGCGCTCACCAACGGTTTCATCGCGCAGCACAATCTGACGGGCGAGCAGTGATGCGTATCTGGGACATTAATCCTCAGAGACTCTGCCGGAATCATCTGTTAGGGGATCATCGGGAGTTGCACGCGATTTGGTCGGTGCTGGTGAACGGCAAGCAGGGTTATGCGCGGCATCCGGAGACATTGCGGTGGAAGGGGAAGTTGAAAGCGCTCTATGGCCGGCACGAATTGCTGGTCACGGAGATGAGTGGAAGGAGCTATCGACATCGAAGCCCGCTGGCGAAGCAACAAGGCACGGGAATGGCACGGCAGCGGGCTCTTGTCGATACACCAGGGGAGCAGGTCAGGATTCTCAGGAGCAAGCGTTATCAGTGTGATGTGTAGGAAATCATGAATGCGAGCACGCCGCTCATCACCAGCGACCTTATCGCGCAGCATAATCTGAGCGACGATGAGTACAAAAAGATCGTCGAGATCTTGGGTCGCGAGCCAAATCTGACGGAACTCGGCATGTTCTCCGTCATGTGGTCGGAGCATTGCTCCTATAAGAGTTCGCGTGTCCACTTGAAGAAGCTCCCAACGACGGGGCCACGCGTGGTGCAGGGGCCTGGTGAGAATGCAGGCGCGGTGGATATCGGCGATGGGCTTTGCGTGGTCTTCAAGATGGAATCCCACAACCACCCGTCGTTCATCGAGCCCTATCAAGGGGCGGCGACGGGAGTCGGTGGGATTTTGCGCGATATTTTCACGATGGGCGCGCGACCGATCGCGCTGCTTGATTCGCTCCGGTTCGGTGGGCTGGATACGGCGAAGAATCGTCATCTCATGAAGGGCGTCGTGGCGGGCATTGCCGGTTACGGCAATTGCATAGGGGTGCCGACGGTGGGCGGTGAAATCGCCTTTAACGACATCTATGCGCAGAACCCACTTGTGAATGTGTTCTGCCTTGGCATTGCGCACAAGGACAAGATTTTCCGCGGGACCGCGGCGGGCGTCGGCAATCCTGTGATCTATTTCGGTTCGAAGACGGGCCGCGACGGGATTCACGGGGCGACGATGGCTTCCGATTCGTTCGATGACCAATCGGAACAGAAACGGCCGACGGTGCAGGTCGGCGATCCCTTTACCGAGAAGTTGCTGTTGGAGGCCTGTCTGGAATTGATGGCGAACGATCTGCTGGTCGGCATTCAGGACATGGGAGCTGCGGGGCTGACGAGTTCGTCTTGCGAAATGGCCTCGCGCGCCGGTAATGGCATCGAGCTGGATTTGACAGACGTGCCGCGCCGAGAGCCCGGCATGACGCCGTATGATTTGATGCTGTCGGAGTCTCAAGAGCGTATGCTCATGGTGGCGAAGGCCGGCAAGGAAGAAGAATGCATTAAGGTCTGTCAGAAATGGGATCTGGATGTGGCGGTCGTCGGGAAGGTGACAGGCGATGGGATCTTGCGCGTGAAGGACCAAGGTAAAATCGTGGCGGAGATTCCGGCGAAGTCGCTGGCCGATGACGGTCCACGCTATGAACGTCCCTATTCGCCACCGGCCTATCAGGACATGCTGACGAATCTGAATTACGATGCCATCCCGGACGTGAAAGATGCGAATGCGGCGTTGCTGTCGTTATTGGAGTCGCCGACGATCGCCAGCAAGCGTTGGGTCTATGAACAGTACGATCATATGGTACGGACAAACACGATGGTCCGTCCCGGTTCCGATGCAGCGGTCGTGCGGATCAAAGGCACGAACAAAGCCGTGGCCATGACGGTCGATTGCAATAGTCGCTACTGTCTGCTGCATCCCTACGAAGGAGCCCGGATTGCCGTGGCCGAAGCCGCGCGCAATCTGGTGTGTTCCGGCGCCGAACCGATCGGGCTGACAGACTGTTTGAATTTTGGCAACCCGGAGCGGCCCGACATCATGTGGCAGTTCGTGCTTGGGATCGAAGGGTTGAAAGACGCGTGCGAACATTTCAAGATTCCCATCGTGAGCGGGAACGTCAGCTTTTATAATGAGACGAATGGGCTGTCGATCTATCCGACGCCCATGCTGGGAATGGTCGGGCTCATTGAACAGGCCGATCGGACGATGACGCAGTGGTTCAAGCAGGAGGGCGACGATATCATTCTGCTTGGATCGTCTCGTGAAGATTTAGGCGGGTCGGAATATGTGAAGGTCATTCACGCTCGCGAACAGGGGTCGCCGCCCTACTTGAACGTGGAGACTGAGAAGAGGTTACATGATTGTGTCCTGGCGCTGATTCGTGGCGGGCTCGTGCACTCTGCGCACGATTGTTCGGACGGTGGTTTGGCCGTGGCGCTGGTTGAAAGCTGCATGTCGGGGCCGGACCGCACCCTGGGCGCTGTGGTAAGATTAACCCCTGGCCGGCTCCGAAAAGACGCAGTCCTCTTTGGCGAAAGCCAGTCGCGGGTGGTACTCTCAGCCAAGCCGGTCCATCGGCAGGCGATTCTCGATCAGGCGAAACGCTTCGGCGTACCGATTGAAGTGATCGGGGCGGTCAATGGCGATCGGCTGGTTGTCTATCTGGGAGACCAACGTTCGACGGAAAAAGTGATCGACGCCCCTATTGCCGCATTGCATGATCGTTGGGCCTTTTCGCTGGAACGATTGCTGGATCAAGCGTAGTCTATCTTTCAGACCGCGTAGCGTTATGACTAAAGAACTGCCGATCATCTCGCCGGATAAATTCCACGACGAATGCGCCGTGTTCGGCATCTTCGGTCATGAAGAGGCCGCCAATCTCACCTATCTCGGGCTCTACGCGCTCCAGCATCGCGGGCAAGAGGCGTCCGGTATTGTTTCGGGGAATGGAGACCAGTTCTTCGTGCAGAAGGGCATGGGGCTCGTCGCCGACATCTATAATAAGTCGGTGCTCGAGAAACTGCCCGGCCATATGGCCATCGGCCACAATCGCTATTCCACGGCCGGCGGCAATGATCTGAAGAATATTCAGCCGCTGATTGTGAACTTTGCGCTCGGCAACCTCGCCTTAGCGCACAACGGCAATCTGATCAATGCCCAGGTCCTCCGCAATGAACTCGAAGCCTACGGGGCGATTTTCCAATCCACGTCGGACAGCGAAGTCATCATCCATCTGATCGCGCACTCCAAAGCCAATTCGTTTCTTGCGCGTGTCATTGATGCGTTCAGCCAGGTCCGCGGCGCGTTCTCCGTCGTACTGATGACCGACAACGGCCTCATCGCCGCGCGCGACCCGCATGGATTGCGTCCGCTCTGCATCGGGCGCCTGCGCAGCAGTTGGATTGTGGCCTCCGAGACATGCGCCTTCGACTTGCTCGATGCGGAATATGTTCGGGAAATCGAACCTGGCGAGCTGATCGTCATCAGCGACCAAGGACTCGACAGCCATCGGCCATTTCCCAAGATGAATCCGGCCATGTGCGTGTTCGAGTATGTCTATTTTGCCAGGCCCGACAGCCGAATCTTCGGCGCTGATGCGGTCTATACGACGCGCAAAGCGTTGGGGCGGCAGCTGGCTCAGGAATCCTGGGTGGAGGCCGATATCGTCATCCCCGTACCGGACTCCGGCGTGCCTGCCGCGCTGGGTTATGCCGAGGGGGGTGGGATTCGGTTTGAAACGGGGCTGATCCGCAACCATTATGTCGGCCGGACCTTCATCGAACCGGAGCAGTCGATTCGCCACTTCGGCGTCAAGGTAAAGCTGAACGCGGTATCTGAAGTATTGTACGGGAAGCGCGTGGTGGTTGTGGACGATTCGTTAGTCCGCGGGACAACCAGTCGGAAGATCGTCAAGATGATCCGTCACGCCGGGGCGAAGGAAGTCCACATGCGGATCAGCTCGCCGCCGATCATCTCACCCTGTTTCTACGGGATCGACACGCCGACGAAGAATGAACTCATCGCGTCCAACCATTCGACGGAAGAAATCCGCAAGTACATTACGGCCGACAGTTTAGCCTACCTCAGCCTCGACGGCATGCTCAAATCTGCGCCGGGGACGCCCGATCAGTACTGTAACGCGTGCTTTACGGAGCGGTATCCTATTCCGTTTACCCGTGCAGAAGAACTTCAGCTGGGTCTGTTTGAATCAGCGCACTGAACGTCGATTTTGACGGGTGAAGTTGGGACGTCCTGAGAAAGGGGATATCGCAGGTATGCAGCCAAGATCCAGATCACGAGTGGCAGTCGACTATCCTGTCTTGTTTACGGGAGATGAAGGATCAGGACATGGCAAGGTGATGAACCTTACGATTGCCGGCGGTGAAATTGAGAGCCACGTCCACTTCCCCATCGGCGCGCGTCTCTGTCTCCAAGTGCAACCGTCCGGCGCGCGGCCGCCGATTGTCATTGCCCTCGCCGTCGTTCGATGGAAGCGGGGTGATCGGTTCGGGCTCGAGTTCGTTCGATTCGATGGCAATACCAAGCAACAGCTCGAGGATATGCTGAACCAGCGTGATGGATCTCCTGCTGAATAGTCCCTTCCTGTCCGCTCAGTTGCCCCGCCAAAAATCAGCATGTTAGGATAGCAGCCTCTAGGAGCTGATGGCCTATAGCTTATGGCGGCAGCGAAGATTTCAGTCTGAAGAGCAAGCTCGTCACATCATTAGCCATCAGCTATCCGCTATCAGCTCTTCTCGAAATGGAGGTTGTGATGAGACGGCTCATGCTCGCACTCGGTACGCTGACCCTTCCCGTGCTGGTCGTCCCGCTGGTTCTTGCTGCTGGATTTTTGAAGGTCGGAGAAAAAGCGCCGACGTTTACACTCACGGCCATCACAGGTGAAACCGTTTCTCTAGATTCCTATAAAGGGAAAGTAGTAGTGCTGGGACTTTTCCATATCTGTGATCCCTGCATGATGCAGGGCAGTACGCTGCAGAAAGTGTATGAGGCCACCCAGGGGAAGAGTGTCGCTGTGGTCGGTGTCAATTCGTCGGGCAATTCAAAGAAAGATGTCGGCGAGTTCCTGTCTGTCTTTCCGGTGAAGGTCACCTATCCCTATCTGCTAGACTTCAATAAAACCACGGATAAGCTCTATGGCGGGGGAAAGTTCATCCCGAACGTGTATGTGATCGATCAGAACGGGGTGATCCGCTGGCAGCGTGTCGGGAATATGGACCTGGCTGGGGCCGACGTGATTGTGGCGGAGATCGAAAAACTTCTCGCGAGTGGTACGAACAAGATGTAGCCTTCGCTCGTCCAGCTTGGCCGTAGAGAGACAAAGAGGAGACGCACGACGATGGATGAGATGGAAGAGGGCAAGCAAAAGTTCCTGGAGGTGGTGAAGGGAGTCGATGGTACGGTGCAAGTCGTGATCCCGGTGACACCCTCCAACAGCATGTTTCTCATCTCGTTGACGAAGGGGCCGAACCGTAAGTTTATTACCGTGTCGGAAGACGACATCATTGACCTGCCCAACGAAGCCGGAATTCTTGCGAAAGTCACCAAGACGGTGAAAGACGCCGTTGCAGCTCTTTAGTGTTGTTTGTGCCATACGCTATCAGCCATCAGCTATAGGCTCTTTTTCATGAAACAACTTCTTCCCGGTATCTGGCAGTGGTCGTGGTTTTCTGAGGAGAAGCAGCTCGACTTCAACGGGCTGTTTCTCATGGTCGGCGAGCACAAGATTCTGGTTGATCCTCCCCCGATGACGCCCGAAGCAAGCACGTTCATACGCCGCAGCGATCCGGTCGATTACATCATTGTCACGAACCGAGATCACGCCCGTGAAGCCGCAACCTATCAGGCAGAGTTTAAGTGCCGGCTACAAGCGCCGGAAGCCGACGCCGCGCAGATGGATCTGAAGCCGACCAAGACCTATAAAGATGGCGAGCTGCTGCCCGGCGGCATCTGGGTGATCCATCTGAAGGACCAGAAGTCTCCGGGGGAGTCGGCGCTGTTCATTCAGCAGGGGCGGGGTGTGCTGATTGTGGGGGATGCGCTGATCGGCAAGCCGAGCGGCGCCGTGAGTATGCTTGCCGCTGAGAAGTATGCTGATGCGGTAAAGGCGAAAGAAGGACTGCGACGTCTCCTCAAATACAATTTCGAGAGTCTCCTTGTTGGAGATGGCACCGCGATTCTCGCCGGCGGCAAACAACAGGTTGAACGACTCTTGCACGTGTAACCATGGCACTCCGCAACGGACTTTCCGAAGAACTGAATTGCCAAGGAAACGAGCATTTCTCGCGCGGGCACTACACGGATGCCTACGCCTGCTATGCCAAGGCGCTGGAGTGCGATCGGCTGACGGGCGATCAGCGTGCCCTTGCAGCGACGCTCGGCAATCTCGGGAATATCTGTGCGGTGAGTGGCCGGCGGGATTCGGCCCAGGCGCATTATCAGGAAGTTTTGGAGCTGCAAAAGATCCTCGGCGATGAAAAGGGGATCGGAACGACGCTGGCGAATTTGGGGAACCTGCGAGCCGATGCCGGTGAGTGGGATCGTGCGCGGGCTTACTATCTGGAAGCGCTTGATCTCATGACGAAAACGCACGATGAGGCGGCCAAAGCCGTACTGTACTCGGACCTTGGACTGGTCGCACGCGAGACCGGTCAGTTCGACGAAGCGATCCAATGTTATGAGCAGTCGCTGGTGCTGATGCTGCGCTTAGGCAATCATGGCGGTGTCGCGGACGCGTGGCGCATGATCGGGCGCACNTTCCTCATCCAGAAACGCTACGATGACGCGATCGCCTGTTGCCAGACCAGTCAGTCGATCGCTGAACGGTCGCACGACGAACTCCGCACGGGCGGCGCCCGCTACGTGTTGGTGCAATGTTATGAAGAAACGGGACGGTTGCGGGATGCCGCAGACCTGCTCGAGCAAGTCGTTTGTATGGACCGCAGGTATCAGCTGCCGAAGCTCGAGGAAAATACTCAACGCCTGACAGCACTCCGTGCCCGCCTCGCGGAGCAAGATCAAATACCACCTTGTCGAGAGACGCATGCATGACTAAACCGGCCTCGTCGGCGTGGGTGCAACTCCGCACCGCGATAATGCGATCGTTTCCCCAACTCTATGAATTGGAATCAGGGGGATCACTCGCCATGGACTTGGGGTCCAACGGCTGGCTTTTGGAGATCAAGCCGGACGGCACAGTGCTCTGTCAGTACGGTGTGGCGATGGATGATGTGATGGCGCTGATGTCCGAGGGAACGCCAGAGGATCTTGGGACTGATGAAGTGGCCAAGCAGGCGAAGTACTTTATTCAGCCGGCGGTGTCGAAATTTCGGCCGCTCCTGTTGCAGTCTGGATTTGCTGAGGAAACCGAGATGAATGAAGAGTTCGTGGCGGTGACGTTTGCGCGCGCAGTGGATCTGCAGAATCCCTCCAAGGTGCAGGATCTCATACGGTGGTGCTGTCGGCAGATCGGGGGAATGGCATGACGCGGCGCATTACGACATTCGATGAGTTCCGCGATGCTGTCTCGGCCTATCGGTTGCCGCGTGTGTTGTTGGCCGGGCTGGAATTAGACCTCTTTACGGCGGTTGGCGAACGGACTTGGACGATCGCTGAGCTCGCCAAGGAACTCAAGGTCAGCGAGCGTGGGCTGGCTATTCTCTGTCGGAATCTCGCGATGGCCGGCGTGCTGCTGAAGAAGGGGACGAGCTATAAGAACAGCCGACTTGGGGCTACGGCACTCAATGCCAACCATCCGACCTATCGCGGCAGCTATTTAGGTTTGATCAAGAGCCACTGGACGGATTGGTTCCGGCTGCTGGAATCCGTGCGAAGCGGATTGCCGATCGACCATGATGTCCCGGACAGTCCGGATTGGCGGCGGCAATTCACCTGGGCCATGCACCACCGCACGTTGGAGACGGCGCCGGCGATCGCCGCGCAGGTGAACGTACGCCAGGCAAAGACGCTCCTGGATCTCGGCGGAGGGCCTGGTACCTATGCGATGGCGTTTCTAGCCAAGAACCCTCAGCTGCGCGCCACAGTCTGCGATCGAGAGGCTGCGTTGGACGTGGCCAAAGAGATCGCCGCGACTCACAGGGCGGGGCGGCGGCTGTCCTATCTGCCGCTCGATTTTGCCAAGGAGTCGATCCCTGGCGCATACAACGTAATCTGGTATTCCAACGTGCTGCATATATATTCGCCGGAAGTCAATCAGGCCATCTTTCGCCGGGCGTTGGCGGCGTTGACTCCAGGCGGGCGGTTCATTATTCAGGACGCGTTTCTCCACGATCGTGAAGGGTTGTATCCAGCGGAGGCGAGTCTCTTTGCCGTCTCGATGTTGCTGTTCACGGAAGGGGGAAACACTTATTCGGCAACGGAGACAATGAGGTGGCTCAAGGATGCCGGATTCGTGCGGGTCAAGTTGCTGCGGGTCAAAAAGAGGATGGAGGACTGGGAGGACGGGATTCTAGAGGCAGTGGCGCCGGGGTCACGTCCAGGAAGGACCGTCCGCCGAGTACGATCAAAAGGAAGTTCAAGAGCCCGCTAATCACGCTGCTTACCAAGGGCACAAGTACGTCCGAATCTTTTGTGAGGATCTGGACCGTCGTCGCCAGATCGAGCGCCAGCCCAACCGTGCCGTAGATCACGCAGGCCACTGCAGCCCAACGAAGCTGTAGCCAGACAAGTATTGCCAGTCCGAGCGGCATGAGGACCAAGAAGCCGATCCACCAGGCCTGCGTCGGTGCTGCGAATTCTCCATGCCTCATTGAGAGAGACCCTATTCCAACGATCAAGACTCCTGCTAACAGGGTGAGTAAGGCGTTCCGTTTCATGGGGGAACTATAGACTGGATAGGGAGCATCGGCAATGGCTGCCTTGTTGCAGGTGGAGAGAGAGTGCTAGGTTGCTTGCACCATGACGCCTGACGAACAGACAGGGGATCAGAATTCAGAGCAGACCTGCTTGTTGATCTACGACGGTGAGTGCAGACTCTGTGTCTCCACGAAACAGAAACTCGAACAGGCAGGGGTGGGGCAAGCCGGTTCTGACGTTCGATTTCTCCCCTATCAGAGCGACGAGGCCAAAAGGGCACTGGGGCAGAAATACTGCCTTGGCCGCCCCGATATGGCCTTCCTGGTCCGACCATCAGGGGAAGTTCACCAGGGTCTCGATGCGTTTCTGCCCCTAGTTCCCAGCCTGCCAGGTGGGCGGCTTCTGCTATGGTGCTTACGGATTCCTCTAGCCAAAAGACTGGCAGAATGGGGCTATGGAATGATCGCCCGTCATCGGTATCGCTTGTTTGGCGCAGCTCGGTCCTCTCGCTCTCAAGGCTGATTCAGGTAGGTCTCACCGTGCCACATGCCCCCCTCTTTCGGGGGGAATCTTCCTACAGTGGGGAATTTACCAGCGACTCAACCTCTTGCAGAATGCGCGACAGCATCAGGAGGGTCTATGTCGCTGATCCATTGGTCATCCCGGCTTCTTGGAACTCTGATCGCCCGACCATCTGCCCCCGCTCCAATTCATCTGAATGATCGCAAACCCTCCAGTCATTGTCTGCGGCATGTGAAGGCCATCTCATGGCTGGTCAACGCGGGGCTGTGTCTATCGCTGGTGAGCGGCCAGGCGTGGGGTCAAACAGACACTGAAAAGAAAGAGGAACAAGGGACGATCGTCGCGGCAGGGTTCGGTTACCAGATCGGCGATGCATCCACGATTACGGTAAAAGTCTATGATGCCGCATCGGGTGAGGTATTGTCCGACGAAGTCTATGAACTGAATGTGAATGAAGGAAACAGTGCACGATCGAATTCTTCGCAAGAACGCATCTTTGCCGGCGGGGTCGGTCTGGGTGCGACGGACCTCTCCAATTTCATGGTGCGTGTCTACGATGCGAAGACGGGCAAATTCCAATGGGAAGGGCAACTGAATCTCGCGCAGCGTGACTGGAGCGGGGCAGGGCAGATGGTGTCGACTGTGATGCCGCAGCGCGCCACAATCACGAAGATTCGTGCCGCCGAGACAGCCACGCGGCAGCCGGTATTCTTGTTACGCGCATTGGATGCCTGGACCGGCGGGCTCGTCTGGGAAGATGAGTTCTCGGCCGATGGCACAGGGTCAGCGCAGGTTCAACAAATTGCCGCTCGGCTGATCGGCCTGGACGGGAAATCAACGGAGGCCTCCCCTACGTTTGATTTCAGAATTCGCATGTTTGACCTCAGTGGGAGGGCGGTCCTGTGGGAAGATCGAGTTTCCCAACAAGAGGCGGAAGAGGACACCCACGAGGCTGTCGACGATCAAGCGCATGTGCTTCCCGCCTGGCCCCGGCAGCTTCAGCAAGAGTCAGCGCCGGAAGCGATCTAGCGGCCTATGCTCACTAATCCGAAATCCAGATTAGGTGGATGACGGTGTCGGTGGAAGGGAACACCCGGCTAGCCCGGATTATTCACGAGGCGTGAATAATCCATCCTGCGGTCTTCGACCCTTCGATTTTACTCAGGGTGGTGAGCCTGTCGAACCACTTCGCCCCGCAGGGGCGGGGCTTCGCTCAGGGCTAGCCTTGAGCAGGCCGTACGGCCTGTCGAAGCCGACAGGTGTGGAAGAGCCGACACCTATCGGCGCATGATTCACGAATGTCCTTGGGTCGTGAATCTTGCGGGCTAAGTGCGTTTCTGCTCGAAGCGCTCGAGCCACTGGCGGTGGAATTGTTCGTAGGAAACGAACAGATTGTTCTGGAGCGCCGTTGCCACTGACGCTTTCGCCTTGAATGCGTTCAGCAGTTCGTCGACACGCGCCATGCCCCACCGTTCGATCATGTAATGCGTCGCAGAGTTTGCCTCCAGATATGCCAACGTCGCCGCATTGGTCGGCAGCGCACCCCAGGGCCCTTCAAGATAATTCAACGGAATCACTTTGACATCCCCCTGCATCGCCTGATCGAGCTCGGGCCATGCGTCACCGGCCAATTGCATGGCCAGACCCTCGTTCAGCCAGGTGGGCAGCGCATTGCTGCTCGCCCCCAGGCGGTCGTGCAACAGCGCATGGACGTACTCATGGCGCAGCACACTGGTGAGCCATTTCGTGTCCGTCGTCGCCTCTTGTGTGGGGAGCTGAATGCGTCCGAGGGTCGGATCATACAAGCCATCAGCCCATGCGGGCCACGACGATGGGTTTTGAGGGGAAATGCCCGAACTTCTGACCGATCTCTCGATAGGCCTCTTCAAGTATTTCCAGCACGGTGGTCCAGGTGCCGCGGTCTTCTGCCCCGTCGAACTTCACCATGAAGTGGGTGCTGCTTCTCGCGGTCATGTTGGCTTCGACCGACTCTGTGCGGCGAACCTTCGCGGTGACCGAAGCGAGATACGATTGCAAGGCGGGATCTTGTCGTGCTCGATCGGTGGCTTGGGCCAGATGTTTCGCTGCCTCAGCGAGCTGATTCTGCTCTTGGAGCAAGTCGGCCATCGCCAGGTGGGGGAATGGCTCATCCGGGGCGAGCCTGATTAATTTGGTCAGGAGGTCCCGGTTCAGCGCACGGTCCCGTTGTTCCCAGTAGGCATGGGCCAGATTCAGGATGATGACGGGGTTGGAGTCATCGAGAGCGGCCGCTTTCTTGAAGGCCTTGACGGACACCGGCGTGCCGGCGAGCCGTTCTTGTTGCAAGCCGAGGTTGTTCCATAGAATCGCCACGAAGGGCTTGACTTTCCCGTTCGACAGCACGGCGGCTGGGAGTTCCCTCAGTTTCGTTTCAGCGAGCGACAGATTGCGCTTTTCGATTTCATCGCGGATGGCTTCCAGGAGCGCCTCGTGCGGGGTGTCCGGTACCACAGTCTGGTCAAGTGCACGGACCTGCTTGACCTCTTCCTCACGGGGCTCGCTGCTGGGTGGCGGGGGAGGAGGTGCGACGGCCTCGACAGTTTCTGCGGGCTTCGATTCCGTTGAAGCTGGTGGCGCGACGAAGGACGGCTTCAAGAACAGGTGGTACCCGATTATCAGGGCCAGCGCCAATCCGAGCGGCGTGAGGATATGCGTAATGTTGCGACGATACATGGATGCCTCGACACTGAGTGTAGCACCTTAGGCAAAGCCGACAAAGCGATCTGGTGAATCCGGTGCGCCGATCCTAGGTAGGCGATTGTCTCGGTGTCATTGAGCGGAGAAGGGCGCTGTGCTACGATCCGATTCGGTATGCAGACTCCCTCCGAGTCAGGCCCCGCAACGCCGTTTCAGGATTGGTTGGATCGCATCGCGCGCCCCATCGAGTTTGCGAGCCGGGACGAATGCGCCCATCTGGGCGCGGTCAAGAATCTCAGTTCCTTTGTCGCCACGCAAGTCCTGTCCACCCTGGCCCAGCAGGTGTATCCGAAGGCCATTGAAGCGCGCCTGGTGTCGCTTCGAGATCTCTTCATCGATTTTCAACAGACACTTCCATTTGACGAACAACGCCGCCGGCTGCGAGTCGCTGCCGCAATAGTGAAGGCGCTTCGTGGCGCCGCGAGGCAGCTGTCCAAGTTCTCGGGAGAGGAGTCTGAACAAGCCGCTGCTAGGCTTTGTTCGGATGGCGGTGACCGGCGCGAACTCTGGAACCTCCCCATCCGGTTTGTGAAAGGAGTGGGGCCCAAGCGAACCAGCTTGCTGCAGCGATTGAGAATCGAGACGGTGGAAGATGCGCTCTGGACCGTGCCGTGGCGCTATGAGGACCGGTCGGTGATGACGCCGATCGGCAATCTCGTCCCCGGCATGGTCACCTCGATCTGCGGGACGATCGGGAAGTGTGAATCAAAGCGGACGAGGAATCGGCGGCTGAGCGTGCTCGACGTCGGTGTGGAGGATCAGACGGGGCGGATGCAGGTTGTCTTCTTCAACCAGCCCTATTTGGAAGAGATTCTTGCAGTCGGGAAGCGCGTAATGATGAGCGGGCGCGTGATTGCCGGCCGCCATGGCTGGATGGTCCCGCGGATGGAAGTGGCGCAGTACGAAGTGATCGGGGAGGAAATGGAATCCACGCTGCACGTGGGGCGGATCGTGCCGATCTATCACGAAACGAAAGGGTGGACCTCTCGCCAAATGCGGGTGTTGGCGAAGAGTCTGTTGGAGGAATATGCGCTTGAGCTGCACGATCATCTACCCGTTCAGCTTCGCGCACGTCAGCGGCTGATTCCGATACAAGAAGCGCTGCAGGACGTGCATTTTCCGAAAGCCGGGACCGATCTGCGATTGTTGGAGCAAGGCAAGACGCCAGCGCATCGGCGATTGGCGTTTGAAGAATTGTTTCTCCTGCAAGTGGCCTTGGCGACGCGGCAACGGTCGGTGCAGGACGAGCCAAAAGGGCTGCACTTCAATCCGAGAATCCCACTCTTGGAGAAGCTAAGGCGGCTGCTGCCGTTCCGCCTCACGGCGGCGCAGGACCGGGTCATTCGGGAGATCTTTCGGGACATGATCTCCTCACGGCCGATGAATCGTCTCGTGCAAGGCGATGTAGGGTCAGGGAAAACCGTCGTGGCGCTGCACGCAATTGTTATGGCCTGCGGTTCGGGGTATCAGGCGGCGCTGATGGCGCCGACGGAGATTCTCGCAGAGCAGCACTATCGCAATCTCTCGGGGACGCTTGAATCACTGGGCCTTAAAGTCGCCCTCATGCGCGGTGGGGACAAGGCGGTCATCAAGAAAACACAGGCTGTCGCTCTTGCGTCGGGTGAGATTCAGGTGGCGATCGGCACGCATGCGCTGATTCAAAAAGGCGTGGCATTCAAGAATTTGGGGTTGGCGGTTGTGGATGAACAGCACAAGTTCGGTGTGCTGCAGCGGAAAACGCTTATCGATAAAGGCTATAAGCCGGATGTGCTGGTGCTTACGGCGACGCCGATTCCACGAACACTGGCGATGACGGTCTATGGCGATCTGGATGGATCAATCATCGGTATGCTGCCGCCAGGGAGAAAACCAGTACGGACGTTTCTTTTCGGCGAAGCGCAACGGCGGCGGGCCTATCAGATTTTGCGCGACGAGTTGCGAAACAAGAAGCAGGCCTATGTAGTCTACCCTCTCGTTGAGGAATCGGAAAAGACGGATCTTCAGGCGGCGATCCAGGGGGCCGAACAGTTGCAGAACGGGGAGTTTGCTGAGTTTCGCGTCGGTCTGCTGCACGGGCGCATGAAGGCGGCGGAGAAGGAAGCGGTGATGGCCGACTTCAAAGCCGGGAACATTCATCTACTCGTCGCGACGACGGTGATCGAAGTCGGCGTCGATGTGCCGAACGCGACGATCATGATGATCGAACATGCCGAGCGGTTCGGCTTGGCCCAGCTCCATCAGTTACGCGGTCGTGTGGGGCGTGGCGACCATCAATCCTATTGCCTGCTTATGGCAGCCACCATGGGGCGAGCGAAGGTCCCGCTGGGACGACGGCCTCTAGGAAGTGAAGAATCAGTGTCCACGGCAAGGGAACGATTGGAGGCGCTGGTGCAGTCGAACGATGGGTTTGTGATTGCCGAGGAAGATCTGCGGATCAGAGGGCCTGGTGAGTTTTTTGGATTCCGTCAATGGGGCATGCCGGAGTTCCGTGTGGCCAACATCGTGCGGGATGGTGATCTGTTGCAACAGGCCAGGCAGGAAGCGTTTTCATTGCTCAAACTGGATCCAGGTTTGAAAGCGTCGGTACATCAGGGCTTGCGGGGTGCGATGTTAAGAAAGTGGGAGAAGAAGTTGGAGTTGGGCTCAGTGAGCTAACTCTGCGGGTCCTGTCGCCGATCAGCCCAGCCGTCCGCGCACCCCGCCCCTTCGACAGGCTCAGGGCCCCGAGCCAAGTCGAGGGGCCGGTGTAGGGACCCCGCTGTGGGCGGCTGGGCCCCCGATCGGCGCCACCCGTAGAGTCAGCTCACTGCGCCCGGGTAGTTAGGGAGGGGTGAAAGACAAATGGGACTCCTGCAGCGACTGAAAGACGATTTGCGAACGGGACTCGCCACCTTGCGCCTTGGGACGGTTCACGCCGCCGGCCGTGCGCTGGAGGAGACAGAATTACTCCGGATGCGGTTAGAAGTCCGCAAGCTCGACCAGCAACTGTCTGACCTTTACAAAGACATCGGTGAGCGGGCCGTAGACATGAAAGAACGCGGCGAGACGGCAGAGCGCGTGATGTTCGATGCCGAGATCGGGCGGTTGGTCCAAGAAGTGCAAGTCTTGAAAGAGTCGCGCAAGAAGTTGGAAGCGGAAATGGATGAAATTCGGAACGAGCAATGACCGCGCCGCCCAATCGCACGCTTCGATTGGCTGGAATCGACATCGGTACACTCACCTGCCGCTTTCTCATTGCCGACCTATCATCAGGCAGTCCCCTCAAAGAACTTCGATCAGAACGGCGCATTCTCCGTTTGGGCCAAGGCGTCGATCAGACTAAACGACTCAGCTCTGTCGCGATGGATCGGGTGATCCAGTGTCTGCGGGAATGGCGGGAGATCATCGACGGCTATCACGTAGATGTCTTCGCGGCTGTCGCGACCAGCGCAATCCGAGACGCGGGCAATCGAGACGAGTTTCTTCATCGAGTCAAACGCGAAGCCGGGTTTGAAGTCGAGGTCATTACCGGTGAAGAGGAAGCTCGTCGCACGTTGCTTGGCATCCGATCCGGCCTTCCGCCTGGTGTAACCGACATGCTTGCACTCGATATCGGCGGCGGCAGCACCGAGTTTATCTTGGATCGGCTGGGCCAGCAACTTGTTGTGCGGTCGATCAATATCGGGGTCGTGCGCCTCTGCGAGCGGCTCTTGCACCATGATCCTCCAACTGATGATGAAGTGCGGCAAGCATGCGAATGGATCGCACGAGAAACCAAGGCCGCGGTAGCTGACATGGACAACTATGAAACAGCGACCTTCGTCGGCACGGCGGGGACGATCACGACCCTTGCGGCGATGGCCCAGAAAATTCCCGTCTACGAGCCGGTGAGAATCCATAACTACACGTTACAGTTTGCCACGATTTGCGAGTTAGAACAGACGCTCCTTGGCAGGAAAAAATCAGACCGTGTCGGATTACCCGGTCTTGAAAAGGGCCGAGAAGAAGTCATCGCCGCCGGTGTCATCATCATCCGGACCGTGATGGAAACGCTGGGAATGGCGGCGGTGCTCGTCAGCGATCTGGGATTACGCGAAGGTGTGCTGATCGATTTGGCGAAGCGAATCACAGAGCGGTGAAGCGCTGGTTTAGACTCGCGCAATGTGTGATTGCCATAAAAATGGGGACTGGCTCAGGCCCGGGAGGGCGAAAGTCCCCGCCGATGTCTGTCCCCATTTTCGAAGCGCGATTTAACGAATCAATGCGGAGTTGCTCCCCCTGGCGAAGTGAACTACAATGCGGTCTGTTGGGAGGACCGGTCATGTCGAGCAAAAAAGTGAACCGCCGTCGTGCAAAAGCTTCTATTGTGCCAAGTGTCCGGAATTGGATCTCGTGACAGAACTCCCGACAGCCGATGCTGCTCTGGAAGATCTGATCGAGGCCATTCAGGACTATGCGAAGGAATATCTCCGAGAGCGCGATCGATACACCACGAGTCTCAACCGATCCCACCATCTGCCCTACATCGAAGCCATTGCGGCATGTAAGACTGATTGGGAGTTGCGTACGTTGATCGAGATCAAGCATGGCCTCGTTCACGTATAACGATTTCCGTGTTGTGCTCAAGCGCGAAGGCTTCGAAAAGCTCCGATCGGAAAAACACGAAACCTGTGCCGAATGGGTCGATTCTGCGAGTCTGAATCAGCCACCAGCACAAGCGCGACATTCCCAAGTGGCTGTTTCACGAAATGCTTCGACAAGCAGGGCTGACGCGCGAAGAATTTCGGACGCTGCGCGACTCTTGAAGGGATAAGGTAGTGAAGAAGTCATTGCCGCCGCCGCGATCATCATTCGGACGATCATGGAGACGCTGAGAATGTCGGCGGTGCTGGTCAGCGATCTAGGGTTGCGCGAAGGAGTGCTGATCGATTTGGCGACGAGCGGAAAATAAAACCCGGGAGAAAACACCGGGGGCATGCTACTTTTTGAGGCCGCTGCGTGAGTTGAGTGCAGTTGAGTGCAATGGGGTAATGACATGTCATGTACCAGGAGGGCCTGCTAGGAAATCAGGTTGCAATAATCCTGTTTCTGGCAAAGCTCTCTCGCTGATCGCTGACTGCTACGTCGTTACTTCTGCGAATACCACCGAAAGCCTTTGGTCTCGGTGAAGCTGGCTTTCAGGGCGCCGCCGGGTTTTTCCAATAACAGCACTTTGAAGTCGAGGAGGCCGAACCAGGCTGGGTCGGCCACGTCATGGTAGTGGCAACCGTGGAGTCTGGGGAGCATGTCGCCCAGGGCCTGCTGCAATTCCTTTTCGGTGTAGGCGCGCACCATGAAGGGCTTGTTCATCGCCTGGCAGAATCGTTGGATGGTGTAGGCGGCCCCAGTGCAGAGGACTTTGATGTCAGGCTTGAGCGCCAGGAATTGTGGCAATGACAAATACCATTCCTGGAAGCCGAGCCAGCGGACGGCCTGCCGTAGATGACTGTACTGCACTTCGTACTCAGTATGACCCGGCAGTTTCACTGGAGCGGGCCAACCTTCTTCGATACCGAATTCAGTGAGGAAAGCATGTCCGCCCGGCTTCAGCACCCGCCAGAGTTCCGCCACGAAGCGGATTGGTCCCAGGTTAAAAATGACGTTCTCTGGAGGATTGGCTTCGATGGGAATACGCAATCTCCTGATCCAGTCCAGCGCCTCTTGATGTTGTTTGGTGTCGCTTTTCCCTTCCGTCAGCTCTTTCCTTGTCAGTTTCACCGGCGTCATGTCGGCCATGTTTTCGTTGTCGATGACGAGATCCACGGAGTTGTCTGCAAAGGGGAAGGCTTCTCCGTTGGCACGTGTGCCGGTGCAATTCCAACCGCCGGCCTTTGCGCGGCTGACTTGCAGCTTGAGGAATGGCTGTGCGATGTCGAGCGAGAGATACTTGATGGTTTGTTTTTCAAACGGCAGCAGTTCTTTGCCGAGTTCGCGCGCAAGGTAGCCGAGTCCGCCGCCGACCTCCAGGATGACTTTCGGTTTGGGGTTGAACCAGCCGAGCCGACGGAGTTGCCGCATGAGGACTCGACCGTACGTCAGGTCATTCAGTGTTTCGTTCGGCTCCCGGAAGAGATGCGAGACGGTGGTTTCGATCAAATCGAAGTGGCCATCGTCTTCGGCGCTCCCGGTCAGTTCATGATGATGGAAGTCCTCCAGATGTTCCTCGCCCTCAAACCCTTCCTGCCCTGACCAGCCTTCGCGGATCTGTTGCAGCAGGATGTCCCACTTTGCCTTATGCCGGTGACCGCCCGGTGGTTCCGTTCCGTAGTAGCAGAGGGAATAGTTCGGCGTAGCCCAACGTTCGAGGTGCCATTGCCCTGGTTGGCCGTCGGGGCCGCAGACTTTGCTGCCATATTTTTCGAGGAGCGCGCAGACCGTGGTGCGCCCGTTCATGGCCCGGAGCATTTCCACACCGGTGTTGTTGAGCCGGACCAGCGGGAAATTATCGTCGAGCGGGGCGAACCAATATTCGTCTTCGGTGTGTTGGTAGGCAACCAGATCGGGGATGCACCAGGACAGGAGGTTCAGTGTTTCTCCAGCGAGGTGCAGCGGCTCTTGAACGGCGGCGGCGGGTTTCATAGCGGACGTCCATCTTCGTAGGAAAGATGCAGCCTACAGGAGCGAATGGTTGTCTCGCAAGATCCAGGAATTTCTCCGGTCGTCGCGGTGAAGCGTCGTTCGCCCTTCGGTGTGACTCAGCCTGCGACCATTCGACCCAGAGGCTCTCGACGGGCGAGCTCCC
>SPAW01000079.1 GCA_005239465.1 Nitrospira sp. | reverse complement strand
GTTTCCTGAGGAAATCGGACGTCCCCGCGCTGTTTACGATCTTCTCCCACCCGCAGGTCATGCGCTATTGGAGCTGGCCCGCCTGGACGGACGTTGCTCAAGCCCGGCAGTGGCTGATGAAGGTTCAAGAAGGGTATCTCACCCGAAGCGGGCTGCAGCTTGGGATCGAACGAAGTGCCGACCACGCCTTTGTGGGGACGTGCACCTTGTTCCATTTTCATTTTCCAAGTCGTCGGGCCGAGATCGGCTACGCGCTTGGCCGGCTGTTTTGGGGATCAGGCTATATGCACGAGGCGCTCTCGGCCTTCATCGAATACGCCTTCTACACGCTGGATCTCAACCGGCTGGAAGCGGACATTGACCCGCGCAACCAGGCCTCGGCCAAGACGCTGGAACGGCTCGGCTTTCAGAAAGAGGGCCATCTGCGCGAGCGCTGGATCGTGAGCGGCGAGGTGGCGGATACGGGGTTTTACGGCCTGCTGCGCCGCGATTGGGAGAGACGGTCAAGCGCGTGACGGTCGGGTGAGGAATCGCATCAATGATTCGCAAATACCAAGCCCAAGACCTGCAAGCCGTCATCGACATCTGGTACCGGGCCTCTCTCATCGCACACCCTTTCTTGGACGAAGCGTTCTTGCAGGCGGAGCGGCAGGAGATCATGGAAAAACACATGCCCTCAGTGGAAACCTGGGTCTACGAAAAGGAAGGCCGCATCGTGGGCTTCATCGCCCTGCTGGACTGCGAAGTCGGCGCGATTTTCGTGGACCCGCAGCATCAACGACAGGGCATCGGCCGGGCCCTGATGGACCATGCGCGCAAGCTTCGGGGCCATTTGGAATTGGATGTTTTCAAGGAAAACCACATTGGCAGGGCGTTTTATGACCGTTATGGTTTTAAAGTGGTAGCGGAACATCTGCATGAATCGTCGGGCCAACTGCAACTGCGTTTACGCTTGGAGGATGGCTGAATCTTGGAGTAGGCTGCAACTGCAAGGGATCAAACCGCTCATCGAGGAACACTACCATGTGTCAGTACTGATGCCTTGATAGGCGGCGTTAAGAAGGTTCTCTTGATTGTCATTCCGGACGCGCACCAGCGCGATCCGGAATCCAGATCTGGTTGGATTCCATCTGGATCCCTGCTTTCGCAGGGATGACGATCAGCGCAAGTTTTTGC
This sequence comes from Nitrospira sp., assembly GCA_005239465.1. GTDB lineage: Bacteria > Nitrospirota > Nitrospiria > Nitrospirales > Nitrospiraceae > Nitrospira_D. The sequence goes on along the minus strand of SPAW01000079.1, from coordinate 3,053 downwards.
GTTTCCTAGTTTCGAGAAAGAGGGTATCGATTCTTCTTCTTTTCTCGAGAAGAGACAAGGATCCATGTGCATGTTTTCTCCGGCGACGGAGAGGCCAAATTCTGGCTTGAACCGGAGTTGCAGCTAGCAAAGAATCATCGGTACAATCAGAAGCAGCTCCAAGAGATACAATCGCTCATCGAGGAACACTACCATGAACTTGTCAGTGCCTGGAAAAAGCATTTCGGCAGTTGAAGTGACCCACATCTCCGCTCACGGCGTTTGGATACTCAGTCATGGGAAAGAAATGTTCATGCCCTATGAGGAATTCCCTTGGTTCAAGGATCAGCCGGTGAAGGTGATCCTAAACGTGGAGGAACTCACTCCTGGGCACTTCTATTGGCCGGACATTGATGTGGACTTAACCGAAGAAATCATTGAGCACCGGGAGCGGTTCCCGAAAAAGTCGATCCCATAACCATCGGTTTTAGTCGATATGGGCGCGGCCTCGGTTGGGTAGACATTCACCGGCTAGGTAGCGCGCTGCAAATTGCCGCAGATGTGGAGCCCGTGCGTTAACCGTCGTGTGGCACGGGCTTGGCTGAGTGGTAATATAAGGCAGGTACAAGGGAAGGCGCACCAATGCCAACGATCCTCATCATGCTCGGCTGGCGGTTCTTCTTTTATGCCAATGAGCGGAATGAACCGATTCACATCCACTGCCGAAAAGGGGGTGCTGAAGCGAAATACTGGCTGGACGTTGAGGCGTTCGAGGCTCTTGAGGCGCACGCTTATAACATGAGCCCTGCAGACAAGAGAACCGTCAGAAGGATTATTTTCCAGCATTTCGACTACATCGTTTCGGAGTGGAGCGATTTTCAGGAGAAGAAGCATGCATGAAACCCATGATGTCCAAAGCGTGACGTTCTCGGGCCCGACCCTGATTCTTCAGGTCGATGGGAAGCAGTACAAGATTGACATCAGGAAGCAGTCCAAGCGACTTGCAAAAGCCACTCAGCAGCAGAGAGAGAACTTCGAGGTTTCACCGGCCGGATACGGTATCCATTGGCCGGACGTAGACGAAGATTTGTCCATTGACGGCCTAATCGGGGTGAAACACGCGTATCCCTTGATCGAGTCAAAGGTCTGAACGGATTATCGTCTTTACAACTGGACTTTGAAGCTCTTCCATCATCTGAGGATTGGCAACGCTAACTTAGTCCAAGGGACCGGCTGGGGCTCGCAAGTCCTGCGGATGTACTTTGAAGTGGCTAAGAAAGTGTTCATGTACTGATCTGCGAAATCAACAGCGATGCGCAATATTGCAAGTTTTAGTACAATACGATACTGTATTCACAGATGTATTATCCGGACTCTAAGGCTGTCATTGAGGCCTTATGCAGCTCGACATAATCATAGTTGGGCTGACAAGAGGTAAGAGGGAGCCGCATGCCGAGTCGTGCTTTTGGTCTACTGCTTGCCGGCAATACGAACATCACCGCAATGGCCAATGTCATTGCTCGTGCGACGCTTGAGCTCCGCTCAAACGAACACAACGGCGCCGCCGTCTTCAATCCGATTCACATCTTCCATACTGAAGAGTCCCTGCAGAAATTCACGAACTCGCAGCTGCCATGGCGCGACGTCTTGGCGACCTACGGTGTGTCGGCGACAACGCTGGTCCACCACGTCACATCGCTTGAGGAATCAGCCGATAACCGTTTCGACGACCTCGTTCGGCAATTGGGCGCAATCGTCAACCCGCTCGAAAAGGCCACTTTCTATGTGGATCTAACGGGCGGCGTCTCGTCGCTCAAGACCATCTTGGCAGTGTTCGCCTACGTGTTGGATCTAGAATACGTGTATTCACTGGAAATCGTTTTCGATAGCGATCTTGCTGAACGCGGCCGTCAGGTCAAGCTGTTCCTACCGGAACTGGAGAAGAGCCGTGTGTCGATTCACGGAGATTGTCAGACACCGAGACATCGTTGGGCGCGCCGTGGGTCAACTCGCTGCCGTGCTCAATGTGCCAGATCTCGACTACCTTCGCGACACGTTGTTGGAAGGAATCCGCCAGCGCCTTGTGGCGGACCTAACGGGCGATGCAGCGGCCTATCGCCACGCCGTGTTTTCCTCTGCTGCGGGTGTCGAGGAAATAGCGAACCACCTTCTCATTGCTCTCGGCGGAACTCAGCTGGAACAAAAGACACTCGGAAAGAAGCTTGCCGACATACGGGCGCTCGCGAAGGACGCCTCAAGCTACTTCATGACGGAGAAGAACCTTGAACACTTGACACTCCTCTTGGGCGGCATTCGAAACGAAGTCGTCCACCCTGACCACGGTGTTCCTCCCAAGGCTGAACTGCTCGCGTTGCAGGCGGAATTGGCCTCGGGGCTGGCGATGAGTTTCTTACATTTCGCAGCCAAGGCCATCGGGGCATTTGTGGGTCCGTCTGGCATACTGCTTGATGTCGAAGTCATGGCCAGTGGACCCGAGGAGAACGCTGGATCGTGGTACTTCGGATTCGACGGCGACTCCACCGGCGACTTCTTGGCAGACGCGTTCCATGGTCCAGATGGCGAGGTAAAAGTGGCCGAAAGGAGCCGGATGGTCCGTCTCGTACTTGACGAGCTTGTTCAGCTCATTCGTAGCGAGAACGGAAACGAAGGCGGTGTGATCTTCGCAGAAGGAGACAACCTGCTCTTCAAAGGTCCGTTCAGACCGTCGCTTCTTGCGGAGCTACAGAAGCGATACCACGCTCAAACTGGGCTCACGAGTAGCATCGGATATGGTCGAGGGTTGCGGGAAGCCTCCATTGCAATGCGTCTCGCCAAAACTCGCGCAGGCGATAGCTGCGTCGGTGTCACGATTAGAGGCAACTCGGAGGAGCAGCCCAACAAACGAATGGAGTCGACGCGCGCCGGCTCGTGAACGCGCGGCTCATTCGTGGCGTTAGGCACCAAGAGGAGAGCAGTGAGCATGGTCGCAGTCGTGGATATCTCAGACGATGAGGCGAGCAAGATCCTCGCGATTGAGGAAGGTCACTTCGCTGACCTAAAGGCGATCGAGATTG
>SPAW01000078.1:37988-40803 GCA_005239465.1 Nitrospira sp. | reverse complement strand
GACGTCGACATCCAACGAGAACGCCCACACATGTACTTCGTCAAAGCCGATCTCAATCAAAGGTTTTGGCTTGCCTTCTTTCTCGAATGTGATCCGCTGGAATCTCAGACATGTGTTATCCACTGCGTCCTCGCTCCCTTTCATGGGACATGTAATCTATTATGGGAGCACATTTGTTTAGCCATTGCAAAACGCCATCTGGCACGGTAAGCTCCCGCCGAATTCGTCGAGCGCGTTGTCCTCACCTGCTCACGATTCAAACACATCGACGATCCGTCACATCGGAGAGGTGCGAGAGCGGCCGAATCGGGCAGTCTCGAAAACTGCTGTCGGGGTAACTCGACCGTGGGTTCGAATCCCACCCTCTCCGCCACATAAGCAGTGCCGAGTACCGAGTGCTGAGGACTGAGTAGAAACTCACTACACCATAGAATCCTGAGAGGGTGGGATTCGAACAGGGGGATCTGAAGGGGGTAAGCCCCCTTCATGGGGAGCCTACGAGGGGGCTGGCCCCCTCAGTAGGAGCGTGTGCAGCTCCAGCGCACGCGACTTCGAATACCCACCCTCTCCGCCAAACCAAGCTCGCTCGTGCCGACGGCCTCATCACTGTGGCCGTCGGATAAGCACCACAGGTAAGACTTTTCTTTAACCATGTGTGAGCCGCCCGCTCTTTATCGTGGTATCGAATTGGCGCGAGCGGATAATGACCTCCAGTGTTCTTGTCTTCATCGACTGCTCGTGCCGAGGCCTCACCATTGTGGCCGTCGGATAATCACCACACCTACGACCGTTCCTCAACTTCGTGTGAACCGCCCGCTCTTTATTGTCGTATCGAATTAGCGCAGGCGGATACACACCTCCAGTAGTCCCTTATCCGATGCCCTTAGCCTTCTTTTCCAACACCCTCCTCAACTCCACCATCGCTATCGTATCTCTCGCGCAGTAGCGCAATAGCGCTTCCCTGATCGTCGTTTGTTCGATCCAATCGGTTTCGACAAATACCATCCGGTAATACTCGCTGGCTACCTGCCCCCCTTCTCGAATAATAAGGTCCTCATAGCCCATCGAAGGCACCACCGCCGGCAGGACCGACTTGATCGAGTATGAACCTTGGAAGGCCGGATGGTAGTAGTGGTCCTTAATGATCGGATGCAGATCCCACAGGCGCTTGATGATCGCGTTGAAGGCCGAGCGAAATTCGGGAAAGGCCTCGACCAATTGCTTCATCATCGCCTCTTCGTAGGCGGAATACACGCAGATGCTACCCATCTCACCCAACGATTCGATCAATGCCTCTGCCCATCGCTTTCGCGGTTCGGTCGGGTCACTGTGGAGAAATTCCTGATGGACCAGTTCGCCCGATTCCTGTTCAATGTGGTTCGACCATTGCACCGGTATTGACTGGTACGGTCTGGTGGAGGGAAATCGGGGAACCGCCAGCATCACCGTTTCGAAGTCCAGGTGATGCACGGGATACTGAACGGACCGCAGTGCTGGCCCCAGCTTCGCAGAAATCCACTCGACATTCTCCTTCACCCGACGCTGGACGAGCGAGAGGGTGGATCCAGCCGGAATGTCATCGATCGTCGCGATGCCCTGTTCGACCAAACGACCGACAACATGCTTGGAGCCAGGCAGGTGATAAATCCAACGCGCCGGTTTGTCCTTCGTGCAATGATTCCAAAAGGGACATTCATAGGGACTGTGGCAATGATGGTCCGGTTCAATGGCCGGGGGCTGACTCTGGAGTAGAACCGTTTTCATTGCGGCAACTTGCCCGAGCACCTCGGCCCTCCGACTCGTGACCGCCTCGGTCACATCCTGAATCGTGAACAACTTAGTGAGATCGACCTCTCCCTCTTCATAGACATAGCCGGTATTGATATGCATAAGAGAGGTTGATACGAGCGAGAGGCCAGCTCCCAGCAACACCTGACTCTGGATAGCCAGATCGTCGAGATGCACATCTTTCACCCTGGTCGAGGACTTGACCTCAATGAGACGCCAACTTGGTGAGATACCCTCTTGCGATGGGACACGCTCTAAAATATCGACCCGAACCAGCACCCCATCATGAAGAAAGGCGCCTTCGAAGATCGCCGATACCGTAGGATCCTGAACCAGTTCGGCTGTGTACGCGAGCGCGGCCTCGCGTTGCCGATGTCCCGCTGTCACTAGAACTCCGCCGGGAAAGCGACGCCGGGCCAGCTCTCCGATCTCTGTCCCCATATCCAAGATGGCTTGAGTCGAGGCATCAGGAGCGGTGGCAAGCTGCGGGTGATGGATCTCAAGGTACACACGCTTGAGGCATTGCAGCCCCGAAAGATATTTCGACTTCGACAAACGTGGCGGCGTGGAAGTGGAAGCTGATGGGAGGTCGTGAGACTCCGTCATGGAGAAGAGACCCTAATGGAATGAGAATCGTTTTGTCTACATGCGCGCCAGCGTTACTCTACCCACAGGCGGTAAAAAGGCCGTCCTCTTCGTCCGTGGTTTGTCTGGTTCATCTGGTTTCTCTGGTTAGTCTAGTTCAACCAAATAAACGAGACAAACCAAACAAACCAGAGCAACCAGTCGGTTTCCACGCTTCACGGGTATCGAGAACGATGCTGGCGCATCTTTTTCAGCAGCCTGCTAGGATAGCGCCCCATGACTAACGGTGTTACCCAGATCAGACGTTCCGTGATGACCCTCGCCCTCCCCGTCACGGTCAGCAGCCTTCTCCAACGGACGGAAGGCATCGTCGCTGTCTTTCTGGTCGGCGGACTTGGGGCGATTCCCATTCCGGCAGTCGGGTTAGGTCAGCTCCTGGCAT
>SPAW01000078.1:0-37965 GCA_005239465.1 Nitrospira sp. | reverse complement strand
CACAGCTGTGGGGCGCCCGCCGGTATCGGGATGCAGGGGAAGCTGCGCGCCATTTTCTTTGGCTCTCGGTCGCCGTGTCTCTGCTGTTGGCCGGTCTTGGAATGGCCATCAATCGCCTCGCGATGCAGCAGTTGGGTGCAGAGCCGACCGTCATCGAATTGGCCCTTCCCTATTCGACTCTCATTTTCTTGGTGATTCCCTTTACCGTGCTTATACAAGTCTTGTCGTCGATTCTCCAAGGCACCGGCGAAACGCGGACTCCGATGTACGCCATGATTGTCGTCAATCTTTTGCACATCCTCATTGCATACCCACTCATCTATGGACGATGGGGGGCCCCCGCCATGGGTCTCAAGGGAGCAGCCATCGCCGTCGGGCTCGCCGAAGCTACAGGCGCGGCCTATCTGATGTTGCGCTGCCATCCCATCTTGAAACCGTCCTCGAAGCTACGATTCGACCTGATTCGGTCGATCTGGGACGTGGGGGCTCCCGTATCCGGTGAACGGATCGTCCAACAGGCCGGTATCTTGATCTACACGAAACTCGTCTTGCTCTATGGAACGGTCTCGTACGCCGCCCACCAAGTCGGCTTGTCGATCGAGTCACTGTCTTTCTTACCTGGCTATGGGTTCGCCATCGCCGCCGCCACGATGGTGGGACAGAGTATTGGAGCTGGGAAATATACCCGCGCCAAACTTGAGAACTGGGAGGCCAACCGGCTGGCGACCCTCATCATGGCCAGCATGGGCATCGTCTTTTTCTTTTTTCCATACGTGCTGCTGCGCGTGTTTACCACCGACGAAGCCGTCATCGAACTCGGCACCGTGTTTCTAAAGATCGTCGCGCTGCTACAAATTCCCCTGGCCCTCACCATGGTCTTGGCCGGCTCCTTGCGTGGCGCGGGCGACACCCGCTTCATCATGGGCACCACCATGGTCGGCATGTGGGGCGTGCGCGTGCCAATGGCGCTGATCGTCGCCCTCTGGCTGCACCTGTCTGTCTTTTACGTCTGGAGCGCGATGATCGCAGATTGGACGGTACGGATGGCGCTCTTATTGTGGCGGTACCAATCAGAACGCTGGCGGGCGATTCAGGTCATTCGCTGAAGCAAGATCTTCCTTGAAGCGAGGCATCTCTTCATGCCGGGTTGCATGGCTCAGGGACCCTTCCGCGCTTCAGACCAGACATACGCTGAACCGAAAAAGACGCCAGCAACTGCCGCAAGCACGAATGCGTCCGCGGTATGAACTGCAATGGCCCACCACACGATGGCAGCGAGGAGACCTGAAACAGCTCCGAGAAGAGTCTTGCCTCCCGCAAGCTGAAGACGATCGGTGAGCACAGCCAATGTGGTCATGTACATAGGCCCCGCGACAACCGCCGCCCAGAAGTGCGCGATGTCGTGTTTGAAGAACCACACTTCGAGCACCCCGATGAATGCTCCGAGGATGGCGCCCATTATGGCTCGCTGGAAGAAACCGGAATATCCCGAATGTGTATGGATCAAGCAATCCCCAATGTGGGCTAGAAGGTGAACGTCTCCTCCTCAGCGACCAGAAAGATCGGTCTTCCTCCGGTGGAAATTGTCACGGCATGGGCCAATGTCTCCTTCGTCCCGACTGAAGCAGCGGAGGCCTCCAGGGCTCCCATCGAGGGGAAGTGAATCTCGGCAATACGGTAAAAAGGGGGCGTCCCCTGAGGCGATGCCAACACCTTCGTCGCCACCAACTTGGTCTTGCCCTCCAGCTTTGCAACCGCCATGGGTACGTGCTCATCCTGATACACCTTCTCGAAAGCGTCAATATCAGTCGGACGAGGGTAGATCACAATGAATTTTACTCCAGCCATTTTTTCCTCCTTTTCATTTTGTTTCTTACGCCTAACGACACGCCGCTCACTGTCATCCGCGTATCACCTCGGTCGCTGCGCGGCCACCGACGAGTGCAGCCGCCTGCTAGCCAACGCCTTGCGTCGAGCGAGCCTCGCCGTGCGGCGTCGTTTCCGGTTCGGTGTGATCTTTCAGCACTAACGTTGCTCTCGACCAATACATCCCCTTCAGCAGCCGTGTGAAGAAATCGTCTCGATTAAGCAAAGGGTCGGCATGGGAGCAGATGTACGCAAGAACATCCGCCACCTGCAACAAAGGCTGTTCTTTCCATCGATTCGCCGTGACGATGTGCGGTCGAATGTCGAACACCTGGCCCGGTGGAGAATCCACATCGCTGAAGCCCCCATAGCCGCGGTGAGCCTGGTACCTCTTGTCGCCCAGGAAGCGGATCTTGGTAGGGTCTGCCGAAACGAAGACCTCGCTCTCGCTCGCAGCTGGCCCTTCGCCTCCATCTGCAGCAACCGCGAAGCATGCCTGCATCAGCAAGCCGATGACGCCCTTCGGTTCACTCGGCAATATCCAAGATGGGTCTGTGGAGTTAACCAATGGGTCGCGGTCAGGCAAAGCTGTCCACGCGAAACGGCACGCGACCGGAACGTCCTTCAGTTGCCCAACCAGAGCCGCTATGAGGGCATCCACGGTCGGCTGATCAAGGTGGTCGACACCGTGCTTCTTACGGGCGTCGGAGTTGTAGAGAACACGGCAGTGGATCGGCGTAGTCGGAGGAATTCGGTACTCACGGCGTATGGCTGTCAAGATGCTGTGGGCATGCTCGAGATTCTGACGATGGAAAACCGCGAACGCAAAAACAAGGACAGTGCGAAAACGGCTTTCGTCACCGTAAACGCAGAACCGCGCATCTGGATTCCTGCCAATCGAAATGACGTTACTCACGTTGTCGCTTTTTGCGCTGGATAACTATTGAGTTTGCTAACTGGCATATTACGCGAAACCGGCTTGCAAATTCCTCTGTGATGTTCGTGTCGGGTCAAAGACTTCTCAGCGGTATCCACATAGCCGGATTGGTGTGCTATACGGATCAGCATAGTTCTGCTATAGCTGCGAAGGGCTCAACCCTTAGACGAGCGCATCTGCTGGACTCCGTGCGCCTTTTCCACCCCGATTCAACACGTGCCTGTAGATCATGGTCGTTCTCACGTCGGTGTGAAAAGAAAACAATAGGGACATGTTGAATTCCCGCTGACAGGTGGTCACATCACGTATCAGGAAAACCAGAATGTCCCCCACATACATCTACAATAAGTCAATACTCATGCCTGACCCTATTTCTTGACCCGGGTGCAATGGCCTCATCAAATAGCTTATCCACGTCACTCGTGCCGATTCTGAGAACGACAAATACAATGCGCCCCACGTCGGATGTGGTAGCTGTCTGATTCATGACTTGTTGCTCTTCATGCAGAAAGTCATATGGCTTTTGAACAAACGATCTGTAAGCCTAATGGAGCGGCCCCGTCACGCGGCGCGCCAGAGCCGCCGCTCCGATGGGCCGACAGCGAGCGCCGTCAGGCCGCGAGCGTCGGCCCATCGTCTTGCCGTGCGGCGGGCCAGCGCAGTGATGAAAAACGGTACGACGCTTTCGGCCCGTTCGTACCAGCTAAAGTTAGGAGTTGGGTAATTCAGTCCCACATGGCATCCCAGCTGTGCAAATACCGTTTGAGTTGGTTTTCGTACTTGGGATAACCGAGATTGCGCTTCTTGTTGGAAGGGTCATGTGGCCGGCCTTTTTTCCCGGGCGTGCGAACCCAATTCTTGAAATCGTCAACGAGCCAGTCATTGAGCTGGGAGGTAGGCACAACAAAAAATGCGAGATCTCTTGTCTCGCGCGTAAGATTGACTAAGACACTGAAGTCATCCTTCTTTCCGAGATCGCGAAAGATTTGACCGTCCTTCTTTACCATCCATTGCCAGTCCGTGTACTCAGCGGATTTGGTCTTGACGCGGACGCGTATCGTCTTCTTGCCCTTCGTCGCGAGAATGTCGAAAGCTGGTGCGTTACGCGGGGCCAGCGCTGCGACAACGCCGCGTTTCAATAGCTCGGCGCCGACATAGAACTCGCCTGCGTTTCCAATCAGCGTCCCTTCCCCGCTCTTGACGCGCCCCGCCACTCGCAACTCCTAACGCTCGGCATCAGCGGCGGTGCGCCCCGCCGTCCGCTGCATGCTGTTGTTATGCGGCCCCTCCGAATGCCTTGGTCATCAACGCCGCGAGGAACTCCTTGTGCTTCGTGGTGTCTCCCTTGGCGAGACGGATTCGGTACCGCCCCCATCGGGAGTCGTAGTCCATCACGTCGAGGCCGGAGCCGTCGAGTTGCGCCTGTGTTTCGTCCGAGCGGTCCAGCCGCACTTCCAGTCGCAGCCAGTCCTTCTTCGGACGGAAGATGACGAAGTTGTTCGGCTGACCGCCTTTGGCAAGACCGATGTAGAACTTGTTGTACTTCAGTTCGAGCTCTCGGTCGAGTGCACGTACGACCTCCAACATCTCGTCCGCCATGGCGAGCGTGTGCTTGCTCGCTCGCTCTTCCCAGTAGGAGCGGTCGGTCACCGCCTGCACTTCCTCGTCTTCGTCGACGAGACCCAAACGCATTTCGTCGAGCACCTTTGAGCAGACCAGAGAGACGGAATCACCAAGTCGCAGCGCACTCAACTGGATGGCGACAAGTGGAATGGAGCTATTGAACAGGCTGATTACGTTCAAGAAGCGGCTAGTGATGTCTTCGGCCACGATCACTGCCGTGTGATCGTACTGTGGGTAACGTTTGCGCTCGATATCCCAGTACTCGATGGTGCGAATGATGTGCGCCTCGTCCGTCTTGCCGAGCTGGATCTCCACTTCGTACCGCTTGTTTGTCTCGGCGTCCTGCAGAAGCAGATCGAGACGGCCCGCCCGCGGCTGAGGGCGCTCCCGATCCTTGAGAACGAGGTCTCCTAGACCAAGGAGCGCCGGGTCCTCACCGATGCGGTCCTGGAGCCACCGTTCATCCAGTTCCGGGTGGTCCTTTAGCCAGATGCGCTCGGGCTTCGTGTACTTCAGCGAGGTCATCACGTTCTCCGTCGATCGTCAAGCCGCATAACTATGGAGTATGCCGATCGGCATATTACGCGAAACCGGCCCGAAAATTCCTCTGTGATTATCGTGTCGGTTCTAACCCGCATTATTCATGAACTCTTCTGCTGCAATCGCCGATCCGCTGCTACGACGAGCCTTCGGCCGGCGGGCTCGCCTCTCGTACCCTCACCGTACTGCACGAGTACGCATCGGGTCCTCAGGGCTCCGTGCGCCGGTCTCGCGACGCGGCTCAGCGATTTCGCGACGAACCGTCATGAATAATGTGGGCTAAGACTTCTCAACGATATCCACATAGCCTGATTGGCGTGATATACGGATCGGCATAGTTCCGTTATCAGGATGCTGGGAAATGGTCTGTTCGGTCTGTCTGGTTTGTTTGGTCTGTCTCGTTTAATTGGTTTGTTTGGTTTGTCTCGTTTGTTTGGTTAAACAAGACCAACTCGATGAACTAAACAAACCAGATGAACCAGACAAACCAGATGGACCAGAGAAACCCGTTGTTAACAATTCGTCCTCACCGATGGCCGCGTATCTGTTCCGGTTCCGATGGTCACCTCAATCCTTGCGACCCCCTTCACGTTGGCGCACAGATCACCAAGACCGGGTGTAACCAACCGGAACGGACCGCCTTTCGCATCAGGCAACGCCGCGCCATCGAGTTCATAGACGAGAACTCCGTACTCTCTCGCCTGTTGGAGCGTGAGGCAGGCGGAATATTTCCCGTCTGAGGCATGAAAGGTGACATGATCCGCCCCGACGGCCAGCGCCGGAATATCAAGCAGACCCTTCACACGAATCCCTCGCCCTTTCAGGCCTGGCATCACCGTCGAAATATCGAGCTGATATTCCGCCGGCAACGATGCGATCGCAGCACGATCGAATGAAACCGGCTGGACGACGGCTCCATCGATCCGGACCACACCAGGACCGGTCTTTTCCTTCTCGGTCAGCGTCTTGATCATCGCCGTGAGAGATTCATTCACCGGCGTTGGAATGCCGAACTCGCGACCCTTCTGCACGATATACCCATTCAAGTAGTCGATTTCTGTCGGGCGCCCTGCTTTCCAATCGTCATACATAGAGGTATGGATATCACGAATCTCCTGTGACCACCGGACGACCTTGTCCGCCATGTCCGAGGCCAATGGCACCTTCGCCGCCGCCGCAACCGCTACCACTTCTCCAACGATGTGATGGATGACCCGCAACATTTCTGGATGGTCGAGCGTCTTCGCCACCTTGTCGTCCACCAGCACCGTGAGCGGGTTGAAGACGCAGTTCCAACACATCTTCTCCCACTTCGATCGTCTGATATCCTCGGCCAATTGACAGGAAATCCCAGCCTGATTAAACACACCCGCGATGGCCAGCACGCGAGGGCTCTTGTGCCCCATCAACTCGCCGATTGCCACCGCGCCGCTCTTATAGTGGTCGATGACGCCGGGGGCGGCAATTTTTGAATAGATGAACGCCACACCACCGACCACACAGTCTCGTTTGAATCGCGCGAGGAGCCGGTCCTCGGTATCGACGCCGTTTTGAAGTGTAAGGATCGTCGTCTCCTTCGACATGACCGGCTCGATCTGGGTCATCACCTCATCCAGATCGTAGGCCTTATTGGAAAGGATAATGAGATCAGGCTTGGGCAACTCACGCGGGTCTGAGGCAGCAGGCGGATGGACCGTGAACGACCCGCCGGCGCTGCGAATCGTGAGGCCATTCTGCTTCACGGCTGCGAGCGTCTTAGGCCGCAGCAGGAAAGAAACAGAGAGATTCGCTTTCGCTAGATGCGCGCCGAAAAACCCACCCACCGAACCGGCCCCCACTATTAAGATCTGCTTCATACCGAATCCCAGTTGGTTGCGCACGAACGTGGACGTACTATAGCATGCGACTACGTAGAGACGCAGCGCCTTATACTACATATCGATGCCTATGATACGTGGTTCTGATCTCGGAATACTCAAAGAAAAACTTGCCGAAGCACGAGCGGTCACCGTGCTCACCGGTGCCGGCATCTCCGCCGATAGTGGCGTACCGACGTTTCGCGGTGTAGACGGCTTATGGCGGAACTACCGCGCGGAAGATCTTGCAACACCTGAAGCCTTTGAGCGGGACCCTCGGCTGGTCTGGGAATGGTACAACTGGCGCCGCGAATTGCTCGCCGCGAAACAGCCAAATTCTGCCCACGAGGCCGTCGCCGAACTGGAACGACGCTACGAGCAATTCTGGCTTATCACTCAAAACGTGGACGGATTGCACCGGGCGGCGGGATCACGAAAGTTGTCCGAGATTCACGGCAGCATTTGGATGGTGCGCTGCACCGCATGCGGCTCTATTGAAGACAACCGGGACGTGCCCATTGCCATTCTTCCAACTTGCCGTGACTGCAACGGACTGCTGCGCCCACACATCGTCTGGTTCGGAGAGTCGTTATTTCCTGAGGATCTGACTCAATGCGCCTCCGCCCTTCAAGCCTGCGATGTCCTCATAGTGATCGGCACATCTGGCGTGGTGTATCCGGCTGCGGGATTTGCATCCATGGCGAAAGAAGCCGGGGCATTCGTCGCAGAAATCAATCTCGACACGACTCCGCAATCGGATCTCGTCGATCTCTCCATCCAAGGACGAGCTAAAGACGTGGTGCCGCTGCTGCTATTGTAGGCTGCGAAACAACTCTTCCGGCAAGCTAGAACTTCGATGGTCCGCACGTGTGGCACAACATGAGAACACTCCCCCAGGATGCTCAAAAAGGCCGTCCAGCAAGGCCGCAGCGAGTGAAGGGCCGAGGCGTACCCTCTGGGGTACGTTGAGGATCTGAACGATGCGAGAACGATGCTGGCGGACTTTTTCAGCATCCTGATAGACGTTCGATGAGCGGGAGCAGCTCGTCCAAAGTTTGGATTGTCTTAACTCCTGAACTCTGGTGCCCCCCTTGACGATCGAGCAGCACGGCATGCAGCCCCGCTTTCGTGGCGCCTTCCACATCGTCCCGCAGACTGTCCCCGACATGCAGCGCCTCCTCTGGATCGACGGCATGCTTGTCCAAGGCGAGCTGAAAAATCTTGGGCGCCGGTTTCGCTGCTTGCGCCAGACTGGAGATCGTCACCGTATCGAAGGCCTGCTCAATTCCCAACCCTCGCATTACCGAAAACAGGCGCGAGTCGAAGTTGGAAATGATTCCCAGTTCCACGCCCCGTGCTCTGAGCTGCGTTAAGGTTGAGGCTGTTTCTGGGAACAACCGCCACGACCCGGGATCTTCAAATACCTGAAACACCCGCTCAAAAAAGTCGTCGAACCGCTCAAACATCCCCACCCGATAAAAGACATTGTGGACGATGTCGAACCACCAGAGCCGTTCGCTCTGCTTGATCTGCGCTGGTTCTGTGGCGGCAAAGATCGGTGGCGGCGCTTCTTGAAAGGCCCGGCTGAACGCCTGCTCAACCGCCGCCAAGGAACCCGGCGTCTGCGAAAAGCCAAACTGGACGGCATGCTGCAGATAGATCTCTGCCACGGACCCGTCCACGTGAAACAGGGTATTGGCTGCATCAAAAAACACGACTCGAATCGACTGGCTCATGGCCTCCAGACCTCCGCCCTTTCGGGACACCTAAATCTCACTTGAAATGCGATGCGAAAACAATCACCTATCGACCGTTTTCTTGACAAAGAATACACCCCCTGCTAGCTTCGAGAAAGCCTAAGAAATCTGGAGAGTTTGATGCCTTCATCTATCTTCATCGTCGATAGCAGTCCAGCCGTCCGGCGGATGGTCGAACAGATCTCCACTCCGGAGGGATTCGAGGTCGTGGGATTCCAGGACGGCCCAGCCGCCCTAGAAGCAGCTCGACGAATCAGCCCGGCGCTTATCATTGCAGACTACAATCTCGACAATATGACCTTTTCAGGATTTTGCAAAGAGATCAATAAGCTCGACAACTTGACGGAAACCTATCTCATTTCGCTGATCAACCCGGCTGATCGCCCCGACGAAAACCATCTCCGTACGCTGGGCGTCAAGGCGTTCCTCAACAAACCGTTTCAGTCCGACGATCTCCTCGACGTCATCAAGTCCCTCCACCAGAAACAGCACGAAGCGTCAAACGGCAAAGGCCTCAAGCGGCGCCTCTGGCCGCCGACATCAACTACGACAGACTCCGATAAAGACGACGAGGTGATGGATCATTTCGACGCGTCCGATGAGCAGGAGGACCAGGCCATGGATCAGCACAGGGATTCACCCAACCCAGCCCCGGCGGCGCGCGCTTCCACGGCAGGGCCGGAAGACGCGATGAAAGGCCTCTTTGACCAGCTGCTGCAGTCCATGGCTCAGCGGACCGAGAAGAAGCTGACCGACCTGCTGCCCCAGGCTATCGAAGAGAAACTCGCGAGCCACGTCCGACCCATCGTACAAAGAGAATTGCAGACGCAACTCGGCGACATTCTCTCCCACGAGCGCCTGGCCGAGATCATTCAACCTCTCTTGTCTCAGGAGTTGCCGGCTCTCCTGCGGAAAGAAATCACGGCCTGCGAGCCCATCATTCGCCAAACCGTGTCCGATCTGGCCGGGGCATCGATCAGAGAGAGCCTCGACCAATTGGTACGGGAACAGGCCGAAGCCGGTGTCCGAAAGCACTTGCCCGATGTGGTGCGGGGACATCTCGGCGCGATCGATCTGGTGGTAAAGGATGAAATTCAACAGGCGACGTTGAAACAGGCGCCGTTGCTTGCCGATGACATCGTGCGGGCAACCGCCGAACAAACCGTCGAACAGGCTGTTCAGCGCATTATTCCGGAACTAGCCGAGCAGCATATCAAGGCCGAACTCAAGCGTCTGATCGGCGCCGTCGAGGCCCCAGGCCCATCCAAATCCTAACTCTTCTTCCTGCGTTTCCCTCGGCGAGCAATAACCAACGCTTTCATCCGCTTTATGTTCTTCCGATGCTTCTTTCTCGTCTTTCGATCCGTCTCACGTCCTCGTGCCATGATCGCTCCCTACAGTAAAGTGATTGAACGCCGCTCTGCGGGCGACTGTATAACATAAGCCTCACAGGGTCACAAGCAGAGAACCCACACCATTTTCTGCGCCACACAGACATGTTAAGATGCGCGCCGCATGGTTGGACAGCAACGCATCCATGACAACACCGCAGCTCGACAAAACCTACGATCCCAAAACCGTTGAAGCCCGCTGGTACCAGACCTGGGACGAGCGTGGGTACTTCCACGCCTCCCCAAGTCATCCCGGCCGGCCCTATTGCATCGTCATCCCTCCCCCGAACGTGACCGGCTCGCTCCACCTCGGCCACGCCTTAAACAATTCCCTTCAAGATATCTTGATTCGCTGGCGCAGGATGCAAGGGCGAAACGTGCTGTGGATGCCGGGCACTGACCACGCCGGCATCGCCACGCAAAATGTCGTCGAGCGCCAATTGACGGCCGAGGGTTCATCGCGCGAGCAACTCGGGCGAGACAAATTTATTGAGCGCGTGTGGGCGTGGAAAACACAATCCGGTGGCACCATCGTCCAGCAGCTGAAACGACTCGGGGCTTCCTGCGATTGGGAACGTGAACGCTTCACTATGGATCAGGGATTGTCCAAAGCAGTAAGAAAAGTCTTCATCGATCTTTTTCACGACACCGACAAACTCCTATACCGAGGTGAACGCCTGATTAACTGGTGTCCTCGCTGTCTCACGGCCCTATCCGACATTGAAGTCGAACACGAGGACGTCACGGGGAAGCTCTATACCATCCGGTATCTTCTAACCCATGACCCTTCTCGACATCTTTTAGTTGCCACCACCAGACCTGAAACGTTGCTGGGAGACACAGCCGTCGCAGTGCATCCCGATGATAATCGGTACAATCACTTGATCGGCAAACGGGTAAATTTGCCCTTGACGACTCGGAGTATTCAGATTGTTGGAGACCCCATCCTGGTCGATCGTGAGTTCGGCACTGGGGCCGTCAAGATTACCCCGGCGCATGACTTCAATGACTTTGAGGCTGGAGAGCGACACGGGCTGCGCAGAATTAATATCCTGGATACCCACGCCAGAATGGCGACAGGTACTCTCCAATTGCAGGCTCAAGCCGAGAAGGATGTGCTTGACTCTATCGGTAGGCTTCCCGTCGTCAAAGCACGTCCAAAAGTTGAGGAACTGCTTGCAGCTCGCGGACTACTGGAAAAGGTCGAACCCCATAAGATGGCACTCGGTAAGTGTTACCGCTGCAAGACTGTGGTGGAACCATTTCTTTCCACCCAATGGTTCGTACGGATCAAACCGCTGGCCGGACCGGCAATCGAAGCGGTCGAAACCGGACGCATCAAGATCATTCCAGAGGGATGGAAGAATAACTACCTGGGTTGGATGCGGGACATCAAGGACTGGTGCGTCTCAAGACAGATTTGGTGGGGCCACCAGATTCCCGCCTGGTATTGCCGCAAGTGTTATCAAGAAGACGAACTGAACAAGACGATTCCCAATGACAAGTGGCAGATCCCGCCGGATGCCCCACCCATAGTTCCGAGGGAAGGCCCACCCGTTTGTCCGAACTGCGGGAACAAGGATTTGATCCAAGATCCAGACGTCCTCGACACCTGGTTTTCTTCGGGCCTCTGGCCCTTCTCGACGCTGGGATGGCCAGAGCAGACGGCGGAACTTCAAACGTACTACCCGACCTCGACGCTCGTCACGGGCCTCGACATCCTCTTCTTCTGGGTGGCCCGAATGATCATGCTCGGACTGAAATTCATGGGCGATGTCCCCTTCCGCGAGGTCTATATCCATGCCTTGGTCCGCGATGCCGAAGGGCAGAAGATGAGCAAGTCGAAAGGCAACGTGATGGATCCGCTCCACGTGATGGATCAATTCGGCACTGATGCGCTCCGGTTCACGTTGGCCTCCATGGCATCACCAGGTCGGGACATCAAACTGGCGGAGGAACGCATTGAAGGTTATCGCAATTTCGCTAATAAGATCTGGAACGCCGCTCGTTTCGCCCACATGTACCTTGCCGGCACGAAGGAATCATGCTCCCCGGTCGAGCGTCCTTTTCCTGATCGCTGGATTATGAGCCGCCTCAACCAGACGATTCAGACCGTAACGATAGAGCTCGACGCCTATCGCTTCGATCGTGCAAGCTACGCGCTCTACCAATTCTTCTGGCATGAGTACTGTGACTGGTACCTCGAACTTATCAAGCCGGTCCTACAAGATCCCGCCCATCCACAAGGTCCCGTTACTCGCCAAACACTACAAGAAACACTCGAAGTATGGCTTCGGCTGCTCCATCCGTTCATGCCGTTTATCACGGAAGAAATTTGGCAAACCTTTCCCCACACCGGAGACACGATCGTCACCCAACCCTATCCGATCATCCTCCCGGCTTGGCACGATACCTCGGCTGAAAACACGTTCCTGGTATTCGAACAAAGTATCGGCCTCATGCGCACAGCCCGGGTACTCCTCAACTATCCACCAGGAAAAGAGGTACGCTTCTTTGTGACCCACGAAGAATCTGCAACGATCGCGACATTGACTGCACTCGAACGGGATCTTGCACATCTCGGACGAGGACAGATCTCCCTCGCTCCTGTCTCCCGGTGGCCGACATCGAAGGTACTCCGCCTTGTCGCCGGTGGCGTTATAGTAGGAGTCTCCGTCGAAGGAGACGTAAACCTCAAGAAAGCGCTCGACCGTCTCGTGAAACAGATCGCGGAAACCGACAAGGAGTCCCAACGGCTCGACGGCAAACTGAAAAGTGCGGACTTTGTCTCGAAAGCTCCGCCTGAAGTAATCACCGACCATCATGACCGTCTCCGTGCACTCGCTCGTGATCGCGCCATGTTGGCCAGCAGCGAACAACAGCTGCGCACGATGCTGGGAGCGTGACCGATGGTGATGCTCCCCGCTGCGGATATACGCCGTGCGGTTCGGCTTGGGTTGGAGGAAGACCTCGCTCAAGGCGATGTCACCACGACCGCGCTCTTCTCGACTCCGACCCCGGCCCGCGCCAAAATCATTGCCCAGGAGTCACTCGTGGTGGCGGGGCTTGCCGCAGCCGTGCAAACTTTTCTGGCCGTAGATCCTTCTCTCAGATTGTCGGTCCCCCGGCGGGATGGCGAGCAGGCTAACAACGGAGATGTCCTCCTTCACATCGAGGGTGATGGACGATCTATCCTACAGGCTGAACGGGTGGCGCTGAATTTTCTCCAACATCTTTCCGGCATCGCCACGCTGACACAGAAGTTCTGCCATGCGGTGCGGGGCTACTCAGTCAGTATCATGGACACCCGGAAAACGATTCCCGGCTGGCGCGCACTCCAGAAATGGGCCGTCGCGCTCGGAGGAGGCATGAACCACCGTCGATCGCTCAGCGATGGTATCTTGATCAAGGACAACCATCTGGCGCTCCTGGATTACGGACAACAGGCCGTTCAAACTGCCTGCCGTTTGGCCTGCAGTCATAGGCGAGACACAATGCCGATTATTGTCGAGGTGGAGTCGCTCCCAGAGGTTCGACAGGCCCTCGCGGGGAAAGCCGACATTATCTTGCTGGACAATATGACTCCCGCTATGGTCCGTCGCGCGGTAAAGTTGATCGATGGCCGCGCCCTCGTGGAAGTTTCTGGCGGTATTACATTGAAGAATGTCCGGGCCATGGCCGCCGCAGGCCCCGATCGCATCTCAATCGGGGCGCTCACTCATTCGGCACCGGCGGCTACATTGAGTCTGGTCCTGACGCCGGCTCCTAGCCCACGACGTCGGCGCCTCTAACAGGATGCTGAAAAAGTCCGCCAGCTTCGTTCTCGATACCCGTGAAGCGTGGAAACCGACTGGTTGCTCTGGTTTGTTTGGTTTGTCTCGTTTATTTGGTTGAACTAGACTAACCAGAGAAACCAGATGAACCAGACAAACCACGGACTAAGGGGACGGCCCTTTTGAGCATCCTGCGTGGTGTCCTTCTGTTATGCCTGACGTGCGGACCAGTGAAATTCTGGCGTGCCCATATAGTTTTTCCGCAACCTGCTAACCTGTGACCCCCTCTGCCCCACTAACACTTGACGATATTCGCAGCACCCTTGCGACCAAGACACTTGGTCATCGCCTCTATCTTCATCATGAGCTCTCCTCGACCAATTCCGAAGCCTTGTCGCTGGCCCAGGCTGGCGCAGCGCATGGAACCGTCGTGGTGGCAGAGAGTCAATCGTCCGGGCGAGGCCGCCATGCACGCGCCTGGTTCTCTCCGCCCGGAACAAACGTCTATTGCTCGATTATCGTCCGGGGAATCGGACAGGGATTCTCGCTCTCGGAATGGCTGTCTTGGGTGCCACTCACCAGCGCCCTTGCTGTGGCCGAAGCCGTCCAATGCGTGGCCGCACTTCCCCTCTCCTTGAAGTGGCCGAACGATCTCCTTCTCCAAGAGCGCTAAGTCGGCGGCATTCTCTGCGAGAGTTCTCTCGCATCGCCCACCGACCCGATTGTCGTGATCGGGATTGGACTCAATGTGAATATGCCGCGAGAGTCCTTCCCCGAAGAGTTGCGCCCGATCGCCGCGTCACTGCTCGAAGCATCGCGCCAACCCATCGACCGGAACCGGCTCATCGCACAACTCTTACTTGAACTCGAACAGAGTCTCGACGAGCTCCGATCCTATGGACCCGCTCGATTGCGACGGGCCTACATGACTCGCTGTATCACACTTGGCCGGCGTGTGCGCGTACTCTTAGGAGGCGAACAAGAGCTGATCGGCACAGCCGAAGCAATCTCAGCCGACGGTGCCCTGCAGGTCAGACCCTTGCCACCCTCTCCTGCTTCACAGTCGCCACCGCTCATCGACGTACGTGCAGCCGACGTGATTCATCTCAGGGAGTAGCGAAACCGCGACCCGCCGGGTACAATAGGCCCCATGTTACTGGCCATCGACATCGGCAACTCGAACATCGTCTGGGGGATCTTTGAGGGCTCGACTCTCATTGCCCATTGGCGGACGGCAACTGATCCCAAGACCACTGCCGATGAGTATGGCGTCCTCTGTCTGAACCTGCTCACGCGAAGCGGACGGGTCCCCGAACAGATAACCGGCGCAATCATCTCCAGTGTCGTTCCCGCCCTCACGGGAACCTTTGAGTCGATGGTCGAAACCTACTTTCACCGTACCCCGCTCCTCGTATCGGCCGATATGGACATGGGCCTGACGCTCAAGTATTCCAATCCGAATGAGATCGGAAGCGACCGCATCGTCAATGCAGCAGCGGCTTATCATAAATATCGCCGCGACCTCATCATCGTCGATTTCGGCACGGCGACAACCTTCTGTGCGGTCACCCAAGCCGGTGAATATCTCGGCGGGGTCATTGCACCGGGCCTGAGCATTTCAGCCGAAGCCCTCTTTACGCGCGCCGCCAAATTAAGCAAAGTCGAACTCGCCCGACCCAAGACCGTCATTGGAACCGATACCGCCAGCAGCATCCAGGCAGGGCTCCTCTACGGTTATGCCGGATTAGTCGATGCCCTCGTCCGGCGGATAGAGCAGGAACTGGGGCGGACCTCCTATGTCATCGCAACAGGGGGATTAGCCACAGTGATCGCTCCGGAAACGACGTCTATTCAGAAAATTGACCCTCTGCTGACCCTCGAGGGGCTCGAACTCCTCTACCGCCGAGCTCGTGGCGCGACCACAGAGACCTGGGCCTAGCCCACCCTATCCCCCTCATTTTTCTCAGATATTTCATTCATGCCCTGTTGACTTCCTCTCCCCTCATGGATATCTGCCCTTCTGTATAGGTATCGGGATGAGCCAAGAACAAGACAACGCGAATATAAACGCTAATACTATTGAGAACTTAGAGAACGACTCTCTTGCGGATAGTGAGCAAAGCGCTGCTGTTCAAGATGCCCTCGCTGCGAAGGCAGAGGAATGTAAAATCCTCAACGAGAAGTATCTGCGGTTGGCTGCAGAGTTTGAAAACTATAAGCGGCTGGCACAGCGCGATCAGCGAGACCAGATCAAATTCGGCAATGAGCAATTGCTGAAGGAACTCTTACCTGTGATCGACAATATGGAACGAGCCATTAAGGCCGCATGCGACAACGGAGGCAGTTCGGCCTTGGTCGAGGGCGTGGATCTGACCCTGAAACAGTTGTCGGGAGCCCTCGCGAAATTCGGGGTACAGGCCGTGGAGACGGTTAGCCAGGCGTTCGACCCCAGCGCACATCAGGCTGTTTCTCATGTGCCGTCTGATAGCGTGCCACCCAATCACGTGGTGGACGAGTTTCAAAAGGGCTATCGCCTGCATGACAGAATTCTCCGTGCCGCGATGGTCAGCGTGTCATCGGGTCCGGCGAATGTCAGTGAACAGGATTCAGCGACGAACTAACGTTGTGATCTCATTCAGCGGCTGATACTGGGAAGGAAGGAGTCTACCAATGGGTAAAGTTATCGGCATCGACCTCGGCACAACCAACTCCTGCGTATCCATTATGAGCGGCGGAGATCCCGTCGTGATCGCCAACGCCGAAGGGAACCGTACCACTCCTTCCGTCGTGGCCATCACCGACAAGGCCGAGCGCCTAGTCGGTCAAATTGCAAAACGGCAAGCCATCACCAACCCTGAAAACACCATTTTCTCGGTGAAGCGCCTCATGGGCCGGAAGTTCAAGAGCCGAGAGGTTCAAGAGGCCTTGAAGCGACTCCCCTATAAAGTGGTCGAAGCGGACAACGGTGACGCCCACGTCGAGTTGCGCGGCAAACGCTATAGTCCGCCGGAAGTCTCGGCCATGATCCTCCAGAAAATGCGGCAGACAGCGGAAGACTATCTCGGCGAGAAAATCACCGAAGCCATCGTCACTGTTCCTGCCTATTTCGACGACAGCCAGCGCCAGGCCACCAAGGATGCAGGCCAGATTGCCGGCCTGAACGTGCTCCGCATCATCAACGAGCCGACCGCCGCTTCGCTCGCTTATGGGCTGGATAAGAAGAAAGACGAGCGGATTGCAGTCTACGACCTCGGCGGCGGTACATTCGATGTGTCGGTCCTGGAAATCGGCGAAGGCGTCTTCGAAGTGAAATCCACCAACGGTGACACATACCTCGGCGGCGACGACTTCGACCAACGCGTGATGGATTGGCTCGTCGATGAATTCAAGAAAGACCAGGGTATCGATCTCCGGAAAGACCGAATGGCTCTCCAGCGTCTCAAAGAGTCAGCGGAGCGGGCGAAGATCGAGCTCTCGTCATCCCAGGAAACCGAAATCAATCTGCCCTTCATCACAGCCGATGCCAGCGGCCCGAAGCACTTGGTGACGAAGCTCACGCGGGCCAAGCTGGAACAGCTGGTGGACGATTTGATTCAACGCACGATCGAGCCTTGCCGCAAGGCCTTGTCCGACGCGGGCGTGACCGGCAAGGATATCCAAGAAATCGTGCTGGTCGGAGGCATGACCCGCATGCCCAAAGTCATTCAAGTGGTGAAGGACTTCTTCGGCAAGGAACCGCACCGCGGCGTGAACCCGGACGAAGTCGTGGCCATCGGCGCCGGCATTCAAGGCGGCGTCCTCAAGGGCGAAGTGAAAGACGTGCTTCTCCTCGATGTCACCCCGCTTTCATTGGGCATTGAAACGCTTGGTGGCGTCTTCACCAAGCTGATCGAGCGCAACACGACCGTACCGACCAAGAAGAGCCAGGTGTTCTCCACTGCGGCCGACAATCAGACTGCCGTGACGATCCGGGTCTTCCAAGGCGAACGCGAAATGGCCAACGACAATAAGCTCCTTGGCCAGTTTGATCTGGTCGGGATCCCCCTTGCCCCGCGCGGCATGCCGCAAATCGATGTTTCCTTCGACATCGACGCGAACGGCATCGTCCATGTAGCGGCCAAGGACATGGCAACACAAAAAGAGCAGTCGATCAGGATTACGGCCTCCAGCGGCCTCAGCAAGGATGAGGTGGAGAAACTCGTCAAGGATGCCCAAGCCCATACCGATGAAGACAAGAAGCGGCGCAAACTCGCGGAAGCCAAGAACCAGGCGGACAATCTGATTTATCAGACCGAGAAGAATCTGACGGAATATGGCGACAAGGTCTCTCCGGAGGACAAGACCAAGACTCAGGACGCGGTGGCCGCGCTGAAAAAGTCTCTGGAAGGGTCGGATGCCGGGGCCATTGAATCGGCGACTCAGACGCTCATGACCGCCTCGCACAAACTGGCCGAGGAGATGTATAAGAAAGCGGCTTCAGCTACCGGTGCGCAAGGCGCAGGGACCGGCGGAGACGGCGCCGGCGACGCCAAGACCGATGAGAAAGTCGTGGACGCAGAATTCGAAGAAGTAGACAAAGACAAGAAGTAGCATAAAATATCCAACAGGCAGACCGAGTTTCCTGGAACATGGGAACTCGGTCTTTCTGTACTCTCATAAGAGCAATGGCATCCGTGGCTAAACGAAATTACTACGATATTCTCGGCGTCGAGAAAACCGTTTCCGACGACGAGCTCAAGAAAGCCTACCGGAAACTGGCCCGCCAGCACCATCCAGATCTGCAGTCCGGCGATCATCAGAAGAAAGCAGCCGAAGAAAAGTTCAAAGAGGTCAACGAAGCGTACGAAACCCTGAGCGACCAGGAGAAGCGGAAACGCTACGACATGTTCGGTCATGCCGGGGCGCAGCAGGGTCCCGGAGGATTCGAAGGTTTTGATTTTGGACGCGGGGGTTTCGGAGATGCCTTTAACGATATCTTCGAGGATTTCTTCGGACAAACCCGTGGTGGAGGCCGGGCGGAACGGGGCAACGATCTTCAATACAACCTGGAACTTTCCTTCGAAGAATCTGTATACGGCAAAGAGGCGAAGCTCAAGATCCCACGCTGGGAAGTATGCAACGACTGTAAAGGAACCGGAGCGAAATCGGCGGCGTCCATCAAGATCTGCCCCAGCTGCAAAGGCGCTGGGCAACTCCGTTTCCAGCAAGGATTCTTCAGCGTCAGCCGGCCATGCGGTCAATGCGAAGGCGCCGGTCAGATTGTGACGGAACCCTGCCCCACCTGCCAAGGTCGGCAGAGGACTTACAAGGAACGGACGATTGCCGTTCACATTCCTGCCGGAATAGAAACCGGAATGCGGCTCCGGCTCTCCAATGAAGGCGAGCATGGGACCAATGCGGGTCCCCCCGGCGACCTCTACGTGGCGATCACTGTTAAGCCCCATCCGATCTTTCAGCGGAAAGGCCTCGATATCCAATGCGACGTCCCGATCAACCTCGTCACGGCGGTGCTCGGCGGAAAAGTGGAAGTCCCCACCCTCAAGGGGAACACCGTCATCAAGATTCCACCGGGAACCCAACACGACAAGACCCTTCGGATCAAGGGACTCGGTATCCCCAGTCTCAAGGGAGGCGCGACCGGCGATCATCTCTACACTATCAAGGTTCAGATCCCTACCAAACTGACGGCGAGACAAAAAGAACTTCTCACGGAGTTTGCTAAAGAAAGCGGCATGTCGATGGAAGCCGACGGAGACGGGTTCTTCGACAAAATGAAGACGTTTTTCGAGTAGGCGCCATCCCGGTCTCTCCTTCTTGATCGGCAGAGTTTCCCATGCCTGTGTTTTTTCTTCCCCCTCGGTGCATCACCCCTCCAACGGTCTCCGTCACGGGTGATTTACTCACGCACCTCAGGGACAGCCTGCGCATCGAGGTCGGCGAAGCCATCCTCCTGGCCGATGGTGAAGACCGACGCTATCGCACAGAAATCATCGCGATTACGAAACAGTCCATGACAGGACAAGTGATCGACGTCATCCCTCGACCGTCCCAGCGAGCCCCTTCCCTGATACTTGGACAAGCCCTTGTGAAGGGCGAAAAGATGGACTGGGTGATTCAGAAGTCGACTGAATTGGGCGTGCAGAAGATCATCCCCATCCAAAGCCGGCAGAGCATTGTCCAGTTGAAAGCCGATCGCATCGGGGCACAAACAGCCCGCTGGCAACGCATCGCCCTTGAAGCCGCGCAGCAATCAGAACAATGGCAAGTTCCGGTTATTGCGAGTCCTCTTTCCTTTTCATCGTGCACGACACAGCCCCCCCCTCAATCGCTCACCCTGATCTTGATTGAGCGGCGTAACCAGATCAGCACCCTCACGAACATTGTACTTCCTGCTACACCTGAGGCATCGATCCTTGTGCTCGTGGGTCCTGAGGGAGGCTGGACAGAGGAAGAAGTCGCGACAGCCGAAGGGGCAGGATGTATTCCAATCACACTCGGGCCCAAAATCCTCAGAGCCGAGACTGCCGCGATAACCGCAATAGCGATTTTGCAACACCGGCTGGGAGAACTGGGGTAAAACTCAATTGTAAATGTTCAATGGTGAATGATGAATTGCGGGGCAGCTTATTCAACATTCACAATTCACCATTCATCATTTGGCGGTAATTGAAAGAATCGTCCCTTGTTCACCGGCCGCCCAGCCATGAGCCGCATCAGGAAAGGTGAGGCCAAAGATGGAGACCTTGGTCACGGGGTTCCCTTCACTCCATGAGAATCCCGCATCACTGGTTCGGTAGATCATTCCACGCTCACCAATAATCCATCCTAATTGAGGACTTGTGAAGCGGACCTTCAATAGATCGATAAGCTTTGTACAGGTCTTTCCACATGGCAGCGTGCGATCAACCCACCGCGCCCCCCCGTCGCTTGTTTGAAAGAGGGCCCCAGCGTTTCCAACCGCCCACCCATTTGAAGGGTCCGTGAAAAAGACATCAAAAAGGGTCACGGCTTCCTGCGTTATCCGAGGCATCCAGGTGGCTCCGCCATCATCTGTCGAAAGGACGGTTCCGAGGGCACCCACGACCGTGCCGTGGCGCTCATTGAGAAAGTGCGCGGCATAGAGCGTGGCATTCGTTCCGCTTGTTTGTTCAACCCAATGCTCGCCGCCATCGACCGTGTGAAAAATCGTCCCGCCTCCCCCAAGCACCCATCCAACCAACGGGGAAGCGAAAGACACATGATAGAGTGCTTGCTGCGTATAGAGGGGTTTAGGCGCCCAGTTCTCGCCGCCGTTGGTGGTTCGACGAAGAGTCCCGGCAGCATCCGTCACCCACCCCACCTGTTGATCGACGAAGAACACCGCGGTTAACATCGCGGTGGTCCCGCTTGAAACTTTTCTCCACTTCTTGCCGCCATCGGTCGTCTTGAGAATCGTGCCCCCGGCCCCCACGGCCCAGCCGGTCTGGATAGAACGAAACTGGATACTCATCAACGTTGATTCCGTATTGCTCTTTTGAACGCTCACGAGGAGCGCGGAATCTCCGCTCCATGCAGAAGGGGGCAGGAGAAGAACCAGGAGAGGGACGATGAAGAAACGAAACGAGACCATTCCACCGGCATGCTGCGTAAATCGCCGACAAGTCATTATTGGTTCGTACTCGCATCAGGCCGGTTGTTATTCCAATAGTCCGCGTCAGGAAGCCCCTTGGTTTCGATCGTAAACTGTCCGGCCTCAAGCGTCAGCCACTGCTTCGGCGAGCAGCACGTCCCATCAGGAAGCACGTCCCAGGATCCCCGTCGAACGACCAGCGGACCTGTCGCCAGGTTGTCGAAAAACTCCCCCTTCTTCCCGATCCCATACAGATTGCGATGGGGCACCTTGACCACAATCTCCGAATCGGTCCAGGACTGAACCAGCGCGGCTGATCCGTTGAACAGCACTTCCGTGCGCGACACATTCGATACAACGGTCGAACTCGTGTCGGGTTCATTGATTTCCACATCGAGTTGCCGCTTATGGGCTCTCTGGCTCAGCCCCAGTTCGGTATGTTCGGCGGTCTTGAGAAACGTGCCGAACCCTTTCCCCTTGATCATCACCGTTTCGTCCAAGCCGGCCGATTTGGGTTCATACGACTCTATGACCGGCGTCACCAGCGTAAAATCTCCGGCGTCGGTTGCCACCACTCCCCGTTCAGCGCAGCAGAAACCATCAGGATTCGGCTTGTTCGCGCTGCGATAGATCACGACTTTGCCACTCTTTGCGCTGAAGGGCACCCAGACATCGACCCGGTCGTCATTCCATCGATAGATGACGGCCGGCACGCCGCCGATCTCCACGCGATTCTCGCCCTTATTGAAATCCATGAAGTTATAGGGCGTCGCGCCGCTTTCGGAATAGAACCCGAAATGCGCGCCATTGATGCGGAGCAACGTGCCGATAGGCGCACTGGCCGGACTGATCGTGGTGGCTTTGGGAACATGGACGGTAAATTGAGCCACGGTGCGCTGGCGTCCCTGGCTTTTCAGGACCATCGGGCCTGTCTCCGCACCGAGCGGCACATGGACCACGATGACATCATCCTTCCATTGGGCGATCGTCGTCGGTTGTCCCCCGATCAGTACTGCATCGTCAGGTCCTTTGCCGGCGCCGAATCCCTGCCCGAACAAGACGACCTTGGTACCGACAGGCCCGCTGACTGGATCGACGCGTACTGAGGGAATCAACGAAAGTGGAACGGCATTGCTGACCAAGTACTCCACCGGCGCACAGCATGATCCATCCGGCAGTGGATCGGAAGATGCCAGCCGGACGACGACATCCCCGCTGACCGCATTGGCTGGAATCTCTAGCTCGATCTTATCGTCCTTCCACCGCCTCGGGCGCACCACCACGCCGCCGACCATAATATCGTTCACGCCAAACATGGTATTCGGATCACGTGCCCCCGCCGTCATGCCAAAATTTCGCCCCAAGATCTGCAGCACGGTTCCACGTTCGGCCTCTGCCGGTGTGATGCCCTCAATCTGAGGCTTCACGATAGTCAATGTCCCGGCCTGCATCTTCTTCTTGCCCACGATTACCTCAACGGGACCGCTTGTAGCCTTAAAGGGTACTTTCACCTCGATCAGGTCCGACTCCCATCGCTGCAACAGCGCAGGAACGCCATTGACCGTCACTTTATTGATTTGGACCGATTTGAAATTCCCAAATCCTTTTCCACTGAGCGATAGGGTTGCGCCCGGAGTCGCTGATCGTGAAGATAATTCGATAGATGTCGTTCCGGCCTGCGCCAAAAGCGGGGTCCCGATGAAGAGGACGGCGGCTGATACCAGAACCCGCAATGTCGTCATGACACCTCTCCTGTCGATAGATGACATAGCCGGCATGAGATAGTCAGCAAACAAGCCATTCATCAGGGAGTAACCTCTTGCAGGTTGTTGAAAAACCTTTCGAGCGCCTAGGATAGACACAACTCAACCAATCGAAGATCGCACCTAAATATCCCTGCAGGGTAGTCAAAAAGGCCGTCCCCTTCGTCTGTCGTTCGTCTCTCGTATCTCGTCGTTCGTCCCTTCGGTTGGTCTGATCTGAAACGAGATACGAAATACGCTTCACGAGGACGCTTCACGAGATACGGGTTTTGCGCTGGCGGGCTTTTTCAACACCCTGCCGGCGCGTGGCACGAGAGCCCCACACACCGGACTCAGTGAGGTCAACACAGGGGTACAGCGTGAAGCGAGGGGCGATCGAACTTTAACAAGCGATTTTTTCGAGTGTCAAGGCTGGTTAGCCCGCATTATTCATGACGGTTCGCCGCGAAATCGCTAAGCCGCGTCGCGAGACCGGCGCGCGAAGCCCTGAGGACCCGATGCGTACTCGTGCAGTACGGTGAGGGTCCGAGGAGCGAGCCCGTCGGCCGAAGGCTCGTCGTAGCAGCGGATCAGCGATTGCAGCAGAAGTGCTCATGGATAACGCGGGCTAGGAATGAACTTGGACGATCAGTTCGATTTCGACCGGAGCCTGACGGGGAAGCTCAGCCGC
The DNA here is from genome assembly GCA_005239465.1 of Nitrospira sp. Lineage (GTDB taxonomy): Bacteria > Nitrospirota > Nitrospiria > Nitrospirales > Nitrospiraceae > Nitrospira_D. Next base: position 14,180 of record SPAW01000078.1, on the reverse strand, counting down.
GCCGACAGCCACACGGGCATGCCGCCCAGCTTCTCCAAAGATGGCGACCAAAAGGTCTGATGCCCCATTGAGCACTTGTGGTTGATCGGTGAATCCAGGGGCGGAAGCGATATGACCGACCATCTTGACGATGTGTTTCACCCGGTCCAGCGATCCCACTTCGCTCCGGATGATGGCCAACGCATTCAAGACTGCCACCTTCGCCGCCTCCATCCCCTGATCGATCGAGAGGGCTTGCCCCAGCTTGCCGGTCAGGATGAGTTGCCCATCCCTTGACGGCAATACACCAGAGAGAAATAAGAGATCTCCTACCCTAACCACGGGAACGTAATTCGCAACCGGCTTGGGAGCACCCGGCAATTCTATACCCAGCTGCTTTAATTGTCGCTCGTAAGACATACCTGGCTCTTGAACCCCTAACCTGGACTATTCACGAGGCGTGAATAGTCCACCTTGCGGGCTTCGACCCTTCGATTTTACTCAGGGTGGTGAGCTTGTCGAACCACTTCGCCCCGCAGGAGCGGAGCTTCGCTCAGGGCTAGCCTTGAGCAGGCCATACGGCCTGTCGAAACCGACAGGTACGGAGGAGCTGACCTGTCGGCGCATTATTCACGAACGCCCTTGGTTCGTGAATAATGCGGGCTAACGCCTCACCCCTCACGCGATATCACCCAGGCCGCAATGCCTCAAAAAAGCTGTCCCCGAGCGGCAATCGTTCAGCTCGCAGGGCGTCGACGATTGTCTGCCCTAAGTCCGCAGCTGTCACCCGAGTTCCCAAATCGACGCCCTGTGCCAGCTTGGGACCAGTCACAAGGACCGGAACATATTCTCGAGTCGGCGTCTTTCCTGGCCTCGACACATCACGCCCATGATCGCCTGTTATCATGACCAGATCTCCGATGCGCAGCTTGTCGAACAGATCCGGCAAGCGACGATCGAATTCTTGTAGAGCCGTCGCAGCTTGGGTGGTGTCTTCCGGCAGGAGATCCAGACTCACATAGAGCAGGCCTCGCGGCACTTTATTCATCATGCCGACAGTTTCATCGAAAGCCGCGATCGCCGAAGCTGCCGGGAACGCTCTCGTCAGGCCACGACCGCTGAACAGGTCGTAGACCTTCCCGATCCCCATCGTGATGTGGCTCGACCGATTGAGCACATCCAACATGGTCAGGCCTGGCGGCTCCGACACGAAATCCTTCCTACCGGCATGAGGCCGGAACGACCCGGCTTCGCCGGTTACCGGCTGGGCAACAATGCGAATTGGCGCACCGGCACCCTTGACCGCCTTACGCGCCTCCCGGCACCGCTGTTGAAAGTCTGCCGGCGGCATCGCGGATTCATGCGCGGCCAGGTAGCAGGTGTTCCCTCCGTCAGTCCACAGAATGGGCGCCCCGCTGGAAACATGTTCCGCCCCATACTCTTGTAGCATCACGGTCATGGAGGCCATGCGATTACCGATCAGCTTCCGCCCCAACATCTGTTCGATTACGGCCACCACATCTGCCGGAACCCCCGATGCATACTTGGCTCCGCCATCGCGAACAATCACCCCACTGGTTTCCCAATAGCCGACGACCGAGTCTTTGCCTTGCGACGCGAATCCAAGGCGCCCAAAACAGCCGTCTGGCTGCGCCATCGTCCGCACACCCTTTATCCGCGCGACGTGTCCCAGCCCTAGCGCCTCCAGATTAGGGAGACTCAGTCCACCCACGGCATCAGCCAGGTGTACCAAAGTATCGGCCTCAGCATCTCCGTACTCCGCCGCATCAGGCAGAGCCCCGACCCCAAAGCCATCGATGACAAGCAGGATGACGCGATTGATCATGCGCGCACTATAGCAGAAGATTGCAGGAGCAAACAGACTGTTGTGGGATCACACTACTCTGGTTGGAGGTCTCTGCGAAAGCCTTGAGCACGACCTACATCTCGACTAGGACCGCTTCCCCCGCGACGGCTTCCACTCTTCCAGAATCTTCAGGCTCGCACTCGTCCCAATCCGATCTGCGCCAGCTTCCAGTATCGCCTGCGTCGTCTTCCACTCTCTGATGCCACCCGAGGCCTTCACCCGCCTGCGCGGGAAGCCACGGCAGTGAAGCCGTGGAAGAATGCACAGTGGGTGTCCTCCGAAGCCTTGCGAAGGAGGACATGCTTCGGCGGGTTTCGCCGAAACATACAAAAGGGACCACGGCTGTAAAGCCGTGGGGCTCCACCTTCGCACGACCGGCAAGAGCCTCTTTCATGAGCCGAACATCTTCGACCGTCGCACCAGCGGCGCCGTAACCGGTCGAGGTCTTCACATAGTCGGCTCCTGCTTCCACGACCAACCGACAGGCCGTACGCTGCTCTTGCGGCGTAAGTTAACAGGTTTCGAGTATCACTTTGTGTTCGACGCCCGGCGTCGATTGCACCACTTCGGCGATGTCCTTCCGCACATACTCACGATCTCCTGATTTCAGCCGGATCACATTGATGACCATGTCCAGCACTTGCGCGCCACGGGCGACCGCGTCAACGGCTTCGGCGACTTTGGTCTTCGTTGCATGGCCCCCTAAAGGAAACCCGATGGGGATGCCTACACTTATCCCTGTTCCTGCCACGGCGGCCACCGCTTCGTCCACGTAGCAAAGCGGGACGAAAATCACGGTGAATCGATAGTCTTTGGCTTCCTGGCACAGCCGCAGGACATCTATCTTTGCGGCGTCAGGCCGAAGCAGCGTGTGATCGATGAGCTCCGGTAGGTTCTATTCAGACATAACTCACGACACTCCTTCTCTGTGGGCGAGCGCCCCTTTCCCAGGGGCGATCGACGTCTGGGAATGGTTCCCACGCCGGAAGGGCCTCTTCTGATACTTCTCCACCGCCTTGTTATGCTCGACCAGCGTGGCGGAAAATTGATGTGTCCCGTCGTTCTTCGACACAAAATATAAATTTGAGGAGGGCGCCGGATACAAGGCCGCGCGAATCGACTGTGCCCCCGGGCTCGCAATCGGACCAGGCGGCAAGCCTGCCCGCCGATAGGTGTTGTATGGACTGGGATGTAAAAGATCCTTCTTTTGGAGGTTTCCGTCGAAATTCGGCAAGCCGTAGATCACGGTCGGATCGCTCTGCAGAGGGATCTTCTTCTTCAGACGATTGTGAAATACAGATGCGATCTGGGGCCGTTCATCTCCTGCTCCGGTTTCCTTTTCAATCACCGACGCCAACGTCAGCACTTCATGCACCGTCAGGTGCAACTCCTTGGCTCGTGTTTGCCACTCCGCCGTCATGACTTGTCCGAGCTGATCGACCATCGTTTTGATGACATCCTTCTCTGAAGTGGGACGGGCAAAGCGGTAGGTATCCGGATACAAGTAGCCCTCCAGACTCTCGGCTGAGAGCCCCAAGGTCTTCATGAAGGATTGGTCTTTTGCCAGCCGGACAAACTCATCCCGATCCGTAATCTGGTGCTGCGCCAGAACATCGGCGATTTGACTGACTGTGTAGCCTTCTGGAATCGTCACGGAATGGAGCATCACACGGCCCGCGAGCAAGATCGATAAGATATTCGCCGGAGGCATGGCCGCATTCAGTTCATATTCTCCGGGATGGATCTTACGGTCCGCCTCATGGGCTTTTGCCAGCAGCACAAAAGCAGACCGGCTCTTGATCAACCGTTCGCGTTCGAGCAAGCTTGCGACCTGTTGGAAGGTCGACCCGTCTGGTATCACCACGACTTTGGAGGGAGGATGGTCGGCCTCGGAGAGAACCGGGGCTTCAGCCCACCGAATCATCTGATACCCGGCCAGGCCGCCGAGCACGATGACGAGGGCGAGTGCGATCAGGATGAGGCGCAGTGTCATAGAATTGGTCGTTCTCGGGGACGTGCTCCCACTCTTCTACCGTATCTCCCTCAGTACTGCCAGAGACGGGGCGAGTCGTAGCGGGAGCATGAGCCTCCAGATAACTCTGCAACAGGATCGCCGCTGCCACGCGATCCACGACGCCTTTGCGTTTCTGCCGGCTGACATCGGCGGCGATCAACAACTCTTCCGCCGCCTTGGTCGTCATCCGTTCGTCCCAGGTGACGATGGGGACCGGAAGCACCTCGCCCAACCGGGCGACAAACTCGTGAACGGCCTGGACCGCCGGTCCTTCTTCACCGTTGAGCCGCAACGGCAATCCGAGCAACACCTGGCCGACGTCATGGGTCCGCACCAGATCTTGAATGTGGGCGATGTCGCGTTTAAGCGTACGCCGTTCGAAGGTTTCCAGCGGTTGGGCGGTCCAGCCAAGCTCATCGCTCAGCGCAACGCCGATCCGCTTCGTGCCGTGATCTAGTGCGAGAATGCGGCTAGGCATAAGTTTACCGCTGAAGGGAGGATTCGACCAAACCAAAAACCTTTTCGAGCGCGGCATCCAAACGGGAGGGATCCTTCCCCCCGGCTTGCGCCATCTCGGGCCGGCCGCCGCCCGTGCCGCCCACCTCAGCCGCCATCATCTTGATGAGATCGCCGGCTTTGAGCTTGCCGATCAGGTCCTTTGTCACGACAACCAGTAGAGACACTTTCCCGTCTTCGGTCGCGGCGCCGAGCGCGACGACGCCGCTCTTCAGCTTATCCCGCAACTGATCGGCCAGCGCCCGCATGCCATTCACATCGAGTCCATCAGTCCGTTGCACATGCACCGGCACGCCGGCAATCGTCTTGGACGTCGACGTCACCGCTGACCCGCTCGCCACCTTGAGCTTCAGTTCTTCGAGCTCGCGCTCTTTGTCCTTCAGCTGCGTCATGACCTTGCGAGTCTTCGCAACCAGCTCGGACTGACCGACCTTCAAGAGGTCGGATAACTCGCGAATGTCCGCTTCAAGTTTCTTCATGAGCACATAGGCTCCGCTGCCGGTTTGTACCTCGATGCGCCGCACCCCCGCCGCCACGCCGGTCTCCGACACAATGCGAAAGAGTCCGATCTCACCCGTGTGCCGACAGTGAGTCCCACCACACAATTCCTTGCTGAAGGACTCGACCGTGACCACGCGAACCTGCTCGCCGTACTTGTCGCCGAAGAAAGCCAGTGCGCCTTTCGCCACGGCATCCTGAATGCTCATCACTTCGGTCTGGACCTGTTCATTCATCCGAATCTCATTGTTGACTGTAGTTTCGATTTCATCGATGTCGCGGGAGGACAGCGGCCTGAAGTGGGCGAAGTCGAACCGTAGCCGGTTCGGACCGACTAATGAGCCATATTGTTTTACGTGCGGCCCCAGCATATCGCGCAACGCCGCATGGACGAGATGGGTCGCCGTATGGTTCCGCGCCGTATCCTGTCTCGTAGCGGCGTTGACCGTCATCCGCAGTTGCTCGCCCTCACGAATGCGTCCCTTACTCACCACACCTTTATGGAAAATCAGCGTCGGGACCGGCCTGGTGGTTTCTTTGATGTCGACCCGCCCGTCAGTGCCGACCAGCATCCCTTGATCGCCGACTTGACCGCCGCCTTCGGCATAGAAAGGCGTCACATCGAGCGCCACTTCGACTTCATCCCCCTCAGCCGCTTCCTTCACCAATCGTTCGTTCTTGAGAATCGCCTTCAGGACACTGTCGGTCTCCAAACGATCATAGCCGACAAACTTCGTGGCGCCGACCCGCCCGGCCAATTCAGCAACAGCCGGTCTCGTCGTGTCCTGCTCAAACCCACCAGTCTTCCGCGCACGATTGCGCTGTTCCTCGATCGCCTGATCGAAACCCTTCTCATCGAGCGTCATGTTCTGCTCACGGCAGGCTTCACCGATGAGGTCCATCGGAAACCCGTACGTGTCGTACAGCTTGAAGACATCGGCGCCCGAGAGGACTTTCTGCCCGGCAGCACGAGTTTTGGCGATCATCTCGTTCAAAATCGGCAACCCTTGATCGAGCGTTGCGATAAACCGTTCTTCCTCGCCGCGCGTCGCCTCGGCAATCGTAGCGGCCGCGCTTTTCACTTCGGAATAGGCCCCCGCCATCTGCTCCACCACCGTAACGCTCAACTCGTGCAGGAATGGCTCAACAATACCCAAGAGCCTCCCGTGGCGAGCGGCGCGGCGCAAGATACGGCGCAAGACGTATCCACGCCCTTCGTTCGACGGCAGTACGCCATCGGTCATCAAGAAGGTGATGGCGCGCAGGTGATCGGCGATGACGCGCATCGAACGATCGGCCGTATCCTGCTTACCGTACTGCGTTCCTGCCCGTTTCGCAATCACGCTCAGCAATGGTCTAAACAGATCGCTGTCATAGTTGCTATAGACACCTTGCGCGACAGCCGCCAACCGCTCGAGCCCCATGCCGGTGTCGATGCTCGGCTTGGGAAGCGGGTTCAATTTTCCGGAGGTATCACGATTAAACTGCATGAAGACAAGATTCCAGATCTCGATGACACGATCGCCTTCCCCATTTGGCGTGTCGTCGCCCGGAACAGAAGGTCCCTGGTCGAAATGAATCTCGGAGCAAGGCCCGCAGGGGCCCGTATCGGCCATCTGCCAGAAATTGTCCTTCTCGTCGCAGCGCACAATATGCGAGGGCGACACGCCGATCTTTCCCCACAGTCGATCGGCTTCGTGGTCGTCGCGGAAGATCGTGACCCACATCCGGTCTTTTGCCAAGCCGACCGTTTGGGTCAGGAACTCCCAGCCGAACTTGATGGCGTCTTCCTTGAAGTAGTCGCCGAACGAGAAATTCCCCAGCATCTCGAAGAACGTATGGTGACGTCTCGTGTAGCCGACGTTTTCCAAATCGTTGTGCTTGCCGCCGGCGCGCAAACATTTCTGAACGCTGACAGCCCGCTTGTAGGCCCGCGTTTCCTCACCAAGAAAGACCCGCTTGAACTGGTTCATCCCGGCATTGGTGAACAGCAAGGTCGGATCGGCCTGCGGAATCAGAGCGGAGCTTGGCACCGCCTGGTGTCCTTGCTGTTCAAAATACCGGATGAACGCCTGCCGGAGTTCCTGCGCGCTATGCTTCATGCCCCAGATTCCTCACGTTCAATGAGCGCCCCAATCATACGGTCGATCGTCTCTTCCTCGAAACCCCACTGACGTAGGAGGCGCAGGGCTTGGATCGGCGTCAACCGCTGCCTCCGTTGCTGCCTGGCCTTCAGCGCTCGACGCGCCAAAGCCTCCTCATCAACCCCGCGTAAGGCCTCTTGAATCGCGCCATCGGCCACAGTATCTGCGATTCCTTTGGCCTGTAATTCTGCTTTGAGCCGCTCCCGCCCCATCGGCCGGCGGGCCAGCCGGCTTTCCACCCACCGCTCGGCATAGGCACGATCATTGAGATACCGGAGATCGGACAATCGGCCAATCGTCTGCTTGGCCTGGGCGGGCGAGGCTCCCTTGTCTCTGAGAAATTGCTCGACCTGAGCGACCGTGCGATCCCAACGAGCGAGATACCGCACCGCAAGGTGCAACCAGTTGTCCGACTGTGACGAGCCAGGCCGCCTACCGGTGCGCCCGCTTTTCATCGGATCGACCTACTGGCTTCTCGTCTTTCACCTCGGTCTTCTTCTCGTTTCGCGCCGGCACCCCGGCCAGCTCTCGGAGTTTTGCCTCGACCTCATGTGCTACTCCCGTATTATTCTTGAGGAAATCTCGCGCCGCTTCACGGCCCTGTCCGATCCGTTCACCTTTATAGGAGTACCAAGCGCCGGATTTCTCAATGACCTTCTTGTCGACGCCCAAATCCACCAGTTCGCCGGTCTTGGAAATGCCTTCCGCGAACATGATGTCGAATTCCGCCTGCCTGAACGGCGGGGCCATCTTGTTTTTCACCACCTTCACCCGCACACGGCTGCCGGTCACATCCTGCCCTTCCTTGATCGATTCGATACGACGAATATCCAGTCGAACCGACGCATAGAACTTGAGTGCGTTGCCGCCGGTGGTCGTCTCCGGATTGCCGAACATCACGCCGATCTTCATGCGAATCTGGTTGATGAAAATAAGCGTCGTCTGCGACTTGGAGATTGCCGCGGTCAGCTTCCGCAAAGCCTGTGACATCAGCCTGGCTTGCAAACCCATGTGGGCGTCACCCATCTCGCCTTCAATCTCAGCCCGCGGGGTCAACGCCGCCACCGAGTCCACGACGATCAGATCGACCGCCCCACTGCGCACCAATGTTTCGGCAATTTCCAGTGCCTGCTCGCCCGTATCCGGCTGCGACACCAGCAGATCGTCTGCCTGCACACCGAGCTTCTTGGCATAGGTCAGGTCCAGCGCATGTTCCGCATCGATGAACGCCGCCACCCCGCCGGTCTTCTGCACCTCGGCAATACAATGGAGCGTCATGGTCGTCTTACCCGAGGCTTCCGGCCCAAAAATCTCGCTCACCCGGCCACGCGGAAGACCGCCGACACCGAGGGCAATATCGAGGCCCAATGACCCCGTTGAAATCGCCGGGACATCGGCCGGTCGATCATCGGCCCCGAGCTTCATAATGGCCCCCTTCCCATACTGCTTCTCAATCTGGGACAGGGCCAAATCCAACGCGCGCTTTTTGTCGTCTTTCTCTGACATTAGTGCAATCCTCCACTCAAGCGTGATCCTATGCGTGCCCCGTGAAGCGTCCCTCGCCCTTCGGTGTAACTCAGGGCCGTGAGCTTGCCGAACGGTGAAACGTATCTCGAAAAGACCGTCGCTCGTGATGCGTGAAGCGTTTCAGGTTACAAGTTCCAAGTTGAAAGTTTCTAGTTTCGGAGTCCTCCCCAACCTGAAACCTGGAACTTGAAACTCATAACCAGACACTCGGTTATCGAGATACGAACGACGTTTCACGAACAACGAACTAGAGGGAAGGATTATACCGAAGCGAGAGGGGGAAACCTAGCCTCTCTTCAGGTTTGGAAACATTTAGCGTGAAACGTGCTTCGTAGGCCAAGAAGGCGAGAGCGAAAATACCAGCAGATCCGTGAGGGCAGTACCTTACGTGCGATGGATGTGCACAGATGCGGGATCTTAGGCGGATCTAGAGAAGCTCCCAGCAGACGCAGGCGAAATCAAAAAAGATGATGCAGCGATGTGAAATGATGTGTCTTCTCCGGTTGTCTTGCCGCCCAATCAGGAGGAGCATATACTGCCGGACAGAGTGAATTGTTGTCTTATACGGAACCAGATAGTCCATAGGTAGGCCGCTGAGAACGTATGGCTCTGGGCGATCTTGGTTAGTGGAGATAAACAATGAAGAAGCCATTCACCATCATCGCGATTATTCTCTTGTCGATGATTGCCGTATTGCAATTGTTGCGATTCATCTTGGGCTGGGAGGTCACGGTGAATGGAGTGAGCGTTCCCGTGTGGGTGAGCGGGACCGCCTTTGTAATCGCGACAGGGCTTGCGGTGATGGTATGGCGGGAAACGCGTACGTGAGTCGTCGGCCTAACTGCCCAGTCAACGCGGACGCGCGCGGAAGCGCCCTGCCGTGCACGGTCTTGTCGGCGCGCGCCGGTTACTGGAAACGTTAGCCGTGAGTAATCCTTCTCAAACCTTTACTTCAAATAGGTTGCATGCGAATGCTGAAGATTTACTTCATCTTTCGTTGGCTCTGCCTCGTCGCTGTTGCTGTAGCCCTGGCGGGTTGCGCTGACAGTCCAGCGAAACGAGGTACTCGCGCCTACGAGAACAAGAAAAACATGGTCGGTCTTAAGCAGGACATGACCACTGAAGAAGTCACGAAAGTGATGGGACCGCCAGACAAGATAGTCATGCATCGAGGCAAGGACAACGAGACCGTTCTTACCTATTTGTACATTACGCAATACATAGAAACTTACACCAGTCGAGGCTGGAGCCAAGACAATTACACTCCCTTCATCTTCGTCAATGACCGGCTCAGCGGGTGGGGATGGAATCACCTTGACAATGAGGCAAAACGATACGAATTCGACATCAGGACGACTCCTTTCCTGGCGCCAAGCCCCTAAATTGGTGTTCTGGAGCATTCCGGCAGAATGGGGTCAGGCTGAGATGCCCCCGAAAAGGAAACTAGCCTACCGGGGCCTGATCGACGACATCTCTTCTTACCCCACCCAGCCCAGGACGTCGGACTCGCGGACGAGCACGAGTTCCTTACCGTCCAGATCGACTTTAGTCGTTCCGTATTTCTCGTAGAGGACCTGATCCCCCGGTTTGAGGACTGTGGGCTTGAAGACCTTTTCCTCCTTCTTTTTGGGTTTACTGCCTCCCTTCTCTTCCGGAGTTTCCCAGCGCCCCTTCCCCACGGCCAGGACCTTTCCTTCTACAGGTTTCTCCTTGGCCGTGTCGGGGATGAACAACCCCCCGGCGGTCTTTCCCTTGGCCTCCGACGGTTCGATCAGTGCCCAATCCTGTAACGGTTGAAGTCCCATGGTAATTCCTCCTCCTTTGGCGCTGATTATAGAAATCTCCGCCCTATTTTACGGGGGCTTCGTACAGTTCATGGGGCCATGGGGTCAAGCATGAGTATGAACTGGTGCGCACAACGTGAAACGTATCTCGTAAGGTAACTGGCCCTCAGATCCCGCGAGATACGAACGACGCGGCTCGACTGGCCTCGACGCTGAGCTCGGCCGAAGCGAGCTCGCCGAAGTCTTCACGAAAACGAACTAGCAGCGAACATTATACCGAAGCGAGAGGGGGGAAACATAGCCCAATGACAGGATATTGGAAGCGTTCGCACACAGCGGTGCACGGCGGGATCACCGACGCCGGAGATTTTCATCTTCCCGCAAGGAAGGTAGTGCTACAATGGCGTTCTGCAGATAAGGAACCTGAGAGTCATGACAGACGAGCATGCATCAGGGAAGGAATCGGTTCAGAGACACTGGGTCAGTCTGATCCCCTTCGGACTCCATCAGCAGCATCCGAACAATTACAAAGACATCCTCGATGCGGTCTGGGAAAACCGCGACAGCCTCGGCTACGCCTACCGCATCCTGCGCGACGGCTGTTGTGACGGGTGCTCACTCGGCACGACGGGCATGCATGACTGGACCATGAAGGATCTGCACCTGTGCTGGGTCCGGCTGCAGCTTCTACGGCTTAACACGATGCCGGCCATGAACTGGCATCGCCTCGAAGATGTGGCTCCGCTACGCTCCATGAAAGGCAAGGCGTTGCGGAAGTTGGGACGCCTCTGTGTTCCGATGATCCGGCATCGCGGGGACACAGGCTTCCGGCGGGTCTCCTGGGAAGAGGCCATCCGTCTGATTGTCGAGCGGCTGCGTGCCACCGATCCCCACCGTCTCGGATGGTTTCTCACGGCCCGCGGCGTGACCAACGAGGCCTACTACGCCCATCAAAAAGTAGCCCGCTTTATCGGTACCAACCACGTCGACACCAGCGCGCGTGTCTGCCACGCGCCGAGCACAGCGGCGCTCAAGGAAACAGTCGGCTGCTCGGCCACCACCTGTTCGTACCAGGATTGGATCGGGGCCGATCTCTTGGTGTTTGTAGGCGCCAACACCGCCAACAATCAGCCGGTGACGTTGAAATACCTCTACTATGCGAAGAAAGCCGGCACCAAAATCGTGGTGGTAAATCCCTTTGTTGAGCCCGGCATGGAGCGTTATTGGATTCCCTCGGTGGCAGAGAGCGCCTTGTTCGGCACGAAGCTGGCCGACGATTTCTTTCACATCCATGTCGGCGGCGACATTCCGTTCTTTTACGGCGTGCTCAAACATCTCATCGAACAAGGCTGGCTGGATCGCGATTTCATCGCCGCCCGGACCGTCGGCTGGGACGACCTGGAATCGAAAGTGCGGGCCCTTCCCTGGGAGAGCCTCGAACGGGGCGCAGGCGTGACTCGCAGCGACATGTACCGCTTCGCGCAGACATTCGGGAAGGCCCGTCACGCGATCATTGTGTGGAGCATGGGGGTGACCCAACATCGCTACGGGACGGACAACGTGAAGGCGATTGTGAATCTACAACTCGCCCGCGGGAACGTGGGACGGCCGCACACGGGCCTCATGCCGATCCGGGGACACAGCGGAGTGCAGGGCGGCGCCGAGATGGGCGCCATGCCGAGCGCCTATTCAATGGATTATCCAGTCAACGACCAGAACGCGACTCTGTTTGCTATGCCGGAATTCTGGGGTTTCCAGCCTCCCTCGTGGAAAGGCCTGGGGGCGGCGCACATGATCCTGGCGGCAGAGCGGGGCGAGATCGACGTCCTTTGGCAGAGCGGCGGCAATTTCCTGGAGACGTTGCCCGAACCTTCCCGGGTGCGCCGGGCATTCGGCAACATCAGGCTCCGCGTGCATCAGGACATCGTCGTGAGTTCGACCATGCTGGAGGATCCGGCGGACCTCGTGGTGCTACTCCCCTCACGGACGCGCTACGAGCAAAGTGGCGGTGGCACCGAGACGAGCACGGAACGGCGGATCATCTACAGTCCGGAGATACCGGGGCCTCGTCCCGGCGAAGCCAGAGACGAGTGGGAAATTCCGGTCTTGGTTGCGCGTCGGCTTGATCCGGAGCGGGCCGCGAAGATCTTCCCGTGGCGCGACACACGCGACATCAGACGGGAGATCGAACGAGTCTGCCCAACGTATAAAGGAATCGCCGCTCTACACAAGAAGGGAGATCAGGTTCAGTACGGGGGCCCCCGCCTGCTGGCGGATCGGTTTGGGACGCCGGACGGCAAAGGCCGGTTCACGCCGATTGATCTGCCGGAGGAGACAACTCCAGCCGGTCGATTCTTCCTCAGCACCAGACGTGGGAAACAATTCAATAGCATGGTCGGCGCCGAGGTGGACCCGCTCATCGGCGCTTCCCGCGACAGCGTGCTGATGGCGGCTGAGGATGCAGCCCGCCTGAAGCTCGACGCAGGAGATTTCGTCATCTTGCGCAACGAACTCGGCGAGTATCGTGGACGAATCGTCATTGATCGCGTGAAACCGGGATCCATACAAGTGTATTGGCCCGAAGCAAACACAGTGATTCCGGCGGGGCGCCTCGATCCCTGTGGTATACCGGATTACAACGCCACGGTTGAAATTATTCCGAATAGCGGCTAAGCAACATGCCTACACAACCCGCGCGCAGTCAGAAACGCACCGCTGCTTCACAGAGAAAACCTCAAATCGTGGCCATTCCCGCACGCCCCGTGGCGGTCACGGGAGTGACTGAGTGGCAGGAAGGCAAGGTCTCCCGGTTCGAGGATTATCTGGTCGGAGAGGAACCGCTCGAGATTCGCATCGGCACCCGTCCGATTAGTATGACGATGCGCACACCAGGACACGACCTCGAATTGGCCTCTGGATTCCTGCTGACGGAAGGCGTGATCAAGGGTGCCGAACAGATAGCGAACCTCCGTCAGGTCGCTACGCGGGGTCACAAGCGCAATGTTGTCCGCGTGGATCTCGTTCGTGGCGTCGCGATCAAGCCGGCTCTGCTGCAACGGAATTTTTTGACGTCGTCGAGCTGCGGGATCTGTGGGAAAGCCTCGATCGACACAGTGCGAGTGCGCGGCATCACCCGACCCAATCCGCATCTTCGTTTCGCTCCAGATATCCTGTGCCTTCTTCCGGATGCTCTGCGGTCAGCCCAGACTCTGTTCGGCCGAACCGGCGGACTTCACGCAGCCGGCTTATTTGATACGACAGGCAAGTTGATTGCGCTGCGTGAGGATGTGGGACGTCACAATGCCGTGGATAAGCTGATCGGCTGGGCCCTGCTGGAAAAACGCCTTCCCTTGAAAGAATTAATATTGCTCGTAAGCGGCCGTGGGAGTTTTGAAATCGTTCAGAAGGCCCTGGTTGCCGGTGTTCCCGTCTTGGCCTGCGTCTCGGCGCCCTCCAGCCTGGCCGTCCAGCTCGCCTGGGAATTCAACCTGACGCTCGTCGGTTTCCTCCGCGGCAAACGGTTTGTCGTTTATACCGGAGAAGACCGCGTGCGACTCGCTACGTAAGTCAATACTCACGCCTGGCCCCCGCCCCCAAGCCCTTGCAAAGAACTACGCCATTGGCGTATGATACTCCATGCGCTTTGTCGAGACCCCGGTCTTTACCGCGGCGCTTCGGCGCCATCTCGACGATGACACATATCGTGCCCTCCAGTCGGCTCTCGCTCTCCGCCCCAAGCAAGGCCCGATCATCGCAGGCGGGGGTAGACTGCGGAAACTACGCTGGTCCGCGCAGGGACGAGGAAAACGAGGCGGTCTGCGCCTGATTTACTATTGGGATACTGCGAGCCA
>SPAW01000077.1 GCA_005239465.1 Nitrospira sp. | reverse complement strand
ACGCTTCTGAAACACATGGAGGACATAGACCGCTTCTTCGAACTTAGCCACATAGAAGACGCGAAAAGCCCCGCGTTCATCCCGCACCCTGATTTCCTGGACTCCGGGTCCGACTGTCGGCATCGGCTTCCAATCATCCGGCTCTTTCCCTTGTTGGACTTTGAACAGCTGAAAGCCAGCTGTTTCCTGCACGGTCTCCGGTAGTTCGCGAAGATCCTGTCTCGATGTCCCGACGAAATGAACCGGCTTCATTCGCGTCCTATCATCTCATCACATGCCATGATATGCCATATATGGCATATGTGCAAGAGACCCGTTGATTGTAAATCAGCGGGAGAACGACGGCCCGCTGAGTTTCGGTCAGCGGGCTACCCGGCGGCCCGGTACCGGATCAATCAGCGGGCCTTCACCGTGCTAAATTTGTGCTAACAATCTGCAAAACAGATCGCATTCTTCAGAATCAATCGAATCAGTAGAAACAACGTAAGTCCTTGCGTGCAAAGGAAAAACGGGGTAACTTTCGCAAAATCAAGCCGATGCTAAAATCCATTCTTTTGAACTTTTAAGGCGAGGGCCCTGGGTTCGAGTCCCAGCCGGCTCACCAGTTTTCTTCCATCGTGGCTCCATCCTCCCTTCAGTCGCAGCCGATTCCAGAAACCAAACGCGTGTTTGTCCTATTCGGTCTACTGGTTTCTGGTCCTGCCCTTGCACACTCCCAGTAAACGCAGGTCCAGCTGTGCCAAAGTGAGGCATTATGCGGCAGGTGGTCGGGTCTGCCGTAGCAATTTGGGACAAGAAGGGCTTGATCCTCTCTCCGAAGAGAGCTAGCCTCTACCTCTCTTCCTCTGCCTATTGGAGAAAAAATGACTGAAGAATGGGGTGCGATTCTGGTGGTAGATGATGACCCGGACATGCGTGAAATGGTTTACGACATGCTCAAGGATCGTGGTCACCAAGTCACCACAGCAGCCAGTGGGGATGAGGCGCTAAGGCGGTTGAGCGAAGGAGAATACGGCGCTGTTCTGACCGATCTACGGATGAAGGGGATGCAGGGGACGGAGTTGCTCACGGAGGTGAAACGTCTCTACCCGGATGTCGGCGTCATTCTGATAACGGCATTTGGATCGGTGGAGACGGCAGTGGAAGCGATGAAACATGGAGCGAGCGATTATGTCACCAAGCCGGTTAAGAAGGACGAACTCGTTCGGGTCGTCGAGCGGGTTATTCGGGAAGCGTCGCTGCGGCGAGAAGTAAGCTGGCTCAGGAAAGAGGTGCATAAGGAGTACAGCTTCCACCAGATTTTAGGGAAGAGCAAAGCGATTCAAGCGGTCTTCGATTTGATTCGTCGGGTGGCCGATAGTCCGACCAATGTGCTCATCACCGGAGAGAGCGGGACGGGAAAAGAGCTGGTCGCCAAGGCCATTCACTACAATAGCGATCGGAAAGAGGCTCCCTTTATTCCCGTCAACTGCGCAGCGATCCCGGAGCAGCTCTTGGAAAGCGAACTGTTCGGGCATATGCGGGGCTCCTTTACCGATGCCAAGGCGGACAAGCGGGGATTGTTTGAAGAAGCGCAAAAGGGGACGTTGTTTCTCGACGAGATCAGCGAACTTCCGCTCATGCTGCAGGCGAAGATTCTTCGCGCGATCCAGGAAAAGGAAATTCGTCGTGTGGGCGCGAACAAGCCCGTCCCGGTGGACGTGCGCATCATCGCCGCCACCAATCTCAACCTGGCCGAAGAGGTCAAGGCCAAGCGATTTCGGGACGATCTCTACTATCGGCTGAACGTCATCGAGTTGAGGCTGCCGCCGTTGCGTGAACGGCGCGAAGACATCCCCCTCCTCGTCGACGCCTTCCTGAAAAAGTGTGCGGACGCACGCAGCAAAACAGTCAAAGGTGTCAGCGAATCCGCGTTGGCCATGCTGATCGACTATGGCTGGCCTGGCAATGTCCGTGAGCTGGAGAATGTTATTGAGCGCGCCGTGACCCTCAGCCGTGGCGAGAAGGTGACGCCCGACGATTTACCGCCGGCTGTGCAGGGTGCCAGAGGCGACCGGCGTGTGCTGGATGAAGCGGCGGAGAAGACCCTCCCCTTGCATGAGATTGAGAAGGAATACATCAAGAAGATTCTCGAAAAGACCGGCGGCAACAAATACCAGGCCGCCCATGCCCTTGGCATCGATCGCAAAACGCTGTATCGTAAGCTCGCCGAAATCGAAGGCACGCCTCATCCAGAGGAATAACTGCCTCCTTCTGATCGTCTTAGGCCGGGATCGATCGCATGAAGGTTGTCAAGAATCTTGCTATGCGCGCTGCGCCTTGGGCGATCCCGCTCCTTACAATTGGAATCTTTGTATTTGACTTGTTCGCTCCGGTCGGAGTGGCGGTGTCGATCCTCTATATCGTCCCCCTGCTGCTGACCTTTCTCTCTTCACGCGAACGAGACCCTTTCTACTTCTGTATCGTTGCCACAAGCCTCATGTGGATTGATTTGTTTCTCAAGTCGCCCGGCATTCCGATCCCCTACGGCATGTTCAATCAAGTGCTGGGCACGGTGGTGTTGTGGGGAGTGGCGCTGGGGCTAATCCGTTATAAGCGGACCCAGCATGGGCTGGTAGAGGCGGAGGCAGACAAGACGAAGGCGATGCGTGAGCTGATGTCGGAGCGGGTAGAGCGAGCGCATGCGGAGGGGCTGATGACGGCGGCGCAGGAGGCCCGGGCCTACACAGATACCGCTCTGCTTGGGGCCATCTCAAGTCGGCGCGACATGGAAGTAAAACTTCTGGCAGCCAAAGTCAGTCTCGAAGGGATCGTTCAGTCCGCCATGGATGCGATCATCACCGTGGATGAGGAGCAACAGGTCCTGCTGTTCAATCACGCTGCGGAGCAGATGTTTCGATGTTCGGCTGTCGATGCAGTAGGAAAACCATTGGATAAGTTCATCCCGTCCCGTTTTAGAACGACCCATCATCATCACGTGGCTGAGTTCGGCAAATCGGGAACCACAACCAGAATGATGGGCTCGCTCGGTCAGGTCACCGGACTTCGTGCGGACGGTGAAGAGTTTCCCGTTGAAGCGTCGATTTCGCAGGCCGGCGTGGAGGGAAAGAAATACTTTACGGTCATTCTGCGCGATATCACTCAGCGCAAACGGCTGGAGGCGGCGCAGGCTCGCTTCGAGTCGCTCGTGGCGTCGTCTGAAGACGCCATCGTCGGGGAATCGTTGGACGGCCTCGTACTGAGTTGGAACAGGGCGGCCGAGGACATGACCGGCTATTCAGCGCAGGAGGTGATCGGCCGTCCTTTGAGCGATTTCCTCCCGAAAGAGGATGCCGAGAAAGAGCGCAACTTCCTTGCGCTGGTGGCCCGCGGGGAGAGCATCGACCAGTACGAAACCGTGCGGATCAGGAAAGACGGCCGGCCTCTGTATGTGTCGCTGACGATTTCTCCGATCAGGAACGACCAGGGGCACGTGATCGGCGCGTCGAGAATCGTCCGGGATATTACGGAAAAGAAGAAGCTGCAGGAGGAATTGCACCGGGCCGAACATCTGGCTGAACTCGGCACACTGGCCTCCGGCATGGCGCATGAAATCGGGACGCCGATGAATGTCATCCTCGGACGCGCCGAATATCTGATGGATCGCGTCACAGACGAGCCGGTCAAGAAGGGCCTCAAGACGATCGTGGCGCAGGTCGAACGGATCACAAAGGTGATGAACCAACTGCTCGCGTTTGCGCGGCGCAAACCTCCTGAGCGCAGTCCGCTTCTATTGAAGGACATCGTTGAAAACAGTCTGGAGTTGTTTCAGGAACGACTCGCGAGGAGTCGCGTCACAGCGCAATTGGCATTGGACGACAGCTGTCCGAAGGTCCAGGCCGACCCGGATCAGATGAGCCAGGTCATGATCAATCTGCTCATGAACGCTGTCCATGCGATGCCGAACGGTGGGACTATACGCATTGGATTGGCGCCGGAGAAGGACATGGTGAAGCTGACGGTAGCCGACACGGGTCACGGGATTCCTCAAGAGGACGCCAAGAAAATCTTCGAACCGTTTTTCACCACCAAAGAATCCGGCAAAGGGACTGGATTGGGGCTCACTGTCATCAAGGGCATCATTGAAGAGCATCAAGGCTCGATTGCGGTCGAGAGCGAGCCGGGAAAGGGCACGACGTTCACGATTTTGTTGCCGCAGAGCCTATAGCCAATAGCGTATGGCACGAGAAGGAAAGGGACGCGACCGTTCGTGCTATAAGCCATCAGCTATCAGCTCCGCTTCTGCCGCTCTGTAGCATCTTGCAACAGCTTACCTACCCTCGATTGTGGCCTTTCTCGTCACCCGAATTCTGTCTATTCGGCTTTTCGCCGCGATTTCTCAAGAATTAAGCTCATCTTGGTATCCCTCTCTACCGGCATGTCCCTTGCCATTCATTTCGTCAGAGAGATTGGGGCAGGACCAGAATAGGACCAACGGGGATGACGACCGTGACGAGGGGAAAGGCTGCCATTTTGCTGATTGTCGAAGACGACCGGGAGATGCGCAACCTGCTCTGCGATGAGTTTTGGAGCGCCGAGTACCAGTTGCGGCAAGCCAAGGACGGAGATGAGGCCTTTCGTATGGTGCTTCAGTCAGTGCCGGATCTGATCCTGACCGACCTCCGCATGCCGGCCGGAGGAGCAGATTACATCAGCCGGCTGAGAACCATAGCCCCCAGGTGTCCCATCATCGTGATGACGGCGTTCGGCGATGCGGCAACGAAAGCCGCGGTGCAACAGGCCGGCGCCAACGCCTACTTCGACAAACCGGTCCGGATCGCCGATCTCAAGCTATGCGCGCAGCAATTGCTCAATCATGAAAGGACGTGAAACGTCGTTCGCCCTTCGGTGTGACTCAGGGCCGTGAGCGTATCGAACGGTGAAGCGTATCTCGTTTATGATCAGAGCTGCTGGCTGAAAGCTGACGGCTGGTAGCTCCGGTTGCGAGATACGAACGACGAGTCGGAGGATCGAGATGGCCGGATCTCAACGCGAACAATCTAAACTTTCCTTCAGCGATCCAATCCTGACAGCCAGGGTAGAGGCCATCAAACAGCTCGCCGGTGGATTGACCGATCGGGTGGCGGTCATGGATCGCCATTTCAATGTGATCTACGCGAACGAATCCGCTTGGTCTTCGGCCTCCGTTAGAGATTCCGAGGACCATCAGGCCAAGTGCTACGAAGCCTTCGCCCATCAAACCGATCCCTGCGGCACCTGTCCGGCGATTAAAGTGTTTGACGCCCCGGAGGTCCAGTCCGTCTCCTGCGCCGGCGGTGGAAACGGCACGGCCTGCGGCATGCACCAGGCCTTTCCTCTCGCCTCAAGTCAGGGCGAGGTCGGCTCTATGCTGGTGCTGTTCAAGAACGAGCAGGTCCAGAAGGTGCCCGATCCGAAGCCCCTGCAGGTGGAGCATCCGCCCCCGGCGGTGCGGGAGTCGTTGGGTGGGCTGATCGGTCGGAGCCCGGCTATGCAGCAACTCTTCGATATGACCAGCCTCGTGGCGGACAGTTCGGCTACCGTACTGATCCAGGGTGAAAGCGGAACCGGCAAAGAACTCGTCGCCAAGACGATTCATGAGTTGAGCTACCGAAAAAGGAAGCCTTTCGTCGTCGTCGATTGCGGTTCACTGCCGGACACTCTGCTCGAAAGCGAATTATTCGGGCATGTGAAGGGGGCCTTCACCGGGGCAGTGGCGAACAAGCGGGGTCTGTTCGAAGAAGCCGACAGCGGCACGATCTTTCTCGACGAGATTGCTAATACGACGCCGATGTTTCAAGCCAAGCTGCTTCGCGTCCTCCAAGAGGGCGAGATTAGGCCGGTCGGCGGGTCCCAGCCGATTATGATCGATGCGCGGGTCATCTCCGCGACGAACAAAGATCTGGCCGAGTTGGTGAAGGCCAAGACGTTTCGTCAGGATCTCTACTATCGATTAGCGGTCTTGCCGCTGTATTTGCCGCCGCTCCGGGAACGACGAGAGGATATTCCGCTGCTGGTGGAACATTTCGTGGCCGGGTCGTGCAAGCGACATCGGCAGCCG
Organism: Nitrospira sp.; assembly: GCA_005239465.1. Lineage (GTDB taxonomy): Bacteria > Nitrospirota > Nitrospiria > Nitrospirales > Nitrospiraceae > Nitrospira_D. The sequence goes on along the minus strand of SPAW01000077.1, from coordinate 4,790 downwards.
TTTCGGCATGTATCGGAAGAGGTCATGCACGCCTTCAGCGAGGCCGCATGGCCCGGCAATGTGCGCGAGCTGCAGCACTACATTGAACGAGCTGTAGTCACGACCACCGGTCCGACACTCGTGTGCAAAGATCTTGTGGCACTCGGCACCGTGGCCAAAGATGAGGACTTGCGATCGGCGACGCGTGAAGCGGTCACCCAAGCCGAGCGCACTCGCATTGTTGACGCCCTTAAGAAGACCGATGGAAACCGAGTAAGAGCGGCCAAGCTGCTCAAGATCAGTCGCGCGACTCTCTACAACAAAATCCGCGACTATCGAATTGATTAGCCCTCCGAATGTCCCTCTCTTCCCCACTTCTTCATTCCGACTGTCTAATAAGTTAGACGCTCTAACATGTTGAAAATTCTCGTATCGGATTTTCGCTCGGGCCTCCGTTGTCTAATACAGTAGAAAGAGGCGCCACGAGCAGTTTCGATCGTCTCGTCGCATTCATCGCGTAACTCACGTTCTCACCGAGACAATTTTGCATTTCGCTAATCGATCTGATGGTCGGCACAGCTGTTGCGCTAGATGAACACCGCTGGTGAAGGTCTGGGTGATTAGGACCGGCCTCCGAATGACCCTCTCCTCCGCAAGGAGGAAATCTTCACCAGCTCTTACTCCTTCCGGATGTGAGGCCGGGGGCACGAATCGGAGGCCGGTTCCCTATTTCAAGTAAGAACGTGGGTTGTGAGTTAGGTGGTATAGCCATTTATTTCTTCACCAATCCGCCGATGATGGCGGGAATAAGCGAGGAGGCCGCAATGAGGTCTTTTCTTAATCAACCGAGACGCAGGCGAAGGCGCATAGGTGTCGCGCTGATGCTCCAGAGTGTGCTGTTGGCGAGCAGCATGGTGGCCACGCCATGGCTGTTTGCAGCCAGTCCAGGGGAGTCGTCGCATGGGGGCCATGCGACACCGGTCGCGATGCCGGGATGGACCCAGCAATTGAAGGGGCAGACAATCCTCGAGGATACGATCGAGGGTCGGCCTGACCGTTCGGGGAATATGGAGATGCAGCACCATCGTCTGATGGAGAAGCTCGAACAGCAGGCGCAGAAAGATGCAAAGGCGCAGCAGACGTCCGGGGCGTTCAACGAGATGTCGATGATGCACCAGTACATGGGCCAGGATGGCAGCAGCTTCCTGCTCATGTCGGATGCGTCCAAAGGCGAGCCGGTGATGGCGTCGGGCGGGAAGTGTCCTGCCGGTGTGCCGACCAAGCAGTTCGACGTGTCGATGATCAACATCGAGATCACGTTGAACCGTTGGCTCGATTTCTACCCCGGCTACATGTACGTGCTGACCGACAATATCGACAACGTCCGTGCCGAGGAAGAAAAGAACAAAATGGCGCGTGACAAAGAGGGCTTCGATCCTGGCGCCGTCTCTACCGGCTTGCAAGGCGACTATATCCAGCCCCTGGTCCTGCGTGCCAACCAGGGTGACTGCGTCAAGCTGACGCTCCGCAACCAGATGGAGAGCGAGGATGGCAGTCTGTTCATCAGCGCCTCCAGCATGATCGTGAGCGCGACCGGCAAACCGGCCCTGACGACGAATCCTGAGTCCATCGTGGCTCCCGGCAGGGCGCAGGAGTTCGAGTGGTACATCCATCCGCAGATGCAAGAGGGCGTTCGGCAGTTCCATTCCTACAGCCATGACCGTGAATTGACCGTGATGGGTCTCTTCGGCGCCTTTATCGTGGAACCGAAGGGTTCGAAGTACGTGGATGCGCTCGGAAGTGGAGGTCCTGCGGCGGAAACCAAGAGCGGCTGGCAGGTGAATATCGATAACGGGTCCGGACCGGACTTCCGCGAGTTCGTGTTGTTCTATCACGAGATCGGCGATGAAGCCTTCCGTCCGTTGAATAAGAAGGGCGACTTCCTCCCGCAGCGCGATCCGTTGACCGACGCCTACCGTCCGGGTGGCCGGGCGATCAATTATCGCAGCGAGCCGTTCGGCATCGATCAGATGCATCTGCAGCATGAGTATTTCGGGTTTGAAGACGAATCGATGGCCTATAGCGCCTATACGTTCGGCGATACTCCGACCACGATCGCCCGTGGCTATCTGGGCGATCCGGTCAAGTGGCGGTTGGTCCATGGCGGGTCCGAAGTGTTCCATTCCCACCATCCGCACAGCGGATCGATCCGTTGGCAGCGGAGCCCCGGCACCGAGCCGAACAACATGTGGGCGATGGGTCAGGACGGTCCGGTGAAGTATCCGGTGGTTCGGACCAAATCCGATCGCGTGGACGTGGAAGTCATCGGTCCGTCAGAAGCCTTGGACCTCGAGCCGGAATGCGGCGGCGGTGGCTGTCAGCACCTCGCCGGCGAATTCCTCTTCCACTGCCACGTCGCGCATCACTATGTGGCGGGCATGTGGGGCTATGGCCGGTTCTACAATACACTTCAAGTGGGTGCCGCACACACCGATAGCATGCCTGACCTCAGAGAATTGCCGGATCGACAGGGCCGGATGAAGCTCGGCGTGACGTCCGAGAAGCTGATCGGGACGACGGTCGATTGGTTCGGGAAGACGTTCAAGATTGTTGATAAGAGCCAGAAGACGAACTGGAAGTCCGATCCGATCGTCGTCAATATCAAAGATTGGGTCGAAATGTTTGTCCCGGCACAGGGCCAGCCCGGTCACACGAACGATGAGAAAGGCCAGATCATGGCCTACGATTCGACCGTGTGGGACTGGAAGTGGAACGGCAACGTGGCGGTCGGTGAGCGGGAAAGCACCGCACAGAATCCAAAGTACACATGGGCGGCCAAGTGGGATGACAGCACCAGACCTGCAATCCTCTTTGACCCGACGACGGCCAAGATGTCCTGGCCGCTCTTCAAACCGCACTTCGGCAAGCGGGTACCGTTTTCGGCGAACCATAACGGTGCGCCCTGGCTGGAACCGATTCACCAGGACGAAAACGGTGAACGGACCTCCGAGCCGGCCAAGCCCGGCGAGCAGGGCCGATGGAGTCTCTGCCCCGACAATGCCAATCGAAAACATTACAACATCCACTTCGTCCGCATGCCGATTACCCTGGCGAAGGCGCAGGGGAAAGAGCCTGCCATGGTCGACAAGGACGGCTTGATCTACGTGCTGCATGAAGAAGAACGTTTGACCAGGGCCAACGACGATCTCAAGCTGCCGGCGGTCATCCGCGCCAACGTGTATGACTGCGTGGACTTGTTGTTGACGAGCGAGTGGGACGACGATGATTACACGAATTTCCAGTCGTCCAAGATCAACATCCATCCCCACTTCTTTCAGTTCGACACGGGGAACTCGGATGGCGTGATCTCCGGATTCGAGTATGAAATGTCGGTCCGGCCGTTCACCATGTGGGGAAAGAAGACGCAGCGCGGACATCCACTGCATGGATTGCCGGCGCCGATGGTGGCGAAGCTGAAAGACGCCGCGAAGGCTGGCGCCGCGTCCATCAAGATTCAGATGGCTCCTGGTGCTACACCGTTCCATGTGAACACGGAAGTGATGGTCGGGATGGACTGTCTGGAGAAGGGGAACGATCCGACGGCCTCATTGCCGCGGGACAAGAGCTGTCAGGAAGTTGCCCGTATCAAGGACATCAAGGGCGAGGTCGTGACATTCTTCAAGCCGTTGAAGCACAACCACCCGGCAGGCGATCTCGCGTCGCCGGAGTTTGTCCGCTATCGGTGGTGGGTGGATGTCGACATGGGGACCGTCTTCTGGCACGACCATGCGTTCGGTGCGACGACCTGGCCGCATGGCGGGTTCGGCGTGACGATTGTGGAGCCGTTCGGGTCCACCTATCACGATCCGAAGAACGGCAAGTTGGTGTACAGCGGTCCCATTGCCGATATTCATAGCAACGAGCCGATCGGGGCCGGCGTCAGCGGGAGCTTCCGTGAGTTGATGGTGTCGATCCACGACACCGTTCCGCACACGGTGAACACCATCGAGGCGGGTAACCCCCCAGGGCAGCCCATCGAAGTGGCGCTGGAAGCCGGCAAGACCGTTTCCTTCCAGATGCCGGACAAGATCATGGCGTCGCCGAACAAGTACCTCAACGGCGGGACGCATACGACCGGCAGCGGCTTCAACTTCCGCGCGGCACCGTTTGCACAACGCTTGTCTAACAATCCGGATACGTCAAAGCTGTTCAGCAGCGCGATCCATGGCGATCCGGGCACGCCACTCTTGCGGGCGTACACAGGGGACACCATGGTGTTTCGGCTGTTGCACCAGCTCATGAACGAATCCCACGTCTGGACCATTTCAGGCCATACCTTCCTCACGGAACGGTATGCGGCAGATGCCAATCGGAAGAACTCGATTCACGTCGGGATCGCCGAGCGGTATGACCTCGTCACTAAAGCCGGAGGATTCCAGGGCATGCCGGGCGACTACATCCACTTCAACGGTCGAACGTCACACTTCGCCGAAGGGGGATGGGGTATCGTGCGCGTGCTCGACAAGGAAACGGCGGATCTGAAGCTGCTCCCGAAGGGAACCAATCCTCTCGGGATTCCGGCGACGCCGGGTTCAGTCTGTCCGTCCGATGCCCCGGTGAAGAACTTCAACGTCGTGTCATTGGACCGTCCGTTGAAGCTCCACCCGAAGGCGCCGGACGTGATCGAGGTGGACTTCGAGCGCAAGATCGAAATGACGGTGCCGGAAGGCAAGATCTACGCGCTTGAAGAGGAAGCGACCACGGTGGCGGGCAATGTGATGCCGAATCCGCTCACGTTGCGTGCCAATCTG
>SPAW01000076.1 GCA_005239465.1 Nitrospira sp. | reverse complement strand
TAGGCGTCAGGAGCGAGTTGAAAACCGATGGTGTTGAAGCACTCGGCGTTTGAGTAAAGAGCAATTGTGCGGAAGACTGTTCGGCCAGATCTCTAGACAAAAAATCTACCTCACGGTCAGTGATTGACTAAAAAATGGAAATTGTAATAGCGCTTGTCGTAGTTGCCCTCGTGGTCTGGCTAATTACAAGGGGTCGTCAAAAATCCCCGGCCCCAAGACCGCCAAGCCGAGAGTGGGTTGCTAATCAAACAAGCACTATCGCCCCAACAACAAACACTACAGGTTACCCTCCGAGATCGGCATCCGCTGATGAATGCTGGATTCCGCCTGGTCGCGAGGTCACGATCGCTGGCTACAGAATCCCCGACGGTATGGTCTATCTCGGTAAGAGGCTCGCGTCCGTGGCGGGGTACGGCGTCGAGCCTGCGCTGATCGACCCCTCGCTTCCAACGAACCGATCGAACTCTGATCGGACCGGTGGCGGCATGACATACTGGCCGTCGTACAGTTCTATTCTACCCGAGTGCCGCGCCGCCTACCTTGACTGGCTCGCCGCGGGCCGAAGAGATCCATCCGCCTACATCGGTTACGTCTTTCTCTACTTCTATGGTCTGGAACGTCGAGCGCTTGGCGATGCGCTTCGGTCTGAGAAAGCAGGGCGAGACGTCCCAGTCATCATTCGCGAGGTCGAACAGCTCCTTCAAGTCTATGCGGGCAACAGCTCCTTCCGAAACTACGCCACCCAATTCCTCGACGTTCTGAAGTTGATGTCTGCGGAAAGCACCGAATTCGAGCCACCCATGGAGCGCGCCGGTTATGAACTGCCCGTCTCGCTCCGCGTCGGTATTGGTCGCATCATCGCTGCCGGGAAGCCCCTGCCGGCGAACTGGGCTCTGAGTTGGTTTTTGTTGCACCCGGAGACGTCATTACGCACGCCCGCGAAACGCTGTCCCGAAGAGTTCAACGAGCTGTTTCACGCTCGTTATAGACGCGAGTTTGGTGACGGCCTCGTGTTGAAGCCGAAGCGCTCGAAGCTCAAGATCGCGCTCAGGCCGGCAAGTGCATCGTTCGGCGGCCAGGTCGACTTGAAGGCCATATGGCGCGAACGTTGGCATTGAGTGGCGGCGAGCGCCTGAGACTTTCCGCGCATCTGGTTTGGTTGATGACTTCACAACCCAGCCTTACCGGGTTGAAGAAGCGACTCGAACCACTTGACTTGCGTCAGCGCTCAGCGATGGCTGACTTCATCATCGGGGTGGCAGGAGCCGACGGACAGATCAGTCCGGACGAGATTCGGACGCTCAGCAAGGTTTACCCGATGCTGGGGCTGGCGGCGGACGACGTGTACAGCCACATTCATGCGATGGCTGCCGGAACCGCAACCGTCGTCGAGGGTAACGAGCCAATTACTGTTATTCCGGCGCAGCTCTCCACTGGTTATGCTATTCCCCCGCGTCCCGGTCCAACACAGACCATTCAGCTTGACATGACGACCGTCAAGACTAAGTTGGCTGAATCCGCGCAAGTCGCGGCGATTCTTGACGACATCTTCACGGATGAGGACACAATAAATGCCCCGCAGTCCCTACAGCCGTCAGCCTCTGCGGGCAAAGTTCCGGCAGCTCATAGCATGCTTCTGTCGCGGCTTGCTGAACGGTCTGAGTGGAGCCGTACGGAATTTGACGCGATCGCCGCAGAGTGCGGACTGATGCCGGACGGGGCGATCGATATGCTCAACGAGGTGGCATTCGAGCACACCGGCGCCCCGGTAATTGAGGGAGACGACCCGATACAGGTTGACGCCGCCACAGCAAAGGAGCTTGTGACATGAGCACACCAGCAATCAGACCACGTGAGCGGGACGCGATTATCCAGTCACTTCGGGCAGGAGTCGTGCCGCGGACTGGCCAGCAGCATTTCCAGGTTGGCCGAGTCGAAGAGGTTAAGGCTCTCATTGCCGACTTGGATCGAATCGCTGACGGCGGCGCTGGAATTCGGTTTGTCATTGGCGAGTTCGGATCGGGAAAGACCTTCTTCCTTTATCTCATTCGATCGATCGCTCTCGAAAAGCGGCTCGTAACGGTCCATGCCGACTTGACGCCGGACCGTCGCCTTTATGGTTCTGGCGGACAGGCGCGTGCTTTCTATCAGGAACTCGCTCGTAACATGTCAACTCGCTCCAAGCCGGAGGGTGGAGCCATGCCGAGCGTGGTCGAACGGTTTATCACCTCGGCCATCGAAGCGGCTCGTGAGCGGGGCGTCAAACCAGAGGTCGTCATCCGCGAGCGTCTCGCAACACTGTCGGAGATGGTAAATGGCTATGATTTCGCGGAAGTGATTGCTGCCTACTGGAAGGGGCACGACACGGGAAACGAGACACTGAAGTCAGACGCCGTACGCTGGCTTCGTGGCGAGTTCGCTACGCGGACGGACGCGCGAGCCGCTTTGGGAGTCCGTACAATTGTCGATGATGGGAACGTGTACGACCATCTGAAACTTCTAGCGAGGTTCGTTCGGCTTGCCGGTTTTGCCGGAACCGTCGTCTGCTGCGATGAGCTCGTAAATTTGTACAAGCTCGCGAACACGAAGGCGCGCAATACCAACTACGAGCAAATCCTGCGAATCCTGAATGACTGTCTCCAAGGCTCGGCTGAAGGAATCGGGTTTCTGATGGGCGGAACGCCGGAGTTTCTGATGGACACGCGAAAAGGGTTATACAGCTATCAGGCGCTGCAGTCACGCCTCGCTGAGAACCGGTTTATTAAAGATGGACTCGTAGACTACTCTGGACCGATTCTCAGACTTGCAAGCCTCACCCCGGAAGATCTCTTCGTCTTGTTGGGAAAGTTGCGCCATGTCTACGCGTCAGGTGTCGCCGAGCGCTATCTGATTCCGGACGAGGGTCTTCAGGCTTTCATGCTCCACTGTTCGCAGAAGATCGGGGACGCCTACTTCCGCACACCCCGAAACACCGTCACCGCCTTCGTGAACCTCCTTGCCGTTCTTGAGCAGAATCCAGAGGTGTCTTGGCAACAGCTCCTGGACCAGGTCCAGGTCATGCCGGACACCAATCCAG
>SPAW01000075.1 GCA_005239465.1 Nitrospira sp. | reverse complement strand
GCAACGTGACCAATCTCGCAGCCCGCCTCTGCGGCGAGGCGCAGGGAGGGCAGATTCTCGTCTCGCAGCGGGTTGCAGCAGCGCTCGGTGAGGTTGTGAAATCGCAGCCCCTTGGCGACATCTCGCTTAAGGGTTTACAAAAGCCCGTCAAGATCTTCGAGATTAGTTGGAATGTATAGCCTATATTTAATGAAATCAGAAAGGTAAATATGGCTAAATTCGTTAACTGCACAGAGTCAGGGAGACGCTGTATGGAGGAGGAATTTGTTACTTAAGTGAAAAATCATTCGGTTCAAGACACTGCGGGTACATTGACAGACCAGGCCCGCATCAAACATATCCTTGCCTCATCACCCGCCGTGCTTTACAGCTTCAAGGCATCGGGCGATTACGCGCCCACCTTCGTCAGTGAGAACCTGCGGAAGGTGTTCGGTTATGAGCCGAGCGAGTATCTCGAGGACCGGAATTTTGTGTTGGAGCGGATCCAGCCGGAGGATGCGGCGCGTGTCAAAGGCGGTTTGTCACTCCTGTTCGAAAAAGGTTACCTGATCAATGAGTACCGGTTTCGCCATAAAGACGGCAGTTATCGTTGGGTAAGTGATGAATTAAAAGTCATTTACGATGAGGCCGGGAAGCCGGTTGAGGTCATGGGCTCCTGGAGTGACATCACCGCGCACAAGGAGGCTGAGGCCGCCGCCGAGGTGAAACTCAAGAATGAGGCAGAACGCTACGAGCTCGTCACCCGGGCTCTCAGCGAGGGCGTCTACGACTGGCAGCCGATTGACGACAAACTGCTGGTCTCGGACCGCCAGAAGAGGCTGTTCAACTTCCACGAAGACCAGTTCGAGTCGAGGCACTGGTTGGAACGCATCCATCCTGACGACAGAGCGGGCTACCGTGCGGCGATACGTGCGCATTTCAAGGGAAATAGCGACCACTTCGAGCACGAGTACAGAATCAGGATCGGCGACGGGCAATACCGATGGGTGCGCGATCAGGCCACTAGCTTGCGCAGGAAGGATGGGCGGGTCTGGCGTCTCGTGGGTTCCATAACTGATGTGACAGAGATGAAGCAGCGCGAGCAGGAACTTGCCGAGGCCGATCAGAAAAAGAGTGCACTCCTGACCGAACTCAATGCGGTCCTGGACGCCATAGACTACGGCATATCTGGGGCGTCCCCGACGAGTTCATCGAAACGCGCCCCACGATAGCCGATGTCATCAACTACAACCGGTACAACCACATCTATGATGTGCCGGATTCTGAATTCGACGCCTACGTGGCAGCAAGAGTCGAGGAAATCCACAAGGGAGACATGCCCCCCTTTGAGCACCACCTCGTGGATGGCCGCATCATTCGCTACAAGTGTATCGCTTTGCCCGATGGCGGACGCATGCTCACCTACTACGACATCACCGAGTTGAAGCAACGGGAACGGGAGGCCAGGGAGGCAGGAGCCGCCATTGCCGCGGCCCACGCACGTATTAACTATATCCTTTCCTCTTCACCCGCCGTGCTTTACAGCTTCAAGGCATCAGGCGATTACGCGCCTACCTTTGTCAGTGAGAACCTCCGGACAGTATTCGGTTATGAGCCGAGCGAGTATCTCGAGGACCGGAATTTTGTGTTGGAGCGGATCCATCCGGAGGATGCGGCGCGTATCAAAAGCGATTCGTTACTCCTGTTCGAAAAAGGTTTTCTGAGCAATGAGTACCGGTTCCGCCGCAAGGATGGGAAATACTGCTGGGTAAGTGATGAATTAAGAGTCGTCCACGATGAGGCGGGCAAGCCGGTTGAGGTCGTCGGCTCATGGAGTGACATCACCACGCGCAACGAGGCGCGCAACGCTGCCGAGGCCGCTCTGTGGGATTTACAGAAAACACAGTCTATTCTGGTCGAGGCCAACGCCAGACTCCAGGAGCAGGATCTGGCCTTACGCCAGGCTAGAGAAATCGCCGAGCAGGCCTCGAAGATGAAGTCGGAGTTCCTGGCCAACATGAGTCATGAGATTCGCACACCGATGAATGCCATCATCGGTATGACGCACCTCGCGCTCCAGACCGAGTTGACCGAAAAACAGCGCAACTACATGGGCAAGGTCGACGCGGCGGCCAAGGGGCTATTGGGCGTCATCAACGATATCCTCGATTTCTCCAAGATTGAAGCCGGCAAGTTACACACCGAGCGGGTCGAGTTCTCTCTCGACTCCGTCCTGGAGCAGGTGGCCGACGTTTCAGCCTTCAAGGCCCATGACAAGGGGCTGGAGCTGCTGTTCGACGTGGGCACGGACGTACCCGAGGGCCTCATCGGGGATCCCTTGCGCCTGCGGCAGGTGTTGTTGAACCTCGTCGGCAACGCGATCAAGTTCACCGAAAAAGGCGAGATCACTATTGGCGTCCATCTTATCGCGGCGCTGGACAGCACGGCCCACTTGCGGTTTGACGTGAAGGACTCCGGGATCGGTCTGACGGCGGAGCAGCGCGCACGGCTTTTCAGCGCCTTCACCCAGGCCGACGCATCCACAACGCGCAAATATGGCGGCACCGGCCTGGGTCTGA
>SPAW01000074.1 GCA_005239465.1 Nitrospira sp. | reverse complement strand
GCGAGAGCGAAATCCGCCGCTGGATTCTGGAGAGCGACTGGCTCGACGCCATCGTCATGCTGCCCGACCAGTTGTTCTACAACACCGGCATCTTGACTTACATCTGGCTGCTGCGAAACGAAAAGCCAGCCAGCCACCGCGGACGCGTGATGCTCATTGACGCCCGCCAGCAGTTCGAGAAAGAGCCAAAGGCATTCAGCTTCAAACGCAATCGAATGACCGACGCGCACCGGCAATGGATTGAGGAACGCTACCTTAAAGGCTGGAAGCCCGGTTTCGCGGACGAGAACGTAAAGATTTTTCGCCGCGAGGATTTCGCCTACCACAAGGTCAAGGTCGTTTTTTGGCAAACCGACCAGCACGACCAGCCGGCCATCGTCACCGAGCCTTACGAAAAGACGTTCACCGCCCAGAACGTTAGAAAGGAGCAACAGTTCTACGAAAGCGAACTGACCTTCCGCGTACGTCTGAAAGCGGACGGTGCGGAAAAGACCGTGGAATTTGTCATCATACCGGCGGACGACGCCGCGGAGAAGTTCAAAGCCGCGATGGGCAACCGACCGGAAATCGGGGGCATCGAATGGACGCATCGGCATTACGTGAAAGACGACGAATACATCCCGCACGGCGAGGACATCGTAGCGTTTCTCAAACGGGAAATCGCCAAGCCCATCATCCGCTGGGAAGACAGACCGCAACTCGGTTACGAAATTTTGCCGAACAAGTACTTCTACCGCTACCAGCCGCCCACGCCAGCGAAGGACTTGCTGGCGCAGTTTTGGACGCTGGAGAAGGAGGCGGAGAAAATGTTGGAGGGATTGGTGAACAGATGAACTCCTTGCCTCCAGATTGGAAGCGAGACCGACTTAAGGATAGGGTACGGTTCGCTTACGGAGATTCTCTTGCCGCTGAAAATAGAAATGATGGCAGTGTCAAAGTCTTTGGCTCAAACGGCGTCGTTGGTGTTCACGACCGAGCGATTACGAAAGGCCGCACTATCATCATTGGGAGAAAAGGTTCGTTCGGGAAAGTAACATGGAGCGACGAGCCGTGTTTCCCAATTGATACGACTTTCTTTGTAGACAGCAGCCAGACGCAAGAGGAGTTGCGCTGGCTATTCTATGCCCTTGAGGACCTGCAATTAGATACCGTCAATTTCGACAGCGCCGTTCCGGGTCTGAGCCGAGAAATGGCCTATTCGCTGCCGCTGGCTTACCCACCGCTGCCGGAGCAGCAACGCATCGCGCCGTATCTGGATGCGAGTTGTGCGGCGATTGACGCGGCGGTGGCCGCCAAACGCCGCCAACTCGAAATCCTCGACGCACTTGTTCTTTCCACCGTTCAGCATGTCACAACACAAGGCTTGGACCCGAGCATCCAGGCGAAGCCCTCCGGCCTTGATTGGCTTCCCCAAGTTCCTTCCCATTGGAAAGTGCAGCAGATCAAGCGACGTTGTGAGCTGCTTCGCGGAAAGTTCACTCACCGACCCAGGAACGACCCGGCGTTCTACGATGGTGAATTCCCATTCGTTCAGACGGGCGATATCACAGCTGCTGAGAAATACATTCGAAGCTACTCCCAAACGTTGAACGAGCTTGGCTTTAGCGTCAGCAAGATGTTCCCAAGGGGAACGCTTGTGATGTCGATTGCTGCCAATGTTGGCGATGTGGCCATCTTGGACTTCGAGGCCTGTTTTCCTGACAGCATGGTCGGCCTGGTGCCGAATCACCAGACGCATTTAGATTTCCTCTATTACCTGATGCGTGCCATGAGGGGTATCTTGCTTCGCGCAGCCGTTCTCACGACGCAACTGAACTTGAACTATGTTCGGATTGGCACTAACTTCGCCCCATTTCCGCCGAAGGACGAACAGGAGCAGATCGCTGCGTTTCTGAATGCGAAATCGGCAGAGAGTCATGCGACGAAAACTATCCTCAACAAGCAGATCGAGGCCCTCATCGCCTACCGCAAATCGCTGATTCACGAGTGTGTCACCGGCCAGCGTCGGATCACGGAGGCGGTTTCGGCAGGCTCACCGCAGACGGACGTGCGCTGGGCGGTGCGGTGATTTGGGTTGTTCCTTGTAATGAAAACTGGTCATATTTCGTTACAAAAATACTAGCTTGTAGCTATGCAACCAATTGAAAATAAAGTCATTAGCCGCATTTATGGCAACAGTAGGGGTTGGTGCTTCACACCAAGCGATTTTATCGGCTTGGGCAGTGCTGAAGCTGTGCGGATAGCGCTGTTTCGCCTTGCGCGTAAAAAGACAATCCGGCGGCTAGCCAGCGGTCTGTATGACTACCCCCGTACCCATGCCCAGTTGGGTCTGCTTTCACCGGATCCGGATGTTGTGGCCCAAGCTCTGGCCCGGAGCCGGGGCACCCGCATTCAACCTTTCGGCGCCTACGCGGCCAACCTGCTGGGGCTCTCAGAACAAGTGCCGGCGCGCATAGTGTTTCTGACCGACGGCGCACCGCGCCGGATTCGCGTCGGCAACCAAGAGATCGTGCTGCGGCGAACGACGCCACGCAACATGGCGACGGCCGGTCGGATCAGCGGCACGGTGATTCAGGCGCTGCGCTATATCGGCAAGGACCGGATCACATCCGCGCATCGGCAGTCGCTCCTGCGACGGCTGAGTGCCGCCGAAAAACAACAACTGATCAAAGATCGCCTTAATGCTCCAGGATGGATGCGGCCACTGCTGGAAGAAATCAGCGGAGAGGACCGGTCGCATGCTTGAGTTCGCCCGCAGGCCGGCTGATGACTTGCAGCGTATATTCCGGGAAGCCGGAGCGCAGCGCGCCGTCGCTCCGCATATCGTCGAAAAAGATTTCTGGGTTTGCTGGCTGTTACGGTTGATCTTTGCCGACACGGAACTGGGCGGACATCTGGTATTCAAGGGTGGTACGTCACTCTCGAAAGTGTTCGGCGTCATCCAGAGGTTTTCCGAGGACATTGATCTTTCGGTGGACCCGGACTGGCTCGGCTTCAGCGATGCCGCGCGACCGGACGCCGCCCCCAGCCGCTCGCAGTTCGAGAAGCGGGCCAGGGCGTTAGAGGACGCCTGCATCGAGAAGGTGCGCGACTGGTTCCTGCCGGGAATGACCCACCACATTGCCGCGAATCTGCCCAGTCAAGCGGCGCGGGCGCTGACTTTCGAGGTGGATGAATCGACGAATTCTCCTGTGTTGTTGTTTGCCTATCCGCGAGCGGGTCAGACGGGTTCGCTGCGTCCGCAGGTGAAGCTTGAGTTGGGGTCGCTCTACGACCAGCGCCCCACCGGCACTCACGCGATCAAGCCGCTGACTGCCGAAGCTTTCCCGGTCTTGTTCCGGGAGCCGTCCTATCCGGTGGTAGCGCTGGAAGCGGAGAGGACGTTCTGGGAGAAGGCCACGCTGTTGCACGTCGAGTATCACCGGCCGGCGGACAAAGCCTTCCCGGTGGGCATGTCGCGACATTACTCCGATCTTGCCGCGCTGAGCCGACACGCGACGGGACAACGGGCAGTGGCGGATTTGGATTTGTTGACGCAGGTGCGGACACATAAACAGACCTACTTCCGTTCTGGTTGGGCACACTACGAGACCGCCGTACCCGGCAGCCTCCATATTATGCCGTCCCCGGAGCGGCGCGCACAGATCGAGCGGGATTATCGGGCCATGGCGGATATGTTCATGGCCACGCCGCCGTCATTCGAGATGATCATGACCGAGTTGGAGGACTTGGAGAGGCAAATCAATGCCACGTAAACAAGCCCCCGAAATTACATTTCAAACGTACATTGCTGACTATATTGTCCGAAACCACAAGTATGGTGTGTTGGAGCAGTCTGACATCACCGACACCGAGCATTTCATCGCCGAAGATCACCTCTGGTCTTTTCTCAAAGCCACCCAGGCCGACACGCTCAAAAAGCTAGAGGACGATTACGGCACAGATGCGCGGGACGAAGTGTTCAAGGCGCTGCACAAAGAACTGGAGCACACGCCCCTTTGGATGTTGCTGCGCCACGGCCTCAAGGTGCGTGGGCTGGAGTTCCGGCTGTTCTATCCCAAGCCGCGCTCCGCGGCCAGTGCCGCCGCCGAGAAATACGCTCAGAACCGCATCACCTTCCGTCCGCATTTCTATTTCGGAGCTGCCATTCCGGGCGAGAAGCAATGGGAGATTGATTTTGTCCTCTTCCTCAACGGTCTCCCCATCGTGGCCCTGGAGTTGAAACACGAAGCCAATCAGAACGTGCATGATGCCGTGGCGCAATTCGCCGCACGCGACCACGCGAAGAAGATTTTCCAGCACCCGTTCCTTTACCTCGCTGCCGACACCAGTGACGTGATGGCAGCCACCGATCCGCGCCGGATTGAGAACTTCCGCTGGCATAACATGGGGCTGACCAACACCGCCACGAATCCTGCCGAATACCCGGTCGAGTTCCTTTACCGTGAAGTCCTGTCGAGGGAGCAGTTGCTGGAGGCGCTATCGTTCTTTCTTGTCCGCGTTCCCAAGCGCGAGGCAGAGGGGGATATACAGGAGCGCCCGGCCTTCACCATCTTCCCACGCTATCACCAAAGCCGTCTGGTACGGCGGATTGCAGAGGACATCACGGCCCACTTCGCCGCAAAGGGGGACATCGGAAAGAAGTATCTGGCCGACCATTCCGCAGGCAGCGGCAAGACCCTGTCCATCTGCTGGCTGGCAGACCGTCTGCACAGCCTCTACAAGCCCGGCACAAGTGAGAAGCTGGTGGACATCACGTTCATCCTTACTGACCGTAAATCGCTCGATACGAATATCCGGGAGGACATCGAGAAATTCGCTCATCTGAAAGACGTGGTGGGCATCGCCAAGAAAGCCGACGATCTGCCGCGCTTCCTCAAAGACCGCAAGCCGATCATCGTCACCACGCAGCAAAAGTTTGCCTGGGTGTTGGAAGAGCTCCAAAACAACCCAGCGTTGAAGAGCCTGCGCGTTGTCTTCCTGATAGATGAAGCCCATCGCTCTCAGGAAGGCCAGATGGGCGCGGCCATCCGCCTGCCATTCCGCAAGGCGAACGAAGCCGACACCGAAACGGAGGAGCAAGACCTGGAGGAACAGATTGCCAAGGTCATCCGCGAGCACGATAGCAATCAGTTGTTTGTCGCGTTCACCGCCACCCCCGCACCCGCCACCGTCAGTCTGTTCGGCGCGCCGTTCGACAGCTACACTGAAGCCGAAGCCATCGCCGAAGGATATATCGTGGACGTAGCGGCCAGCATCATTTCCTATAAGACGCTCTACAACCTGCATTGCCATTTTGTTCCGCCGCCCCAGGAGGAGGGAAAAGTCTATCCCAAGGGCGTCGTGTCCAAGGCGCTCATGAACGTGGCGTTTCAGGATGATGGGCTGATCCAATACAAGGCCGAGGTGATGCTGCGCATCTTCGAGGAAACAGTGATGCCGCTCATCGAAGGCCGGGCCAAAGCGATGATCGTCACGAGTTCCCGCGTGGCCGGGTTGCGCTATTTCAACATCCTCAAGGAAAAGCTCAAAGAGCGCGGTGCGAAATACAAAGTCCTCTACGCCTTCTCGGATTTCACGCATCCCGAAACCAACGCGGAAATTCACGAGCACGCCGTCAACGAGCTCAAAGACGGCGAGTTGATCGAGGAACGATTCGAAGGCGAAGATTACCGGCTCATGGTCGTGGCTAACAAATTCCAGACCGGCTTCGACCAGCCGTTACTCGCCGGCATGTTCCTCGACAAGCCGGTCGTGGATCGCAACGCTGTGCAGACGGTGTCGCGCTTGAACCGCTGTCACGAAGGCAAGAAAGACGTAGTGGTTGTGGACTTCACCAACAACGCCGCCGCCATCCTCAAGGCGTTCCAGAAATACCGCAAAGGCACGCCGTTCGCGCCGGAAGAACCGGACCAGGGCCTTTGCCCCAAACTCTACGCCGAAATTCTGGCGGCGGGAGTATTCACGCAGAAGGATGCCGCCGATTTCTCGAAACTGGCCGCCACCGGCACAGACGCGCAGGTGCAATTCTTTATCAACGCGCTGCGCACCAGGTTTCACGCAAAGATTGCGGACACGGAGGAGCGCAAGGCGTTCGTCTATCTGCTCGCCCGCTACGTCAAGACCTTCCATTTCCTGACGTGCTTCTTCACCTACGCGCCGGAGTTGAAGGAGTTCGCCACCTTCGCCGAATACGTCGGCCAGCAACTCATCAAGCAAGGCAGCGTGTCCGACCTGATGAAGCAGATTCGCCAAACGGAAGTCATCAAAGCCGCTGTCGAGTATCAAGGCGTCACGACCAGCGCCGGGCCTGTGAAACTGCAGCCAGGCAAAGGCAAGAAAGGCACTGGCCCGCCGCCGAAGAAAGTCTCCGTCCAAGACATGATTGCCGAGATTCGCGCCAGGTTCGACATCACCGACGAGGAAGCGCTCTACATCAAACAGGTCACGGAGGAGAAAGCCGCCGACCCGGTTATCCGAACCACCGTCCGCACACACCGTGAAGACCATGTCTATCTCGAAGGCGCATATCGCGGCCAGGTCAACGGCGAGATTCAGACGGCCTACGACGGGCGGGGACGTTATGAGGAGTTGGCTGATCCCAAATACACGGACACAGGTGGCATTTTTGACATCATGGCCGTCACGGTGATCCACACTCACCTGTCGTCTGCTGCATGAACCTATGAGCAAGCGAATAGACCAAATCCCCAAGCATGACCGGCCCAGGGAAAAACTCGTCGCAAAGGGGGCGAATACCCTCAATGATCAAGAACTGCTGGCTGTTCTGTTAGGCAAGGGCACACCCCGGATAGATGTGATGACCCTCGCTGGCAATCTAGTCAGGGTCATAGACGAAAAAGGACTGAGTCTTCGCACCGAAGACTTGACGGCATTTGAAGGTGTTGGAGAAGCGAAAGCCACGTTGGTGCTCGCCGCGATTGAGTTCGCTCGTCGGCGTATCAAGCCAGAGGGCATGAAGATTAGTACGCCAGCGGATGTCCTTCCTTTGATTCGGCATTTTGCAGACCGTAAGCAAGAACATTTCCTGTCCGTCACCATCAACGGGGCCAACGAAGTTCTCAATGTGCGGGTCGTGTCCATTGGGTTAATAGACCGCAGTCCAGTACATCCGCGTGAAGTCTTCGCTGATGCGCTGACAGACCGCGCTTCGGGCATCATCGTGGCGCATAACCATCCGGCGGGAAGTCTCGAACCCTCTGCGTCGGACATAGACGCCACCAAGCAGATCAAGCAAGCCGGAAAGATTATTGGAATTGAGCTCCTCGATCACATCATCTTTAACCGGAAGGGCTATTACAGTTTCCTTGAAGAGGGACGCCTCTAGGTCAATCTACAGAGACGCACTGGGGTTGTTGCTTGACCTTGCCCTTCACGCTCGCACGAGAGCGGCCAGGCTGTCCCTCACTGCGCGTGTCGAGTGATGCACATTCTTAATAGGATGCTGACGGGCTAGCGAAATGAATTATGGTAGATGGCGGAAAGTCTCGTCTCGTTACAACGTCCGGGCGCAGAGCACTTCATCTTTGCGGAGGGCTTCGAGGGCGGAGGCAGGGACGGCAGTGACGGTAATGGTGTCGCCGACAGCGTTGAAGACTTCGATGGAGTATCCTTCTGTTCCGTCAGGGGCCACGTGGTGGTCTACCAGCTTGACGATGTCACTGCGACGGAGACGGTGTTCGGGCAGGTCGCATGTCAGGGCCACATCTGTGTAGAGCTCAAGCTTCATTCTGTCCTCAGTTTGTCTGGAATCAGGTAGCACACTAGTCTGTCTTCAGCGATGGTTGCATCAACAGGCAATTTCATAGGACATCAAGCGATCAGCCCTTACTTATACCCCTCGCCGTTTGTCCCTCCCCCAAACCCACCCCAGTTGCCGCTGAAGCCGCCCTGCCCCGTTCCCCAATACTCGCCCTTTTGAATTCGACGGTACGGATGCCTGAGGTCGGGGCGGCTGATCCACCAGAAGAAGGAGATGGCGCCGATGCTGGTGATGAGAGTAATCCAGAAACCGACGCCTTTGAAATGTGTCTTCGAAAGCGCGTCGACACGTACCTCTTGAGCCGGTGTCGCCAAGGCCACCACAGCCCGATAGAGTCCTTCACCGAAATGTCCCAGTTGGATAGCGGGATGGAGATACGCGCCACCTACTTCGTTCATGATCGCAGGCGTAATGACCGGCAACATCTGACGGCCTAAGGTCATCGCGGCCTGGCGTTCCTGCACCGCCACCAACACCATGACGCCATGTTCTTGCTGCGCAGAGCCGATGCCCCATTTTTCGTAAAGCGCCGTCGCGTATTCGTTCGCCGAGGCGAAGGGCTTGATGCTGGGCACCGTCACCACGACCATTTCGACGCCCGTCTTCCGTTCGAGGTCCTGACACACCGAACGAATCCGCTCTTTCCACTCCGCATCGAGCACCTGGGCATGGTCGCTCACGTAGCCCGTTGGACCAGGCAGTTGGGGCCGCGCTTTCGGCCGTTCATAGAGCGACGCCTGGCTTACGCTTGTCCAAGCCAGCAGCATCACGCTCAACGACGCGACAATTGCGCCCCATTTCCACAATACTCGCGTCATCCCTGCCCCAACCGTTGTTCCACCGTCGTGACCAACTGTCCGAGACTCTCAAGATATCGGTCCATCATTCGCGGCACTTCTTTTTGACCTGGAGAGATTTGTCCTCGTTTGAGCAACAGCGCATCACGAAGGCCTGTAAGATCAATTCTAAAATGGGCTTCGAGATCCTTCAACAGTGGCTCGTTATGGGACAGGACAGGCCTGCCCAATAACCGTTGCGTGCCTCGCAGCACCGGTAACAAAGACGTGATCGAGAGCGGCAGGAGAATCGTCATGGCCTCTTCCGTGCTCCCTCCCTCCACCAGGCGCTGACGCACGCGCAAGAGATTTCCCCGCAGGACCTGCAACACTTCGCCGGCCAGATGGCAGGCATCGACCTTGAACCCAACAAAGGGGTCCTGCCCCCACAGCAGGCGATGGCATTCCTGAATGTCCTGATACTCCAGCGGAAATACAAAGGCCGCCGACTGAAGATCCGCCTTGGTGAGAAACAGCGGTACCACAACTTGCTCTTTGCTCCATCGTTTGTGAATTCCATTGTACTTCTTGAGCACCGCGACATCGTAGGACGACACGAACAGCAGCAGATTCAGGTTGGATCGCCCGGGCAGGAATTCCCCTCGGACTGCACTACCGTACAGCAGCACGCCTTCAAGTTGAACTCCATAAGCCTGCGTCACGTCTTTCACGTACGACCGCAATAATTGCTGCGTCTCTTCCGGCAACCCATCAATGGTCCACTTCACAGATGGCATCGTGCTACCCTCTCATGTCCTGAAGGATCCGGCAGGAATCCGGCAGCCATCATGCGATCGATCAAATTAAATGGAGGAGTGCGGCGGAGTCCCGCCGTGGTGGACAACACGCGATAGCGCAATCGTGCGTTGTGATCCAGCGTGCGGAACACCCGGTCGCGGAGAAATGCGATCACGGGATTGGCCGTGTTCCAAAACAACACTTGTTCGTCCGCCAATTTCTGCAACATTGTGACCTGAGGCCGGCGTGCGTCCTCGTAGCTCTTGAGCTTCACAGCGGAGTAATCTTTCGTTGCCAGACACTCGGGCAGAAGATCCGCCAGCGTCATCGCATCCACCATCGCCTGCATGCGCCCTTGCGAGGCATGGGGGTTCATCGCATGCGCCGCATCCCCGATCAGCACCGCCCCGTCAGCCACCCACGTCGGCGTGCGCACGCGCCCGGTCGGCATGAAGGCGGTTTGATTCCAGTCGGTCAACGTTCGGAAGAGCGCTGCACAAGACGGATCAATCGCGGTCCAGGCCCGTTGTAAGGCCGGAATCCCCTGTCCCTTGACGCGCTCGTACGAACCGGCGTCGATCATGTAGAAAAGATAGACTTTGTTCCCCGCGGCGGGAAACATGCCGAGGATCGTCCGCTTGCCGATAAAATACTTCGCCTCGGTTACTGGAGTAGACGCGTCCAGAATGGCAATCAGATAGCCCTGCGGATAGCGATGAAGGTCGGCTGGAATCTGCAAGGCCTCCCGAACTTTTGAAAAAACCCCATCGGCGCCGACGACCACGTTGGCCTTCACAGTTACCTGGCCTGCCTCTCGCTTGGCCGTCAGCCCGACGACTTGACCTCGCTCTCGAAGGAGTCCCGTGAACGTTGTCCCATACCACAGCGACACGGACTGTTCAGCCTGGATGGCGTCAAGGATGGCATGGTGTGCCACATTCGGCAGCGTCACGACGGCTCGATTGTACGGCGGGGGAAGATCGCCATAGTCCACCGTACAAAGCCGTTCGCCGCCGACCCGGCAGAAATGAAACTTGCGCACCGCACGCGTTGACTCAACCGGCAACTTGCTCAGCAACCCGATCTGATCGAGGACCTGTTGCCCGTTCGGTTGAAGGATTTCACCGCGTAATCCTTGCGGCGGCCCGGACGCTTGTTCCAACACAACCGTCTTGATGCCCTTCTGGGCAAGCGCGAGGGCAAGGACCGCCCCGCCCCCACCGGCTCCGACCACTGCAATGTCTGTATCTTCGGTCATCGCTCCTCACAAATGAAGGCTGAGGTCGAGGTTCAGGTCGAGGTAGCAGAAAGATTGGCCGTTCATTTTTCCTCAGCCTCAGCCTTCGAAATTATTTCCATTCCGAAAATCGCCGCTCATCCTTCCACATCGATAGAAACTTCTCGCGAGCTTTGACAGCAATCGCATGATCTCTGATGACATCCAGCCGTTCATCATTGTAGCGATTGCCGCTGGTCGTATGATTCATCGAACCGTTGGTATTGACCTCGTCATCGACAACCACTTGCTTCAGGTGCATGAGGCCATCGTGCTGATTGATCTTGATGGGAATACCGGCTTCACGAAGAGTCGACACAGCCGTCTGCTGTTTGGCGTCGTCAAGCCGTTCACGGTCTGTGATGACACGGACATCCACACCCCGCTTCTTGGCCTCGACCAGCGCCTTGACCGCAAGCGGGGATGTCAGCCCATACACCGCGACGAAAATATATCGCGTGGCGTGCTCATAAATCTGTACGACCCGCTTGAGCGGCTCGTCATCGGGAGAGTACCACACCTCCACCGATGCGGCAGAGGCCTCCCAACTCGGCACACTCAGAACACTCGCCACCAGCCAGAAGAGAAGGCCTGTGCAGGACCTCATGCATGCGTAGGATAAAAGAGACCGGATCATTCCAGTTCGAAGAGATCACGGAAATGGTCTTCGGATGACTCCCAAGCCTGAGAGGCATGGGCCTGTAACCATTGTCGGAGAAATTGCTTCTGAGCCGGCGTCAGCATCTGCTTGATCTGATGGGAGCGCCCCTGGAGAGGCTGAAGAAAACCTACATGCTTGGCTACGTCCAGCGTCGCTGTCCGGACATACACATTGGTGAACACCGACGGCTTGTCCTCCTCACCCTCGCCTTGAACCCAGACGGATAGAAACTTGTCAAAGGTGAGCCCGGCGCTGTCCATGGCCGGTTCTGTATCATGAAACAGCTCGTTCTCGGACTCTTGCAGCGGGATGGCTTCCAAAGAGCGAAAGAGGAAGTTCTTTTTCCACATTACAGAGTTTCCAAAAGAGTCGGCATAGTGGCGGCGGAGCCGGATCAAAGTCAAGCAACCGCCCAGGTCGGTACTGGTCAAGTTTGAGGTTGGGGTCTGATGGACCTCGGATTCGGACTAATTTCCTCTGTTTATACCATGCCATTGGTACTGCTAAGCTCAGCCCCCACTCAACTGGGGGGCTGCGTAATTGCGTTATGCGGAAAAATAATATCGTTGCCATTGCCATCGCTCTGGTTGGGGTTGCCGTGGCGATATTAGCGTGGCTGGCTGCTCCTGAAAGAATCGACTATGAAGTGAAATTTCTTCTCGTTGTTATTGCGTCCCTGTTACTCATTACTGCCATTGGACTACCTATTTGGGCTGTGATGTTTGAGCGCAAATTGAGGCGTCTGTTGAACACGCTTTCAGGAGAAATATCATGGGCAATCCATAATTTATTGAATCGGCCAACAGGATTAGGCCAAACCTATGACATTCGGCAGTTAGACCCATTCGCCATCGAACTCACAAATGATTTCAATGCCTGGTGCAACAGAATTGACGCCATATTATCGAATGAGGCGTTTTTTACTCAATCCGACCTCCTACGGTTTCAACGGCTTGGATTTATCGATCCCGTTCATCTCACTGGGCATCCCGACCTAGACCATACCTTCTCAATGCTTAAGCTAAAACTTTCACGGCTTCAGGAGGTTATTGATCTGTCGCAACAAAGACTAATTTAATAAGCCAATGATCTCTTCCAGCGTCCAGACATGATCCGCAACCCCCGATTGCATCGCGAGCGTGACTCTTAGGGTCGAATGAATACGGGCGAAGTTGTAGCACATGAAGTAGAGCGAAAGCGCATGGACATGGTTCTGAATTTTTGTCGTGCCCCACTTAACCTTTGGACAGGTTTCATAAGCCAGGAGGGATAAATGGACACCGTGATGAAACCTGTCCAGAATGGTCGCGGTCGAAGACGACGGTGGAGCGCGGAACAGAAGCTGACGGTGCTGCAGGAGTGGCAGAGCGGCTTACCCCTCGAAGAGATCTGTCGGAAGTACGCGGTGAACGCCGCACAGATGTACCGCTGGCAGCGCAGCCTCGACCAAGGGCTCAAGGAGTCGGGCGAACTGGTACTCAGAGTCTCGTGGGGGGGCTACAGAAACGGGTCGAAGAACTCGAACGGGCCTTGGGGCGGAAGGCTTTGGTAGTCGACGTGTTAAAAAAAGCCTTCGAGCTCAAGGGATTCAATTCACCCGAGGGGACATACGGTGGCTAACGCGAACGATGGGCTGCTCCATAGCCATGGTCTGACGAGTCGTGGGCAAGCCGCGGAATTGGTTTTACTATCAGCGGCGATCTGGGCGAGGGCGACCGCTCCGGCGAGCGAAACTGCTAGGCTTTTTCCGCAGCGCCTTGGCCATGCAGTCATTCGTCGAGTTCAATGCGCAATGGATCGTCAACAATAAGCAACGACCTGTCCAAAATTAGGTGGGGCAGTACACGATAGAAAGAGGGAGAAAGAGGGTAATAGTAGCCAGGAAATATAGAGAAACGACATACTTCTAAAGAGGGGGTAATTACCCAAGAAAACCCGGCAGGTCCGCCTAGATCCATCCTCTTGGTAAGTGCGTGTCCCTTTCTCCACCCGCTGTCCTTCGGATGAATACCGTGCGTAGAGTGCGACTCGCGTCATGGTTCAGTCCTCCTCCTCGCTCATGCCGCTCTGCGGAGACTTGCTATGGGCATAACTCTTTAGTTCATTTATGAGGGCGGCTTTGGACGCTCGAATTTCCTGCAAACGGCCTTTGACAGAGCGCACAGAAGAAACAGGTCGAGGTCTATAAGAAACGGGTCGAGGTCTATGCTGAGCTTGACTCCCCTGACGTTCGTAGTAGCCGACAAATGCTTTGAACCTGTCGTGTTTCCTCGCGAGGTACATACTCTCATCAACTCCATCATAGAGCACGTGGTAGAGTTTGATGCAGGGTAGTCCGCTATATCGAAAGTAATACGAGGGGTTCTTGCTGCGCGTCGATTTATAGATGGTCCTATCGGGTAATCCAAGATCGACTAAATGGCGCATGAGCTGTTCTATGAAATCCTTGGAGCCACTTACATAACTCGCGTGAACAATGTAGATGTCATTCCCCTCCCAATAAACCGATCCATCACCGTCCCAGCAGCCTCGAATGAAATGCCTGACCAAGTGTGGAGGCATTGGGGGGAAAGTTATTGTGAGGCTCTTTCTTGGAGTGACGCCTAGCTGCCGGAGATCAGCACAGACAGTGGCATTATCAATCGACAATGTGTGTAGCGCACCGGCCACTCCCCTTTTTCCCCTGAATCGAATCAGCGCGTTACTGCCTATCTGGGCGCGGACCTTTTCAAGCAGTTCTGGCTCTTTCTGGTCAATCTTGAAACGCCTGAACACCGTATCTGCTTGCTTTTCCTGTGGTGCCCATTCCCGCGCTCGTTGCCGCGCGTCTGCAATTTGATCCGGAGTCATTTTCCTTGACAGTTCATCACGTGCAACGACAGCCAATTCATCTCCGCCCTCAGCCGCGAGGATGTACCACTTAAGAGCTTGAACCCCATGTTTGTACATAGCGGCAAGATAGAACTGAGCCGTCACGTCCCCATGGTTCGCAAGTACTACTTGCTCGCGAAGTCGCAGCTTCCCAAGCTTAGCTGACTTGCTCTGTCCTCTAGGTCGTAGTGAAGCGGTGAGACACCCATCGGTATAGATGGCGCCCAAGACCCATGCCATCGCAGGCGTCCACGACTTGAAGAACGACTCATTGACATGTCGCTTCTCATGAGTGATTGTTTTGCCAGGGGATAAAACGTTGGAACTGTATGAAATTTTCCCCTGCTGCAAGGCAAGACTCCTTGCTTCGCTCATCGTCCTGCGGGCAATCTTATATTGCGCCATGAGTTTGTAGATGTACTGACGAGTGCAGTTGTATTGCCGAGCAATGTCGTTGAGTGACAGACCGGAGTTGTACTTCTGCTCTAAATCTTCTTTAGTAATATGAATTGGGAGATGACTTCCCATTCTCCGCGTGACATGCGATTTTTGCCGCTTCTCCGTAGCAGCATCGTAACAGGATGCGCAGAGTCCTCTGGCTTTGTGTTTATGCTCTGTTGTCCCACAGGACTTACATTTCTCGTGGCCTTTTGCCCAGTTCATCACTGCCTCAGTTCAGTGGCACGAGACAAGTCATTGCACGGGAAAGCGGCGGAAGGGACGAATCGTGAAGGGCATTAGAGCCTCGCAGGGAGACGTATTGTAAGAAGGGACCGCTCAAACCGCAAGGCCGGGCGAGAGGGAAATGATGGTATTCAGCGTTGAGATTTTGCTGAGGTCTGGTTTCTCAGGCATGAATTGCTGCTAGAACTCGCAAAGTTTATGAAACGCTCCTGGTTGACCATTTGCAGGGCTTTGGTAGAGATAGACCTCCCTCAGAAACCCTTTGCTTATACTCTGTAAGCGAATCATTTCATTACAAACTCTTTCTTGAATTTCGGTCAAAGTGTTCTCATCAAATAATGGGTCTCGCTCACAAGCAATCAAAATTCCCAGTCCGTACTTTTCAGAGATCGGCTGATAGTTATTCTTTGCGATCTTGTTTTTAATCACGCTGATTGCTGCAATAGCCGTCCGCTCATCGGGTGAAACGATAGGATGTTCTCTATGGACGAACAGATCCTCTCCCAGTGTCACATGCGAACGTTCTTCGTGCGCTTCGTCCACACTTCTGTAAATGTCAGCTACCTCGACCCAGATATATTGGCCTGATTGGGAACGTAGCACCCCGTCAGGAGGATCAGGCTGTTCGACAAGTTCGTATGTTAAACGGGTGAGCGAGGAGAGGTGTTGGGCGAACAGAGTCAATATTGCATATTCATGGCCTTGCTGAATTTCTCGTCTCGCGTTAGACAAGGGGAACCCCCTCGAATGATCCCCAAATATCTCTTGTTGAAGTTTAAGCTCGGAAAGGCTAGGCCGACCGTGGGAAGGTGTCAAGACATACCGGGGACTGGTACTGGTGACCTTCCCCCCGAAAACTACACGATTGGCTAGGAAGCTCAACTGTGCTGTTGCCCCGCCCCGCGAATGTAGACCGAACGAGACCTGAGGAATTGGCCTGTGCGTGACGCCAGCCATGCAAGCAGGACTCACGGATCATGTCTGGACACTAGAAGAGATCATCGGGCTGTTAGGTTAAGGGACTCGAATGGTTGCGACCATTGGAACGACAACCCCATGCGTTTCTATCCTCATAGAAAATTTATAGTCACGCTGAAACGGAAATCTCACAAAAAGCTCTGGATGGGTATTTCGTAGTGTCGTATCGATATGATCCCATTCAAACCAACAGTATTCGTTCGGCTTGGGGATATGATTCCACACGTTGTATTCAGGAGTACGCTGAGCTGGCGGAACGGAAATTTCTAAGTCGTCACTGTCGTTAAACTCTATATATAACCTCACCTTTGAGAGGCGCATCCCGGTTTTGTTTTCGATACCAAAGACAAAGCCAATTTTCTCGTTTGTTTTTCGATAGCCTGTTCGTATGGGTACATCAGGGTCAATTTCTACAGAAGAATTATTTGGATTGGCCCCACGATAAGAAAACGAGTTAGCGTTTACGAGATGAAGCTTTAAGCCAGTCGAATCAGGCTTAACCTCCTTATGCGGATGAGGCAATTTCCAGCCTAGAAACATGACCACTCCAAAGAGACAAAACGGAAAAACAGTATTGGCGAATGCAGACCAGTGTCGGTCTACTCCAAAATAATAAGCGGCAAAAAAGAGATCGAGTGATAGAGCAAATACAAGCCATCTCACTACCGCTCTAGAAGCATAGAAGTTAGCCAATCCGACTCCAATCCCGATGGCTATCGGAAGCAATATCCACAGCATGGTTGCATCTAGAGTCATATCCACCCCCCATTGACTGGGGGGTGAGCTTAGCAGGACCTATGGCATGCTTGAAACTATAGAGGTCAGTCAGGAACCAAGGCCCACCACCCCTAGAATTCAAACTTGACCAGTACCCCTAAGTCGGTTGGTCCTCCGTGATAAAATCGGCGAATGCCGCCCGGCAGGATGAATCCAATCCACCCTCGGTGACTCTCACGGTCTATGGCGCAACCTTGACAAGCAGAGCTTGCCTTTGTTACTTTGACAAAATTCCTTAATCTCTAAGCCAACTTGGGAGAATCCATGCAGGTCAAGATCAACGGGAAATCTGAGGAGGTCCGGAGCGGAACCCTCCTCGATTTACTCAAGGCGAAGAAGATTGAGCCTCAGATGGTTGCCGTCGAGGTCAACGATAAGATGCTGGAACGCAGTCACCTTGCCACCACCCACCTCAACGAAGGGGACCAGGTTGAGTTTCTCTTTTACATGGGAGGGGGCCGGTGACGATGATCCTGCACAAAGAGATTACTGAGCTGATCGGCAAAACCCCGCTCGTTCGACTGAACCGCCTCTCAAAGCCAGGTTCGGCCACGATCTACGGCAAGGTCGAATTCTTCAATCCGGGTGGGAGCGTCAAGGACCGGATCTGCCTCAACATGATCAACGAGGCAGAGCGCCAGGGCAAGCTCAAGCCGGGTGGGACGATCGTCGAACCGACCAGTGGGAACACTGGTATCGGACTGGCGTTGGTGTCGGCTGTGCGAGGCTATAAGCTAATCCTGGTCATGCCGGAAAGCATGAGCATGGAGCGGGCCAGCTTGCTGTCGTCCTACGGCGCGCAGCTTGTGCTGACTCCTGCCTGGGAAGGCATGAAGGGCTCGATCAAGGAAGCTGAAAGCATCGTGGCGCAGAATCCGTCGTACTTCATGCCGGATCAATTTTCGAATCCGGCAAATCCGGCGATGCACCGGATGACCACGGCGCCTGAAATTTGGGAGGC
The DNA here is from genome assembly GCA_005239465.1 of Nitrospira sp. GTDB lineage: Bacteria > Nitrospirota > Nitrospiria > Nitrospirales > Nitrospiraceae > Nitrospira_D. Next base: position 5,970 of record SPAW01000074.1, on the reverse strand, counting down.
GCTCGAAGGGAAGATCGACGCATTTGTCGCCGCGGTCGGAACCGGCGGCACGATCACGGGATGCGGCGAAGTCTTCAAGGAACAGAATCCGAACGTGAAGGTGATTGCCGTCGAACCGGCAGGATCGCCGGTGCTGTCCGGTGGTGATCCAGGGCCGCATAAGATTCAAGGGATCGGCGCGGGCTTCATTCCCAAGGTTCTCAACCGCAAGGTTCTCGACCGCGTGATCACGGTGACCGACGACGAGGCCTATCAGACCGCCAAACAGCTGTCGAAAAAGGAAGGCCTCCTGGTGGGTATTTCAGCTGGTGCCAACGTGTTTGCTGCCCAGAAAATCGCCGATGAACTGGGACCAGATAAGAATGTGGTAACAATTCTTTGTGACACGGGCGAACGCTATATCAGTATTGAGAAGTATTTTAATATCTAGAGGCGTGAAGCGCGCCTCGTGAAGCGTATCTCGAAGATCACCGTATCTCGTGAACGTATTTCGTATCTCGTTTCAGATCAGACCCACCGAAGGGACGAACGACGAGATACGAGATACGAGCGACGAGTTAGGACGACGTTTCACGAACGACGAGCGACGAAGTGGAATTTACTGAAGAGCAAATAAACCGCTACAGCCGGCATATCCTCCTGCCCGAAGTCGGGGGCAAGGGACAGAAGAAGATCGCCAAGGCGAAAATTCTTCTCGTCGGTGCTGGTGGACTGGGCTCACCAGCAGCGCTCTACTTGTCCGCGGCCGGGGTGGGCACGATCGGGCTCATCGATGGCGATGTCGTGGATCTCACCAATCTTCAACGCCAGATCCTCCACCACACCCCGGATATCGGACGGCCCAAGGTCGTGTCGGGGAAAGAAAAAATTCAGGCGTTGAATCCCGACGTGAATGTCTCGATGTATGAGGAGCGATTGACCGCCGGCAACGCGCTGAAGATCATCAGCGACTACGATGTCGTAATCGATGGGGTCGACAACTTTCCGGCAAAATTCCTGATCAACGACGCCTGCTTCTTTGCCGATAAGCCGCTGGTGCATGGCGGCATTCTGCGCTTCGACGGCCGTGTGACGACGATTATCCCCAAGAAGTCGGCCTGCTATCGTTGCGTGTTCAAAACACCGCCTCCGCCCGGACTGGTCGCTTCATGCCAAGAAGCCGGTGTGATCGGTGTATTGGCCGGCGTCATCGGTACGATCCAGGCTACGGAGGCGCTCAAACTGATCCTGGGGATTGGTCGGCCTTTGACGAATCGGCTTCTCGATTTTGATGCCCGCAAGACGCAGTTTCGTGAAATCAAGGTGAAACGCAATCCCAATTGCGCGCTGTGCGGAGATCGTCCGACGATCACGGAACTATTCGACGACGGAGATCCCTATGCCGGCTGTGCGGTGCATCCCTAATCACAGATTTTCGAAGGTGGTGCTATGATGAGCAAAATGAAAGCGCTAGTCTGCCGCGAGTGCGGAAAGGAATACCCCACCAAAGCCATTCATGTCTGCGAGATGTGCTTCGGTCCCCTCGAAGTGAAGTACAACTACGAGGAGATCAAGAAGGCCATTTCTCGGAAGAAGATCGAAGATGGCCCGCACAGTATGTGGCGATACATCGACCTTCTGCCGGTCGAAGGGACGAACTTCGTCGGCCCCCATGCCGGATTTACACCGTTGGTGCGCGCCAAGAACCTCGGCTCTTATCTCGGGCTGGACGAGCTCTACATTAAGAACGATACGGTGAATCACCCCACCCTGTCCTTTAAGGATCGCGTGGTCGCCGTCGCCTTGACCCGCGCCCGCGAGTTGGGATTCGAAACCGTGGCCTGCGCCTCAACCGGCAACCTCGCCAATTCGGTGTCGGCCCATGCCGCAGCCGCGAATCTACATTGCTACGTGTTCATCCCAGGAGACCTCGAAGCCGCGAAGGTGCTCGGCAATCTGATTTACAAGCCGCATGTCGTCGAAGTGGATGGCAACTATGACGATGTAAACCGGCTCTGCAGCGAAATTGCCGGTGAACATGGCTGGGCGTTTGTGAATATCAACATTCGTCCCTACTACGCGGAAGGTTCCAAGACTCTCGCCTTTGAGACTGTGGAACAACTGGGATGGAAGACTCCTGATCAAGTCGTCATTCCGATGGCATCAGGCTCGCTCTTGACCAAGATTTGGAAGGGTCTGCATGAAATGAAAGCTTTGGGGCTTATCGACAACGTCCGCACCAAGATCAACGGCGCACAGGCCGAGGGCTGCTCGCCGATCTCCACCGCCTTCAAGGCGGGTCGCGACTTCTTCAAGCCGGTGAAGCCCAAGACCATTGCCAAGTCTCTCGCGATCGGCAACCCAGCCGATGGCTACTACGCGCTCAAGGCCACCGCTGAGAGCAAGGGTTCGATGGATATGGTGACGGATGAAGAGGTGGTGGACGGCATTAAGCTCCTGGCGCAGACCGAGGGCATCTTTTCGGAAACGGCCGGAGGCGTGACGATCGGCGTGCTCAAGAAACTGGTTAAGCAAGGTGTCATCAAGAAAAACGAAGTCACCGTGGCCTACATCACCGGCAACGGTCTGAAGACGCAGGAAGCCGTGATCAATTCCGTCGGCCGTCCTGTTCGGATTCAACCCAGCCTGGTACACTTCGAGAAAACCTTCAAAATGGGTAAAAATGGTGGCGGTGGCGCATGATTAAAGTTCGCATTCCGACTCCCCTCCGTCCCCTGACCAAAGGCCAGGGAGAAGTTGAATCCAAGGCCGGCAGCGTGCTGGAGATGATTGAGGCCTTGAATAGCGCGCATCCCGGCATCAAGGATCGCCTCTGCGATGAGACGGGGGAACTGCGCCGCTTCGTCAATATTTACGTCAACGAAGAAGACATTCGTTTCCTCAAAGGGAAAGAGACCTCCCTCAAGGATGGCGATGAAGTCTCCATAGTTCCGGCGATCGCGGGAGGATAGCCATGGCACACTTGCGTTTTCATGTCCGCTTTCCCGAAGACAAGGTCAAGGAGCCGATCATTTACCAGATCGGACGGGAATACAACATTGTGACGAACGTCCGGCGCGCCGACGTTCGTGAAACGACCGGCTGGATTGACGTGGAACTTTCCGGTGACACAGCTGAAATTGAGCGGGCCGTCGCCGGCCTGCGAACAAAAGGCTGTATTGTCGATCCGATCGAATTGAATGTGGTGGAATGACACAACGTGAAGCGCATCTCGTGAAGCGTATCTCGAAGATCACCGTATCTCGTGAAGCGTATTTCGTATCTCGTTTCAGATCAGACCCACCGAAGGGACGAACGACGAGATACGAGATACGAGCGACGAGTTAGGACGACACTTCACGAACGACGAGAGACGAATTACGTGGAACTCACCGAACGACAGATACAACGCTACAGCCGGCACATCATTCTCCAAGACGTCGGTGGAAAAGGTCAGATGAAACTGAACAAGGCGAAAGTCTTGTTGATCGGCGCGGGCGGTCTTGGTTCTCCGGCCGGTCTCTATCTCGCCGCCGCCGGAATCGGTACGATTGGATTAGTTGACGGCGATGTTGTTGACCTGTCGAATCTGCAGCGACAGATCATGCACTCGACCGCCACTATCGGACAGCCGAAGGTCGAGTCCGGCAGGAAGACACTGTCAGCCATCAATCCAGAGATCACGATCAAGACCTATCATCAGCTGGTGGATGCCGACAATATTTTATCCCTCGTCTCGCAATACGACATTGTCCTTGACGGCTCCGATAACTTCACGACTCGGTTTTTGGTCAACGACGCCTGCTTCTTCGCCAAGAAGACGCTGATTTCCGCCAGCATGTTTCGCTTCGAGGGACAGCTGACGACAATCAAGCCCCACGAGGGCTACCCCTGCTACCGCTGCCTCTATCCCGAACCACCGCCGGCCGGTTTAGTCCCGAACTGCCAGGAAGCCGGTGTCCTCGGTGTGTTGGCGGGCACCATGGGCATTCTGCAGGCATCCGAAGCCATCAAGGAAATTCTCGGCATCGGCGAGACGATCGCCGATAAGCTGCTGATCTATGATGCGCTCGACATGAAGTTCCGCAAGGTGGGACGCCCAAAAGATTCTGCCTGCCCTCTCTGCGGCCCCAACCCAAAGATCAAAGATCTTAGCAGTGACTACACCGTCACCTGCACGATTTAACGTGGCGGATCTCGTCATTCCCCGACACATTCTCGATGATCTCGTCGCTCACGCGAGGGAATTGGCCCCCTACGAGTGCTGTGGCTTGCTCGCAGGAACCGACAACAGCGTAAGCCATCTCTATCGCATCAAGAACATCGTGGCGCTGGAGGGAGCGCACAACCTGTCTTCGTTTGACCCGGCCAAAGTCGCGCACCTGGAACGATTGTCGCCGGCCGACCGCGCCGAAATCGCCTTTGTCATGGACATGCAGGATTTCTCCGCAGCTAAGAAGGATATTCGCAACAAAGGCCTCGATCTCCAAGTCGTCTACCATTCTCACCCACATGATCCGGCCCGTCCCTCCGTCACCGACATCAAAATCGCCACCGACTACGAAGAGATCTGGCCCAAGATCAACCTGCCGATTCCCGCTTATCTCCTCGTCTCGCTCATGCACGCGGAACCGGACGTCAAGACCTATTGGATCAAAGCCGGCCACGTCACGAAAGCCGATGTGCTCGTACGCTGAACGGAAATTTTTCAGTTCCCATCCTTTTATTGGAATGTAATAATATCTGCACTACTCACACTGGCTGAGGAGTGTTACTCATGTGCATTCCACGATCTTCAGCACGTATTCTATTCGTCCTGCTGTCTCTGACCGCCTTGACGCTGACGCCTGTCTTTGCCGAGGACCGCAGCTTCTACAGTCCGATAATCTTCATCGATAAGGAGAAGAATCAGATCCTCATTTCCACGAGCGGCAAGGTGTTCTATATCGAGATCAGCGAAGCGGCAAAGCCTCACATCGATAAACTCCCGCAAGGCGTGCTGGCGGACTTTGTCGTGGAGATGCGGGGAGACGACCGGCCATTGCTCAAAAAGTGGCACGTCACCGGCGCGGACTCGGAATGTCGGATTTTCGACGGAACGAAGTGTAAGTAGCCGGGCTATTCTGAACTGCCCAGCATGTCGTCGATGAGCGGGCGGTTGATGTCTGTGCAGCCGAGACAGATCGTATCGAATAGCGCTTCGGGGTTTGACACGAAATTTCTCGCATCAGGCAGCTTCTCGTTCACAACCTGGTCAAAACAGGTTTCGCACAGCATGATGAGGCCACGCGAGACCGACACCGTTTTTCTCCCGGTGCTCCCAGCCATACAGGCTAGGCCGATCCTTTTTGAAGGGCCATAAAAAAGTCTTCTGCCTCGAGGTCAATCCCGCACTGCTCGCACTCATAGGGACGATTAGACTCCGGCACGTTCAATGGCGTGCGATCGATTTTCCCTCGACAGACATGGTAAAAACTTCCCCTCGAATGCTCATCATCCAGGGGGTCGCTCTCGTAAATAAGCACCATCTTTGCATCACACCCTTTTGTTCTTCCATAGGAAGTATACCGGTCTCCTCTCCGCGTCCGCAACCAACCAAAGAGACGACCGTTACACCTGGAACTGTGCTTCATACAAACCGGCGTAGACCTCTCCCAGACGGAGCAGGTCCTCATGCCGGCCATCCTCCACTAATCGACCTCCATCGATGACAAGAATCCGGTCGACATCGTGGAGCGTGGACAATCGATGGGCGATGATGAATGTGGTTCGGCCCCTCGTTAGTTCGATTAGGGCTTCGCGGATCTTCACTTCAGTTTCGGTGTCGATGTTGGAGGTTGCCTCGTCAAAAATCACGATCGGGGGATCCTTGAGCAAGACCCTCGCAATCGACACGCGTTGTTTTTGGCCGACCGACAACTTGACGCCCCGTTCGCCGATCCAGGTGTCATATCCCTCCGGAAGCGCCATGATGAACTCATGCGCCCGCGC
>SPAW01000073.1 GCA_005239465.1 Nitrospira sp. | reverse complement strand
GGCTCACGGTCGCCGTGTTGTTGGATCTCTATTCGCGGCGCGTCGTGGGGTGGGCCATGAGTCCGCGCCAAACGCTGTCGGTGGTCGTCGAGGCGTGGTGGATGGCCTGGCAGCGCCGACGCCCCGCCCCGGGGCTCATACATCATAGTGATCAAGGCAACCAGTATCGGGCGAGTCTCTACCAACTGGTGCTCGCCCGGCGCGGGGTCGTCGCCAGCATGAGTCGCAGGGGCAACTGTTACGACAACGCGCCCGTGGAAAGTTTCTTCAGTTCACTCAAGAATGAATTGGTGCGGCATCGGCAGTTTCAGAATCAGGCCGAGGCCCGCTATGCCATCGCGGAGTATATCGAGCGCTTCTATAACCGTCAGCGCTTGCATCAGGCACTGGGCTATCGGAGTCCAGAGGAGTTCGAGAAGATGGCCGGTGAGTCTTAATCCAGGTGTCCGTTATTTCAGGGTCACCTCAACCTGACCCCAATCTCACATCTTCGGTAGGCAGCGAGCCGCTCGTTCCCCCAGCGCTTTCGAAATCGAAGGAGGTGTGCCATTGCGACTGGCTCCCCTGCAGCGCCATGTTAGGGTGCGCATCTACTTCGTATCAGAGCGAAGCCTGTCTCGGTCAACGAGAAAGACAATGTCCTCGAGTACTGAAACGCCCTGGTCAAAAAGGGCAACAATGCGGTCTCGATTCATTTGTCGATCCTTAGCAGCCGACAGTTCGTTAATGAGGGTGTATGTCGTTGCGGCAACCCGATCGACATGATCTGGGGAGTTGGCAATTTTGCCGCAATGGCGGGCGATCGAAGCTACCTTGTCAGCCCAGCCTCCCGCTTTCTCGACAGTGGGGCGCAGCTTCAGTAGTTCGTCGACGCATCCTTGGATCGATTCCCGAAGCGGAACGAGGACGGCGGTGGCGTAGCCTTCGTTGGCGAAGGGACGCCTGAGCGCTTCCTCGGCGGTGCACAGGAGCATCACCGGGCTACGGATGTCTCCGTGCGTGGCGTCAAGGCCGAGGGTTTTCATTGATTCTCTGACCTTGGCCACGTCAACCGAACGATGGAGAAGCATCTCCATAGACTTCAACTCCGGCATTGCATCGGTGGTGGAGCCGAATGAGGCAAAGGCGACCGCGAAGGTCGTGACGGACGTCGTGGTTGTGGTGGAGTGGAGGATTCCGAGCAGCCTCACATCTTCGGTGATTTGCCCGTATTGAGTCTGCGCGACGGAGTTAAATTCGCGGAAACCGCTCGATACATTCGCGAAGGTCGGATGTCGAAAGAATTCGGCTGGGGCCTTCGATGCGACACTCTCAACAATCGACGCCAAATCGAGTGCAGATTGACCAGCTTCCGTCAGATTACGCCCCTTCTCAATCAGCTGGGGTGCAATCTCCTTCGTCTCTGCAAGAGCTCGCAGAAGCTCCTGCTTCTCGCGTTCGGCGTCTGACTTCGACATGGATTAACCGCGCCCGATCCCAGGTACCCTAACTATCAAGTGAGCCGCTTAGCCTCTGGGATAGCTGAACGGTGTATCTCGCTCGATCTCGTCTCAGTTCCTGCTGCGAACGTCACGACTATCAACCAGTTCAAGACCTACATCAAGACCGCATTGCCCAGGATACTCCGCCCGACCTGGCGGGATATCCAGACATTGGCTCGCGGGATATCCCGGTCACATGACCCACCCTCCGTGTCCACCTGGACGGGTCAGAGCCGATCTGCCAGGCTCGACTGAGTCCGGAAGGGGCGCACGATCCGACGAATAAGGAGGATCACGTCTGTGCGCGCCGCCGAGATGGTGAGGCGGCCGGACCGCTCCGAGAGGCGAGGAGGCGATGAGCCCTGGCACGCTGAGGATCGAGAAAATGTACCTGACCGGTCAGTCAGTTTTAGGCAGCGGCTTTTCTTGCAGATTTGCCCGCTTGCAGATACTTGTCGATCCCCGCCGCCATCTTGCGGCCTTCGGCGATGGCCCAGACGATGAGCGAGGCCCCGCGCTTGGTGTCGCCGCCTGCAAAGACGCCGTCGAGGTTTGTCATGAAGTTCTCGTCCACGGCGACCGCACCGCGGGCGTCGTATTTCACACCGAGGCTGTCGAGCAGCCCGTTCTTGACCGGGCCGGTGAAGCCCATCGCGAGCAGGACGAGATCGACATCCATGTCGAAGTCGGTCTTCGGGATCGGCGTGAACTTGCCGTTTTCGAACTTCACCCGGTTTCCATGGAGCTTCGTCACATGCCCGTTGTGGCCGGTGAACTTGGTGGTCGAGACGCTCCACTGCCGGTCACAGCCTTCTTCGTGCGCATGCGAGGTGCGGAGCTGCATGGGCCAGAGTGGCCAGGGAGTCGAATCGGCTCGCTCCGGCGGCGGTTCCGGAAGCAATTCGAATTGATGGACTTCGCTGCAGTTATGCCGGTGTGTCGTGCCCAAACAGTCCGATCCCGTATCGCCGCCGCCGATGATGACGACGCGTTTGCCCTTCGCCGTAATCGGTTCATCCGTGATCGTGTCGCCGGCGTTCCGCTTGTTCTGCTGCATCAGATAGTCCATCGCGAAGTGGATGCCCTTGAGCTCGCGGCCCGGTACGGGAAGATCGCGGGCCTGCTCGGCACCGAGCGTGAGACCGACCGCATCAAACTGGCGCCGGAATTCTTCGCCCGAAATATCCTTGCCGACATTGACATTGGTCTTGAAGATGACGCCTTCCGCCTGCATCTGTTCCAACCGGCGGTCGATGACCCATTTTTCCATCTTGAAGTCGGGGATGCCGTAGCGGAGCAAGCCGCCGATCCGGTCGGCTTTCTCGAACAGCGTCACGGTGTGGCCCGCGCGGGCCAGTTGCTGCGCAGCGGCGAGACCGGCCGGTCCTGAGCCGACGATGGCCACCGTCTTGCCGGTCTTTCCCGTCGGCAGGATCGGTTGCACGAGTCCTTCGTTGAAGCCTCGATCGATGATATTCCATTCGATGACGCGGATCGACACCGGGTCGCTGTTGATCCCGAGCACGCAGGCCGATTCGCAGGGTGCGGGACAAAGGCGGCCGGTGAATTCCGGGAAGTTATTGGTGGTGTGCAGCGCCTTGAGCGCACCGCGCCAGCGGCCACGGTGCACGAGGTCGTTCCACTCCGGAATGAGATTCACAACCGGGCAGCCGTTCGCGCTTTGGCAAAATGGCACGCCGCAATCCATGCAACGCGCCCCTTGGGTCTGGAGCTTTTCTTCCGAGATCGGCTCGTAGAATTCCTTCCAATCGAGCACGCGCAGCTCGACGGGACGCCGCTTCGGCCCCTCGCGCGCGAATTTCATGAAGCCTTTCGGATCAGCCATTCCTAACTCGTCTCTCGTCGTTCGTCGCTCGTACCTCGTGACCGTCGTGCGCTTCACGGTTCGGCTGGCTCACCGTCCGACTCGACTGCCTTCGGCAAGCTCAGGCCCGACTCGACTGAGCTCGTCGCAGGCCGAGCTTGTCGAGGGGAGCTCGCCCGTCGAGAGCCTCTGGGTCGAACGATCGCAGGCCGAGTCCAATCGAGGGGCGCTTCACGAACGACGCGTTACGTTCTACTCACTCACGCCTGACGGCTTGCCTTCGCTTTGCGTTTCCGTTCTTCGAGCACACGCTTGTAGTCGATCGGCATGATCTTCACAAACTTCGGCAGCATGGTCTCCCACGCATCCAGAATCCGCTTCGCGTTCCGGCTGCCGGTGTACATGAAGTGGGAGGTGATCATCTCGTGTAGCTGCTTCTTGTCCTCGGCCGTCGTCACCTTTTCCAGTTCGACCATGCCGAGGTTGCAGCGGGATTGGAACTTATCCAATTCATTCAGCACGAAGGCCACGCCCCCGGACATTCCCGCCGCGAAATTGCGCCCGGTCCGGCCGAGCACGACGACGACGCCGCCAGTCATGTACTCGCAGCCGTGGTCGCCGGTCCCTTCGATCACCGCGCGCACGCCGCTATTGCGGACCGCGAACCGTTCACCTGCCATGCCGTAGAAATAGGCTTCGCCCTGCGTGGCGCCGTACAACGACGTATTGCCGATCAGGATGGTTTCTTCTGGGTTGTAGAGAGCACCCTTCGGCGGGAACACGACGATCTTGCCGCCGGAGAGGCCCTTGCCCAAATAATCGTTCGACTCGCCTTCGAGGATCAGGGTGATGCCGCGCGCGATGAATGCGCCGAAGGATTGCCCGGCCGAGCCGGTGAATTTGATCGTGATCGTGTCTGGCGGCAGTCCTTCAAGCCCGTACTTCTTTGCAATGCGGCTGGACATCATCGTACCGACCGTGCGGTTCACATTCCGGATCGGCAGATCGAGCTTTACTTTTTCCCCTCGCTCGATCGCCGGCTTGCAGAGCTCGATCAGCTTGTTGTCAAGGATGTCGGCGAGGCCGTGGCCCTGTTTCTGAACGCAGTAGCGGGCGATGTCCTGTTCAACGTCCGGCATCTTGAGGAGCGCCGTCAGGTCAAGCCCTTTCGCCTTCCAGTGGTCGATGGCTTTCTGAGCTTTCAGTTTATCCACGCGCCCGATCATCTCCTTCACCGAGCGGAATCCGAGTTTGGCCATGATCTGCCGCAACTCTTCGGCCACGAAGAAGAAGTAGTTCACGACATGCTCCGGCTGGCCGATGAACTTCTTCCGCAAGACGGGATCTTGCGTCGCCACCCCCACCGGACAGGTGTTGAGATGGCATTTCCGCATCATGATGCAGCCTTCGACGATCAGCGGCGCGGTCGAGAAGCCGAATTCTTCGGCGCCCAGCAACGCGGCAACGGCGACGTCGCGGCCGGTCTTCAGCTGGCCGTCGGTTTCGACGCGAATTCGTCCGCGCAGATCGTTCAGCACGAGCGTTTGGTGGGTCTCCGCCAAGCCCAATTCCCACGGGACCCCGCCGTATTTGATCGAGGCCAGAGGCGAAGCGCCGGTGCCGCCTGAGTCGCCGCTGATCAGGACTTTGTCTGCATGCGCCTTCGCGACACCGGCCGCGACCGTGCCCACTCCCACTTCGGCTACCAGCTTGACTGAGACGTCCGCATCGGGGTTGGAGTTCTTCAGATCGAAAATGAGCTGGGCTAGATCCTCGATGGAATAGATATCGTGGTGCGGCGGCGGCGAAATCAACTGGACGCCCGGCGTGGCATATCGCAACTTCGCGATCACTTCATCCACCTTATGGCCGGGCAACTGTCCGCCCTCACCGGGCTTGGCTCCCTGCGCCATCTTGATCTGCAACTCCTTCGCGTTGACCAAGTAGTGCGACGTGACGCCGAACCGCGCCGAGGCCACCTGCTTGATGTAAGAATTCTTCGAGTCGCCGTTCGGCAGCGGAACGAACCGCTCAGGATCCTCGCCGCCCTCGCCCGTGTTGCTCTTGGCGCCGATCCGGTTCATCGCGATCGCCAACGTCTCGTGCGCCTCTTTGCTGATCGCGCCGAAGGACATGGCGCCGGTGGTAAAGCGCTTGACGATTTCTTTCGCCGGCTCGACTTCGTCGAGCGGAATCGCTTCCGGCAGGAATTTGAAGTTGAGCAGGCCGCGCAGGTTCGAGAGCCGCTTGCTCTCGTCGTTCACGAGCAGCGCAAATTCGGCATAGGTCTTGGGATCGTTCGACTTGGTCGCATGCTGGAGTTTGTAAATCGTTTCGGGATTCCAATTGTGGTGCTCGCCTTGCACGCGGTAGTGAATCTCGCCCCCGAAATCGAGTTGCCGAATCGGCACCGGCTCGTAGGCCACGCGGTGCCGCCGCAAGGTCTCTTCCCCGATCTCGCGGATGCCGATGCCCTCGACGCGCGAGGCAGTTCCTGTGAAGTAGCGATCGACTAGCTCGTGATTCAATCCGATCGCCTCGAAGATTTGCGCGCCGCAGTAAGACTGTACGGTCGAGATGCCCATCTTGGAGAAGATTTTGAGCAGGCCCTTGTTGATGGCCTTGATGAACTTGCCCTCGGCGGTCTGGGCATCCAACCCTTCCGGCAGATACGCGTCGCGCTCCATGTCCACAAGCGATTCGAAGACGAGATAGGGATTCACCGTGCCGGCTCCGTAGCCGATGAGCGCCGCGAATTGATGCACGTCGCGCGGCTCTCCGGTTTCGACGATCAACCCCACTTCCGTTCTCGTGCATTCACGGACGAGGTGATGGTGGACCGCCGCGATGCCGAGCAGGCTGGGAATCGGCGCCCACTCTTCGTTGACTCCGCGATCGCTGAGGATCAGAAACTTGAAGCCTTCGCGAATCGCCTGCGACGCCTGACGGCAGAGTTCATCCACGGCGGCACCTAAGCCTTCCGGTCCTTCCGCCACGCGGAAGAGCATCCGGAGCGTTTGGCTCCTGAAATGAGAATCCGCCAACTCGCGAATCTTCTGCAGATCGGCATTGGTCAGGATCGGCTGCTTCACTCTGATCCGGCGGCAGGATTCAGGGTGCTCGTCCATCAAATTCGGTTTCGGCCCGATACTGGTCGTGAGCGACATGACGAGTTCTTCGCGAATCGGATCGATCGGCGGATTCGTCACCTGCGCAAAGAGTTGTTTAAAATATTTGAAGAGCAGCTGTGGCCGTTCCGAGAGCACCGCGAGCGGCGTGTCCGTGCCCATCGACGACACCGCTTCCTGGCCGTCCACGACCATCGGCGTAATGACCATCTTCAGCTCTTCGACCGTATAGCCGAATGCTTGTTGCCGCTGGCGAATCGATTGATGGTCCGGCTGCGGGACGTTGGTCGGTTCCGGCAGTTCATCCAGCGAGATCCGGTATTGCGTCACCCATGACCGGTAGGGTTTGCGGCTGACGATTTCCGCCTTCACTTCCTCGTCGTCGGTAATGCGGCCCTGAACTGTGTCCACGAGGAACATGCGGCCCGGCATCAACCGCCCCTTCTGGCGAATCTGTTGGGCATCCATGGGGAGCACACCGGCTTCCGACGCGAGCACGACGAGTCCGTCCGTCGTGACCTGATAGCGACAGGGACGCAGACCGTTGCGATCCAACGTGGCGCCGATCAGTTTGCCGTCGGTAAAACAGACGGCGGCTGGACCGTCCCAAGGTTCTTGCATCGCCGCGTGATATTCGTAGAAGCCGCGGCGGTCGAGATCCATCTGCGGATTCGCCACCCAGGGCTCCGGGATCAGCATCATCATGGCGTGAGGCAGCGACCGGCCTCCCATCGTGAGGAACTCGACCGCGTTGTCGAGGCAGGCCGAGTCGCTTTGGTGCTCGTACACAATCGGGAAGAGCTTCGCCATATCCTGGCCGAACAAATCTGAGTTCAACCGGCCCTGCCGCGCCGTCATCCAGTTCACGTTGCCCTTCAGCGTATTGATCTCGCCGTTGTGGCAGATGTAGCGATAGGGATGCGCCAGCGGCCAGGTGGGGAACGTGTTCGTGCTGAAGCGCGAATGAACTAACGCGAGCGCGCTTACCAGGGTGGCATCATTCAGATCCTGGTAGTACGCCGCCATCTGGTGCGGAAGCAGCAGTCCTTTGTAGACGATCGTGTTGGCGGACAGACTCGACACATAAAAGTAGTCTCGTCCTTGAATGGCTGACTCGCGGACGGCATTTTCCACGCGCTTACGGATCACGTACAGTTTGCGTTCGAACTGCGCATCATTCAACATGTCCCGCGCGATGAAAACCTGCCGCATGAAGGGTTCGGTGCGTCGAGCGACCACCCCGATGACATCGCTTTTCACGGGCACATCGCGCCAGCCCAGCAACCTCAACCCTTCTTCTTTGACGATCTTGGCGAAGAGCTGCTCGCACTGACGCCGCGAATCGGCCTGGGGCGAGAGAAACACCATGCCGACGCCGTACTCGCCGGCGTTTGCAAGCGTCACCCCCGCATCGCCGGCCGCGCGCTTCAGAAACGCGTGCGGGACTTGCAGCAGAATGCCGGCTCCGTCGCCGGTACAAGGATCGCACCCCTGTGCTCCGCGATGAGAGAGGTTCTCCAGAACTTGGAGTCCCTTTCGGACGATGTCGTGCGACTTCTTCCCCTTGATGTTGACGACGAAGCCGATTCCGCACGAGTCTTTCTCGTGTTGAGGGTCATAGAGCCCTTGTTTGCGGGGAAATCCTGGAACGTTCATGTGCCGTATCCCGTGTAAAAGGTAGGGGGGTTCCCCTGTCGGACGGAGGTGGTTTGAGCGAGGAGGTCTGGACCGGTTTGACCCCATATTCGCCGGCTGAATCCCTCAGCCGATCGTCACGAAGAAACTTACTGGATGGGTCCTTCTTCTGTCAAGGTTTGTTGCCCGTTGAACGGCCGCCGTTTGCTTGACTTTGTTTCCTTCGCTGCCCTACCATCCGCCGCATGACACAGGGTCCTGTCATTTCAACCATTCACTGCATGGCTGACGTGTGGGATGCCTATCGCCCTGAGCTGGACGGGGTTGAAGATCGGGTCAGGAAAAATCTCGACTCCAGCGTCGCTCTCGTCAACACCGTCGCCGCCCATATTTTGAGCGGTGGCGGCAAGCGCATCAGGCCCCTTCTTCTCCAGCTCAGCGCCCGACTTTGCGGCTATTCAGGCAAGGATCACCACCAGCTCGGCAGCCTGGTGGAGTTCATCCATACCGCCACCCTGCTGCACGACGACGTGGTGGATGACGCCGACATCCGCCGAGGCAGGAAAACAGCTCGAAAAGTCTGGGGAAATCAGATCAGCATTCTCGTCGGTGACTATCTCTATACCAAAGCGATGTGCCAAGTCGTCGAGTTCCGCAGTCAAGGGATCAATGAAGTCCTGGCCGAAGCCTGCAAGAAGATGGCGGAAGGCGAAGTCCTTCAGCTCTACTACAACGGCAACCCCGCTATGCCCGAAATCGATTACATCAAGATCGTCGAACATAAGACAGCCGGGTTGATCGCAGCCGCCTGTCGCATGGGTGCCATTCTCGCCGACGCCTCTGAGACGCAACAGGAGGCGTTGTTCCGCTTCGGCCAATATCTTGGCATTGCCTTCCAGGTCGCCGACGATACCTTGGATTACACCGCAAACGGCGAGTTTCTAGGGAAAACGATCGGACAGGACCTACGGCAAGGAAAAGCGACGCTGCCGCTTCTGCATTTGCTGCAACATTGCTCGGAACAAGACCGACTCATGATTAAGGACCGGATGGAAACCAGGACGCTCAGCACAGCCGATCTGGAACGAATACTTTCCCTGATGACCGATTTTGGATCGATCATGTACGCGATGGACCGGGCTCGAACCTATATCGCTGCGGCTAAACATGAACTCGAAATCTTTGAGGATAGTACCGCGCGGCGCGCGCTGACGGTCGCCGCCGATTACATGATTACCCGCGACCGGTAGCCTTTCTCCCCGCCAGCGTCCACCGGCAGACGGCCGTGGAAACGGCAAAGCGCAGGACGAAAGGATCCACTCCTTCTAGTCGTCATCGAACCATCCGACATCCATCACTCACAAAGCAAGGGACTATTCATGTCACAGATTATTCCGTTTCAGGGCACACTGTATGACACAGCCGTCGTGGGCGACATCAAGCACGTGGTGGCTCCCCCCTACGATATTATTGATGCTGCCGGCCAGAAGGCCCTCCATGACCGGCATCCTCAGAACATTATCCGGCTGGAATTGGGACTCGACCAGGCCGGCGACAGCCCAGCACACAATCGGTATACCCGTGCCGCCGTAACATTGCAGGACTGGCTCAAGAGCGGCACACTCAAACGGGACAAGCAGCCGGCCATCTACTATCATACGATCGAGTACCTCCCCCCCTATTCAGCTCCCGGCGCCCCCACGAAAGTCCTTCGGGGATTTCTCGTGGTTTCAAAGCTCGAGGCGTTGGACTCTGGGCACATTTACCCCCATGAAAATACGCGCGCTGCGGCAAAGACCGATCGGTTGAATCTCCTCGAGGCCTGTTGCGCAAATTTCAGTCCCATTTGGTCGCTCTACTCCGATCCGCAAGGTCTCATCATCGGACTTCTTGAAGCAGAGGTGAAAGGGAAACCCGCCCGTTTCGACTTTCAGGATGATGTGGGCTGTCGCCAACGTCTCTGGGCCGTGACCGACCCGGCTGTGCTCAAGCAGATCGTGGACACGATGCAGAGCAAACCCCTCTTTATTGCGGACGGACACCACCGCTACGAGACGGCCCTGAACTATCAAAAACTCCGTCGACAGCAGGCCAGCTCACCGGCTGGTCTGCAGCCCTACGACGGCGTCTTGATGCTTCTGGCCCCACTGGAAGATCCGGGTTTGACGGTGCTCCCCACACACCGAGTCACAACCACCCCGCTTCCCTCCTACGAGCAAGTCAACACGATGCTGGGCACAACCTTTGAGTTTCAAGAGTTCCCTTTTACCACTTCCACACAAGGCTCGGTACGCACCCAATTCCTCACCACCCTGAGGACGAACGGGCGGAACGCCCCTGTGTTTGGGATTGCCTTGAAGGGGTGCGATCGGTACCTCATCCTCACGCTCAAACCGGCCCATCGCCCGCCCGCCCAGGCGTCACCTCGCACAAAGCTCGACGTCTCGCTGTTACAGCAGCTCATCGTGGCCAAGCTCTGCCCCACGCAGCAGGAACAAGAAGCGATCCGCTATACGAAAGACCATCACGAAGCCTTGGATTGGGTGGCCCAGGGAACCGGAACCGGAGCCCTTTTGCTCAATGCCGCGAAGGTCAGTGAAGTCCAAGCGGTCGCGACAGCAAGCGAACGCATGCCGCACAAGTCGACGTATTTTTCCCCCAAGCCGTTGACGGGTTTAGTCATGAATGTGATGGAGAACGAATAGGTCAATGGTCAACCGTCATTAGTCAATGGGAGGCATCCAATCCTTTCCTTGTTATGAACCTTCGCTATTGACCGTTGACCAATGACTGGCATCGCGGGGAGGCAGAGTGAACGCCAAAATTCTCATTGTCGACGACAACGCCGATATTGTCACGATGCTGGAGGACCGTTTGCAGGCCTCAGGCTACAACACGGTGATCGCGCGGGACGGGCAGCAGGCGCTTGAACAGATCGCGCAAGAGTCGCCTCACCTTGTGTTGCTGGATCTGACTCTGCCCAAACTCTCCGGCATTGACGTTCTGAAGCGCCTCTCCCAGTTAAAGCAAGCGGACGGCCTTCCTGTCGTCGTCATGACCGCCCACGGCTCGATTCATGCCGCGGTCGAAGCCATGAAAGAAGGCGCCTACGACTTTCTGACCAAGCCCCTTGAGAAGGATCACCTGCTCATCGTTATTCGCAAGGCATTGGAGCGGGACTCGCTGCAACGGCAAGTCGCCTATCTCCGTTCTGAAGTCGCCGGCCGCTACGCCTCCATCGTCGGGAACAGTCCGTCCATTCAATCCGTGGTCGAAGCAGCGCAACGGGCCGCCAAGTCCGACGCAAGCGTCCTCCTGCTTGGCGAAAGCGGGACCGGTAAGGAACTCTTCGCCCGATCCATCTATCAGTGGAGCCATCGTCACGCCATGCCGCTTATCGTCATCAATTGTGTGGCGTTGACGGAAACGCTGCTCGAGAATGAACTCTTCGGACACGAGCGCGGCGCCTTCACCGGTGCAGACCGGCAGCAGAAGGGTAAATTGGAAATGGCCGACGGCGGCACGGTCTTCCTCGACGAGATCGGGGACATGTCGCTGCCTTTACAAGCAAAGCTCCTGCGCGTGCTGCAAGACCGTGAGTTTCACCGCGTCGGCGGCTCCAAAACAGTCTCGGTAAACATTCGCATCATCGCCGCAACGAACAAGGACCTCCGGCAGTCGGTGAAATCCGGCCAGTTTCGCGAAGATCTTTATTTTCGGCTGAACGTCATTACCCTCACGCTCCCGCCGCTTCGCGAGCGTCGAGGGGATATCGTGGCTCTCGCCCAGTTCTTTCTTGACCGGCATACGAAGGATGCGAAACGCCCCGG
>SPAW01000072.1 GCA_005239465.1 Nitrospira sp. | reverse complement strand
ACCCGTTGAGCCGTGTCAATTTGCCCATCGAATGTCGGTAGTTCTCCCAACTGTTGCTGCACAGTTGCCTCATCGACGTCGACGCTATTCGCACGCCGACGGTCCAGGACCGCGTGCTCCTTCACCAGGTTATTGGCGACCGTGTAGAGATAAAACTCGGGATTGCGGATCGCGTCGATGTCGCTGACCCGTAACATCCGCACATAGACTTCCTGCGCCAAGTCCGGTGCATCGGACTTCGTTTGGATACGTCGATAAAAGAATGCCTGCAAAGCACGGCCATGCTCGGCAAACAGTCTCTCGACAAGGCCTTTCCTTGAGTCAGCCATGACTACTCGATTCTACAAGGGTGGCCCAGCATCCTATATATGAGTCCTGTGGAGCCAATTCGGGTACCCGAATGTTCACCAATTAGAACTCACCCCCATGTTTCTCGGCGAATGAACAACGGTGGCAGTCAGAAGATTTCGGTACCCGAACTGACGGCGTGGCACTCCTAAGTACTATGGCAAGCAACCGCATCGCTCGCGTGCGGATTCAATTCAGGAACATGCGCCAGGGGAGATCTGAACATGACCGTAAAGACAAGGCCGTTTTTGATCATCATGGTGTTCGTGCTCTCGATAGCACTCGCAGGCTGCGCGTCGAGCGTTAAGCGGCCACCGTCCAGCGGGTCGGCGGCCAGCGCCGTGCACATGCCAAGTCGTGTCTTACTGTCACCGACCGACCCGGCAGGCGACGTGTCAATCAACCTGTCCGATAAAGTGAAGTCGAAGATCGCCGATGACTCGAAGTTCAACCAGGATGAGCTACTCGCCTACGTTAAGCGAGCGCTGGAAACGAAGGATCTCCTGACCTCCGCCGCGACGGGTCCGTCAAAGTCAATCGAGATCCGGATTACGAGCGTACGGGTGCGGGGAACCTTCTCGGCCGTCATGTGGGGTTTCATGGCCGGTGCCGATTCGATTGGCGGCGACGTCACCTTGAGGAATGCCAGTGGCGAGCCCGTGGATACGTTTCACGTATCCGTCTCCTATGCCCTCGGAGGTTTCGCCGGCGGACAGGAATCCACGCGCATGGATTGGATGTACGAGAAGTTTGCTCAGGAGACACTTAAAGCGCTGACGACCGGGGAGACGACCAACAAGAAAGGCTAGTCGCCAGCTCGCACGGCTGCGCGGAAACCTTTCATTCGAGATCACCAACATGAAAACCAGTCAGAGATTGCTCAAGCGGCTAGGTCAATTCACGGCGCAGGCTGCCTTCGTTTCGGTGGTGGCCTTCGGGCTGCCTGGAACCGCCGCGGCGGCCGATGTGACGGTGGACTGCGACGGCCCCGGCCCTGCCGACTTTGGTTCTATCAACGACGCCTTGGCGGCCCTGAGCCTCGAGGGGCCTAACACGATCTTCGTGTTCCCCGGCTCATGCGTCGAAAATGTCGTCATTCACAACCGGGAGCGGTTGACGATCGTAGCCCCGGACGGCAACGTGCACATCAATCCCGCCGACCCGGACCAGCCCGTGATCACCATCGGGGATTCGCGCGGCATCGTACTGGTCGCGCTCGCTGCCTATAGCAGCAACCAAAATGGCGTTGCCATCACATCGAGTTCCCAAGTGCAACTGTTCATGCATTCAAACGATAACGATGCCGCCGGATTCTTCGTCGAAAGTTCTTTCAGTGTGTATTTCGCTTCGCATGCCACCGGCAATGGAAGCGATGGCTTGTTCGTGTGGGAGGGTTCTGAGGTATTGCTGGAAGGCGCCACCATGACTGGCAATGGCGGCTTCGGCGCCATTTGCCGGGACGGCAGTACCTGCATCCTCAAGGGAAACGTCGTCGTCGAGAACAACAGCAGCGTCGGTCTGGTAGCGGTGAACAACTCGCTGATCAAGGTGTCCTCCCTCAGCGGACCAAATAGCATCCAAGGCAACGCCTTTTATGGCATCTACCTGGCGCGTAATTCCGTCGCCGACCTCAGGGGCGATTACGACAATTTTGTCACTGCCAACAACGGACCAGGAATCCATCTCGAAACGAACTCCAGCCTGGGGCTGTTCAACAGCACGATAAGCAATAATACTGGTCCGGGCGTCGAGGTTCTGCGGAGCTCGGCTGCAGAGATTGTTGGTACCAACGCCATCAGCAACAATGATGGGGCCGACCTGGTCTGCGATTCCACTTCACTAATCCACGGCAACCTGAACGGAATCTCAAGGTTCAATTGCGCACGCATCGAGCGTGCCGTCGGCCCGCCGCGGCCAGGTGCGATCAATTAGGTTGTGCTTGTCAAGACAAGCGATGCGGACAGTTACGGACATTCGTCGCGGAATACGCCGGCGGTAGCCGGCCATCTCCTGCTGCGTCGACGAGGAGGTCATTCAAATGTTCGGTTCAAATGAAATCTTGTTTCTCACGCCCGGGAAACGCGCGGAAGTGAAGTCTCGGCTGTGGGCGACGCGCTTCCTGACGCTCTGTTGCATGGCAGCGTCGTTTGTGCCTGCGTTCAGCTGGGCAGGGGGTCGTCCCGATGAGAAATTTCCTGATGCCAGAGTTCTGGCGGGCGATTGGTGGAACTGGGCCTTGGCTGCGCCACCTGAGCAGAACCCGATTACGGATCCAGATGGCCGAAACTGCGCTCTCGGGCAACACGGAAAGATCTGGTTCCTCGCGGGAAGCTTTGGCGAAACGGTCACTCGCACTTGCAGGATTCCGCCCGGCAAGGCCCTTTTCATTCCCTTGTTCAACTCTCTTTGGTGGGCGGACGCAGTTACGCCCACGATTGAGGAGGTCCGGGCCGCTGCGAACCTGGATGTCGGCGACTCGTAAGTGGACGTCCAGTTGACGGTAGACGGTGTGCCGCTTGCCGACCCGTTTGCTTATCGCGCCCAGTCACCGCCGGGAGGATTTCGATTCGTGTCCCTGCCCGGCTCGATGGCAGATGTGGGGTTCGGGCTAACTCCGGGCCCGTACGATCCAGCGGTGTCCGACGGTTACTGGGTACTCGTGAATCGGCTGACACCTGGGCACCACA
>SPAW01000071.1 GCA_005239465.1 Nitrospira sp. | reverse complement strand
TTCTGAAAATTTTCTTGGATCTCAAAATCACGCTGCTGGCCAATAAAAGTCCCGTTCAGGTAGAGCGTTGCAGCGTTGTCGGCATGAACCTAGACCGTCAACTGTGGAATGAGGGGTCCGGCCGGAAGGGTGAACATCGTTCTATACCGACGGGTCTGGGATTGCGGAGTGTCCGCGGTGATGTAATTCGTACCAGAGATAACGTGATAGTTGAATAGAGGGGAAATTATGCGGGCATTCTGGAACGTCACGCCTCCATTCGCCGTGAATTGATTATTCGGATCCAAGGTGCCAAAGGGACCATTCCCACTGAAGAAGTCTTGACAGACTTGAGCGCTGGCAACAGTCGCGGTGGACGTCAAACTGAGCCCACCAAAGAGCAGGGCCAACGAATACAACGCCGCTGATGCTGTCTTATAGGATTTCATAACGACTCCTTTGGGCCAATCCGGGTCCGCCTAATAATGACGCATCACTTTTTCGTAGATCAGCTTTTCGGAAAGGGTAAAAAAGCTTCGTGTTCAAAAGATCCCCTAACGGGATGAAAAGTTATCCTCCAAGAAGCTTTTCATGTCGAATAAGCCCGATGTCTAGTCCAGCGATGGGCTGGAGGCTAATGCAACCTGTTTCATGTGACCATCCCACGAAAGTAGGAATTTTGAGGCTCGACTACCAAAGGGACGCCAAAAAGGGGAATAGATTCAGACGAGGTAAGAATTCCTAACGAGGCTGCCGCTTAGGCGGGGGAGGGGGGATTCGATCATCTACAGCAGGCATCCAGAACTTCGTTGACAGTTCGCTTCGTCGCCGGACGCGCATGCGTTGGAAGATATCGCGCAAGTGGTCCTTGACGGTCTGTTCACAGATGAAAAGCTTTTCCGCGATCTCACGGTTCGAGAGCCCTCTCATCACCCAGCGAGCAATTTCTTCTTCTCGACGAGTCAGCGCATACTCGTGGAGTCTGTTCAGGAACCCGTCCTCAAGGGAAACAGGTGTGAAGAAGATGATCCGATCTTTCCCGATTTTATTCCCATCGAACTGCGCACTGTCCACTATCCGTGTTCCCGCTTCTGTCCGATAGAGGATCTTCTCGATGTGCGCCTTCGTCTGTTTGGAGAAGACGATGTCTGTTGCCCCGCCATGTATCCGGAGCGGCATCCTTGATGGGCGACGGTGGTCATCGCCTCCGACAACAATGATGCTGCCACGGTGAGACGAGGCAAGGGTTTCGAAGACCTTCTTGTAATCGATTGTGCTCAGCATCTGATCCCAAAAAACTAAACGCCCAGGTGGGGGAAACCCCGCCCAGGCGTTTGGATTCACGATTCGAAAATGGTCTGAACGGATGCGTAATGCTGAAGCCCCGCTTTGTCAAAAAGTGCTGGCGATCCTGTTACCCCATCGGTATGTTCCCCGCGAAGGGTTATGGAAGGCTGAATTCTAGGCTTTGGATGCTGAGCAGTCAAACGAAAAAGCTGCGGGCGAGTGGATTTGAAAAATGGATACATTTCTGAAGGCAAAGCTGAAAGCATAAATCGTTCCTGAAGCGGGACGGCCCATATGGACGAGGCCTGAAAGCGAGGAAATGAAGATTCGCGGGTTTTCGATAGCGAGATGAGCCGGCTTAGTCAGTCACTCCAGGGTTCGCGTATATACCGCTTGACTCGTGCGCTGGCGTCGAAGCGGTGGGTCTATTTTGTGTAGAACGGCAAGGCGCGGACGATGGCGTTGTTACAGGCCGAGTATGATTCTGACCCGCCGTTCCACTTCTTCGATCGTGCTCCCCTGTAGACTTCCGAGTTCTTTGCCGAACGATTCATTGGCTACCGCGATCAGTTGTCCCAGCAGCAAGTCGCTGTCACGGTCCAGGGCCCCTTCGCCTTTGCGAAGTCGGAATCGCAGGATGCCGGGGTCCTCCACGAGTTTGCTGGTCGTCGGGATTACGATCGTGGAAGGGTAGCCGGCCTCATTCACCAGGTTGGACTGCACCACCAGGGCAGGACGAAGCTTGCCGGGTTTGGTCCGCACACGCGGGTTGAAGTCCACCACGTATAGGTGCCCGCGCTTGATCTGCATCTACTCTTCCGAGACCCACCGGCCCACGGCCGCCTGGGACAGCTCCCGGTGTTCCCGTTTGTCGGCTGCCGCGCAGCGCCGGACGGATTCACGCACCTCATGCCGCAGGCGCTCCTCGACGGTCTGGTGTTCGAGGGTCTTCAGCGCCGCTCGCAGTACCCCGGCTTTGGTCGGGATGCGCAGTTCCTTCCGCAGCCGCTCGATCTGTTGCTCTTCTTTCTTGGACACCGCGATGGCTCCCATTATCGATCTCCTTATGGAATTGCTAATAAAATGTATAATCGACAGGAGCATCTCTGTCAACCATCGCCTGGTATGTGCGCGGTGGCCATAATGGATGGGAGTGAGTATTAAGGAGACGTGAAGCGTATCTCGTGAAGCGTAGATGATTGGAGTCCATGGGGCGGGACCCCTGGCTCCCCCTGCGGAAGCCATTCAGATTCGGGTGTAGAAGGGGAGATCCTGAACCGTCGCGGCATGTCGCGCGCCGTCGATCTCGACGGAAAGCGCGGTGCCGGTCTTACTGAAGTCCCGCAGCGGGAACCCGAAGGCGATGACCTGCCCGAGTTTGGGCGAGCGCACCGCACTACTGATCCAGCCCACCTCCCGATCGCCGGCAAAGAGCTTCGCGCCCTTCGAGGGCACCGTGGAATCCTTCAGCACTAGGCCCACCAGGTGTCGGCGGACGTTGCCGTAGGTGTCCATCCGGGCCACGACTTCCTGCCCGGGATAACAGCCCTTGGTGAGGCTGAACGCTTTCCCTTCCAGATTTGCTTCAGGCGGGACGATTTCTTCATTCAAATCCGGCCCGGCTTTGGGAAGGCCGGCTTCCATGCGCAGCGCCTCTCGCGCGTGGTTGCCGATCGCCTTGATTCCAAACTTGGCACCAGCTTCCATCACACTGCTCCATGCGGCAACAAGGCCATCGGCCGGAAGCAGGATCTCCAGATCGACTTCGCCCGTTTCTTCCGTACGAAGCACCAGGGCCTGGTTCCCGCCGATCTGCGCGGTGACAAAATTCACCGGCTTCAGGTCGGTGACATCGACGCCGAATGCGGATTGGATCACATGAGCGGCCTTCGGCCCGCTGACCAGCAGTAGCCCCCAACTCTCGGCACAGTTTTCCATCTTGGCTTTGGTGCCATAGAGCAGAAACTTGCGTAAGGCTTGAAACGTCGTCTCACCGATCTCGCCCACGTCTTCCAACATGACAGCATCGGTCTGCATGTATACGCGGAAGTAGGTGAGCATCTTCCCTTTGTGCGTCAGAAAACTGGAGTAGCAGCCTTGCCCAGGCTGAAGGGGAAGAACGTCGTTGCTGATCACGCTCTGCAACCATTTCACACGGTCGTCACCCGTGACTCTGATCTTGCCACGATGTGACAGATCGGCGATCCCCACCGCCTGGCGAACGGCACGATGCTCCGCGGCCACGTCGCCGTAATGCGCTGGCATCTCCCAACCGGTCACCTCTTCAAACGATGCGCCGAGCTGCGTGTGTTGGTTATGGAGGCGGGATGGTTTCATGGACTGTTAGAAAGTTGGCAAGTTGCAAGTCAAAAGTCAAAGGAACAAGTAAGTATTCAACTTTTCCACTTTCACACTTTCAACTGTGTCATTTCTTCAATCAGTTCGCGCGTCCTTGCGGAAAACTCATTGCGGGAGACGATCTTGGTCACTCCGAGCGCCTTAGCCCTGTTCCACGTGTCCACTTCTTCATGGTTCGCAAAGGCCAGAATCGGAATGGTCTTGGAGCGTGGATCGGCCTTCAGCGTCTCCAAAGCCTGAAAGGCGTCGAGGGCCATGTCGTTCATATTGAGAATGACTGCGACCGGGCTGGTTGCCGAGGCTTTCTCCGCAATGTCCTGCTGCAAGCGGGCCTTCTCGAGCCTGTATCCCTTCGGCACCAAAGCGTCGCGCACTTTGGTGTAAAAGAAAATATCTGTGATGGCGACGAGAATAGTCTTCTGGTCTGTCTGGTTTGTCTTGTTTGTCTGGTGGGAATTCGTCGTCATATGTGAACCGGCTTTCGCATCAGAGTAGATGGGCTTTCCTCTTTGGCGAACGGGACAGACAGAATAGACCACCCAGGCCAGATAGACCGGTCAGGTCAGTTCAACGAGCTGATGAGCCGCCCCAGCGCTTTCTTGGCGAGCGTGTAGTTTGGGTTGAGGGCGAGAGCCTTTTTGTACGAGTCGATGGCCTCTGTCCACTTCCCTTTTCGTTCGTACACGCGGCCAAGATTGAGGTGTGGGAAAGCCGGGCTTTCATAGCGCTTGGCCTGCATCGCATTCTGAAACCAGATGATGGCTTCGTCGAATTCGCCCTTCTCGATCAGATAAGCGCCGATGTCGTTGTATGGATTGCCGAAGTCCGGATCCTGCGCAATGGCTTTGTGGCATTCTTCAATGGCCTCGTCGAGTCGGCCCATGAAGCTATAGGTCCATCCCAAGAACGTGTAAGCCTCAGCGGTCGGATGTGTGGCCAGCGACTGCTTGTAGAGATTGACGGCCTCTTCCAGTTCGCCCTTCATCTGCCGTTCATAGGCCTGCTGAAAAAGAGTCCACGCCTCGCGCTTGTCCTCCTCGTGGCCTTCGCCTTGTATCAGAAAGTCCTGTACGTCCATGTGCGTAATAAAGCACGTCATTGGTCAATAGTCATTGGTCATTAGCTCACGGCGGCCTTCCACCCTCACCATTGACCATTGACCGATGACCATTGACCGCTTACTCCTGTTTCAGCTTTTTCTTGATCAGTTCCGCCCCGTAGCGTCCGGAGAGCAGCATCGAACCGAAGGCCGGGCCCATTCTCGGAGTGCCGTACACGGCGGCTACGGCGAGGCCGATGACGAAGCAATTAGGATAGACTTCGCCGGTCCGGTCCATGACTTCTTCCTCAGATCGTGACACCCACATCGCACCGTTGCCTGGGACCTGTTTATACAGGTTTCGCTTGTGAAGCAACTCGACGACGACCGCGTCATGGCCGGTGGCGTCCACGACGATCTTGCTCTCGAGCGCGATAGGGTCCACATGAATGATGTCATGGCCGGCCATCTCGGCTGGAGTGCTGTTGACCACCACCCCCTCCAATAAGCCGTCTTTGCGCAGAATCAAGTCCACCACGCGCGTCAGGTTCATGATCTTGGCGCCACCCTTGTAGGCCTCGGCGATCAGGGCGCCTGTCGCATGGGGAGGATCGACCATGTACATGCCTTCGCATTCTTTGATCTTCTTACAGGGCACGCCGATCTCTTCGAGAATCTCATTGGCCGGTTCGCAGATTGTGGCCTTGTTCATGAGATAGCCGCCGGACCAGAATCCGCCGCCAAGGGCCAGGTTTTGTTCGACGATCAAGGTTCTGAATCCCATGGCGGCCAGATCGTGCGCGCAGATGAGTCCGGAAGGTCCCGCGCCCACGATAATCACGTCGCTCTCGATCAGTTGATCGAACTCTTTATAATATTCCCGAGCGATCTGCCGGGTGATATCGCGTTCGCGCAACGGTGCTGGTCGTGGTTTACCCATGCGACACCTTTGCAATGCTTAATGGTGAATGTTGAATGTTTAATTTTGGGGTTCGAGACTTCTGAGAAGTCTTGACGATTGCGGTGAGGATTCGGATAAGTTCTTCTGCTTCTTTCAGTCTGGGCTGAACCTGGTCACGAGAAAGAGTTTGAGAGTCACGGACGAGACGTAACCAATAGTGGGTCTCTCGGGCTTCCTTAGAGGCGATTCCCATCTTCGCAGCAAAGTCCGCTCTGCTCACTCCGCATTGGGCTTCCTCAACATTCGCCCCGATGCTGGTGCCGCATCGTAGGAGCTGGCTGGCTATTTCAAATTCATGTTGCTTGCGAAGTGCACGCACCAGCTGTATCACGTTCAAGGCGAACGCATAACTTTTCTCGCTGACGACATTGTTCGCCGTAAGGGGTGCTTGCTTCATTCCGTCATTCAACATTTAACATTCAACACTGAACATTTGACTCACCGGTAAATTTCTGCCCCGGTCTTCCTGAACTCTTCTGCCTTCTCTTTCATGCCGATCTGAATCGCTTGTTGTTCGTCCACCTGCAACTGTGCGGCATAGTCCCGGACGTCTTGCGTGATCTTCATGGAGCAGAAATGCGGGCCGCACATCGAACAGAAGTGCGAAACCTTCGCGGCGTTGTCCGGGAGTGTCGCGTCGTGGAACTGCTGAGCGGTATCTGGATCGAGCGAAAGATGGAACTGGTCTTCCCAGCGAAACTCGAATCGGGCTTTGGACAACGCGTTGTCTCTGATCTGCGCGCCTGGATGGCCTTTGGCCAGATCCGCCGCATGGGCGGCAATTTTATAGGTGATGACGCCGGTCTTCACGTCTTCGCGGTTCGGCAAGCCCAAATGCTCTTTGGGGGTGACGTAACAAAGCATGGCGCAGCCGTACCAGCCGATCATCGCGGCGCCGATACCGGAGGTAATGTGATCGTATCCGGGGGCTATGTCGGTGGTCAGCGGCCCGAGCGTATAGAACGGAGCTTCATGGCAGGCCTTCAGCTGCTTTTCCATGTTGACTTGAATCAAATGCATGGGGACATGGCCGGGACCCTCGATCATGACCTGCACATCATGATTCCAGGCGATCTTGGTCAGTTCGCCCAGGGTGTCGAGTTCGGCGAACTGCGCCTCGTCGTTCGCGTCGGCGATCGAGCCGGGGCGGAGACCGTCGCCCAGGCTGAAGGCCACGTCGTAGGACTTCATGATCTCGCAGATTTCTTCAAAGTGGGTGTAAGCAAAGTTTTCTTGATGATGGGCCAGGCACCACTTGGCATGGATGGAGCCGCCGCGCGACACGATGCCGGTCATCCGCTTGGCGGTCATGGGCACATAAGCGAGGCGCACACCGGCGTGGATGGTGAAGTAATCGACGCCCTGCTCCGCCTGTTCGATCAGCGTATCGCGGAAGATCTCCCAAGTCAGGTCTTCCGCCTTGCCGGTCACTTTTTCGAGGGCCTGATAGATCGGCACCGTACCGATCGGCACCGGCGAGTTGCGGACGATCCACTCCCGCGTCTCATGAATGTTCTTGCCGGTTGATAGGTCCATCACGGTATCGGCGCCCCAGCGAATCGACCAGATCATCTTCTCGACCTCTTCCTCGATGGATGAGGCGACGGCGGAATTGCCGATGTTCGAATTGATCTTCACGAGGAAGTTACGGCCGATGATCATCGGTTCGCTCTCCGGGTGGTTGATGTTCGACGGGATGATCGCACGGCCTCGGGCCACTTCATCACGCACGAACTCCGGCGTAATCACCGACGGGATGCCGGCGCCCCAGGCAAATCCGGGATGCTGCGCAACGCCACCGCCATGGCCGTTGCGCGAGGCCAGTTCGCGGGCGACGTCGCGCGATTGGTTTTCACGGATGGCGATAAATTCCATCTCCGGCGTGATGATCCCTTTCCGTGCGTAGTGCAGCTGCGTGACGTTCATGTTCGGCTTCGCCCGCAAGGGTTTGCGGATGTGTTGGAAACGGAGTTCGGCCAACTTGGGATCGGCTGCGCGCATGCGGCCGTAGGCGGATGTCACCGCCGGGAGTTCCTCGACGTCCTGTCGGTTGAGCACCCATGGGCGGCGTAATGGAGCCAGGCCCGAGCGAACGTCGATTGCCACCGAGGGGTCGGTGTGAGGTCCTGAGGTGTCATAGACGGTCACGGGCTGGTTGATCATCGAGCCCGATCCGTTCATCGCTTTCGTCGGAGTCAAACTGATTTCTCGCATCGGCACACGGACGCCGGGTAGTGTGCCGTCAACATATATTTTGCGCGAGGCAGGGAAGGGTGTCGTCGTCAATGGGGAAGACGGGACGCCCGGTCCGTTCCCGTTGACCGATCCGTTCATGGCTGTATGGATACCCATAAGGAGATCCTTTCTTGCAGAATGAGCCATCAGCTCTCAGCATTCAGCCGTCAGCACCTGTTCCCTGTGAAAAAGCTGATAGCTGAAACCTGATGGCTGACAGCAACTCTCCAAAATAAAAAAGCCGCCCCCTCTGAGCCAGGGGTGCGGCTGAATCCTCACAATGTCCGCTGTATTCCGGCTTCCCTACGCTGGTATTATCCAGGTCAGGTTGTGAGGGTCGTCCGATCATTCGGACTCTCAGCCTCGGGGCTCCCCTAGCTATGGCGATGATCGTATACTCCATGACGAAATGAAGTCAATCGGCCATTTGACCTATCGCGCTCCAATCCATTGGGCCTCCCGCCGGATAGGACTTCTGCCCGTAGGGCGCTTCATTGATTGTGCAGGGGGGCTATCGTAGAATGACATTCCTCCATAATTGGACTGAGGAAATTGTGAAAGCCATCGCGACGTTACCGAAGCCAATCACCGACTACCAGACGCTGTCCGCCGAAGAACTGTTCAGCCGGACAGTTGCTTCCAAGCAGGCGCTCGGTGAGCGCGTGATGATCCTGGGCCACAATTATCAGCGGGACGAGGTGATTCAACATGCGGATTTCCGTGGCGACTCCCTCCTGCTAGCTAAATTGGCTGCCGAACGATCTGAGCGGCCTTACATCGTCTTCTGTGGCGTGCATTTCATGGCCGAGACGGCAGACATTCTCAGCCGATCCAATCAAACCGTGATTCTTCCCGACTTGGCCGCCGGCTGTTCGATGGCGGATATGGCGGCGATCGAGCAAGTCGATCAATGTTGGGAAGCTTTGGGACGTGTGATTCCGGTCGAGGAGGCCGTGATGCCGGCGGTGTACGTGAATTCCGCGGCGGTGCTCAAGGCCTTTTGCGGCGAACATGGGGGGATCACCTGCACTTCCTCCAATGCCAAGGCTGTCATCGAGTGGTGTTGGGAGCGGCGCGAGAAAATTCTTTTTTTCCCGGACGAGCATTTAGGCCGCAATACGGCGAACAGTATGGGCATCCCTCGGGAGGAGATGGTCGTATGGGATCCTTATCAACCCAACGGCGGGAATACAAAGGACGCCATCAAACGCGCCAAGCTGATCTTATGGAAGGGCCATTGCAGCGTGCATCAGATGTTTCAGCCGGTGCACGTGGACAACTTCCGCAAGCAGTATCCGGAGGGCAAGGTCATTGTCCATCCTGAGTGCCACGAGGATGTGGTCAATAAGGCGGACTTCATCGGATCGACTGAGTTCATTATCCGAACCGTCACTGCTGCTCCGGCCGGCACGATCTGGGCGGTGGGAACCGAACTCAATCTGGTCAATCGCCTAAAACATGAGTTGACCGATAAGAAAGTCTTCTTCCTCTCCTCCACGGTCTGCCAGTGCGCGACGATGTTTCGGATCGATGGAGCCCACCTCTGCTGGGCGATGGAAAACCTTGCCGACGGCCAGGTTGTGAACCACATCGTGGTGCCAGACGACGACAAGCGTTGGGCGAAGATTGCGCTTGATCGCATGATGGCAGTGAGCTAACCTCAATTTTGAATTGTGAATGCTGAATGTTGAATTTCAGATTCAACCAGCCCCTTAATTCACAATTCATCATTCATCATTCATCATTCAAGGCAATGGACTACAAGGCGACACTCAATCTTCCTAAAACCGATTTCCCGATGAAGGCGAATTTGCCGCAGCGCGAACCTGAGATGTTTGCCTGGTGGGAGCAACAGAAGCTCTATGAGCAGATCCAGGAGGCGGGCAAGGGGCGGCCTCGGTATGTCTTGCACGATGGTCCTCCCTACGCCAACGGCCGCATCCACATCGGTCACGCGCTGAACAAGATCCTCAAAGACATCATTGTGAAGTCCAAAACGATGGCGGGCTTTCATGCACCCTACGTGCCCGGCTGGGACTGCCATGGACTCCCGATCGAACATCAGGTGATGAAGGAACTAGGTGACAAGAAAAAAGTCTTGGATGCATCCGCGATTCGCAAGCTCTGTCGGGAGTATGCGGAGAAATACGTCAAGATTCAGCGCGAGGAATTCCAGCGGCTCGGCGTGCTTGGCGACTGGGACCATCCCTATCTCACGATGGACCCCCCCTTTGAGGCGACGATCATTCGCGAGTTCGGAAAATTTGTCGAGCGGGGCGGGGTCTACAAAGGCCTCAAACCGGTGCTCTGGTGCACGCAAGACCAAACCGCGCTGGCAGAGGCTGAAGTCGAATACGAGAACCATACGTCACCGTCGATCTATGTGAAGTTCCCGGTGGTCACGTCGCCGACAGTGCTCAGCGCTACGTTCCCCGGTATCTCCTTTCCAGACGGGATCAAGTTGGTCTCCGTCGTCATTTGGACGACTACGCCTTGGACCCTGCCGGCCAATCAAGCGGTCTGTCTGCATCGCGATTTCGACTATGCGTTTGTCCAAGTCGGCGAGGAATTGCTGATCGTGGCTGTGAAACTCCTTGAGAGCGTGGCCAAGGCCTGCAAACTCGAGGGCAATCGGGTGCTGGGGACCAGGAAGGGCGGCGAAGGCTTCGAGGGTTTGGAGACGCAACGTCCCTTGTCGACCGGCTTGTCACCGATTCTACTCGGTGATTTTGTGACGCTCGAGCAGGGAACCGGCTGTGTCCACATCGCGCCGGGTCATGGCATGGAAGACTACATCCTCGTTCTTGAGCACAATGCCAAGGCTTCGCCTGGTGAGCGGTTGGAGGTTCTTGCGCCGATTGATAACGCGGGGCGATTCACGGAGGTTGTGAAAGAATTTTCCGGCCAGCATGTGTTCAAGGCGAATCCGAAAATCGTGGACTACCTCCAGGCCAATGGCCGTTTGTTGGGTCATGGGTCGCTGACCCACTCCTATCCGCATTGCTGGCGGTGCAAGAGTCCCGTCATCTTCCGTGCGACGGAACAATGGTTCGTGTCCATGGAGACGAACGATCTTCGGAAGGAAGCGTTGGCGGAGATCGAACGGGTTCAGTGGATTCCAGCCTATGGTCGCGATCGGATCAACGGCATGATTGAAAACCGGCCGGACTGGTGCCTCTCGCGCCAGCGTGTGTGGGGCGTGCCGATTCCGGGATTTACCTGCACGGGCTGTCGCACGGTGGTGGCAGAACCGAAGATCATCGATCACATTGCGAGCCTCATGGAGTCCAAGGGGGCCGATGTCTGGTTTGAACGATCTGTTGGAGAATTGCTTCCGGCTGGAACGACTTGCTCAAAGTGCGGCGGGGCTGCGTTTGAAAAGGAGCGGGACATCCTCGATGTCTGGTTCGAGTCCGGCGTGAGCTACGCGGCTGTGTTGAAACCGAGGAAGTGGTGGCCGGCCGATCTCTATCTCGAGGGCTCTGACCAGCATCGGGGCTGGTTCCACAGTGCGCTGCTTGCCGGTGTGACGACGGATCGGCGCGCGCCCTACAAGGCGGTGTTGACGCATGGCTTTGTGGTCGACGGGCAAGGGAAGAAGATGTCCAAGTCGGCCGGAAACGTGGTCGCGCCGCAGGATGTGATCAAGCAGTCGGGCGCTGAAATTCTCCGACTCTGGGTCGCGGCGCAGGATTATCGGGAAGACCTGCGCATCTCGCAGGAGATTTTGAATCACCTGATAGAAGCCTATCGGAAGATCCGGAATACGAGCCGCTTCTTGTTGAGCAACCTCTATGATTTTGATCCGTTCAAGCATCGTGTGCCGTACGAACAGTTGCCCGAGTTAGACCGCTGGGCCCTGATGCGGTTGGGCGGCGTAATTGGCCGAATCAAGCAGGACTATGAGGAATTTGAGTTTCATGGCGTGTTTCATGAGCTTAACAACTTCTGTTCCGTCGATCTCAGCTCAGTTTATCTAGACATCCTGAAAGACCGTCTCTACACCTTTAAGAAGGACGATCCATCTCGGCGGAGTTCTCAAACTGCAATGCTGGATATTCTAGTAGCAATGACAAAGCTCATGGCTCCAGTCTTAAGCTTCACAGCAGACGAGATTTGGCGCATGTTGCCTGTCGCTGCTTTTAGCGGTAAGCATCCGACCAGTGTTCATTTGTCAGCATTACCTGAAATTGACCCAAATTGGTTCTCTGATCCTGAACTATCACAGCGATGGGATGATCTTTTGCATGTGCGAAGCAAAGTGCAGTCTAAGTTGGAAGAGAAACGAAGAGACAGAGTCATTGGGTCCTCGCTAGAAGCGAAAGTGATCCTATATGCCCAGCGCGCCAGCCCGGCGCAATATGGCTCTCTAAAGCGATACGAGAGGCAACTGCAGGCTCTATTTATCGTTTCACAAGTTGAATTAATTGGTGTTGATCAGCTTCCTATGAAAGCTGATAACCTGCATGACCTTGAAGAAGGGCTAGAAATAGAGGTGGTAAAAGCAGTCGACAAGAAATGCGAGCGCTGCTGGAACTATCGAGAGGCCGTGGGCCAGGACGCCACGCATCCGACGCTGTGCGATCGGTGTCTGGAGGCCATTCGTTGAACGGCACCCTGCTTCGCAATCTCTTACTGGCCTCCGTCACCGGCGTTGT
>SPAW01000070.1 GCA_005239465.1 Nitrospira sp. | reverse complement strand
AGGAGGTGGTGATCCGGGCCTCTGTGTCTTCCGGTGGGGGGTGGCTGGTGCTGTCGGATGCCTTCTACCCCGGCTGGGAGGCGACCGTGGATGGGACGCCGGTGCCGATCTACCGGGCCGATTATGCCTTCAGGGCTATCCCACTCTCGGAGGGGACCCACCTGGTCCGCTTCGTCTATCACCCTCTCTCCTACCGTCTTGGGCGATGGATCAGTCTGGGCACGCTTCTCCTGATCGGTCCCTTGCTTAGCCAGAGCCGGTGGAGCCGGCGTCGATCCCGCTCCGGGTCTCACGGGAGAAGATCGACATGAGGCACAGCAGCCGACCAGAACTCCCGGCCATCGAGGGAGGGCGCCCCGTACGCCGCGCCCTGCTCCCGTATGGCCAGCAATCGATTTCGAATACGGATATCAGGGCGGTCACCCGGATCCTGCGGGCCGAGCGGATCACCCAGGGGCCTCAGGTGGGGGAGTTTGAAGAGCAGGTCGCCTCCTACTGTGGAGCCAGATACGCGGTGGCTGTATCCAGCGGAACCGCCGCCCTCCACCTGGCGTGCCTGGCCGCGGGGATCCATGCGGGGAATGAGGTGATCACGTCGCCGTTGAGCTTTGTCGCTTCCGCCAACTGCGTGCTATACTGCGGCGGACGGCCGGTCTTCGCCGACATTGAGGAATCGACCGGCCTCCTCGATGTCAAAGAGGTCGAACGGAGGGTTACACCAAGAACCGTAGGCATTATCCCCGTCCACTATGCCGGGCTTCCGTGTCCCATGAAGGAGTTTGCTGCCAATGCTCGGCGGCATAAGCTTCTGATCATCGAGGATGCGGCCCAGGCTCTTGGTGCTGCCTACCGGACTGGATCAGGGGGTGGCGCGGGCAGTGGATGGGTGAAGGTCGGAGGCTGCAGTCACTCGGACATGACGATTTTGAGTTTTCACCCCGTCAAATCGATAACAACCGGCGAGGGCGGAATGATCCTGACCAATCATGCGGAGCTTGCTGACCGACTCAGGCGGCTCCGAACCCATGGGATTGCGCGCAACAGTCAACCACGAAAGGGGAGCTGGTACTTCGAGATGCTCGATCTCGGCTTCAACTACCGACTCACAGACGTCCAATCCGCCCTCGGGCTCTCCCAATTGAGGCGCCTCGACCGGTTCATCGAACGACGGCGGGAGATCGCCACAAGGTATCATCGCGCCCTTTACGACCTACATGACTGGATGACCCTGCCGTTCTGGCCGCCGACGCAATCAATCAAACACGCGTGGCATCTCTTTCCCGTCCGGCTCAATCTCGAAAAGTTGCGTGTAGGGCGAGCGAAGATCTTCGATGCGCTCGTGGCCGAGAACATCGGGGTGAATGTCCACCATATCCCGATCCACCTCCATCCTTACTACCGTCGGACCTTTGGCTACCGGGAGGGGGATTATCCCGTTGCCGAGCGGTTCTACCAGAGGGTGCTGACGCTTCCCCTCTTCCCGCGCATGCGGCAGACTGATGTCGATGATGTTGTGGGGGCCGTGCGGAAGGTCATTGCCTACTATGCGGTCTGAATGGATCAGAGGGAGGATACCATTATGACCATATACATGAGGTACTGCAGACGTTGCGTTATGCCGGAAACGAAACCCGACCTGTTCATTGATGAGGAGGGGATCTGCAGTGCATGCCGTTCTTTTGAACGGCGAAGAGACATTGACTGGAACGCTCGCAGTGATGAATTGCTTTGCATACTCGAGCGTTACCGTTCAAAAAGTGGTAGCAACTATGATTGTGTGATTCCAGTCAGTGGAGGGAAGGATAGCCACTTCCAGACCCTGCGTATGCTAGAACTAGGAATGAACCCCTTGTGCGTCACAGCGACGACTGACAAGTTATCTAACATAGGGCGGCGTAATATCGAGAATCTCAAAAATCTCGGGGTTGATTACATCGAGGCGACGGCAAACCCAGTGATTCGGCGAAAAATTAATCGTTTAGCTCTGACCCAGATAGGGGATATTTCGTGGCCAGAGCATGTGACGATCTTTACAATTCCGGTTCGTATCGCGGTGCAATGCAATATTCCTCTCATCATTTGGGGCGAAAACTCGCAAAACGAGTATG
Source organism: Nitrospira sp. (assembly GCA_005239465.1). Taxonomy (GTDB): domain Bacteria; phylum Nitrospirota; class Nitrospiria; order Nitrospirales; family Nitrospiraceae; genus Nitrospira_D. Next base: position 6,526 of record SPAW01000070.1, on the reverse strand, counting down.
GCGGCCCTGCCGGTGCGGCCGAGAATAATACGCTGACGCGGCGATGGCTAGAGGAGTTCGGAGGACTCTTAGGCCTGAGAGTGTCCGATCTGATTGGACAAGCCGGCATTGAACCAAAACACCTGATCCAGTATGCCTACCCATCAGACGAAGATCTCAAGCGAGTGGGTGTCACAGGCCTCTTCTTAGGCTACTATGTACCCTGGGACGGTCATCAGAATGCCCTGTTGGCCCAGGCACATGGCTTCGAAACGTACCACAAGACAGTGGAGGGGTCCTTAGTGAACTACGAGAACCTGGACAACTGCCAGATGGGCATACATGACTATTTCAAGTTTCTGAAGTACGCCTTCGGGAGAGCGACGGATTGGGCCTCCCTGCATATTCGTCGTGGCCGCCTTTCGAGGCAGGATGCCATCAGGTTGGTAGAAATCCACGATGGCAAATTCCCTTGGGTGTACCTTGGATGCCCTCTCGAGGAGATACTCAAGGATATCGATATGACGTTGGAAGAATTCATCAAAGTCTGTGACCGGTTTACAAACAAGAAGCTGTTCGTCTGCGATTCGAGGGGGAAATTGGTAAAGGATAAGGACGGCAACCTTACCAAAATCAATTACGACAACGTTGATTCGCCCACACCCGCTGCCGACTTCTCTTCCAGCAGGACCGGCCATCCGGCCAAGATCGGCTCTGACAACGCATGAAGATAGAAGTATAGTCCATGAAGAAAGTGGCGATCGTCGACTATGGTATGGGAAATCTGGGTTCAGTTACCCGTGCTGTGGAAGAGTGTGGTGGAAGTCCAGTGATTACCAACAAAGCGCATGAGCTTGAGGTAGCGAACTATATCGTCCTACCCGGAGTCGGCGCTTTTGCCATTGGAATGCGGAACATTCGCGAACGTGGGCTTGACGAGCTTCTTACCGCCCAGGTGATCGGGAAGGGCATCCCTTTCCTTGGAATCTGCCTTGGCATGCAGCTTCTAGCCACGAAGGGATGGGAGGGCGAAGAAACCGATGGTCTCGGTTGGATTGAGGGTGAGGTGAAGCGTCTTCAGCCTGATGGCCACAACGTGCGCATACCGCACGTGGGGTGGAACGAAGTTATTTTCACTCGAGCCTCGCCACTATTTAGTGGAATACCGTCTGGCACGGACTATTACTTTGTGCACAGTTACCACTTGTTGTGCCCTAATGAGCGAGACGTTATTGCACGCACGCCCTACTGCGGCGGCGTTGTTTCAGCGGTTGGGAGAGATAACATTCTTGGCGTACAGTTTCATCCCGAAAAGAGCCAGCGGCTTGGATTTCAAGTGATCCGGAATTTTCTCGCGCTGTAAGAATCCGGCATGTTGAAGGTTCGCGTCATGCCAACCTTGCTTTTCAAGGACTTCGGCTTGGTAAAGGGGGTTCGCTTCGATAGCTGGCGGCCGATAGGCAGCGTCATGCAAGCCATCAAGGTCTACAACATGCGTGAGGTTGATGAATTGGTGTTCCTCGACATCAGCGCCACAAGCGAGGGGCGCCCTCCCGATTTCGAGACTGTCGATGAAATCGCCGATGAGTGTTTTATACCGCTAACAGTGGGCGGAGGAGTACGAAGAATAGATGATGTGGGGCGCCTTCTGCAAGTCGGTGCTGATAAGGTCGCGATAAATACGGCAGCGATCCAAGCTCCAGATCTTATTCGGTTGGTGGCAGATACGTATGGCTCCCAATGTGCAATTGCTTCAATTGATGCGAAGAAACTACCTAACGGCCAATACGAGGTGTTTACGCATTCGGGGACTCAGGCGACAGGGAAGGATCCCGTGACCGTCGCTAGAGAGGTTGAAGTACTGGGGGCGGGAGAGATCCTACTCACGTCAATCGACCGCGATGGGACCATGACGGGCTACGATGTCAAGCTGATAAGGGATGTGAGCGATGCAGTCTCTATACCTGTGATCGCATCCGGCGGCGCTGGGAACTATGAGCATATGGCGTCGGCAATAATCCAGGGCAAAGCCTCGGCCGTTGCAGCAGCCAGCATCTTTCACTTTACCCAGCAAACTCCCTTGGAAGCCAAGCGTTTTCTTCGGGAACGTGGCATAAACGTCAGGCTGTGACATCGCAGAAATCGGCGCATGAACATGACGGAGTGAAGTGACTGGACTCGGACGTAAGTCGGTTGGAAGCGTCCTAGAGGTTGGGTGTAATGTCGGGGCGAACTTACAGTGGGTTTGCAAACTGACTTCTCTGGGCGAAACCTACTGGGTTGATATCAACAAACGCGCACTTGGGTGACTACGCACCAATCTGCCCAGCGTCAACGCAATTAGGTCACCAGCACGCAATCTGCCGTTTCGAGACAGTCGGCTTGATCTCGACTTTACCGCTGAAGTGCTCATTCATCAACCCAACGGCACGCTACCTATTGTCACCGCAGAGATTGTACGTTGTTCGCGGCGATATGTACTGTGCATCGAGTATTTTGCCGAAGAGACGGTCGAGATCCCTTATCGCGGCTAGCCGCGTGCGCTGTTCAAGTGCGACCATGATTGACTCTAGCAGGAGATATTCCGCGAACTAAAGCTGCTCGAGCACGGCATGCTCACGCGTGAACAGGGATGGGATGATATAACAATCTGATTGTTCGAGAAGATGCACCAGAAGTCCTGAGCGAAGGAATGAAACCCGTTATCATCATCCAGGCCCGCATGGGCTCGACGCGTTTGCCAGGCAAGGTACTGATGGACATCGGGGGGCAGACGATGTTGGCGCGGGTGGTAAATCGCGCCCGCCTGGCCAAGACAGTCCGGGCGATTGTCGTGGCCACCAGCACGTCGGTGAGCGATGATGTTATCATAGAGCAAGCTCGTGCGCTGGGGGTGGATGCCTTCCGTGGTGATGACGAGGACGTTCTGAGCAGGTTCTACAAGGCGGCAAGGGCCTTCAACGCAGATGTGGTTATTCGTATCACCGCTGACTGTCCCTTGATCGAGCCAGAGATCATAGACAGGGTCATCACTGCCTTCCTCGAGGTTTACCCCAAGGCCGACTTCGCCGCCAATACTTTGCAGCGCACCTATCCCAAGGGGATGGATGTGGAAGTGGCATCGTTTACGGCGTTAGAGCGTGCCTGGCGGCAGGCGGGAAAATTCTACCAACGCACCCACGTCTTTCCATACATATACGAAAACCCCGATAGCTTTGACCTAATCAGTGTGACAGATGAGCGGGATAACTCATGGATGCGTTGGACGGTCGATACAGAGGAGGATCTAGAATTCGTTCGAGCCGTGTATAGCGCGCTGGGCAATGATGATAGTGTGTCCTGGCGGGAGGTACTGGTTCTGTTGGATCGAACACCAGAGTTATTGGAGATCAACAAGCACGTGCAGCAGAAGGCATTGGAGGCGGGTTGATGGTCCGGGGGGTGTCCATTGGCAACCACTGGATTAGCGACGGGGAGCCTTGTTTTATCATTGCCGAGGCTGGTAGTAATCACAACCGCAATCTCGAGCAGGCAAGGAGACTTATAGATGTCGCTGCTTCGGCTGGTGCCGATGCCGTGAAGTTCCAGGTCTTCCGCGCCAACAGGCTCTATCCCAAGAGCGCCGGCATAAGTGAGTACCTGAAGATGCCCAAGCCTATCTATGACATCGTCGCCGATCTGGAGTTACCCTACGAATGGCTGCCCGAACTGGCAGCCTACTGCAAAGAGAAAAAGGTTCTTTTCCTGGCCTCAGTGTTCGACGAGGAATCAGCCGATCGCCTCGACCCACACGTTGAGGCTTTTAAAATCGCTTCGTATGAGATGACCCACATTCCGCTCGTCCAGTATGTAGCAGCAAAGGGCAAGCCAGTGATCATCTCGACCGGGGCCGCCAATTTGGATGAAGTGGCGGAGACCGTTCAAGAGTTTCGCCGAACAGGGAACGATGGTCTCATCTTGATGCAATGTACGGCTGCCTACCCTGCGCCTCTAGAATCGCTCAACGTCCGGGCGGTGGCAACCATGAAGTCAATCTTTGGCGTGCCAGTGGGACTATCGGATCACTCTCGCGACCCTCTGGTCGCCCCTCTCGCGGCAGTGGCTGTCGGAGCAAATCTGATCGAGAAGCACTTTACACTAAGCAATCAACTCCTAGGACCAGACCATCGCTTTGCCCTCGAACCCGCGGAGCTGCACGTGATGGTCCAGAAGCTGCGAGAAGCGGAGAAGGTGTTGGGTAATGGGGAAAAGGTAATGCATCCGGTTGAGGCGGAGTTGAGAGAATTTGCCCGGCGGAGCATATTTGCCGTGAGGGACATCGCACCGGGAGAGGAAATTACGAGAGAGAACGTTTCAGTTTTACGATGTGGCAACCTGAAACCTGGCCTGGAACCTAAGCAGCTTCAGGAAATCCTTGGTAAGCGTGCCCGCCGGAAGATAGCGGCTGAGTCTGCCATCCAGAGAGAGGACTTTGCCTGAGCCGATGTCGAATCGAGTCACGGTGCGTCCCGCCACACTCCAAGATTGCCGAACTGTTTGGGAGTGGCGAAACGAGCAAGCTACTCGTGAGGCCTCCTTCAATACGCGCTACATTCCTTACGAAGAGCATAAGGGCTGGTTCGCTCGTAGGTTAACTGATCCACACAGTCGCATCTTCATGGTGGCAAATGCTCAAGGGCGCGATGCGGGATATGTCCGCTTCGATTTGGTCAACCAAGAGGCCACAATCAGTGTCAGTATTGACAGCAATGAGCGGGGTAAGGGCTATGGCACAGCAGCAATCAAGAGCGCATCGGATCTCCTCTTGGGAACCGAGCCTGTGCATCGCGTCATCGCTCACATCAGGCGTGATAATCCTGCTTCCGTGGCAGCGTTTGAGCGGGCTGGATTCGTCTTGCAAGGATACACACAATTCGAAGGCGTGGACGCTTGCGAAATGGTCTATGGGGGGAAAGCAAGCGCAGGAGCCCGGACAAATGGGGCACAGGAGCCCGGTTGATTCAGGCGGGGCAAGGATGCCCAGACGCAGTGTGCTCTTCCGTGTGGACGCTGGTCCGGATATCGGGCTCGGTCATCTGCAACGGTGTCTCTCGCTCGCCTCGGCCCTACGTCGATTCGACGCCAGGTGCATCTTCTTGACCAATAGGGTCCGCGCGGTGCAGAGTCGCGTCAGAGCCTTTGGGTTCGAAGCTGATAGGCTGGAGGGGCTCGAGTCGGGCGGTACGGAGAATTTGAAAAGGACGCTGGAGAAGGCTGTTCGGCATCAGTGCGATGCTATGGTTGTAGACTCGTACCATGCGGATGCCGACTACCTGGGGCTGCTGCGGGCAACGGGGTTGTTCGTCGTGGCCGTTGATGATCTCGCTCGCCACCCTTTTCCTTGTCAGCTCGTGGTTAACGGCGGTGCCCATGCATTGCACTTGCCCTACCGCTCCTCGTCGGGGGACACTCGCTTTTTGCTGGGTCCACGGTACGCCCTATTGCATCCCGAGTTTTGGGACACACCACCTCGAACGGTGCAGCAGACCTCGGGGAATGTGTTGGTCACCCTTGGCGGTGCGGATCCCCACAACCTGATGCCAATGTTGCTGAGCGTGCTGGACGATCTGCCTGGCGAGTTCACCGTGACCGCCATCGTCGGCCCATTTTTCAAAAATCGGACCGAGATACAGGCGACAGCAAATGGTTGCCGCCGGCCAGTACGGCTGATTCGCAGTCCAGACTCGATCCGGGATCTCATGCTGCAGGCAGACCTAGCGATCTCGGCCGGAGGGCAAACCCTGTATGAGCTGGCAGCAGCCGGCACGCCAACGGTGGCGGTACAGGTGGCAGATAATCAAGTTGCCAGCATGCGGGCACTCGTTGCGGAAGGGGTCGTGTACACGGGGGGCTGTGTAGGCGAGGCCCGGCTACGAGACCGTGTAAGGGAAGCCGTCAAGATGCTACTGGTGGACAAGGACACCCGTGCCCGGATGATTGCGGCGGGGCAGCGGTTGTTGGATGGACAGGGGGCGAGGAGGATTGCAGAGGTCATGGTCTCCGTGTGAATCTCCCCCAGGCACAACCGAGGCCAGTGGTGGACTCAAATGCTCGTCCCGTTTCCGGTACAACTTCTCTTTGACGGGAGTCGGAGCTGAGCTGATGGGGATCAAAGAGCAGGTGATCCAGGATACCGTCCGGTACACTACCAGGGTTGTCTTAGCCCAGTGTGCCCTCTTTGTTGGCGGGTTTGCCATCGCCAGGTTCTTGGGTCCGACGAACTACGGGATCTGGAACGGGTTGCAGTTGATCCTGCTGTACGCCGCCTACTCTCAACTGGGGATTGTCAATGCGCTCAGTCGTGAACTCCCCCTTCAGCGGGGCAAGGGAGACCTAACCCAAGCGGAGCGAGTCAGAAGCACCACCCTGGGCGTGGTGTTGGTGACAGCCCTTGTAGCGGGCGGTGCTATCATTGTCTACTCGATCATTGCCACCTCTCGCCACTCGCCCCTGGTGATGCTCGGCCTCCGTTTCGTCGGCCTGCTGGTGGTCCTTCAGCAGATCTATT
>SPAW01000007.1 GCA_005239465.1 Nitrospira sp. | reverse complement strand
AGCGCCCCGGCGCGCCGGGGTTGGGTGGGTGAGAAAGACGACTTTTTCAACATCCTGCTAGGCCGCCTGTTGATTCCCCGCCAACGCATCCGGCTCGTTGTCGTACACGGGGATGAGCTTCGGGATATTCGCGAGGTTCATGATTTCCCGCACATAGCATTGCGGCTTCAACATGCTGACTTTGCCCTGGTTTAGTTTGAAATTCTGTGAAACCAACGCAAGCATTCCCAGCCCGGAACTATCGACGAACCGTACGTCGGCCATGTTCAGAATGAGATAGCGGCATCCTTTTTGTCGGACAGCCTCGACCGCAGCAGTAAACTGCTCTTGGTTGGTAAAGGTGAGATCGCCCGTGATCTCTAAAACGACTCCATTAGGGACCGGTCGTTCTGTGATCTGCATCACGCTCTCCTTTGTTGATTGATAGTCGGCGCCGATAAATTTAGATACCATGGCTGCGCAGTTATTCCCAGTTTTTGTTAAAATTCCGAAGCGGCTCCGATGTTGTGTTCATGTCACGGTGAAAACCTTCAATTTCCCAGCCCTCCCGATCTCCGTCTGAAGGGCTTCGCACAACAGGGGCAGATGGCGGTAGCCTCTGATTCGCCGTACGCGCGGCTCGAAGAGTAACAACGCACTGGCCACCCAGCAGTGCGTACTGGTCCGCTGTGCACCAGTGGTTCACTCGCCGGTCAGCTGGCCGAGACGGCTCTCCGAGCGCCAGCGGGCGCGCAGCAATCCAGACGACGACCAAGAGAAGCAGCTGACTGTATCGTGATAGAAAAAGGTGCGCGGCTAGGGAGGTTCAGCAAAGACCGTGCTCTACGATCCGTCATGAAAGGCGAGTGAAATCAGGAGAAATGCGCAATGCTGATACTAGATCAACGCGGGATGCGTCAGGATTGACAGCAGTACTTCTGGAAAGTCGTCAATGACGAGAATGTGTACCTGGCTCATCGGTGATTCCCTGGGAATCTGAAGATCAAACGAAGGTCTAGGATAATGACCTGCCGTAGTCAATGCAAACCATACTCTATCGGGAAGAAGTTGAGTCTGAGACACGGCATTTCTTGACAGGCTCTTCGGCCTATTGGTACTGTGCGAACGAAACTTGGCGTTCTGTTATTTCAGATCACAAGCGGGCTGGCGTAGCTCAATCGGCAGAGCAGCGGTTTTGTAAACCGCAGGTTGGAGGTTCGATTCCTCTCGCCAGCTCCATACCAACCTTCGGTTGGGCCGGCGGCTAAGTATCGGTTTTTCGTCTTGGGCCACCGGATTACCCATTCAGCGAGCCTTGTTCTCGAACCTCCAAAGAGGGGATTTCCATGTCCGAAGGACTCGATGGAGATCGCCTGAAGTTCCTCCTTGGCTTGATTATGCCCAAGGGATGTCCACCAAGTTGGAGGAACTCCATTGTGCCGCGAAACCAGAATTTTAGCTGGAGTGGGCTGGAATGATTTAGAATTAGGGAGTGGAATTGGAACAGGCAAGGCGTAAGGACTGTAAACGCTGGTTTAGGCTTTTCCTATCGAGCCTTTCAGTCTATGGCATTTCGGCCCCCTTGCTTTTTGAAGCGTTTTGCTTGCTTTTTGAAGCATTTCGATTACTCAGTTGTTCCTGGGTACCTTTCTTCACAAAGAGTTGCATATCATGGGGATCCATCGCTGTGACCAGAGACCCCCAAGGGTGTTGACTAACGGGCTGGGAACAGATGCCCGTAGAAAGGGTCAGTGCGATGGCCAAAATTCTTGTGATCGATGATGAGATAGGCATTTTGGATCTAATCGACAATGTTCTCCATCACAAGGGACACGAGGTAGTCCTGGCGGTAAATGGCCGAACGGGGTTGAAACTGTTCCAACAGGAGCGACCGCATGTGACGATTTTGGATTTCATAATACCTGATATGGGGGGTATGGCCGTGCTCAGGGAGATTCGGACTCTCGATCCAAACGCACTGGTCATCATCCTGACAGGGTTTGGAACGGAAGAGAGAGAGCGGCAGGCCCGGAAGTTGGGCGCGGCCGAATTCCTCGAAAAAGGCCTCGCGCTGGACACCCTGGGAGCGACGCTGGATCGTGTCCTGACGCGGATAGGGAGGACCATGATGGTGGACGAACGACGGCAGTTCCCGCGCTTTTTGATTCAATTCCCGATTTCCTTCGTACGAGATGGAGTAATGATTGGCGACGGCACCGGCTGTGATCTGTCGGCGGGGGGCTGCACAGTGGCGAGCCAGACGAACGTACGAACAGGCGACCATGTGGAGCTGCAGCTCTATCTGCTTGATCACCAAGAGCTGCCCACACCACTGATGGTCGAGATAGCAGCGGTTCGCTGGACCATCCAACAGCAGTGTGGCCTGGAATTCATCAGCTTACCGAGTGGGGATAAAAAGCGACTTCTCCAGTATGTAGAGACCCTCCAGACAACCAGCCCCTGAAGGTCGCGTTTACCGGACCTAGATATCCCTAAATACCGAGGCGATGGATCACCTTGCTACACACTCCGAAAATCGTTGTCGACTGGCGAGGTCCCAAAACCGTTTCGACCCCTCTTGTAAGCTCTTGAAGTTGCTCGGCGGTGCAGTAGCGCTAACCGGATGCCGAGTCGCCCCAGCCCCCCGTCATATCCTGGAACTAATCCCTCATGCTGGTTGCGGGTGTTGCGAATGATCTGCCGCGCAGTGCCGCAATCTGCCATTCCAAGTCCGCGATTCAGCGAGACCCTAAGCAGTTCTCGCCAGCCTGTAAACCGCAGATCGCTGGTTCGATCCCAGTCTCAGGCTGGCGCACTAGCGGCCTGGAGGGCAGTCGCTAACCGCCTGAAGACGGGCTGTGAGTGCCTCCGTGGAATCCGGCCCAAATAATTGCACGTGCGCTCGGACCCAAGCAGCCTGCTCAGGGCATTGTCTCTCCCAGTCAATCCGAGACTGAGCCCCTTCGTCGTGCCACTGCTGCAATAGGGCATTCGTTATATCATCAACGGTCTGTTCTCGGTGCGCCTCTCTGTCTAGCACGTCCAACAACAATCGATGGGTCCGCGTCAGTTGTAGTGCCAATTCCGCCAACTGATGCTGGCGTCCGAGACCGTAAAATCTGAGGTGGTAGTCGTTGCCGGTATTCAATCCTTGGTTCAATCCGCCGGAAAATCCGCCCCCGCTCGCCGTGCCATAGGTGCCGTAAAATTGCCAAGCTGGACCACGCTGAGAGGCTGTATCCCGATAGTTCATGTGCCCATCATAGAAACGTGTCACCATACCGCTCTGGGACGCCGAGTCCAAGAATAGCGCCTGAGCGGGCTGTGCCATCACGAGCACACAACCGAGCAGGAACATGGGGATGAGCCGTGTCATGCCTACCGCTCTTTGGGTGAACCACTCCTGAACCACGCCGGGAGGGCTCATGTAATTAGATCGCACAGGTCCTTACCTCCTCGCAGCTGCAGCTGAGGCAAGAGACCGGAGTCGCCCCTCGCCCCCTGCTCCGTGTTATTCCAGTGTTAAAAATAGCGAGAAGATGGACGGAAAAGCAATAGAGAGAGATTGGCAGGAGGGAATGATTGGGATCGCGATCAGGCAGGAATGACGGGGGAGATTACTCACATCGTCAATGCCTTGAGCAATCCCCTTTAGATAGGATTTTTTGCGTCTGCCAATTCCGCCACTCCGGCATAACAGGCTCGCAAAAAAGCCTTCCATCCGCGTTCTCTCATCGCGGCCTTGTTGGAGAACTTTTTGGTCAGCCTGTGCTCAGAAAGCAAGCACGGCGGAACGCTAGCATCGAGGTCCGGAGTATTCAAGCAGAGGAAGAAGTAACGCGTGACGGGTGACTAGTGACGAGGGGTGGAGTGGGACGTATGTTGGGGCGTTCAGGAGTTAATCGAATAAACTCTCTCGCTTGCTACCTGTCACGCGTAATGCGTCACTCGTCACGACCTTAAAAACGCAGACAGCCTGTGCCGTGTCGGCAACAGGCCGCATGCTGCGGGAAGATTCATGAGGTTCAGGCTAAGGTCAAGGTTGAGCACGTATCGGAAACTATTCACTCAGCCTTAGCCTCAACCTCAGCCTGTTTCACTGCCAAGCTTACGCCGCTTCGATCATCGGCTTGGCATCGCGGCGCTGAACTAGTCCACGGCTTCGATCCATGACTTCTTTCACACCGGACTGCACCGAGCGGCTCCAGCGCGTGGCTTGCACTTGGGCCTTCCTGGCATAGCGGCTGATATCCCGGCGAGTCTCCGACCCGGTCTGAGGCGCGAACAGAAGTCCGATCCCCGCTCCAATGACCGCTCCACCGGCAATCATCGCCGCAACCTTGGCAACTTGTTTCCCTTGCTCCGACATGGTGAACCTCCTTTTTGAGTGTGCAGTAAGTGTTATGAAGAGGCCTCTGGTCTGTGTCTCTTCTTTTATATGCAGTAACAGCATCAAGCGTGCCAGACTCCCATGCGCAAGAATATGGCCGAAACATCCGTTCTCTCCACTCTTCGATTAAGTTCGATTAATAAATGGTCTCGTTTTTTCAACAATCCACAACACAGTCGTTTCAGAAATCCAACAGTACTTTGGTATCACACCGGCTAAGTGGCTTCTGAAGCCACTTTGAAGAGACTAATGAACGGGTTGAATACAGCCGACTCGTCGGCTTGCAAAGAGTTGCCTTCTCCCATATTATCCGCCGCATACGCGAATACGGAGACAGCATGGGCTCCTTTGCCGCACTTCCCTATCCCAATATCAATCCCGTCTTTTTTGAGTTCGGCCCGTTGCAGTTCCGTTGGTATGGGTTGATGTACTTGATCGGACTCACCGCCGCCTACCTGCTCATCAAGCGAAAAGCGGCGGCCAAGGACCTGCCTCTCGGACCCGACCAAATTTACGACATGGTGGTCTTCGCGGCTTTCGGCGTGTTTATCGGCGGGCGGATCGGCTACACGCTGTTCTACAACTTCCCCTACTACGCGCAGCATCCCTTGGAAATTTTTGCCGTGTGGGAAGGCGGCATGTCGTTCCATGGCGGCCTCATCGGCACGATCATCGCGCTGGTCTGGTTCAGCAAACGGCGTGGGCTTCCCGTCTATACCATCGCAGACCTGGCGGCATCCGTCACCCCGATCGGACTCGGGTTCGGCAGACTGGGAAACTTTATCAACGGCGAACTCTATGGACGGGCGACGGATGTGGATTGGTGCATGGTGTTCCCCGCCGGCGGTCCCGTCTGCCGACATCCCTCTCAGCTTTACGAAGCCGGGCTTGAAGGCCTGTTGCTCTTTACGACACTGTGGGTGATCGGAAGATGGGTGACGCCACCCGGGACAATCTTCTGGAGCTTTCTTACCGGCTACGGCATCTGCCGTTTGATCGTAGAACTATTTCGAGAGCCGGACCAGCACATGGGATTCGTGCTCGGTCCGATCACCATGGGGCAACTCCTGTCGGCGCCGATGGTGCTGCTCGGGATCTTCATGTTGGTGTGGGGCTTTCAGAAGACCGGGCTCAAGGCGCACACTACCAAGGGGGAGTTATGAAATGTTGAATGTTGAATTTTGAGTGTTGAATTCTGGTGCAGGTTTTCAGAGTCCACTCAACATTCACAATTCAACATTTAACATTCGTCTTTTATTCAGTACGGCATCTCATCATCGTCAAGGCCGACGTGGTGTCCTAATTCGTGAACCACTGTGTCGTAGACTTCCTGCACCACTTCTTCCGGACTTTCACACTGACGAAGAATCGGCCCGCGGTAGATCGAAATCCGCGCCGGTTGCGCCCCACCCGCCGTGAAAAATGAGTCGCCCGTCAACGACTGGCCCTGGTACAGCCCCAGGAGATCATCCTCACTATCGAGATCAAGCGCGTCCAGGACTTCACGTGACGGCTCGTCTTCCACCACAACGGCAATTGTGTCCATCAGCTTGGCATAGGGAGGAGGTAAGTCGGCGATCGCCTGTTGCACAAGCCGGACGAAGGCCTCAGGCGATAGTTCATGCACGTGACGCCAGGACATGATTAAAATTGCGTGCCAAACGCGAGGTCCAAGTGGGATTTCCGGCGAAGATTATCGTTGAGGCCGGACTCCCTGAAGGGCGGAGATTCCCAAAACACCTTGCGCACCGGAGCCAGATTGGCTGCCGTGACGTAATATTTCTTGGCCTCGTCCCCATTGCCCATGCGGTCGAGGATCACAGCCACGGTGTCATGGGCTTCAGCCAAATCCCGTGGTATCCCAACGTCAGATTGATAGGCCTGACCGACGACGGCCAAATCCTTCGCCTGAAATGGTCGATCACCTTCGTCCATGTACGGCGCGACCTTAGTTGAGGTTCCGGACTGGGATGTGAGGATGGTCATCGGAGGGGCTTTGTGACTCGCGCAACCTGACAGCATCCCGGCAATCATCAGGACCTGCACCCACCCTTCCATGGCTCTCTCCTTCATAGCTCTACCGCCGTGGCGCATCGTAAGAATAGACAGTGGAAACGAACCTCTTCAATCCCCAGACTGTGTTTCGCGACCGCTTTATACACCTCGCTTTGTGTCCTGTAACGTTCGGCGCGAGCCGGCGCTTGATCGGGCCTGACGGCATCCGTCTTGTAGTCGGCAATCCAGATCATCTCGTCAAGACTGTACATGACATCGATGACCCCCTCCATGACCTGACTCTTCCCCCAGGGCATCATGAACGGAATCTCTCGGCCGAGAATCGTCGCTGTCCGAAGCCTGGCATAGATGTCCGATCGTCCGAACAGCGTAAACAGTTCTCGGAGTGATTCCGTCACGGCACAAGCCAGATCTTGCTGGTTTCCCGCGAGAGATGTCTGGACCGCGGCCTCAATATGATCGGCAAAGCGCGCAGGATCGTTCGCGAAATCCCATCGTTCCAGAAGGCGATGGGCCAGGACGCCGACCAGACGACTGACTTCGGGATCTCCCCCGGATGGCGCAGGACAAAGCATCACTGGTTCATCCCGCCTATTCATGCCTGTGGGCGTCATCTGTCGTGGAGTGGCACGAGCCTGCATCCATGCAGAGGCTCGCTCTTGCCAGAGCTCGGCTACTGAAGCAGGATCGATCGTGGAAATCGCGGACATGGACACAGTCGAACGGCGCGGGAGTTTCCGCTCCGGTGCTTCAACCACGAGATGCGGGATCGCACTGGCGCCGATGGTGATAGCCTTGGTCGTGGCCACCCCTACCTCACCTTCTCCGATATCTCGCAAGAGTTCCATGACGGTTTCGCCGCCGGGATGAGCCGTGATGCCACCTGAGAGCAGCAGCAGTTCTTTCGCACGCGTCATGCCGACATAGAGTACGCGCCGCCGCTCGGCTTCTTCGCGCATCTTCAGCTTTTCATGGATGAACAGGGACCCAAACGTGTGGCGATTGCCAAGCGAGAGGCCATACCGTCCGCTCGACCAGTCATAGGACACCATCGGGACAGAGCGTTCCCGTCCGGTTCCCTGATGAAGGCCAGGCAAAACCACGATGGGAAATTCCAACCCCTTGGCCTTGTGAATCGTCAGCACTTGGATCGCCTCCAACGACTCTTCCACCAGCGGGCTCTCGGCATCGTCCGGCTGTTCCTCCAGCCTCGCGATCATGAGATCGACCAATCCGCTCAACGTGAGGTGCGGTCGATCCAACAGGGCCGCTGCCGTCTGTTTGGTTTTGAGCAAATTGGCGACGGCCTGTTCCGCATGGAGCGAGGCGGCGGCAAGTTCCAGAATGGGCAGCTGATCGAAAACCAGTTGGATCGCATCAGCCAGCGGCAGGACTGCGACCTCATGATGGAGTTGGGCAAGATGCCGGTAGAGCCGATGAACCGCCGTCGAACAGGGATGGGACCACGATTCAAGCCGCGCGTGTTGTCGGTAATCGAAGAACCCGGCTTGGCGCAGGTCATACAGCTCACGATCGGTCAGCCCGCCCAGCGGCGAACGCAGGACGCCGACAAGCGCGACTTCATCGTGCGGGTTGTCGAGCACGCGCAGCACATTGACGAGGTCGATCACCTCCTGCCGCCGATAGAAATGTTTCTCCCCCTCTATGACGTAGGAAATGCCATAGCGCCGCAAGGCATCGAGGTAAGTGTCGGCCTGCGTCAGCTTGCGAAACAGGAGTGCCACGTGGCCCGGCTTGAGCAAGGGGCGTTTCAGAATGTCTTCGTGAAGCAACCGAGCCAGGACTTCAGCTTCGGCCCTGGTTGCTCCGGCTGCATCAAAGGGTTCATCCGAAGTTGGGGCGGTCACGAGGTGAAGTCGCACACCCGGATCGTGGCCGGCGGGGCGTCGATGAGGGTGTACCCCCAGTCGAACATTGGCCGGCTGCACATGCGGACGATGCTTGAATAACCGATCGAATACATCGTTGACCGGCCCCAGGACAGCGGCATCGCTTCGGAAGTTCGTCGTCAAGGTCTGCACGATTCCCTGATCTGCCTCTATTTTCTGCACGACGCGGTCGAAGGCTTCGATGTCGGCACGTCGAAAGGCATAGATCGACTGTTTAGGGTCTCCCACGATAAAAAGCTTGCCCGGTTCCAGCGCCATCTCTTTCCAGTTCGTAGCCTGTTGCCCCAGACGCTCAGTGACGGCCAGAATGATCTCGTATTGGACTGGATCAGTATCTTGAAATTCATCGACAAGGACCGCCCGGTACTCCTGCTTCACTCGTTCCCGCACACTTGGATGATCGCGAAGCAGCGTACGCGCTCGTGCAAGGAGTCCATCAAAGGACAGCCATCCCTTCTGGATAAATGACCTGCGAATCTCTGAAACGAGGGGAGAAACTAGCTTCAACATATGCTCGAAGAATAGATGGTCAACTGCAAGACATTGCTGAGATATTTTGATGATTTTTGATGCTTCTTCGAAGTCAGATGGTTTCCATCCTGCCACGAGATTTCCAAGATCTTTCAGCAATACATCTCTGCCGGACTCGGGAAGTTCGCGCTGTACCCCCTGGCCCTGTTCGATGAGCAGGCCCAAGAGGGTGACCGCAGCAGCAAGCATCTGCTCGACTTTCCGACGCTTCGGACGATCGTGCGTGTCTAACAGAACCTGCGCCTGGTCGCGCATCTCGGCGAGCCACGCCGTCACCATCGAGTCGGATTGGCCGGGATCCAGCTGTTCGGAAAGCCTGGGCACATCGACCAACTCGCTACAAAGGGCGCAGGCGAAGGTCCGCAGATCTTCCACCGTGATCGTCCGCAACAGCGTGCGCCAGATCCGGTGGTTCGTCCCGCGACGACTCAGCTCGTGATCGATCCAGACATCCCAGGCCGCCGCGAAGTGCTCCGCAAATCGAGATCCATCATCCTCCTGAAAGGCGGGGTCGACCAGGCTCTCCAACGGATGCAGGCGCAGCAGATGTGCGGCAAAGCCGTGCAAGGTACCGATCTGGGCCTTCTCGATATCATGGAGCGCTGCTCCCGCCCGCGCGACCACCTCATCCGTCGTCAGACTGTATCTGGTCCGCAACTCGTTCATCGATACAGCGCCGCCATCTGATGATTGCGCATCGTCGTCATCTGCTCGCACCAATGTCGTCAGGCGCTCGCGCAACCGCACCCTCATCTCCGTTGCGGCCTTATTGGTGAACGTCAACGCCGCGATCTGCGTGATCGGAACCGGATCGGGATTTTTGATCAAGAGGTGCACCAAGCGATTGACGAGTAGCGTCGTCTTACCCGTCCCAGCGCCAGCGACTACCACGACGTTCCGATCAAACGTGGTTTCGGCCAGCTCGCGCTGCTTTCTGTCTGGAATCTGATCCTCGTTACGCATCTTTGACTCGCTGGGTGCGCAGGGTCCTGAGCGCTTTAGATTCGGGTGCACGGTAGGCGCGCCACCACGTCGGCGTATGCTCACGACGGCAGCAGACGCGAAACTCACAGATGTCGCAATAACTGTCCGGCAAGATAAAAAAGCGCCCAAACTGAATCCCCTCCGCCAAGGTGCGCAACGTTTTGCGCATCCGACTGCCGACTTCCGACGACCAGATTGCAGCGTTAAACGTCGATCGCGCGATGGGCGTCGACCAATGGGGGGCAAGGAAAAACAATTGCACATGACTGGGTGGCGGCTGGCCAGGAATATTCAGACAGGCATAGAGCGGCGGCTGCAGCCGATATCCTCGTAATGCTGACTGCACAAGATTGCGATCTTCCGTCTTAATGCTCGAACCAATTTTGAACTTATAGTCGATGATGCGTAGGTCATCGGAATCAGGCCGCCGGTCGATCCGATCGACCCGGCCGCGAATCTTCAGTGGTCCCGCCTCGCCTACTATGAGATCAGGAACTGTGCCTTCCGCATCCACTTCAAACGCCACCGGAATGAACGGGTCCTCGGCCTGAGCCTCTTGATCCGCATCGACCGCCGACGAGACGAGTGCGACGATCATGTCCTTCGCCAGTTCCCAGAGTACATAGTGGCCGGTTCGACCAACGGCCTCGTACTCTGCAGCCGTTTGCTCGACGGCTGAGTGGATGCACCAGGCAATCGTATCGTCAGTGACTGGTTCGACCGGCCATCCCGTCGGGAGCAGCTGTTCGTAGCAACGTCGTAACGCTGCATGACAGACGGTCCCAATAAGCGCGGCATCCAGTTCCTGCACAGGCAGCACTCGGACCGGCTCGATGCGGAGGACGTCGGCGGCAAAGTATTGAAAGGGACAACGGGCATACCGTTCAGCCGGTGTGGGAGCCAGGCCCTGCTCAAGCACCCGCGACCAGTGTGGGTCCAATGTCCCCGTCACTCCATCATACGGAGTGAGAGTCGGGCTATCGTCTTCAAGCTGACTCAACGCCGCCATCCCATGGCGGAACGATTCTGCATCGCGCCCCACGGCCTGCAAGAGCGGCGCGGCGTCTTGTCCGTTTATGACGACCCACAGGGTAAGATCTTCGGGTGGAAGAAGTGCGCGGATAGCAGGACGCTGCGCGACTCGATCGGTCAATCGTCGAGGGATGGCTTCGACCGGTGCCTCCTCAAGACCGCAGAGGCGGTTTGCCTCTGCGAGATAGGGTGACGGAGCCAGCGCATGTCCCTGATCGTCCGCCCGCTGAAACGACAGATAGAGTCGCTGAGTCGCAGCTTGCTGGAGCAAGGTAAACAAGACCGCTTCTTCCTCGTATCCCCCCAACTTTTCGTCGATCTTGAATCCCATCGTCGCATCAAACACACGCCGATGCCGATCCCGCAAAAAGGGATCTTCCCGAATGTACCGAGGAAATACCTTGTCGTTCAGTCCGAGCACGAAAAGCGCTTTGAAGGGCACACCCCGCGCTGCCATGACATCGAGTACTTCCACCCCCCGGTGGTCGGTGTCGATGAGTGGGACCGTCATCAGATCCAGGGTATGAATGAATAGTTCGACGAATTCAGTCCATGTCAGCTCGTCGCCGATTGCCTCGAGTTGTGTGATGGTGCTGAAGACACGATCGAGTGCGTCCCAGACGAGGGCAAGATGGGACGCGTGAGCGTTCGATTGCGACTCACCATTGACGGATGGCCGTCGCAGATGCTGTCCGATGAGCCGCTGGAACGCGTCGACGAGCCGGCCTACCGTCCCGCTTCTGGGAAGCGCGGAGCAATCACTGAGAAGCTGCGACACCACTTGCCATAACAGCCGAACAACCGGCGGCGGTACATCCAGCGTGCCTGCAGCACCACCCTCCTCCTGTCCGGCTGCAATTTCAACGGCGGCACGGCCGGCAGCTTCCAAACGGGCCCATTCTTCAATTCCCCGAGTAATGTGCAGCGCAGGTACGACGAGTTTCCAGAGATCAGGCCGAACATGACCGGGGGACTCCTCACAGTGGCGACTCCAATACAGCGGAGAGGTGACGACATCCAGCATTGCCGTACGGTAATAGTCGTTCAAAGGGAGCGATGCCAGTTGATGAATGGTTTTGCATAATGGTTCATGGATCAATGGACGCCCAACCGGAGCGGTGAACGGGATACGATGGCGATCGAAGACAGATTGTAGCGAGGAGCGATAAGGATCCAGCGTACGGACGACCACTCCGATGTCCTCGAATCGATACCCGTTGGTTTCCACCAGATCGAGGATCAGGCGACACGTCGAGGCTAGCTCTTCTTCGACCCCGACCACGCTCCGCACGATCAATGTGGATACCGCAGGGGAAGTGGGAGACCCGTCCGGACGGGTCTCCATGAGACGAGCAATGGCGTCCGGTGCGGGAACCAGTGGCTGGATATATCGATCGAAGAAGCGCTGGGCAAACTGAAAGGTCGGCTGATCGTCCAGCGGGAAGAACAGGGTTGTGGGCGCCGCCTTGCTCACGGCTTCGAAGAAGGACAATTGCACTTGGGTCAGATCGTAGAACCCATAGTAGAACACGTGGCGCAGAGTCGTGATGAACGGCGACTCGGCCACGTATGGGATCAGCGACTCGGCCAGGTCGTCAGGTGTCCCCAGCTGCAAGGTCTTACCGGTTTCCTTCACGGCTGCATGGAGAGAAAATAATGCCTGGAGCCATGCCGCGTCTTCCTCGCCGAAGTACCCTTCACCAAGCCCCCGCAACGCCTCGGCTGGATCGACCCGGGCGTCCTTCAGATCTCGAATCGTCGACCACAAGGCCCGCCAGGTGCCTGAGGAATGGCCGATGTGCTGGAGCGGCGCGAGGCTGGAGAGCCGGCTGCGCATGATATGGCGGACCAATTGCTCAAAGAACAGCTCATCCACAACCTGGAACGGTGTAGCTGTTCTTGCCCGCTGTCGAGCCTCATTCGAAAGATGGAGCGCCAGTTGGTGAAAGGTGAGCAGGTGGACGTTGAGCAGCGAAAGGCCCTTTTCGACGGCGAGAAACCACCGGACCCGGTCGACTAACGGCTTTGAGGGCACAAGCACGGCCAACGGCGCGAACGGATCGCTCGCTTTGTCACGTTGAATGTGGTCAAGGAGCGCCGATTCGAGCTGTGGATGAAAGCGACCAGTGACGACGCGAAGCATCTAACGCGGGCTTCGTGAAGCGTGAAGCGTGAAGCGAACGTGAAGAGTTGAATAGCGCATTGGTTATTGTCTGCGCTTCACGAGAGACGAACTACGAGAGACACGACTATCCTGTTTCCGGGCCGAGCAACTCCCCGTTGCAATCCACGCAGGCCCAGTCACCGTCGATGAACTGCATCGGATCGCCGCAGATCGGACAATCGGGCGGCGGACCCTTATCGATTCGTGGAAGATCTGGGAGCTCGAAATCGTCTTCGTCCATGCCCCTTATCCTTCCCTGGGTTTCATTTTGAGTTGTAGCGCCTTCTCCGCGCTCTCACGGCCCGGCACGCCGACAAAGGTGAGGCGCCCGTCGATGATGGTTGCCGGAACTGCCCGAACCGAATGGCGGTTGGCGAGTTCCTGACCGTCCGGTGTTGTGATATCAACCTCGCGATAAGAGAAGCTGTACTTCACTCGCAACTGCTTCCACAAACTTATTGCGGATGGGCAGGCTCCACAGCTTGGCGACACCAACAGTGTGATATTCGGCATTCATCACTCCATAGAAAACAGGATGACAGATCTTAGCATCCGCTGAAAAGACGGCGCAAGACAACGCATCCAGACGGTTACAGTTTGGGAAGAGCGTGAGATGTCACCCTTTTGGCAATGCAGATACCGCAGATAACCGCTGGTTTGACTTCCAGGACGGGAAGGCGCAGCATGGCTCACTGCCTGTAGACAAAGAGGAGTACCGTGACTCTTTGCTAATCTCGGCTGATCCCACCATAGAATGCCGTTCCAGAACAACGCCACGCTCTCCTGGTGTACACTACCACGAGGGCTTTGTTTTGCCTGTAGCGGCAACCTGCTCGGACATGATGTGTCGCGCCTTCACTCTCACTGGAAGGAGACCGTGATGAATCGACTGGCAACACTCTCGGCCGGACTGATCCTGGGGTCACCCGCCCTCGCCCTGGCGGCAGAACACAGTGCCGGCTATCGGGGAATCGGACAACTGTATTTCAGCTTGATGGCTGCAATTCTCATTTATGGCGTCTATGATACGTTCGGCAAGACTGTCACGTATGTGATGGCCCCGATTATAATCGGCACACTTTATTGGATGCTGCCGCCGAACTAAGCTGACCGGATACGCCGCAACGGGTAGTATTGGAGCTGGCTTTACCGAGCAGGCGAAGATGCAGATGAAGTCAGCAGAGCCGGAAGGGTCGCCTCATGTGGCGTGATCGTTCAAAGAAGCACTAGTCCAGCCAGTCTTTCTCTTTGAGTTTTCTCGGCAGATACTTCTTCGTCAGATATTGGAAGTCCTTGTTGGCCAGCGCGTCGAGTTCGTACTTCAGCCCACTCGTGAGCATCCGCTTGATTTCCACCTGCCAAGCCGGTTTCTGGAACCATTGGTAGTTCATCAGTTCCTTCGCGCGCGCGATATCCTTCTCATTCAGCTTGATGCCGACGTTGCGCGGCAACCCATAGCGCTCCGGGTCGGCGCTGGACAAACCCATGAACTTCGCTTTCGGAATCGCCATGCGCTGGCTCTCGAAGGCCAGGTTGATCGAGCCTTGCTTAATGACCGAGTAGATGTAGTACCCCCAGGGATCGTTATCGACAAGGACATACACCGGCAGCTTGTATTCTTCATGGAGCCGGCGCGCCAGACGACGCACACCCCGCGGCGGCTGACCGTTACCGGTCAACAGCACGCAATTGTAGCGCCGCCAGAATTTATCTTCCGACAGCCGGTTCCACTGGGTACCTTTTTCGACCAGTAGCAGGAAGTCGGCGGTGCATCGACGGACCTCCAAATATTCCGGCTCGACAATCGACGGCACCGAATAGCCGCCCTTGCCCAATCGAGCGCAGTCCACCCGGTCGCCGTCGTCGCCGAAAACGACCGGCCCGACGATGCTCCCGCTGTTCTCGGCGCGGACATGCAGCTCCTCGCGCAGTGCGCCAAGCGAGACTTCCAGGTCTTCGATGACAGGATCGGATTCGTCTTGCGTATCAAAGGTGTTTTCGTGTGAGTCTTGTATTGTATGTTTCGTTCGGTAGTAAATTTCTCGAAGCGAGGTGGTGAGGTCGGCCCGCTGCAATTCAAACAGCGCGTCGGCGACGAGCACCGTCTGCATAAACTTCTTGGCCATGCCGACGTTGAAGAACGACCGCGCCTGCTTCTTGTTCCCCATCTCGATCAGGCCCTTGCGCTCGTTGAAGGCCACGTTCGAGAGGGCGCGGATCGGAATCGCAATAGTCGGGTCCTTGGACCGTTCAGCAGCCGTGATCACGATGTCGGCCAAACCGATGAGTTTATTTTCGACCGCGGTCGTTTTTATCTGTTTGGTGGTCATAGGTAGTCCTATTTCTTTCTTCGAGGGGCGGCAGCGTTGGCTGGTCTTTTGGGTTTGTTTGGTTTCTCTGGTTGTGTTCGCGTTCGAATGGGTTTTTTACCAGACGATCCCTTTTCAGCAAAAAGCCCCATCTGCGCCGCTTTGCTCTGCGGAGTCTTATCGGCCCTTAGATGAGCTTTTTTCGCTCTGCTCTTGGTTGCTCCTACGGACAATTTCTCATCGCCAAGCAGATCCGCATCAACCGGTGGAACGGTGGCCGCTGCATCGGCCTCGACCTGAGAAGCCAGCTCGACTTCGCCTTCTACACCCTCCGACGTGACGATGATCGAATGGGGTAAGCCTTCGGGTCCCGTGCCGGTCTTGCCCAAAGCTTGGTCGGTCTTCATGCCGCCGGTGCGAGAGGTGGCGATTTTCCGTAGTTGCGCCTTGAGTTTTTCCTTCAGCAGCTTTCCGCCCTTCAGTCGATTGCAGGCCTCGACGACTTCTTCGATGTAGAGTTCAAAGATATTCCGCCGCCGATACTCGCTCGCGGCCCGTTCACGCCGGCGCAGGAAGAGTCCCAATCGCCTGCCGCACTCGCGCAGGGCCAACGTAATTTCCTTCTGAATCTCGTCGTAATCGGCAATCGCTTCTTTGGATTCACTCGTGAACGGAACCCAGACCGAGGCCATATGGACAAAGATCACCATCGGCCCACCCGGAAGCGCGCCACGCGACTGTGTCACGCCATAATTTTTCCACGACGTGCTCAGCACGGCTTTGAACATCGAGCAGGCTGACTGCTGATACAACAGCGGCACACGGTTGGCGTAACGGATCACGCGGGCCAGTTCCGAATCCTCATCCTCTCCTTCACCCTCCGCTTTCGGCATCGCGAGCTGCTTAGGTTTGGTTTGGTTCTCTGGTCGATTCCCATAGGCCAACCCGGCTTCAATGATGAAGGGATTCCCGCGGTAGACGGCCGGTGGCCGGCTGACCGCGGTGTAGAACTCGCCTTTGATCTGTTTGTAGAGGCCTGAGAGAATCGCTTTCTCGCCGATCGGCGAAATGCAATTAGTCGGCGGTGCCATAATCTTCGTGTTCTGGATCGTCTGATAGAGCGTCTCCGCCGCATGGCTCTTCAGGTCGCGCGGCTTCATCGTGGGCGAGACCATCGCGGTCTTGCAGATCTCATCGGCCAGCTGTGGCGAGACTCGGCAGAAATCGCTCGAAAGAAAACCGGAAAGCGAATGGCTCTTCGTATCCTGCAACATCTTGAGCAGCATCCCGAACTCGATGCCGTAGGGATGCGGCTTGATCTCGCGCGGCGCCGGCGGCAGTTCGTGATATGTGCGTGGGTACTCGTTCGTCTCGCCTTCCGGCGTCTGGTAGATCAGCCTTACGTGCGGATTGGCGATGGAGGTCTGCTCCAGCCATTCGTCCACCGAGGCGCGGCCCTTCTGATATTTCCCTTCCACTTCGAGTGTGACTTGTGTGCCTTGCGGCTGATTCCACTCGATTTGCTTATTCTCATGCACGAGCGGCTCATTCTTCTTTGTATCGATCTGGACTTCGAAGAAATGCGCGACGGCTTTGGGACCGGTGCGTGAAATGATCTTCACGGGTTTTCCAGTCGTAAGCTGCCCATACATGCCGGCAGCGGAGATGCCGATCCCCTGTTGGCCTCGGCTCATACGCAAGCGATGAAACTTAGACCCGTAGAGCAGCTTTGCGAAAATACGGGGGATCTGCTGGCGGACAATCCCTGGTCCGTTATCCATGACGGTGATACGAAATCTTGTCGCCTGGCTCGGCGATGGCGTCGTGCCTCCGGTTGGGACGACTTCAAGCCGGACCATCACATCCGGCAGAATCCCGGCTTCTTCGCAGGCATCGAGCGCGTTATCCACGGCTTCCTTCACGCAGGTCAGCAGCGCCTTGCGTGGATTGTCGAAACCGAGCAGATGCCGATTCTTCGTAAAAAATTCAGAGACGGAAATCTCACGCTGGCGGGCGCCCATCTCCACCGCCGTGACTTGCTGCACCGGCCTTGCGGCGACTTTCTTTGGAGCGACTGGTTCTGGAACAGTTTTCCTGGGAGATGCGGAAGGGGCAGGTTGCGTCAACGCGTTCTTCTTGTTCATTCAGCCTCGCACAATGTTGAAGGGAGCCACTTGGTACCACAAATCACAGCGGCAGGCAACGTGGCGGAGTGCGATCGCGGGGATCGATCAGACTGACAGAGCTCAGCCGATTCGACTGACGCCTTCTGTGCGGCATCCGGTCGTCGAGAGAGTCACAGGTGCCGCACCAGCTTCCCTCAACTTCTCGCCTAGCGCGGAAGAGACGAGCGCCTCCTGCAGGCCATCCACTGTATGGGCCTGGAGAAAGTCGATCCCCAGTACGGCGTAGTGCAACGGCCGACCGCTCGGCGCATCGATGCGGAACACCTGGGCGCGGCAGGCGCCTTCAAGGAAGTCGGTGATGACGTGTTTAGGGAACTGCCCTCGCAGATATTGACGAATCACATCACATTGCGCGCTCGTGTTCACGTGAAGCTCCTACGGCCTGTGCCTGGTCACGATGGATCGACTCACCACGGATTCTCATCGCACAGTTGATGATGGCATAGAGATCCGCGAACATCCCGCTGTTGGCGATTACTACGAATCTCCATCAGGCTAGGCTCCGCACAGGGAATCTGTCAAGCAGACCGAGAAGCGAGAGCAATGAGTGAAATGAGAAATTGAGAATGGGGATTAGGGTGGGAGGAGCACGCACCTACCGAGAGTCAGTAGGTACGGCGGAGATCTTGGGAGGATTTTAGGCTTCCCAGTACAAGCTGGTCCTGCACACCGTCCTCGCGCTCGACCCCCTTATGAACCATATTCCCCCGGGGCGTTAACTCCCCCCACAAGGCTACGATAGGCCTCAGGGTACAGGTGAGTCAAGCAAACTAATGTGCTGCGAAGTACGCTTCTGCGTCACTCGATCAAGGGGTGATAGATGTTGGCCGCTCGGACTCCTATTGACGTTGACAATCGTGCGGCGCAGGGTAGCGCTCCATTTTCCGACCGACGGAGGAGGAACGGCGCAATGGCAGATGCGATGACAAATGAGGATGTACAGAAAGCATGGTCGGCGCTGGTGCGGGACGTTCGGACCGGCGTGCTGCTTACGCTCCGAAACGGTCGGCCATTTGGATCGCATGTGCCGTACGTGTTCGGCTCTGATTGGACGCGAGCCTATCTGCATCTCAGTCGGTTGGCGCTGCATACGCAGCACCTGCTGGTTGTTCCGCATCTCTCGCTCTTCATTTCCGAGCCGGACCGGCCGGACAAAAATCCTCTTGCCTTGAAGCGGATGAACCTCCAAGGGGAGGCGGCGATGTTGCCGTCCGGTGCGTCGGCCTATGCGGCAATCAAGAAACAGTACCTGGTGCGGTTTCCACTCGCAGCACCGATGTTCGGCTTTGGTGATTTCACGCTCTGGGAATTGAGGCTCCAGCATGTCCATCTTGTGCTCGGCTTCGGCCAGGCGTTTGTTTCCACTGCCGCAACTCCGCTCACGTGGACACATCAAAAACCGGAGTAGAAACCTCCTACAAAGAGCTGATGGCCTATCGCCGTTGGCGGGAGGGCTACTTTGCTTTGGTTCGACAAAGCCGGCTGACGGCGCCGCCCAAGGCGAGGCCTCCAAGGAAGGTCAGTCCAAGGACGGTGCTGAGTGGGTACTTGGTTCTCCCCTTTTGCCGCCGGAAATCCCGGTCGACTTGCAACCGACAGTCGCTTCGCCGCCGATCCACGTGCGCGGGTCTTCGGTCTGCGGCTGAGTTTGGGTAGTCCCGAACTTCATGCGTCTCCATTTTCGTCAAGGGCAATACATTCGTCGATCAACTGTTCTAGTTCGTCCAACTCCTGCTGCCGGATTTCCAAGAACTTGACACCAAACGTCTGATCGTGAACCCACTGGACCTGCGCCTGTTCGATAGAGATCGGCTCTTCGACCCCTGGGATAATGAGCTTTATCGTAATCTGCTTGCCGGGCTGGACGACCAGGCGGCTCTCAATCTTGGCGCCGCCGAGTGAGAGATCCACAGTCTCGCCCTCGACCTCGTGAGAATTTCCTCGGAGCAGACTTTTGACTTGCGCCGGAACCCGACGGTGTTGACGTCGTTCCATACAAATTTAGAATACCTCTTTCGGCAGGGAAAAGCACGTCATACGCAGCATAAGTCCACGATTGTTTAAGTGTTCCCTTGAAAGTCTTGGAGGCTTTCGCTATGGTACAAAACAATGGATCGAGTTCGTTCGCGCCAGATACTCCTTGCCTGCGCGAGCGGGCTGCTGTTGCCTCTGTGCTTCCCCAAGTTTGATCTGGGGTTGCTTGCCTGGGTCGTCCTCATTCCCCTGCATCTCGCCCTCGATCAATGCTCAAGACGGCGCGCGTTTTGGATTGGATGTCTAACCGGTCTCATTGGATTCACCGGCATCATGGCCTGGGTGGTGACGGCCATGACGACCTACGGGAAAGTGCCTCTCTCGATTAGCTATGCCATTCTGTTGCTACTCACCGCCTACCTCGGACTATATGTCGGGCTGTATGGTCTCGCTGTCGTCTGGTTACGCGAAATCATCCCAAGATATGGGATTTTTTTCGCACCCTGCTTCTGGGTCGCATTAGAGTTGCTCCGCACCTACTTCCTCTCAGGTCTTCCCTGGTGTCTCCTAGGGTATTCGCAATACCGTGAGCTGGATCTGATTCAGATTGCAGACCATACGGGGGTGTATGGGGTTTCGTTTTTGATCGTGCTTGTCAATCTAGCATTGGCTGAGTTGCTCTTATGGTTAATGCCCTTTTTCCGTGGATTTCACCCGGCAAAGCTCCCTTGGGAATTAGTCACGACCGCAGCGACACTCATGGTGCTCTCCTGGTTTTATAGTTCGTCGGTGTTGACAGGCGAGACCCTGAAGCGACCAAGAACCTCTCTTACCGTAGGCGTGGTGCAACCCAACATCGAGCAGGCGGTGAAGTGGGACATCGCGTACCGTGACGAAACGATGCAGCGGTTCGACCGGCTGACCGCCATGCTGGGAACCAGTACAGACCTGGTCGTCTGGCCGGAAGCTGCGACACCATTCATCCTGGAGCGAGAAAAAGAATACCAGTTGCAATTGATCGCCTGGGCGGAGCGCGCGAAAGCGCCGATTCTCCTTGGTAGCCCGGCGCTGCGGTTCTATCCGGATCGCCGGCCCTATCTTTTGAACAGCGCCTACCTGCTGGCGACCGACGGTACTCTGCTCGGCCGTTACGACAAACACCATCTCGTGCCTTTCGGGGAATACATTCCGCTGAAATCGTCGCTGCTGTTCTTTCTCGACAAACTCGTGGAAGGGATCGGCGACTTTGAAGCAGGACCCGGCGCGACGATTCTGTCGTTCACTCCCAAGTCACTGGGCAGCGGCAATCCGGCCGGTCTACGACCCGTGAAATTCGGCGTGGCCATTTGTTATGAGGTGATCTTCCCGGATCTGGTCCGTCGATTTGCGGCCAACGGCGCGGAGTTTCTGGTCTCGATCACGAATGACGGCTGGTTCGGTCCTTCATCGGCACCCGCGCAGCACTTCTCCATGGTGGTCTTTCGCTCGGTGGAAAATCATCTGGCCTTCGCACGCGCCGCCAACACCGGGATTTCCGGTTTCGTCGATCCCTTCGGACGTATCATGCAGGCCACGCCCCTCTTTACAGAGCAGGTGTTACAAGCCACGATCCCGGTCAGGCAATCCCGCACTTTTTACAGCTATTATGGAGATGTGTTTGCCTACGCCTGTGTTATAATCTGCGCGCTTTTGTGCCTGTACGGTTATTTTCGCACGAAGGAACCCGCCCACGGCACAACCGCTATCACGCCCGCGTAACGGGAGAAGGATCGTTCCATGTTGGATGAGGTACAAGTTCGCGTTCGCGCGATTGGTGAACAAGTCTCCGAGTTACGGGGGCATCTTTGACCTCACCCGCATGACCGCCGACTTGCAAGAACTTGAAGCTCAGATGGGGCAGCCGAATTTTTGGAACGATGCCCGCGTCGCTGCTGCTGTGAGCCGGAAAAAAGCGACGATCGAACGCGAAGTTCAACAGTGGCATGAGATCGAAGCCAAGCTGAGCGATCTAGGCGCCCTGCTGGAATTAGCTCACGAGAGCGGCGACGCCGGACTTGAACAGGAACTGACCACCGAACTGAATCAGTTGGAGCCTCGCCTGGCAGCGCTGCGCGTGGAGCTCCTCCTCTCGGGCGAGTTGGACCCGAACAACGCGATTTTGGCAATTCACCCTGGTGCCGGCGGAACGGAATCGCAGGACTGGGCGCAGATGCTTCTCCGCATGTACGTGCGGTGGGCGGAAACCAAGAAGTTCAAGGTGGAAACGTTGGATCTCCTGCCCGGAGACGAAGCCGGCATCAAGAGCGCGACCCTGACGATCACCGGCCCCTATGCCTATGGCTATTTGAAAGCGGAAGCAGGTGTCCATCGCCTGGTGCGCATTTCCCCGTTCGATTCCAACAAGCGGCGGCACACATCATTCGCCTCTGTATTCGTCTATCCGGAATTGAGCGAAGACATCGACGTCGTGGTCGAAGACAAGGATCTCAGGATTGATACCTTCCGGGCGGGCGGCGCCGGCGGACAGAACGTGAACAAGGTCGAAACGGCGATCCGTATTACTCACCTGCCGACCGGGATCGTCGTGCAATGCCAGAACGAACGATCCCAACTCCAGAATCGAAACGGCGCGATGAAGATCATGAAATCGCGCCTGTTTGAATTGGAACAGAAGAAGAAGGAAGCGGAGTTCAACGCGATCGTCGGCGAAAAGAAAGAGATCGCGTGGGGCAGTCAGATTCGCTCCTATGTGTTCCAGCCCTATCAGATGGTCAAGGATCACCGGACGGCCTATGAAAGCGGCAATGTCTCATCAGTCATGGACGGCGAGATCGACGGTTTCATCGAGGCCTATTTGAAAAAGAAGCTCATAAAAGGAAGCGATCAGCTGTCGGCAGTCAGCGAATCTGACGACGACCTGTAGTAGTTATGCGTCTTTGCACCACACGCAAGTCACGCATCACCCATCACTCATCACGGTCTTTCTATGGATGAACCGAACGAACAACGGCAGCAGCGGATTAAGAAACTCGAGCACCTCCGCGAGGCCGGCGTCGCTCCCTATGGCACCCGCTTTGAGGTGAAGGACCGGGCCGGGCAGCTTATCAAGCTGCACAGTGAGAAAACAAAAGGGATCTTAGAGCAAGAAAAGATCTCCTGCACGTTCGCAGGACGCGTGGTGGCCCTGCGCCGTTTCGGCAAGGCCGGGTTCGCGGTATTGCAAGACGGCTCCGACCGCCTTCAGGTCTATCTCAAGAAGGATTTTCTTTCCGAACAGACCTACAAAGTGGCAGAGCAACTCGATCTGGGAGATTGGATTGGCGTAACCGGGGTACTGTTCCGCACCAAAACAAATGAGTTCACGGTCGAAGTCCACCAGCTGACGT
This sequence comes from Nitrospira sp., assembly GCA_005239465.1. GTDB lineage: Bacteria > Nitrospirota > Nitrospiria > Nitrospirales > Nitrospiraceae > Nitrospira_D. The sequence continues at coordinate 62,028 of SPAW01000007.1, read as the reverse complement.
TTCTAAGCAAAGCGCTCCGTCCGCTTCCGGAAAAGTGGCACGGGCTGACTGATGTAGAAACCCGCTATCGGCAGCGGTACGTCGATCTGATCGCCAATCCCGAAGTCCATCAGATCTTCTCGACGCGGAGCCGGATCATTGCCGGCATCCGGACCTTTCTGATCGAACGGGGCTTCCTCGAAGTCGAGACCCCAATGCTGCATCCGATTCCCGGCGGCGCAGCGGCCAAGCCCTTTGTCACGCATCACAATGCGCTCGGTGTCGATCTCTACCTGCGCATCGCACCGGAGTTGTATTTGAAGCGCCTGGTTGTCGGCGGATTTCCTCGGGTGTTCGAGATCAACCGAAATTTCAGGAATGAAGGCATCTCGACTATTCACAATCCCGAATTCACGATGCTGGAGTTTTACGTCTCCTATGCGGATTATCATGATCTGATCGTCTTAACGGAAGAGCTCGTCTCCAGCTTGGCCCAACAGATTCTCGGCAAGACCGTCATCGACTATCAAGGCAAGGAGATCAGGCTCACGCCTCCTTGGCGGCGCTGGTCGTACCACCAGGCAATCCTTGAGGTAAACAGCCTGGACCCCTCGATCTTTCAAGATAGAGACAAAGCTGTAATGGTGGCTAGACTTCTGGGAGTAGAAGTCGATCCCAAGTGGCCACTGTTCAACATCGTCAACGAAATCTTCGAGGAAACGGTCGAACCGAACCTCCAGCAGCCCACCATTATCACGGACTACCCGATCGAGATTTCTCCGCTGGCCCGACGCAAGGACTCGGACCCTACCCTCACAGATCGGTTCGAGCTCTACATCGCCGGAAGGGAAATCGCGAATGCCTTTTCCGAGCTGAACGATCCATTGGACCAACGTGAACGGTTTGAAGGTCAGGCGATCCAGCGTGAGGCCGGCGATGAGGAAGCACATCTCGTCGATGAGGACTTCCTTCGCGCACTTGAGTACGGGATGCCGCCGACGGCCGGGGAAGGAATCGGGATCGATCGACTGATCATGCTCTTCACCAATCAGGCTTCTATCCGCGACGTCATGCTCTTCCCTCAGCTCAGGCCAGAGAAATAAAGACAAGGAAAACCAGAGCAATGTCACAGGATGTTCAAACACGTCAGCCTTCTCACCCGCCCAGCCCTGGCGCGCCGAGACGCGCCTTGTCCCAGGCAAGGCCGCAGCGAGTGAATAGCCGAGGAGGTACACACCGCACTTCGTGTGAGCCGTTCACCGATGTAATGATTCTTGGGGAACGGATAAAACCCTTCAGATGGATTGTGCTTCCATGTCGAGGCTTTGAGCGAAGCGAGAACGACGCTGGCGGCGTGTTTCAACATCCTGACAGGCCGGAGAAATCATAGTGGCGATGCCCTATGAAATCTTCGTTGGACTTCGTTACTTGCGCGCCAAGCGCCGCAACCGGACCATTTCGCTTAACACCTTCGTCTCGATCGCCGGCATCACGCTTGGGGTGGCTGCGCTGATCGGCACGGTCGGAATCATGACGGGCTTCAAAGAAGACATTCAGGGCAAGATTCTCGGCACCACGGCCCACATTATCGTGCAAGAGCGGATGAAGGAGAACATGTCGGAATACGATCCACTCGTCGAAAAAATACGGGCGTTTCCCGATGTCGTCGCAGCGACGCCCTTTGTCCTCCGTCAAGTTCTGCTCACCACACAGTCCGGGGTGCAAGGGATTGTATTGCGCGGCATCGACCCACAGCGTGAGGCCCACGTCACCGAATTGGCCAAGAATCTGTCGTCGGGGCAACTGACCGACCTTCTCACACCCGTCAAGGTCAGACAGGCCCCTGTTGACGATCCGCAGGGAGAGCTTCAGTTGGTCGACAAACCCGGCATTATACTCGGCAAGGAACTGGCGCTTCGGCTTGGGGTGTTTACCGGCGATACGCTCAACGTGGTGTCTCCGGTCGGCCCGATCAGCGCGATGGGCATGGTGCCCAAGATTCGAACATTCGCCGTGGTGGGACTCTTCCATTCCGGCATGTATGAGTACGACTCATCGCTCGCCTATATCGAACTCGGGGAGGCGCAGAAATTCTTCAACATGGGGGCGAGCGTGTCCGGAATCGAAGTGAAGGTGACAGACGTGTTCCGCGCCGGCGCGATCGCCCGCGACATCGAACGCGAGTTAGGTTTCAGCCACGGAGCCAGGGATTGGATGCAGATGAACCGCAATCTCTTCTCGGCCCTGAAACTGGAAAAGACGATGATGTTTTTGTTGCTCGTCCTGATCACGATTGTGGCTTCGTTCAACATCGTGAGCACGCTGACGATGATCGTCACGGAGAAGCAGAAAGAAATTGCGATCTTCAAGGCGATGGGAGCGACCAAGCGAAGTATCCGGCGGATCTTCATGCTGAACGGGCTGATCATCGGATTTTCAGGAACAGCCATCGGCATTCCGCTGGGCTATGCGTTTCTTTGGTTGATCCAAACGTTCTGGACCTTTGATCCGACCGTGTACTACATCTCAAGGATTCCGGTCCACGTGCTGACCGAGGACGTGCTGCTCGTAGCTGGATCGGCCATCCTGATTAGTTTCGTTGCCACGGTGTATCCCGCGAACCAGGCGGCAAAGCTCGAACCGGTGGCAGCGCTACGCTATGAATGAGGGGGGAGAAAGTACGATGTAGTCATTGTGTGATCGAGTGAATCGAGAAGAACCAGCAGGAGGTTTTCTTCAATCACCAAATCATTAAATCACCACGTCACCAACTGTTTCATGATCAAAGTCACAGATCTTCATAAATCCTTTTCGATGGGGTCCTACGAGCTGCCGGTGCTCAAGGGGATTAATCTTGAAATTCAGCGCGGTGAGTTGATCGCTATTGTAGGGGCTTGGGGAGCCGGCAAGAGTACCTTGCTCCATATTATCGGGACGCTCGACAAACCCAGCAGCGGCACGGTGACATTTGACAGTCAAGACTTGTTTCAGATGACGGAAACCCAGCAAGCAGAGTTTCGCAATCGACGCATCGGGTTTGTGTTCCAGTTTCACCACCTGCTGCCGGAGTTCACAGCTTTGGAGAACGTCTGTATGCCGGCCTTCGTGCAGCGGCGCGATCCCGCGTCAGTCGAGTCTGATGCGACGGCACTGCTCACCGAAGTGGGGCTAGGCCAGCGTCTTCATCACAAGCCTGGAGAGTTGTCCGGTGGCGAGCAGCAACGTGTTGCGATGGCGCGGGCGCTGATGCAAAACCCCGATATGGTGTTGGCTGATGAACCGACCGGTAATCTCGATACGCACAGCGGCGACGCCTTGTTCGCCCTGATGCGGGAATTGAACAAATCCCGCGGTACGACCTTCATCATCGTGACGCACAACGACAAACTGTCCGCACAGTCGGACCGTATCATTCATATGCAGGACGGCATGATCGTCTGAACAGTGAGGGATTCGATTCAGGAATGTAGGCATGGCATCTCGATCCGAGGTAGGCCTACCTATAGTGAACAGCAGATCATCGTCTCCTGCCCCATTGTTTTCATGTTTCCATGGTATACATGAACCCATGGCCTCGCCGTTGATCACCCGTTGTGGCGTCGCGCTGATTCTCGTCTTGCTGCTCGCAGGATGTGGAGGATTGCAGGAAATTTGGGAAGGCCCTGGCGCCAAGGTGTTCCACCCTCGGGTGATTGCAGTGTTGCCTCCGATGGCCAGCCAATACGACAGTGCACGTGAAGAGATTCAAGAAGTCTTGGCCGGTGCTTTGGATAAATCCTCCCACTTCGAACGCGTGGTTCCCCCCGAGAGTGTGACGGATATCTTTCAGACGTCGAAGGCAGCGTTTGACGCCCTTGTGGTCTATTTTTCCCGTCTGGAAATGACCGGCCACTCCGACAGAGATTCAGCCGTCATACTCGGCAAGGCGCTCAACATTGATTCGTTTTTGGTGGTGCGGGTGAATTCGTGGGAGTACGCCCGCGGCGTGGGATTGAGTCTTCGCCTCATTGATGCGACCACCGGCACCACAGTCTGGAAAGCGCGCCACGAACGGTCTGCTGGCTACATCTTCAAGACAAACTTGAAAGACGTCGCCGAAGAGCTCGCAGACGAGATGATCAAATACATGCCTCCCCATCAGAAGCGCTAGCCTCGGATTCTGGCCGTTCTTTCCCCTTCATAAGGAGGGTGCAGCCGAAGGGTTACGAGCTGCCTCCGCCATGGCCGTTTTCAAGGACCGGACGAACCGGGCCACTTGCCCGACCATGCCGCTGTCCTGTTGATGGGAAGCGATGCATTTCACGATTGCGCTGCCGACAATCACACCGTCGGCGATCTTCGATATTTTGGCTGCATCCTCCGGGGTGGCCACTCCGAAGCCGACGGCGACAGGAACTGGGGAGACCTTTCTGATCTTCTCGACATTGTGGAAAACATCTGCTACGTCCCGTAGCTTCGCGCCTGTAATCCCTGTGAGCGACACGTAATAGACGAATCCTTGTGACTGCCGCGCCACAAATTTTCGTCGAGCAGCCGTGCTGGTCGGGGCAAGCAAGAAAATGAGCTGCAGTCCAGCCGCCTCTGCCGGGGCCTTGAGCGGCTCCGCCTCGTCCGGCGGCATGTCCGGCACAATCAATCCATCGACGCCGGCCAGCACCGCCTCACGGCAAAATCGTTCAGGGCCGAAGGCGTGAATGGTGTTGTAATAGGCCATCAAGACCAGGGGGATTTGCGTCGTGGCTCTCAGCCGCCTCATCATCGGCAGGATCTTGCGAAGGGAGGTTCCGCCCCGTAGCGCCCGTTCTGCCGCCTGCTGGATGACCGGCCCATCGGCGATTGGATCGGAGAATGGGACACCGAGTTCGATGATATCGGCGCCGGCCCTTTCCAATTCACCCACGAGCTGTTCCGTGTCGGCGAGGCTGGGGTCTCCTGCCATGAGATAGGCGATAAGGGCTTTCTCATTGCTTTGCCGCAGACGCGCGAAGGTCTTGTCCAGTCTGGTCGTCACAGGGTGATCCCTCGCATGCGCGCAACCAGCTGCACATCTTTATCCCCACGGCCTGAGAGGTTCACGACCAGCACGTGATTCCTTTTCATCGTAGGAGCGACTTTGACGACATGGGCAATTGCGTGGGCACTCTCCAACGCCGGCACAATGCCCTCTTCTCTCGCCAACAGATCAAACGCCGCCATGGCCTCGTCGTCGGTCGCCGAGGTATAGGTGGCTCGGCCTTGGTCTCTCAGGTAGCTATGCTCCGGCCCGACCGCGGCATAGTCCAATCCTGCAGAAACCGAATGGGTCAGATTGATCTGCCCATCGTCGTCTTGGAGCAAGTAGGTCATCGTGCCTTGCAACACACCCGGCTTGCCTCCGGCAAACCGCGCCGCATGCTTCCCGCTTGCAATACCGAGCCCGGCCGCTTCGACGCCGACCATCTGTACCTTCTTGTCTCCGATAAACGCGTGGAAGAGCCCCATGGCATTACTGCCTCCGCCCACGCAGGCGATCAAACAATCCGGCAGTCTGCCTTCCGCCGAGAGGATCTGCTTTCTGGCTTCCCGGCCGATCACCGACTGGAAGTCCCGAATCATCATTGGATAAGGATGTGCCCCGAGGACGGATCCGAGGATGTAGTGGGTCGATCTAATGTTGGTCGTCCAGTCGCGCATCGCTTCGCTGATGGCGTCTTTGAGCGTGCGGCTCCCGGCATCGACACCAGTCACTGTGGATCCCAAGAGCCGCATGCGAAAGACGTTCAGTGCCTGGCGCTGCATATCCTCGGTGCCCATATAGATCTCGCATTGGAGTCCGAACATCGCCGCGACCGTCGCCGTGGCCACGCCATGTTGTCCTGCGCCGGTTTCGGCGATGATGCGCGGCTTTCTCATCCGCTTAGCCAGCAGTCCCTGCCCAATGGCGTTATTAATCTTGTGCGCCCCGGTATGACAGAGATCTTCACGCTTGAGATAGATCTTCGCCCCGCCGAGCTTCTCGGTCAGTCGTTGCGCAAAATAGAGAGGCGTCGGCCGACCGACGTACTCTTTCAAGTAATAGGCGAGTTCCATTTGAAACCGTTTGTCTTTACGCGCCCGTGCATATTCCTGTTCAAGTTCCAACAGGGCTGGCATGAGCGTCTCCGGCACATAACGCCCTCCGTAGGCGCCGAACCGGCCGTGGCTGTCGGGAAGTGTGGGCATACGCAATCAGGTCCTTCTCAACTCAATTGCCAGGAGTATAATCGGGTCGATCAGATGGACACAAGCCTTGCCGCATCGATAAACGCATTCACCTTGGCAGGATCTTTTTTCCCTGGGCGCACTTCTACACCGCTGCTGACGTCAACCCCGTAAGGATGCACCTGCCGAATCGCTTCGGCCACGTTCGACGGCGTGAGACCGCCAGCCACAAGAATCGGTGCTGACCGAGCCGCCTCTGCCGCTAATGTCCAATCAACCGTCTGCCCAGTACCGCCATAGACTTGATCCGCAAAAGCATCTATGACGAATCCACGGATGTGCGCCCTCCCCCGGAATTCTGACAGGGCGAGAAAAGAACCGCGATCCTTCAAGCGAAGCGCTTTGAGTGCCGAGCGCCCAAGGTTCTGGCAATATGATGCGGACTCATCCCCGTGCAGCTGGGCCAATGCGAACCCGCATTCATCCATAATTGTTCGAACCACGCTTGCGTCTTCGTTGACGAATACTCCGATCGGCAGGACGAAAGGCGGAAGTCCTGCGACAATGGATTGCGCCACCGCCGGTTCCACATAACGCGGACTCTTCCGGTACATCACAAACCCAAGCGCATCCGCTCCGGCCGTCACCGCGACTTCGGCATCTTCCACGCTGGTGATCCCGCAAATTTTTATTTTTACCATGAATTCGATCCCGGGACCTATGCCGACTGGGAGCTTCTTGACGTTATGCCGAGCAACTCTCGTATTTTGTCACCTGTGTGTTCTGCACGAATGAGTGATTCCCCGATCAACATCGCGTGAATGCCTGCTTCAACAAGCCGCACCACGTCGTCGCGCTTATGAATGCCGCTTTCGCTGACGATGAGCTTGTCGGCCGGAATTCTCTTTGCCAACCGAAAAGTCACGCCTAGGTCGGTCGTAAATGTGTTCAGATCACGATTGTTGATGCCGATCATCCTCGCCGTAGGTATCCATTCCAGAATCGTGTCCAGTTCCTGCTCGTGATGAGTTTCAAAGAGGGAGTCCATCCCAAGCTCGGTGGCAAGTGCGTAGAAATCCATCAACTGCCGTCGCTCCAACGCGGCGACGATGAGCAACACGGCATCGGCATCGTGGGCCCGTGCCTCATAAAACTGCACTTCTCCGACCATGAATTCCTTATTGAGTGCAGGGATCGGCAACGCTTTCTTGATTTCTACCAGATATCGAAGGTCACCCTGGAAGAAATCCTTGTCCGTCAAGACGGAGACGGCCGACGCCCCATGCGCATGGAATGTACGAGCAATAGCCAGATGATCGAACTTTTCAGAAAATTCAGCCCGTAACAGCCCCAAACTCGGTGAGGCCTTCTTCACTTCTGCGATCAGAGCCGGACTCGTGGCGGTGCGGGTGGCTTCAAGCGTCACGGCAAAGCCCAGCGGCGGCGCCACATCACGAATAGCCGCCTTGAGATTTGCGAGATAGGAACGGCTCTGCTTATGCCTAAGTTCCGCTTTCTTATGTTCAAGGATCTGATCGAGAATCATGGCCGGTTACACTTTATTGGTATACGCTATGAGCCGGTCCAGCTTCTCGGCGGCGGCCCCCGAATCAATTACTTTTTGAGCGAGACGAAACCCTTCCTTCAGTGTTTTCGCTTTTTGACCGACAACCATCGCAGGAGCGGCATTGAGACATACGATGTCCCGCTTCGGACTTTTCCTACCCTGCAAGATATCTTTGGTGATGCGTGCGTTGTCCATTGGCGCGCCTCCTGCAAATTCTTTTCGTGCGACGCGCGGCAGATCGAACTCTTCTGGGGCCGTAAAATAACTCGACACCACACCGCCCTTCCCTTCTGACACCTTGGTCCGATCCGACAACGTAATTTCGTCCAGCCCATCCATGCCATGAATGACAAAACAATGTTGCGAGCCCAGTTGCAGCAAGACTCGCCCAAGAATTTCAGTCAACTTTGCATCATAGACGCCCAGAACTTGGTGCGTGGCGCCAGCCGGGTTCGTCAAGGGCCCAAGCACATTCAAGATGGTGCGGATTCCCATTTCCTGTCTTGGTCCGGCGCAATGTTTCATCGCACCGTGGTAGAGCGGTGCGAACAAGAACCCGATTCCAACCTCATCGATACAATCCGCCACTCGATCTGGCATCAGATCAATCTTGACGCCGAGTGCGCTCAAGACGTCCGCGCTGCCGGATTTGGATGAAATGGAGCGATTGCCGTGCTTGGCCACGGTGATCCCGGCTCCAGCAACCACCAACGCCGCCGTTGTGGAGATATTGAACGTGCGAGCTCCATCACCGCCGGTTCCACAGGTGTCCACGACGATTTGTGCGCCGACTCTGATGCGGGTAGCTCGTGATCGCATGACTCTTGCCGAGCCGACGATTTCATCGACCGTTTCGCCCTTCTGCCTGAGCCCCATGAGGTATCCAGCAATCTGGGCCGGTGTTGCCGCCCCGTCCATGATCTCGGACATTACCTCTTCCGCTTCATGTACAGAAAGATTGGTTCGGTCAGCCAATTTGGCGAGCGCGTCTTTAATCATGATCGTGAATCAGTGTAAGTGGCTAGAGTTTCAGAAAGTTCCGGAGCAGATCTTTTCCGACGGTCGTCAGGATTGATTCCGGATGGAATTGAACTCCTTCGACACCCAGCGTCTTATGCCGGAGTCCCATAATCTCGCCTTCGGCGGTCTCCGCCGAAATCTCGAAACAGTCCGGAAGATTCACGCGATTGACGATCAGGGAGTGATACCGCGTCGCCTCGAATGGATTGGGCAATAATCGATAGATTGTTTTTCCGTCATGCTGGATCTGTGACGTCTTCCCATGCATCAAGCGCGGAGCGCGGATGACTTCTCCGCCATAGGCGACGGCCAGCGACTGATGTCCCAAACAGACACCAAGAATCGGAACCTTTCCTCCAAACTTGCGGATCGTATCGACCGAGATGCCGGCTTCTTTGGGTGTACAGGGGCCAGGGGAAATCACGATGCGGCTTGGACCTAGCTCCTCAATCTGGCTAAGACCGATCTTGTCGTTGCGATAGACCTGAACATCTTCACCCAGCGCTCCCAGATACTGCACCAGGTTATAGGTGAAGGAATCGTAATTATCGATGACCAACAACATGGTTATAATGAGAGCTTATGGCTGATAGCTGATGGCACGAACAGAAGAAGACGAAATCCGCTCTCTTGCAATCGGCCATTCGCGATTCGTCATAGGTTCGTTCCTATTCCAGCCCTTGCTCAGCCAATTCAATGGCCTCCATCATCGCGCGGGCTTTGTTGCACGTTTCTTCATACTCATGTTCTGGATTCGAATCGGCGACGATGCCAGCTCCAGCCTGAATGAAGGCCCGATGGCGCGAAACCACCACCGTTCGAATATTGATGCACATGTCCATATTGCCCGAAAAGCTGATGTACCCGACTGCGCCGGCATAGGGACCACGCTTGGTCGGTTCTAGCTCCTCAATGATCTCCATCGCTCTGATTTTCGGCGCGCCTGAGACGGTTCCGGCCGGAAAGCAGGCCTTCAGTACATCGTAGACGGTCTTCGAGGCATCCAGTTTTCCTGTGACGTTCGACACGATGTGCATCACATGCGAATACCGCTCCACATTCATCAGCGATTCCACTTGAACCGATCCCCACTCGGCTACCCGCCCGACATCGTTGCGGCCTAAATCGACCAGCATGATGTGTTCGGCCTGTTCCTTGGTGTCTGCCAAAAGGCGGCGCTCAAGCTGCGCATCTTCCTCAGCCGACACGCCTCGCCGCCGCGTGCCTGCGATAGGACGCACTGAGACAAGTCCATCCTCACAACGCACGAGGATTTCCGGGGACGAGCCGACGAGTTCTACTCCGGCGATGCGCAAGTAGTACATGTACGGCGATGGATTCACGACGCGCAACGCCCGATAGAGCTGAAACGGTGGCGCCTGCAAATTGGTTTCCCATCGTTGAGACAGCACGCACTGGAAGATATCACCGGCCTTGATGTATTCCTGGGTGCGGAAGACCATCTTTTCGAAATCCACTTTGCTCATGTTCGGCGTAAAGCGAATGGGCGACCGTCGTCGTTTCGGCTTAGCCTGCCGAAGAGGCCGGCGGAGCCGGGCGATCATCTTCTCGATCCTGGCCGTCGCTTCACGATAGGCCGAACGAACGTCACGTTCTGACGAGGACTTCACGTGCGCGTTGGCCACCACTTTGATTTTTTGCGAGACGTTATCGAAAATGAGCAGCGTCTCGGTCAAAAGAAACGCAAAGTCCGGAAGGCCGAGGTGATCCTTCCTCCTGGACGGGACGTCCTCGAACGTCTTCACCATGTCGTACCCGAGATAGCCCACGGCTCCGCCCACGAAGCGAGGCAGGCCGGGAACTGTCACGGGTCGATAGGTCTCCATGAACTCCCGCAGGCGATCCAACGGGGCGCCATGACTGGGGATGCGGCGGCTGCGCGTTCCCTTCTTGATGCACAGCTCGCCGCGATCCTCGACCATGACGATGGGGGACCCACTCCCGAGAAAAGAGTAGCGCGCCCACTTCTCACCTCCCTGGACACTCTCCAAGAGATAGGCCGACGGACCATGGTCGATCTTGGCAAATGCCGAGACTGGCGTGTCATGGTCCGCCAGGATTTCGCGGTACAACGGAATGAGGTTGCCCTCCTTCGCATAGGATCGGAACTCATCCAAGTTGAGTGAGTACATCGGTGTCGTCATCTCGTTCTGTCTATTATTCCATTCCCACGATAAGCTTTTGGCCGACTTCGATAATATCATCCGGCAGCTTATTCATTTTCTTCAACTTTTCGATCTCAATTCCATACCGCCGACTGATACGGAAGAGCGTCTCCCCTGGTTTCACAACATGAATCGTCGCACCCGTCTTGGTAACCGGCGCCGGCCCTGCAACCGCAGTCATATCCTTGGTTACCAGATCCTTTGGCAAATCAGTCCGCACTCCACCGAGATCGCTAAGGAAATCAGACGAAGGCCCGGATTTCTTCGGTTTGGCGGACGGAGCGCTACCTTTGCGCATGTCTTCCATCGCCTTCCGTTCGAGTAACGCCGATTCCTTGATGGCCTCTGTCTCTTCTTGGAGACGCCCTATCTGGTCACGTACCGAATGTACTTGCGCGGACAACTCCCGATTTCGGGCCTCGAATTCAGCCAGTTCGATTTTGGTTCGCTTCACTTCGCTGTCGAGTTCAGCTGTTCGCTTTTCCTCCTGCGCCAACAAGCGCTGGAAGTTCAGACTTCGCGCCTTTTCCGCGTTGTATTTTTCTTCTAACACGACACACCCGCTCACAAGCGGGCCACAGCAGAGCATGAGCAATCCCAATAGGATTTTCTTTGATGCCCAATCGTTCACTTCGTGCTCCTCCTTCTGCATAAGTCCCTCCGATGGCACAATCCAACTTCTCCGCACAGTTGGCAGACAAGCTTCTCCGGCAACATCAAACCGGTGCCGAAGAGTTACTTAGAATAGTGGCCAACGTTGCGAAAGTCAAAGCGAAATGGGCCAGCTCGGGGTTTGACCGTCTTCGCAGTCCTATGCTACGGTCAGTTCCGTTGAGGTTTCTTCGCTCGTCCCCGACAGGGCATGGTTGTCCAAATCGTCGGACAGACTCCACTCAGACGCACATGGACGTCATTCACGCTTCTTGTATGGAGATCCTAATGTCGAAGATTCTCTGATACACCAATTATACCTATCGCTATATCCAATGAAGCGGGCACTGAGGCTAAACCGCCACGAGACCCACCGCGATGCAGCACGATCTATTCAACAAGAACCCTGGCGCCACATCGGACACCACTCGTTCGGTACAAGAGCAGCTCCTTCGCCTCAAAGAACAAATCAGACATCACGACTTTCTGTACTATGTGAAAGACCGCCCGGAGATTTCCGATGGTGAGTACGATCGCTTGTTTCGGGAACTGGTCGAACTTGAACGGGCCCACCCTGAATTGGTGACGTCTGATTCCCCTACCCAACGCATCGGTGCCCCCCCGCTTGATGAACTTGGCAAGGTGCAACACCAGCGACCGATGCTAAGTCTGGACTCTCTGGTCGACCCGGCTGATGTTCTGGCTTTCGATCAACGAATGAAGCGGGAACTAGAAACAGATCAGGTCGAGTACACGGTCGAACCAAAATTTGACGGCCTTTCGGTGGAGTTAGTCTATGACCAGGGTTCATTTGTTCAGGGATCGACCAGAGGTGACGGGACCACGGGCGAAGATGTGACCATCAATCTCCGCACGATTCGGTCCCTGCCGTTACAATTGCAGTCCAGCGCTCATCCACCGGCCCATCTGGTAGTTCGAGGCGAAGTCTATATGCGCCTCGACGACTTCCACGCGCTCAATCGTCGAATGACGGAACAAGGGGACGATGCCTTTGCCAACCCGCGCAACGCCGCCGCGGGCTCACTTCGGCAACTCGATTCGCATATCACAGCCGATCGCCCTCTTGTGGTGACCTGCTACGAAGTGATGGCTATGGATGGGCCGCCTCCTTCGTCACATTGGGATGAATTGGAAGCGCTGGCCATGTGGGGCCTCCCAGTCTCCAGTCTCCGTCGACGTTGCGAAACGATTGATGCCGTGATGGCCTTTCATCGCAAGACGGAACAGCGGCGCGACAATCTCCCTTATGAAATCGATGGAGTGGTCGTCAAAGTTAATCGGCGCGACTGGCAGAAACAATTGGGCGCGAAATCCAGAAGCCCCCGTTGGACCATCGCCTACAAGTTTGCCCCTCGCAAGGAAATCACCGTGGTGCAAGATATCGTGGTATCCGTGGGCCGTACGGGGACGCTGACTCCCCTTGCGCTCTTGAGGCCGGTGGAAGTTGGTGGCGTCACAATCAGCCGCGCGACTCTTCACAATGCCGATGAAGTGGCGAGAAAAGATATCCGAGTGGGCGACTCCGTCAAAGTCGAGCGCGCCGGCGACGTTATTCCAGCGATCGCCGAGCGGGTGTCCGTACCAGGTGAAACCAGGTCGGCGCCCTTCGCAATGCCGAATCGCTGCCCGGTATGCCGCTCAGCTGTCGCAAGGGAAGGCGCCTATGTTTACTGTACCGGACAAGCAGCCTGTCCTGCTCAGCTGAAAGGCGCCATCGAACATTTCGCCTCGAAGTCCGCCCTCAATATCGAGGGACTGGGGAAGAAAACGGTCGCTCAGTTAGTCGGCCAAGGACTCGTTCAAGACCTGGCAGATCTCTATCAACTCAGTCGCGTGCAACTTCTGAGACTGGAGGGCTTTGCCGAACGATCCTCTACACTGCTCCTCAATGCCATTGCTCGGAGCAAGCGGGTTTCTTTAGACCGTTTTTTGATGGGCCTAGGGATCCGCCAAGTGGGACAGCACATTGCAAAGGTTCTGGCCAGAGAGTTCGGCTCTCTAGATGCCATCATGTCAGCCGATCAAGACCGTTTTCAGACGATCCAGGAAATTGGGCCTGAGATTTCTGCAAGTCTAGTGTCCTACTTTCAAGAAAATTCAAACAGACGCGTGATCAATCGATTGCAGAAATTGGGACTTTCAATTGAGGAAATACCTGCTGCCCAGATCGGGGCGCCCTCGCCATTTGCAGGGAGGAGCTTCGTATTCACGGGAGGGCTTGCGGGATTGAGCCGGGGTGAGGCCAAGACCCTGGTTGAACGGTTGGGCGCCACCGTCTCGTCCAGCGTCAGCAAGAAGACCGCGTGCGTGGTGGCAGGCGTTGACCCTGGATCGAAACTCGATCAAGCTCGGAAATTAGGGGTCATGATCCTCAGTGAGGACGAATTCCTACAACTCATCAAGAAGCAGACAGGAACTTAGCTCACCGGATTCAAACTGGCGGCCTCAACCGGAGCAGGAACTTTTTCATCTTTAAAAATGTTAACGCTTCGAATCGATCGAGGATCAGCCTCGTGGACCACCAGCCGGCAATTCTCGATACGGATTTCTTCTCCGATTTTGGGGATCCGACCAAGATTTTCCTGAATCAGCCCCCCGATCGTTAGCGCTTCGTCTCCGAGCTCAACCTTGAGGAATTCGTTCACTTTGCGGACTTCTGTCCGCCCGTGGACCAGGATCTGGCTCTTCCCGATGCGCTTGATCAGTTCTTCCGTAATGTCCGTCTCGTCTACAATTTCGCCGACGACCTCTTCTAGGAGGTCTTCGAGCGTGACCAACCCCATGACACCGCCAAACTCGTTGACCACGATGCCCATGTGCCGCTTCTCCTGCTGGAACTGCTTCATCAAATCATCCGCCGTTTTTCCGGCCGGAACGAAGAGCGGAGGATGGGCGATATCCCGCAAGCGCACATCGGTTCGCCCTTTTGCCAATTCGGTGAGCACCTTTGTTTTATAGAGAATTCCCGTAATGTTATCCAGCGTGCCGTCGTACACAGGGATTCTGGAGTATTTCGAGTTGTAGAGAAGCTCCTGTGCCTCCTTGAGCAGAAGATTACCGTCGAGAGAAAACACATAAATGCGCGGTGTCATGGCATCTTCCGCCGTAATGTCCTTTAACTGAAACACGTTCTTGATCATTTTGACTTCTTCGAACTCGAGTGCGCCGGCCTTTCCACCTTGATCCAGCATGATTTTCAGCTCTTCCTCAGTCACCAATGGAAGAGTCAGCCCCTTACCCCCGGTCAGTTTATGGATCAGCGGGACCATAAAAAAGAGGATAGGCTTCAGCAGCACCTGAACCCAATGGACAGGGTAGGCCATGTTCAAGGTCACCGGCACAGCAAACTTGGCAGCCAAGGTCTTCGGAATGACGTCCACGGACACCAAGAGAACAAACGTCAGGATACCGACCATGACGGCTATGGCTCCGTCGAAGAAGGTCTTCCCCCCATACGCATTTAACGTGATAAAGGTAGCGTACATCGGAATGGCCGTACCGACCAAGCGATCCCCCACCAGGATTGTTGAAAGCAGCTTCTGCGGGTCGCTCCTCAGCTGAAGAGCTTTGGCAGCTCGTTTGTTCCCATTTTGAGCGAGGGCTCTCAGGCGTGTTTCGTTTACCGAGAAAAAGCCAATCTCGGCAGTAGAAATAATGGCAGATAACCCTATCAATCCTAAAAGGATGAGGATGTCCATGGCAGTCGTGTGTTACGGACGTTCTACCAGTGTGGCTGGCCTGACGAGAAGCCGGGTGTCACCGAGGGGATACTTCTCTGCCCACCCTTCAGAGGATCTCAAGACTAGAATGATCTGATCACTTCTAAGCGTATTCACAGGGGATACATCTATCACAGGAAACAACTCCGGGCAAGCAATTCAAAAAGAATTGCAGATAAATCAATGCCTTCTGAGTAAGTGATGCAGATATTGCGGCATTCATGATGGTGTTAACCGTCTTCAGCCGAATCTATCCATCATCTCGCACGACAAGAGATTGCAGATTGAACTTACGGTCTAGGCGAGCTGCTGCCGGATGGGCTTCGGACTCTGTCATGAATTGACCAACTTGGACACGATAGCGGCGTCCCTCTGGCAGATCTACCTGAGCAATTCGTCCCCCTGCAAACTCAGGCCGGACTTGTTCAAAGAGTGCTCTTGCATTCTGAAGGTCCGCAAAAGCGCCGATCTGAATCCTCAGAACCCCCATTCCCTCAGGTCTGGGGGAATAACCGACGACTCGAAGCTCGATCCGATCTGTCCCGTTGCCGGTCATACCCAGGGCTTGGGCACCTGCCAACGAAAGGTCCAAGACCCGTCCCCTGGCAAATGGCCCCCGGTCGTTGATCCTGACTGTCACATGACGACCGGTGGTCAATGAATGGACCACGGCAACGGACCCAAGAGGCAGCGTCCGATGAGCCGCGGTCAGATTGTACATGTCATACCGCTCGCCATTGGCCGTCTTGTTACCGTGAAAGCCTGGTCCGTACCACGAGGCTACCCCGCGCTCTACGAATCCGATAGGATATCCAGGGAAACGATCAACGTGAGGAGGGGCTGTGGTGCAGCTTTGAAAGACAATTCCAATAAACAGGCTAATAGCAACTACGAATTCATGAGCGATCCTGGTGGGCAGCTCTGGCCGCATTGGTCAAAACTCGTCGAGCGATTGGTTGCGGAGAATCGTCAAGGCTTTTTCAGTGTTGGAGACAGTTAAGACGACAATAGCCCGTTTCCCTTCCCTTGAAGGCGTGCAGTAGCCGCACTTGATATTGATCCGGCTCTTTGTCAAGAGATCGGCCACTTCCTTCAAAGCGCCTGGTTTGTTTTCGAGGCTGAGCAGGAGAGCTGTTTCCTCCACAAACTTGATCTTCGCAGCCTTAAGAGCCGCTCGCGCCCCATCCAGATCCGCGACGAGTAAACGCAGCTTGCCAGTACCCGTCACTTCCGGAGCAGAAAATGCTTTGATATTGACTCCGGCTTCCCCGAGTACCGACGCCACATCGGCAAGAACACCTGGTTTACTCTGGCCGCTAATTACAAGTTGTGTCGTTGTTGGCATGTTAGCTACTCCATGAACTGTCTAGTTCAATCCCTGCCGCATGTTGCGGCAGATCATTTGCGTCACTTCAGCGGACGTTTGGATATACAGTTTCATGTCTCAGCCAAAGAATCAAGCCTGGTATCTTTCAGAATACAAAAAAGGGGGCCTGGCTCACTGCCAATTCCCCCTTCAACCACCGCCGCAATCAACGACCAGACTTACTCGATTTCGAATACCATCACTTTTGGCGCCTGCCCAATTGGAATTTTTTCAACGGAGACCACGATCTGCAGCGATGATTGATGGACAAGGATAGCACATGCTTTCCCCGACGCCTGCTCCTGGCCCTTAAGCGTAAGGAGAGCGGGACTCTGGTATTCCACCGCGTCCACAGTAACCGCTGCTCCCGAGGGCAAAAAAGTCACGACCTCCAATTGTTCATCATCCTCAAGCTCCTTCTGCATCTCCGTCAAACGACTCTTCAGTCGATCCGCAAAACGTCTCGCAACAGTCGGATCATCTACCCCTATGGCCTCCATGGGCGGAATGCTGATTTGAGGAAGCAGATTCAGAAAACTCATTGAGCTATCCCTAAGACATGACCAACTTGGATGACTGTCTTTATCACCTTTGAGTGGAGAATTCGCTCGCGGCCTAAGAAATCACAGGATCTGGACGACCCCGTTAAAAAAATTGTACTGATAGATGCTGGTGAACTGAACATCTGCAGCCGCAGCCAGCTTTTCCGCCACAACTTTGTTTCCCCTGGGAATCAAAAGGTACATTGGAATACCCGGCACAGCTGCTTGTTCCCATCGGGCGCGCGTGGCTGGATTCGAAAGAGTGTCTGCCGTCTCGACCTCGGCGATCCATTCCATGCTATTTCCTCTCGGGCTAAAGTACCAGCCTACGATGTCGGATTGCTGTTTGGGATCGGCCCATAGATTCTGTTCGAGACCAGTCTTAATGGTCACCTTGCATTGAAAGGCCTTGGCCCAGCGCTGCGCCACTTCGCTCACCACTTGATCGTGAATTGTTTGAATGCCCTGTTCGCGAAGAATCGTACTCATGGCATTCTCCACTGAGTTCATGAGCATCCACTCGTCGCGCCACAACTGACACATTTGAGACACGTGCCGTTCCGAACCATCGTGAACTGTTTGCATTCAGGACAGGGATCACCCTCGTAGCCCTTCACCTTAGCACCCTGAACTTCTGTCAGAGTGAGGGTCTCACGCATAATTTCAACTTGTCGGGCGACGCTGTGTCCATTCCCATGACCATTCCCCTTCCCGCCGTTCCGACGAATGGGAAGATGCTCCGTAATGACCGACGACTTGGCCAGCGCATCGAGATCCGCTTCCTCATCGACGCACTCGGGATCCAACTCGTCTGTTTTCATCGAATCCATACGCAGATCCTCTTCCTTGACCTGCGCCAGGTCGTACCGATCAAGATACGTGACCGCCAATTCTCGGAAAATATAGTCGATGATGGAAGTCGACATCTTAATCCGGTCGTTCAACTTCACGGGCCCATTGGGCTCGAACCGAGTGAAGACAAACGCTTCAACAAACTCTTCCAGCGGCACACCGTGTTGCAGGCCAAGTGAAATGGCGATCGCGAAGCAATTCATGAGGCTTCGGAAGGCCGCTCCCTCCTTGTGCATATCCAGGAAGATCTCCCCGATCGTCCCATCCTCATATTCGCCGGTGCGCAGGTAGAGCTTATGTCCACCGACAATAGCCTTCTGAGTGTACCCATTCCGTCTGCTCGGCAACGGACGCCGCTTGGCGAGGTAACGAACGAGAACTCGCTCGGTGACTTTCTCCGCCATCGCCATGACATCACTTGGGGCTTCGACCGTCTTTCCGCTATCAGTCGAGGCGCTCAATGGCTGACTGAGCTTGGACCCGTCACGGTAGAGGGCCACTGCCTTGACCATGCTTTTCCAAGCAAGCAGATACGCTGCCTTGACGTCTTCAAGTGTGGCCTCGGCAGGCATATTGATGGTCTTGCTGATCGCGCCGCTAATAAACGGCTGCGCCGCAGCCATCATGCGGATATGGGCATCAACGGCGATATAGCGCTGCCCGATTCGGCCGCATCGGTTGGCACAGTCGAACACCGGAAGATCCTCTGCCTTCAAATGCGGCGCTCCTTCTACGGTCATCGTGCCACAGCAGAAGTCGTTCGCCGCAGCCACCTCTTCCTGTGTGAAACCAAGCGCCTTCAGCATATTGAAGTTGGCTTCGTTCAGTTGCGCCTCAGTGAACCCCAACTTTTCCAGACAAAAGGTTTCTCCCAGTGTAAATTTATTGAAGACGAACTGGATTTCAAACGCCTGGGCCAAGCTGCTCTCCAAGCGAACCAGCGATGCATCATCGAACCCCTTCTGGCGCAATGTTTCGTGATTGATAAACGGCGCGCCTTTGAGAGTCTGTGCGCCAACGCAGTAGCGCACAATGTCCTGTATTTGTTCGTCCGTGTACTGCAGTGCGGTCAAAGCGGCCGGCAAACTCTGATTAATGATTTTGAAATAGCCCCCACCTGCCAGTTTCTTAAATTTCACTAGTGCAAAGTCCGGCTCGATCCCGGTAGTATCGCAATCCATGACCAAGCCGATCGTTCCCGTCGGGGCAATGACCGTAACTTGGGCATTGCGATACCCGTAAGCCGTCCCCAGTTCAAGTGCACGGTCCCATGCTCGCCTGGCGGCAATGAGCATATCAGGCGGGCAATACGCCGGTTGAATCCCCACTGGAGCAATCGTGAGGCCCTCATATTCTTCGTGAGGGGTATTGTAGGCAGCCCGGCGGTGATTGCGGATTACCCGCAGCATGTGGTCGCGGTTTTTCGCGTAGCCCGGGAACGGCCACAGTTCAGCAGCCATTTCAGCCGACGCACTGTACGATTCCCCGGTCATGATGGAAGTAATCGCACCACAAATCGCTAAGGCCTTGGGCGAATCATAGGGAATTCCTTGGCGCATGAGGACAGTCCCCAGATTGGCATAGCCTAATCCGAGCGTACGGAATTGGTAGCTCTTTTCGGCGATGGATCGGCTTGGGAATGAGGCCATCAACACGCTGATCTCTAACGCAATCGTCCACAACCGCACGGCATGCCGGAAGTTCTCCAGCTCAAATTGGCCATCGGTGGTATAGAACGTAGCGAGATTGAGCGAGGCCAGATTGCAGGCAGTATCATCCAAAAACATGTACTCCGAGCAGGGATTCGACGCATTGATGCGACCATCATCAGGACATGTGTGCCACTCATTGATGGTGGTGTCGTACTGTGTCCCGGGATCGGCGCAAATCCATGCCGCCCAGGCGATCCGATCCCACAGGTCGCGAGCCTTCATGGTCTTGCAGACCTTACCGTTCGTACGGCGTTTTAATTGCCAGTCACCATCGGTCTCAAGCACGGCGAAAAACTCGTTCGGAATTCTGACGCTGTTGTTCGAATTCTGTCCCGAGACGGTTTGATAAGCCTTGCCGTCCCAATTCGTGTCGTATTCGTGAAATACGAAGTGCGTAAAGCCTTGCTGCGCATAGGAAAACATCCGCTGAATATAGGCTTCGGGCACCAAATCTCGCCGAGCCAGCGTCAGCGCTTCGCGCAACATCGGATTCGTCTTTTGTTCAAGATCCGGCTTCAGCCGGCCCTCGCTATCGACAGTATGACAGGCTTTCAGCACGGCATTCAGGCGCTGGGCGCAGATCTTTGAGCCTGTGACCATCGCCGCAACCTTCTGTTCTTCGACCACTTTCCACTCGATAAATTCCTCGATATCGGGATGGTCCAGATCCAAACAGACCATCTTGGCGGCACGACGGGTCGTCCCCCCTGATTTGATCGCCCCTGCAGCCCGATCGCCGATCTTGAGGAAGGACATGAGTCCAGAAGACCTTCCTCCACCGGAGAGCCGTTCTCCATCACCACGCAACTTTGAGAAGTTGGTCCCAGTCCCAGAACCGTATTTGAACAGACGCGCCTCTCGAGCCCAGAGATCCATAATCCCATTTTCATTCACGAGATCGTCTTCAATCGATTGAATGAAGCAGGCATGGGGTTGGGGATGCTCAAAGGCATTCGTGGCCTTCACCATCTCGCGGGTCTTGGGGTCGACGTAATAGTGTCCCTGTGCAGGCCCCGACAATCCGTAGGCATAATGAAGGCCTGTATTGAACCATTGCGGGGAGTTCGGAGCCGCCATTTGGCGCGCGAGCATGTAGCACATTTCATCGTGAAAGGACTCGGCATCTTCCGACGTCTTAAAATAGCCGTAGGACTTACCCCAATGTGTCCAGCACCCCGCCATTCGCTCGAAGACCTGGCGAGCGTCACGCTCCCCACCGAGCACGGGTTTTCCGTCAGGACCGACGAGCGGTTGTCCATTCTGCTCAAGCTGGGGAACCCCGGCTTTCCGAAAGTACTTCTGGGCCAAAATGTCGACGGCAAGCTGGGACCATTGCTCAGGAGCATCGATGTTGTCGAGCTTGAATACGGTGGATCCGTCCGGGTTACGAATCTCAGACGAACGCTTGACGAACGTGAGGCCATCGTAGGGGCCCTTGCCGCGACGGGTAAATCTCCGCTCAATTCTCACAGTATTCCTCCTTCGAGAGGCATGTGGACGGTCGATCTAAAATACTGAATAGGCTCATCGTTGTATGCCGGGTTCTGCCATTAAAGTGATCAATCAGCATCGCGGATTGACTACATATAGCTATCCCGCCTTTTTGTCAATACCAAATATTGTGTATTGATTGGGGAATGCGAGGAAAAACTGTGGATAGCTAGAGAGCGAATCTTGGAGCCGAATAGCGCCCTAATCGCGCAAGTTATCCACAGAACAAGCTGCTAGTTTGAACCCAAATCCAGTATTTGCTTCTCGTCGTCATCGCCTAGAAGGCCATTCGCCCAATTTTCAGCGTCGCTTCCTCCACGCCTTTAATTGGGACAAACCGACCACCGATACCAAGCACGACGACTTTCGTATCGGCCACCTGCGTCTCATATCGACTCAAGACGCCCCAGTTGTGTCTGACCGTATATGGTCGGACGACGCTCTCGAGGAGCTTCTTGCTTTGCGAACGAAAGACCTGTCGAATAAACTGTTGTTCTCGAGTGGGCGTACTCTGATCCATTCGGTCGAGTGCTTTACTCAATTCCTGTTCAACGAACCGTAAATAGTCATCCATCGCCGGGTTGGATAACGCCAAGCCAACCGCCCCAGCAAGTACAAACACCACCACGCCCAAACGAATAAGACTCATGACGCCCTCACTGGAACCCCGCTGCCCCAAGGTACGACTCGATAGTGATGCAACTGCTCCACCGTGGTTTGACAAACCAGTATTGGCTGATTAGCCTAGCACCAAAACAAGTTCTGCTTCCACGATATCAATCGAGCCAGGAGGATGCCATGTTTGTCTGGAACAAAAAACTCGTAGCCGGTCTGTTGGGTACATTTGTCTTGCTGCTAGGAATCTTCCTCCTCCAGGGCTCTCCGAACAATACAAGCGGCTTGAAGATTCACACCACCCGATGGATAGCCTTGAACTATACCGGCCTTCTCGTGTGGATTTTTGTCTGGATGATCGACCAAGCGAGAGTTCGGGGAAAGAAACTTTGGCTTTGGCTCGTCCCCTTCGTACTTGCGCCGCTGCCGACCCTACTCTTGTTTGTCTTATTTCTCCAGCGTCGCCTGAAACCGGTATCATAATACCGGTTCACGCGCACCCACCTCCTCTGCTTCCTGAGGTAGCTGTCTTCGATACTGCCAGACCAACCAGATGCCTGGCAGCGCGAGTAGGAACGAGACAATGAAGAATTGCGCCCATCCTACCAGGGCCACTATTTCAGCCGACGGGCGGCCTGAGAAGACTCTGCCGAAGGCCTCCAGCGAGGACAACAGCGCAAACTGCGTTGCAGTATAGCGATGATCGCAGAGCGACATCACCAGTGCGACGAAGGCCGCGGTGCCCATCCCGCCCGTGACATTCTCCACGATGATTGAGGCAACCAGCCCAACATAACTCTTGCCGATCCATGCCAGGAACATGAAGGACAAGTTGGAGAGGGCTTGAAGAATTCCAAACAGCAGCAGTGAGCGCATGAGGCTGAGTTTGGCCATGGCAAGACCGCCGGCCAACGCTCCCAGCAGCGTGGCTGCGATTCCAATTCCTTTGGCGTATCCCACATCGCCCGCCGAAAATCCCAAACCTCCGATGAAGAACGCGGTCTGCAATGAACCGGCCACGGCATCACCGATCTTATAGAGCACGATGAGTCCCAGCAAACCGTAGATGCCGGGACGGGCAAACAATTCCTCGAGGGGGAGCCCCACAGCTTCCGCCAGACTCGCCGGTGCCGTCCCGACCATCGGTGGCTCGGAACTGAGCAGAATCGTCACCACTCCTGCTCCCATCAGCGCCGCAATGAACAGATACGTAGTCTGCCATCCAACATAGTCGGCCACAACCAGAGCGCCGGCACTAGCCAACAGGAGCGCCAACCGATACCCATTGACCCAGACGGCGGCGCCGAATCCTCGCTCGGGAGGCAAGAGCAGATCGGTCCGATAGGCGTCGAAGACGATATCGAGTGAGGCGGACATGAATGCGACGCCGAGCGCGATCGCTCCCAACCATTCCGGACGATCGCCCGAACCGGTGAGCCCCATCAATGCCAGCCCGACGGCAGCAGCGATTTGAGTTATCAGCATCCAGCCGCGGCGCCTGCCCAGCCAAGGGGGCACGATCCGATCCATCACCGGCGCCCACAGAAATTTCAACGTATAGGGAAGACCGACGAGCGTGAAAATGCCAATCGTCTTGAGATCGACCCCGGCCACGGCGAGCCACGCTTGCAGCGTGCCGGCCGTCATCGCCAGAGGCAAGCCCGAGGCAAAACCCAGGGGCAACATGATGCCGATGCGTTGGTTACTGAGAATTTGCCTGAGAGAAGCCGTAGCCATTCGACGTGAGTCACTCGTAATGTGCGGCTAGCATAGCATTAGGTGAAGCGCGGCATCAGGAGATTCATGAAATGCGTCGGGGCAGTGGCACAGCAGTCTGACGGTCCGTCGGAACGACAGGAGGCTCAGCAATGCTGACTGTTAAAGGCGCAGGGCTTATAGCGGGAAATATCGAACTCTACATTCTCTCGGTACACGCGTTCGTTGCCGTTGACGCCATCCTGCTCGGGGTCGTTCCACATCGTATGGTTCCACCAGTAGAACAACGGAAACGCTTCGGTCTGATAGACAGGATTGCCATAACTGTTCCTCGCATATTCCTGGACGAGCCGACCGGTGACATAATCGACCTTGCCGTTCCCATGTAGAGAGTAGAGCATCAGAAAAAGTCGGGCTTCATGATCGTAATGTTCTTCGATTCGGGTACTGAGATCTGGCTCAAGCGGAAGGAGATTCATGGTCCATCCCATGAGATGTGAACTGCATAGCGCACACACAAGAACAAAAATGGGAGAAAGCAGACGTGCCATCTTCGTACTCACTCGTGGCGGTCTGGATTCAGAAAGTGGGCGAATCCTATCATGCTTATTTCCGTCAATCAAAGAACGGTCTGGGAATTCATCTGTATCCAAAATGCAACCTTGCCGGAACGTGCACAAACTCCCTATAATGCCGCCTTATGACAAGCACCCGCGCGTCGCTTCATACGCTGGGATGCCGATTGAATCAAGCTGAAACGGCGATTCTCGGCGAGGGACTCCGTCAGAAGGGATATCAACTGGTCGAGTTCGGCCAACCCACGGATGTGCTCATTCTTAATACCTGTTCGGTTACTGAAGATGCTGAGCGGACGTCACGATATCTGATTCGCAAGACGCTCAAACATTCTCCCCATGCCTTCGTCGCTGTCACAGGCTGCTACGCCCAAACGGGAGTAGAAGGACTCAAGCATCAGACCGGCATCGATCTCATCGTCGGTAATCAATTTAAGCTCGACCTGCCGACCTACCTTCCTCCCGCTCATGCGTTACAGAAACGATCCTCTCCAGACGTTCACCATACTAGAACGATTTCGCGTGGAGAGTTCGACCTCCCACACTTTGGAGAACCAGATACTACGCGAGCGCTGCTAAAGATTCAGGACGGCTGTAGCGCCATGTGCAGCTTTTGCATTATTCCGTTCGCACGCGGACATGAGCGGAGTAGAACGCTTGATGATGTCCTACGCGAGGCAAAGAGCTTGGTCGCTCGTGGTTATCGAGAGATCGTGTTGACGGGAGTCAATATCGGCCAGTACCTTCACAAGGGCCGCGGCTTCTGCGCGTTACTTCGGCAGCTTGATCAAGTAGCCGACCTCGAACGCATCCGCATTTCTTCGATTGAACCGACAACCGTCACCAATGAGTTGCTTGATCTCATGGCTTCTTCGACGAGACTTTGTCCCTATCTTCATATTCCCTTGCAGAGCGGTGATGACCAGATCTTGTCGGCCATGAACCGACGTCATACGGTGCTGGCCTATGTCCGATTGATCCAGCAGGCGGCTGCAAGAATTCCAAACTTGGGGATTGGGACTGATCTGATGGTGGGTTTCCCTGGCGAAACTGAAACGGCGTTCCGCAATACATTTGCTGTCGCAATGGAACTCCCCTTTTCCTATCTCCATGTGTTCCCCTATTCTCCGCGACCAGGAACCGCGGCTATGCGTATACAAGGGACTGTGCCGTCCGCAACGGTGAAGAAACGTGCCAGTCTCTTGCATGATCTCGGGCATGCCAAGCGACTCGCGTTTCATAACAAGCAGGTCGGGATGACTGTCTCAGCCCTCTTTGAATCAGGGATGCAGGATGGGTATTGCCATTCCACCACTCCGAACTTCACAAAGGTGGCGGTCGCCGCCTCCGATGATCTCCAGAATCAGATCAAGCCGATCACAATTACAGCCGCAACTGAACGCTGGGCTTTCGGCCATGTTGTTCCTAATCAGCCAATGAAAACCTCCACGACACTGCTATGAGGCCGAAATCTCCCACTCCTCAGGTGCACATTGAAACTTTCGGCTGCCAGATGAACGAATCTGACAGCGAGCTCGTTCGCTCGATGCTGAAGCGAGAAGGGTTTGCATTTACGGAAGATCGCGAGCGAGCCGACGTAGTTCTTGTGAACACCTGCGCTATTCGGGAGAACGCCCACAACAAGATTTACGCTCACCTCTCTGAGTTGAAAGGGCTCAAGAAACAGCGCCCCCTTGTTGTCGGAGTCCTGGGTTGTATGGCTCAGAATCTGAAGGGTGAACTGGCGGAAAAGGAACCGCTCGTCGACATCTTGGCCGGACCGGACGCCTACCGGCAACTCCCCATGTTGCTTTCAACCGCGCTCGAAGCCCAAGAACAGGGCTTCTCCCAGAAAGGGTTTGCTCTCGACTTGTCTGAGTATGAAACCTACGAAGGCATCATGCCGGACCGCAACAGTGGAGTGAACGCCTGGATCACTGTCATGCGAGGGTGCGACAACTTCTGCTCCTTCTGTGTCGTCCCCTATACCCGCGGGCGTGAGCGGTCTCGTGACCCTGAAGCCATTCTCCTCGAAGCGCGTGATGCTGCCGCCAGTGGGTTTAAACAGATCACCTTGCTTGGCCAAAATGTGAATTCCTATCGCTCCGATGAATGGGATTTTGCGAGACTCGTTTGTGCCGTTGCGGACACGCCGGGAATCGATCGGGTGCGGTTTACCTCCCCTCACCCAAAAGATTTTCCTCCCGCACTGATTGAAGCCATAGCCACCCATCCAAAAGTCTGCAAGCACATCCATCTTCCACTTCAAGCGGGAAGCGATCGAATACTCGATCTCATGGGACGGACCTATACCGAGGCTGACTATCTTGCGCTAGTGGAGCGCATTAGAGGAACCATCCCCGATGTTGTCCTCACCACGGATATCATCTGTGGCTTCTGTTCCGAATCAGATGAGGACTTTCAGGATACCTATCGCATGGTGGAACGGGTACGGTTCGACTCAGCGTACATCTTCAAATATTCAGAACGGAAGAATACGATCGCTGCGCGAAAGTATCTCGACGATGTGCCCGATTTTGTCAAAGGCACACGTGTCTCGAAATTAGTAGAGGTCCAACGCCGCATTACCCTAGAACGTAATCGCGAGTATGTTGGCAGGGAGATGGAGATTCTGGTCGAGCGTGACGCTACCCGTTCTTCAACTCAGGGAATGGGGAAAACGGACGGCAACATCACCGTGGTGTGGGATAAGGGAACCAGCCTTTTTGAGCCAGGCACTCTCATTACGAAACACATCTTCGACGCCTCTGCCGCCACCCTTTACGGCGAATAACTTTCAGTCTTGCACTGATCGTCCGGCTCTCTTTTACCCGATACTCAACGTTGCTCACTGCCAGAACAATTCTGCACGCCCAACCATTCAAGGTGAACATTTTCTGACAGTTCTCTGTTAATTCTTTCCTGCTCCTCCCTATCACTGTCTTCCTGCATATCCTAGCTCACCCACCCATTTGCTTGGCATACCTCATTTGTAAGCAATTGAACAATTAACAATAACTATATGATTCTCATTGAAATATTAGATGTTCTAAATGCCCATTTCGTAAGATCACTTTCTCTTATAGATTTTTGGTGTTGATCTTGACCATCCTGGCAAACCTCTATGCAGCGTTTTTACCGTCCATAACCAGAAGGCACGGACTTTGCTCCATATTTTTGCGTTCATCATTTACTGGCGCAATTCCAAAGGAGTTTCCCTCTCTTAATGACACTCCTTGATTCTCAGACTACTCCCAATTCTTCGGAGTCTCGTATGACACTCGAAACGATCATTTCCGTCGGTGTGCTCGGATGGCTTGCCATGGGTATGGTGCTCATGGGTCTGGGCGTCTGGTAGTTCGACAATAAACGGAATTTGAGAATCAAGGCCTCCACCCATCCAGAAGTTTTCTTCTCTCTGAACACTAAATAGGAGAACTGACATGCGTGCATCTTTATACACTCGAGGCCTTCAATACATCGGTGCATTGCTTTCCCTTTGTCTCCTGGTAACCGGATGCTCGATGTTTTACGGAGGGTCAACCGTCCACAAGAGCGCCAAAGGATCGGTTCATCTTAATGAAGTCGCCGATTGGTCGTTCGAGGCTAGTCATCCAGCCATGATCGACCAGATGACCATGCTCAAGGTGGTCAAAGGCGTAGTTGCCGATGACGTCATGAAAGCGCCAGCAAACATGCCCGCCGGTGGTAGCAAGCCGATGAGAGCATTCAGCGATGAAGACGCCGAGTTTCTTGCTCCCCTGCTAGCCCAAGGCTTATCGCAAGCGAGACCGGAGCAGATTGTCGGTTTCACGGTGTCTCCATCGGCAGGGTCAGGCACTGAACCCACAGCGGGCACCCTCTACGTGCAACAAGGTTCCATCTATCTGACGATCGCCCCTTCCCGGAGCAAGAAGGCCTTGGGATTCATGCCGAGCTCAGCCGCGCGTATCGAAAAGGCTCCGTCCTATGCCGCTGCATGGGCCGTTGGAGCTATGTCCATGGTGATCGATTACCAGGCACTCGCTAAGGCTCCGATGCCGGGCGCAATCCCGGTTGCAGCTACACCAAAGCCCATGCCGGCTTCACCAGTGCCTGCCACTCCGATCGCGAAGGCAACGCCGAAACAGGAAGCTCCCATAGCCGTCCAATCTCTAGCGACGAGCAATCCTGCGTCTAGCGACCCAGGCTCTTCTGAAATGAGCAATGACGAACTGCTGAGCAAAAAGCTGGATGAGCTTCGTCAAGCGCGCGAGTCCAACAAGATGAAGGAGTCCGAGATCGCGATATTGAAGAAGGAAGTCGAGTGGATGAAGCAAGAACTTCGCGAACGCACAGCGGAGGTGAAAGCCATTAAGGCCAACAAAGGAGCGGGGCACTCGGCACCGAAAAAGAAAACAGCCGAAGCCTATCCGACCCACTGATCGGTTGGTCGATCATCAGATTTCGAGTAACTCCGGTTGTAGCAGGACAACTTCTCGGGACAGGGGCTGCCGAAAATTCATACGGCAATAACAAGCATACGTGACATACGTATCTTGGAGACAGTAGCGAGCAAGCTCAAGTCCCTGTCCCTTCTCCCACATCTCAGCCACCTGGCCCCCGCTACCGGATTTCGTCTCGACTTGTAAGGCCCTGGCAAGCACATCGAGTTTCACCCATCCTCGCGTATCCCAATTACTCCAGATCGCCATCGTGTCATAGACCGGCTCGGTGCGAAACTTCGCCAGATTGATGTCGAGGCTAGGCTTCACTTGATTGATGATCGACCGCTTCCTGATAAATGGGAGATCAAACCCGAGGCCGTTATGCGTGATGAACAGCGTCGGTCGATCCTGGGCAAGACGTGCCCAAAATTGGCGAAGCAGTTCTCGTTCGTTTGCCCCATACCATGCAATGGCACTGCGCGCTTCCATCTGATCGGAGAACTCCAGGAGGCCAATACAAACGATGCGACTAAAGGTCCCATCGAACGCCGACTTTGCATACAGCTCATCTTCTGCATGCCGTTGTTCTTCAGCCACTCCTGCCGCAAAGAGATCAAAACCCTCGTCGGCTTGAGAGCCTTCAACGCTCATAGACGTCTTTCCCATCAAACGAGCCCATTCCTCGCGAGAAGCCTGGATGGTTTCGATATCAAGAACGACTTTCATCGTGAAGCCCTTAACGCGTCACGCTGCAATGAATTAATAATGACTCGGTCAGCCGGAGGAAACTTAAATTGCGTCAACTCTTCGGGAAAAACCCATTTGATCTCCGCACAGTCGGCTGGCATTGCCTGCCCCTGTTCGATCGCACAGCGAAAAAAATGCAATTCCACGATCTTTTCAGGATAGTCATGCCGAACGATCTGATACGGGACAGGAAGATCGACTCGAATACTCAACTCCTCGAATAACTCCCGCTGCAAACATTCCGCTAAGGATTCTCCAGTCTCTCGTTTTCCCCCAGGAAATTCCCAGAAACCCGCCAAATGGACGCCGGGCTTCCGGCGGGCGATCAAATAGCGACCTTCATGATGAATGAGTCCCGCCGCCACTTCGATAACTTTCATGATATGTCTGTTAAACTTCCACCTGTCGTCGTGTCGAAGGGGTAGGTCTTGCAGAACGATTTCATTGGACAGAGGAGACAATATGGATCACGAGCCGTGCAGACCAACGCCCCGAAATCCATGATCGCCTGATTAAAGTCATACCCTTTTCCGTGGGGGATTAAGGCCTCAGAGTAATCCCACATCATCGCCTTCTGCGTCTTGGGATCGCCGTCAGCCACAAATACTCTATGCAGCACACGAATCACATTCGTATCCAATATGGGGGCATCCTCATTAAACGCGAAGGAGCGAATCGCACCGGCGGTATAACGCCCGATACCTTTAAACGACAGCAACTCTTCCGCATCGTTGGGTAACTTTCCCCCATACCGCTCCACCGTTTCACACGCGATACCGTGCAGCCGTTCGGGACGGATATTGTACCCCAGTGGATACCAGGTCTTCTTCACATCCGCCACTGGGGCCTCAGCCAGATCCTCGAAACTGGGATAGCGCTCCAAAAACTCGTGGTACTTCGGGATGACCCGATCCACCTGCGTTTGTTGCAGCATCACTTCTGACACGAGGATGTGGTAGGGATTCGAAGTCCTCCGCCAGGGCAAATCACGGCCATGCTCTTGATACCACTTCAAGAGACGCTGTTGAAATCGACGCTTTGCGGAGGCATTGAGTGAAATTGGCTTGGGAGATCTTCTTTTAGAGTGACGGGGTTTGGGAGGTGTACGACGAGCCATACGCTCACAGTCCTTGACCATCGGCATTGTAGGAGACCCCCTCTCCAAAATCAAACGCACAACTCTTTTCGTGCAGACGTCAACCACCTCCTTAGAAATGCATTCTTCCCAATATCCGGAGACGGCCTATTCAAAGTTAATTTCTCATGGTAGCCTGTAGGTGACGACAATCAAGGAGGGAAACCCATGAATGGTCGTAGGTCGGTGGTGGAGACCTTCCGGCAACATCCTTCGCTACAAGCCACGATTTGGGTAATCGACCTGACGTTACTCCTGCTCATCGGCGCTCTGCCGGTTCGAGCTGAAATCCCGCGAGTCCCCTGGGAGTGTTCCAACTATGAAGGCGATACCCAGACCCGCTGTCTGAACACCTTCATCGAATTTCAGCGGGAGAAAATTGGACAGCTCGAAGGTCAACTCCAAGCACAGCAGGATACCGTCGGCCAACTCAAAAATCAGGTTGATCGACAAGCCGCCGCTACAGCCGACTTGCAACGACAGCTTTCAGACCGACCGACAACAACCGTTGCCCCAGACCCCTATCCATACGTGTATTTCCATCCTCCGGGCCTAGGGTTTGGGCTCTATCTTGGTCGCCCCTGGATCTACGGATATGGACCGCCCTATTACTACCGCCCCTATTGGGGGCCTCTGTTCTATCGACATTGGGGACATCGTCGCTAACGCATCGCGTGTGTTTCCCAGCTGATAGTGTCCACGTCGCTAGTCTTGTTGCTGCTGATCGCACGGCTGCTTAGTTCAGTGTTTTCATTGACAAGACCGCCCCAGATCAATAGCCTGCTAAGAAGGGACTGAGACCCGACCCGGTACGTATGGAGCAACGCCAACGCGACCGATTCGAGGTCGAATTCCCGATTGCATTCTCAGGCGGTCATGCAGGTACGGAAACGGTCTACGACCTTGGTGTAGGCGGATGAAAATGATCAGCGAGAGTGTTGTTTCGACGGAAGACATTCTAAACATCCAACTCAGCCTCCGCACGATCATGCCCTTGTAATAGTTCATGCGGCGACAGCACGGAGGACGATGGAGGGCGCGTTTGGGGTCGATTTCCTGGGCAAGCAGGAAGCTGAGCGAGATTGTCTCGCACAGTTTGTTATTGACACACTCATCGAGGCTGCATAACAAGCTATTCGGTTCCGGACCATTGCCGACAGACATAAGGATGCACAATGGTTGTTCGTAAGTTCCCGCGATTCCCCGTGACGATCCCGAGCACGCTGATTCATAAGGATAAGTTACGTTACAACGCGTCGTTGAAGGACCTGTCGCTGAAGGGCTGTCGGGTAGAGAGTTTCATTCGTCCCTTTACCGGCATGCAGATTGAGTTACTTCTCCAACTGCCCGGCGAGGCCACTCCGATCACAATCAGCAATGCGACTGTTCGATGGACAGGATCTCATGGAATCGGAATGGAATTTTTGACCGTGGCGCCTCCGCAACAAGAACGACTCAATCGCATCGTCGAACAGCTCTCGGCAAAGGTCGGGAACGCCTAGCACCGTTCCTTTATCCCACCCCTCTCTCCCTTGTTTCCGGCAGTTGCATTTCCGACAAAAGGATCCGTATCCTTTTCCCAATGGATCTTGCGCAGCTCACCCTGAATCAATTGAAGGAACTCGTTCGCGGTTTGGTCGATGACCGGCTTCGTGAACTCTTAGGCGATCCAGATCTTGGTCTCCAACTGAGTGAAGCCCTCCATACTCAATTGAAAGAATCTCTCACTAGTACTGAGCGCGTCTCCGGCGAAGAGGTCGCGGAGAAGCTCGATCTTCGCTGGTGATGACCCATGGCATGGTATACACTCGCATTTCGTCCAGCAGTCCTACAGGACCTCGCGCAAGCCGGTCAGCCCATGGCCCAACGATTGTTCGACAAGACGAAGTGGATCGCCTCAAACGTCAACAATCTCCGCCATCAAACGATTGCGCGGGACCTCCCCAATCTTTGTAAATACACGGCTGGAGACTGGCGCATCTTCTACTCTATCGACCGGGCAGAGCAGATCGTCGACATTCACCATATTCTGCACCGAACGGCATTGTGACCGTCAGAATCCTCCCCTGCTCACACACTCCAAGTTGGTCAAATGGTTAATAGGAAGGGAGACGGTCCGGAAGGCTGGCAAGATGCAGCTGAAACTGGCCGTTCGTCACATCGTCCACATAGCGCCTAAGCGCCTCGCTCACGACCGGGAATGCCATCTCTTTCCATGGAATAGCGATAAGAGGGAAAAGCCGAACTTCTAGGCTCTCCGATCCCGCCTCACATATCGGCGTGAGCATTCGGCCACGAAACACCAGGTACACCTGTCCGATGTGGGGTAGACTCAGTACGGCATAGAGCGCGGTGATCGCGACATCGGCTTGCGCCTCTTCCTTCGTCTCTCGAACCGCCGCTTGTTCCGTACTTTCGCCGATCTCCATGAACCCAGCCGGAAAGGTCCAGAGCCCAAGCCGCGGTTCGATCGCACGCCGGCACAAGAGGATTTGATTTTCCCACTCCGGAATACAGCCTGCGACGATTTTGGGATTATGGTAATGAATTAGCTCGCACTGATTACACACGTGCCGAGGCAGGTTGTCGCCGAGAGGAACCTTCTGAGTGACTCGGGCGCCACAGTGGCTACAATAGTTCATAACGAAGACGTATCTCGTGAATCGTATTTCGTGAAGCGAGTTATGATTCACGCGCCACGAACAACGATGCGATGAGCATGGATAGCACAAACGCTCGCTGCTTTGCACCCTGTCCCCGAGGACTTGAGTACGCGCTCGAACAGGAACTGATTCATCTAGGCATCCAGGTAACTGGCCGCACTGATGGGGGTGTGGCATTTTCTGGTTCACTCGAAATTCTGTATCGGGCGAATCTCGAAAGCCGAATTGCCAGCCGAATTCTTCGGGAAATCGCTCACGCCCCCTATCGGAATGAACAAGACGTGTACACAGCGGCCTTTACTCTTCCCTGGCCGCGATGGTTCTCCTCCTCTCGTACCATCAAAGTGAAAGTCAGTGCGCGGCAATGCCCGCTCAAAAGCCTCGACTTCATTACGCTCCGCATCAAGGATGCCATCTGCGACAAATTCATGAAGGTGCAGCGCGCTCGGCCAAGCGTGAACACACGACGGCCGGACATCCGCGTCGATGCGTTTCTCGATGCGACGCACCTTACCATCTATCTCGACACTTCCGGAGAGCCCCTCTTTAAGCGTGGCATTCGTCGATCGACCGTCGACGCTCCTTTGCGCGAAAACCTGGCTGCAGGAATCTTGAGTCTTGCCGGCTGGAATGGAACGACTCCCCTGCTTGATCCTCTCTGTGGAGGTGGGACTATCCCTCTCGAAGCGGCTATGGTGGCCAGGCGAATCGCACCCGGCTTAGGGCGGCATTTCGCATTCGAGCACCTATCTGATTTCGACCAATCCCTTTGGAAAACAGCCCTCAAACAAGCCGCTGCGAAGCGACTGACCGGCAGTCCTGTCTCTATCTTTGCATCTGACCGAGATCCCCGTGCGGTGCAGATCGCCAGAGACCACTTTCGCCGCGCCGGCGTGGACCAAGATATTTCGCTCGCGCAAAAAGATCTCTTCGAGATCTCCCTGCCCCAAGAACCAGGAACACTCATCATGAATCCCCCCTATGGGGTTCGTCTCGGCACCGAAGCAGATCTTGATGAATTCTACCCCCGGCTGGGAACCTGGCTAAAGACACGCTGTGTAGGCTGGCGTGTCTATCTTTTCACAGGAGATCTCCGGGCTCCGAAACTGATCGGCTTGGCCCCTTCCAAACGAACCCCGCTCTTTAACGGCGCTCTGGAATGTCGGCTCTATGAATTTCTCATTGTTCAAGGCGGTGCCAGACGACGCTTGGATTAGTCTCCCAGGACCTAGTTTCTCGATCGATATTACATTCCCCCCGTACCACCTCGATCTATCGCTATGAATAGGCTACACTTCGATGGTGGCGATCTTATTTCTTTAAAGGCCCATCGGCCGACATCACCATGGCAACGGCCTTAGTCTCCGCTTACGCAGGCAAAACCGATGGAGCGTTACCGCCATGACGGGTGAAATCAGCTCGAGGAGGTTAGTCGTACCCATCGGAGGGATCAAGGAGAAGGTGCTGACGGCTCACCGTGCTGGCATCTTGCGGATCATTCTGCCGAAGGCGAACGAAAAGAATGTGAAAGGTGTTCCGGGAGAAGAAAGGGATAAACTCACCTTCATCCTGGCTGAGCGGATTGAAGAAGTGCTCACCGCAGCGTTCAATCAGGACGCAACTACGTCCACGCCAGCCGAGCAGAATGAACCGTTAGCGACCTCTGACGCCTCATAAACACAGCAGGCCCCGCGACTATAACCGGGCTTACTCTTTCCCTAATCGCCTCTTCTGGTCCACAACCTAGCCGCCAGGTTGTGAAACATTCATGGGGATACGGTAGTGTGTCACTTCGGACCACAAAAAACATGTGCAATTGCAAAACCTATCCGAGGCCCGGTCAAACTCCGGCGCATAGTTCCAAGCCGCGCCCCGCGTGCGGGGCGCGGCAGACGATCCGCTCAAGGAATTACGAGTTAAGCCTCAAGGATTTACGGAGTCTTCGCACAGCGGCACCCGTAGTGATCGTACCGATACGTCGGTTGGCTGTAGCGCCGGTACGCTGAGCGCACGCCCAGCGGCCCGTTGTGCCATGACCCGCCCCGCAGGACCTTGTACTTGCCGCTGAAGGGGCCGATCGGATTCCGCTCCGGGCTGTTGCGGTAGTAGTCCTCGTCGTACCAGTCCGCTGTCCATTCCCATACATTCCCGATCATATCGTGCAGACCCCAGGGGTTCGGGTCGAACAACCCCACCGGCGCCGTGCGCCCATAGCCGTCGTCATAGCCCGCCATGATTGGCAAGCCGGGAAACTGCCGTTTAGCAGCTTCATCAGCGATGTTCGCCACCCGTTGCGAGCCGGGGTTCCCGTCCCCCCACCAATAGATCGATCGAGTGCCGGCCCGGTTGGCATATTCAAACTCCGCCTCCGTCGGCAGCCGCCTGTCCGCCCAGCGGCAGTAGGCATCCGCATCGTACCAGGAGACGGAGACGACGGGATGCTCCTCGCGATTTGACTCGAAGACTGTCTCCCTCCCCTCCGGCTTCCGCCAGTTTGCCCCGCTGATCACCACCCATTCGCCGTTGGACGTCACACCAGCGGCCCGGCCTTCCGTCTCGGCTGTTGTCTCGTAGCCGGTCTCACGCACGAACTTCTGAAACAACTTGTTCGTGACTTCGTACTTGTCGAGATAGAACGCATCCAGCGAGACTTGGTGCACCGGCTCCTCGTCCGCACGACCCTCTGTGCTGCCCATCATAAAGTCTCCAGCCGGAATCAGGAGCATTTTCGAGCCGTCTTTGCCGGTGATCTCGCGGTCGAGCTGCTTGGGCGCTTCGATGGGAGTTGCGCCGACACACAACATCAAGGCTAGGACGCCTACCGCTCGTCGAATAGATCGCATGGTCCTCCTCCTCTCGCCGACTGGGCCGCGCTCGCCATAAACTCTTCGCGTCCACTTGTATGGGGGAATTCGCAAGCATCATACCATTCGTTTCTCACTCGTCGGGAATCAAAAGGCTTCTCCAGAGAATCCTCTAGACTCGGAATCCCTGCCACAATAGCCTGATTTTCGCGATACACCAACGACATTACCTCTTCTCCCTCGTTGCATGGGATGTGAAGGGTAGAAAGGGCAATGGTGTCACTTCAAGCGTAACTGGCG
This sequence comes from Nitrospira sp., assembly GCA_005239465.1. Lineage (GTDB taxonomy): Bacteria > Nitrospirota > Nitrospiria > Nitrospirales > Nitrospiraceae > Nitrospira_D. The sequence continues at coordinate 25,760 of SPAW01000007.1, read as the reverse complement.
GTGACACAACCTAGCTGCTGTAGGGTCAGAGGGGGGGCTTGTTCGGCAGGTGCAACTGGAGAACATTCAAAAGCTCAAGGCGGACGGAGGAGTGGCACCGCCTGGTTTGTGGGCGCCGTGCAACTTGCAGGGGGCCCACGCCTTTAGCCGATGAGCGCGTCCACAAACACGTGAGACTTGCATAATGGGGAGCAGAAATAGAGATAACAAAAGATAGCGCGGATGTGCAGACGATTTCTAACTATATGAAAATACAGTTGTAATGTGTGGTGTTGAAAAGCGGGGTTTTATTTGGATAAAATTTTAGTCTGAATGCAATCGGTGGACACTTGTGGCGTGAACTTTTCGTTGAAACAGAGTAGTGGTGGTTCACAATTTATATTTAACACAAGGAGGTCTGGAACATGGCAGTCTCATCTCAAGCAACCACTGACCGAGGGTATGACATCTCGCAGTGGTACAATTCGACGCCCTTTAAGATCGGCTGGTTCTCGATGCTGGCGATCGGCATCTTTTGGGTCCTGTACCAGCGCACGTTCGGCTACTCGCATGGGTTGGATTCAATGACCCCGGAATTCGAATCGGTCTGGATGGGGCTGTGGCGCTTTAACATCCTCGCGAACGCCGTCTTCTTTGCCGTGTCCATCGGGTGGCTCTGGACGACGCGGGATCGCAACCTGGCCAACCTGGACCCCAAGTTGGAACTCAAGCGGTATTTTTATTGGATGATGTGGCTCGCCTGTTATATCTGGGGCGTGTATTACGCCGGGAGTTACACCCTGGAGCAGGACGCGGCCTGGCATCAGGTGATCATCCGCGATACGAGCTTTACTGCCAGCCATATCGTGGCCTTCTACGGCACCTTCCCGTTGTACATCACCTGCGGCGTGTCGAGCTACCTGTATGCGCAGACCCGGCTGCCGCTGTACTACCGAGCGACCTCGTTTCCCTTGGTGGCGGCGGTCGTGGGGCCGATGTTTATTCTGCCCAATGTAGGGCTCAATGAGTGGGGCCATGCGTTCTGGTTCGTGGATGAACTGTTCGCGGCCCCGTTGCACTGGGGCTTTGTGACCCTGGGCTGGTGCGGCCTGTTCGGCGCAGCCGGAGGGGTGGCGGCGCAAATCGTCTCCCGCATGTCCAACCTGGCGGATGTGATCTGGAACAACGAGTCCAAGGCCATTCTGAAACCGTTCTAACACGAAGTCGTCTCTCGGTTGACCGGCCCTGTGCTCCGGATACCGGGGAGCGGGGCCGGCCGACCGGCCGGCTGGAATAAAGGGGGGGGGGTTATGTTTAGAACCGCCGAGATCATGTCGGGCGTCCCGCTCTAGCCCTTCCAGCAGCGTATCTCCCAACGCAGACTTCTGATACTACCAGCACCAGCCCTCTTTGATCAGCTTGTGATTGACGTTGGTGCCATCGGGCAGGATCGCTTCACAGATTTGGGTTCAGGCATGAGTCCCAAGATACAAGTATTGATTGATTTATTCGGTTTGTTGGGTTCAGGGAACGAAACAAACCAACAGATCCCCACACGCTCTTGCCATCAGAAATCCGCTGCTAACCAAGCAGCGCAGGCTCTCCCGCACTGCGGGGTTCAGACGGGCGCTGCGCTCAACCTCGCATCCCTTTCTCAAAGAATAACCCGCGGTTGATGTCGCCGATACTGAGCATCCCGACGAGTATGCCCTTGTCGGCGACGGGGATACGCCTGAAGTGCTTGAGCCCCATGTACGAGGCGGCTTCCAGAATCGGATCATAGGGTGACACCGTGAGGGGATTCGGGCTCATGATCTCTTCGACTTTCCTACCGAGCGCCTCAGGGTACCCCTCTTCCATCTCGACAAAATCGCGGCTGTGCACGTTGTCGTGAATGTAGTCGCCATAGTTGGGATACAGCGGCAACAGAACATCGCGCAACGTCACCATCCCAATGAGCCGAGCCTCTCCCTCAACCACGGGAATGGCCCCACAGTGGCGGTTCATCATTTTCACCACGGCCGACCGAACCGTATCCGTCTTCTTGGCAGTTACCAGACCTATTGACATGACGTCATGGACAAACATGGCCACCTCCTCCTTTCAATGTGCTCAATGCCATGAAAAGTCTCGTTTTCGACACTCGTGCCATTATCCTCGGGTGCCATAACGACCGAGCAGATCACCGGTTTCCGAAGATCGCTCGGTTCGTTCAAAAACGTAACGACACGGGCGACCCTGCACCAAGATGGGAGGTCGCCCGTGTGTGGCGCTTAGGACGCCGAACGTGTTTTTTGTATGCTGATCCTGAAGACCCGTGCGAGGAGTGGGTTCAAGGCGACTCGTCAGGGGAAATACGATTCGATCCCAGGCGCTTGTGTTCCTCACACCAGCCCGGGCACTCCACAAAGGCTCATCGGTATGTGTGTTTCCCTGACGCGGGAAGGCGACAGCAGATGGAGAACCGGCTAGCGTGACTGACGAGAAGCCCGCCCGTGACTCGGCGGGCCGTTGTGGTCCGGTGGATTAAGGTCTTCCATCTCCACCTCCTCCTTGCTTCGGAATAACCAGGAGAACTATGCGGACAGTCGCACACTTTGTCATCCCAGTACACGTGAACCAGTGTGCGAACGATTTCATCCTTACTCCTCTTCAACAGTGTGTGTCAACGGGTGCGATACCGATTTTTTAGGCATCCGCATAACCCGTGCCATCCAGACATAGACTCAGCACGAAGAAAAACGGGGATATTCTAGATTTCAGTAATTAAAAAAGTGGCCGAAATAATTTGCGGTGCTTGGCGGGCTTTCTCCTACGACTTAGCCAGGTTTTTGGCTCGACGGACCACCTCCACGACGCACACCGCGCATAAACTCAGCCAAGGCGTGCCGTTCAGTCCGGGTCCGACTCTAGCCCACTAGCGCTCTCTAATTGGGACGAGTGGGTTCGAAGAGGGACTTGACGCCGACGAGGTAGACTTTTCCGGTAGCGCCAAATGTCATTTCGCGCGTCCAGCAGGTTTCCACCAATTTGACCGCTCTCTCCTCCCCCAACAAGGACGTGTGTACTTCAAACACTTGTCTCCGCTCGGGGGGCTGAGGCATTAAGAGCAAGAATCCTCCCAAACTGGCATTGACAGACAACGCATGACCATCAGAGAACTCGACGATCTCGTGACCAGCGATATGCGCCAGTTGGTAAAAACATGGCTGTATTCTCAGGAGACGCTCCCCTCCCCTGCGGTCCGGGTTGGCCAACTCGTCTGCTGCTGGCGGGATCTTTGAGGGAGTCACATGCGGCCTTGCTCTGACACCAGGCTATTCCGTTTGTCCACGGCCGCCCGCGCCAGGCACGGAACGGCATACCTACGCCCTCTCCGGTCTCTATGCAGTCGCCGGGAACCCGACGCCTGTTTTCTGCAACTCGGATAGCCTCATACGGGAGTCCGCCAGCTGACTCCTGTCCTCCTCCACGAACTTGATCTCTTCCAGGAGGATGATGATGCGAGAATAGAGGCTCACCGCTCGATCTGGTTGTCCGAATCCACGGAGAAGGAGCCGTTGCCCACGTTCAGCCACCATTCGACTCACTTCGAATGGTTCCCAGATATTTGCCCTGAGACGGTCGTCAAGGCTTTCTTGGATTTGATCACGCAATTCGAGCAGTTGTGACGGGAGCGCGATCAAGCATGATTCCGTCATCGCCTGGCCGATGTTGCCTATCAATTTAAGGGCCCGACGATTCACGTACTGCAGCTGTCGTGAGCGAGAGAAGACAAGAATTCCCGGGCACGACTGCAGCAAGACCGTATTCTCGCTTTTGCCGGGCGAAACAAAGGCTCTGCCCAACTTTGATGTTATATTCATTTCATTACGCCCTCCTCAGAACAATTCTATAAGGTGAACTGGACAGCGCGTGATAACGCTCCACGCTGTCGGGGATAAAATTCACCGGACAGATTCCGGAAAAGGAGAGAAGGAGCCGACGGCGTTCGATCCATAGTAGAAACCAGCGGTAAGGTCACACACCTACTGAGAACGTGTCACAGGGAAACGGGAACTACCAATTTGACGAAAAAATGGCAATCCCTCTAAAGGGTCATATTTGATCATTGATGAGACAAAGAGGACCAAGGGCAGACAGAGCATGAGTCAAATCAACTGGTTGTGATTCAGCTATCAGGAGCTTCTTATTTGCCGAAACCGTCGCATCGGGGGTTGAGCTAGACGAGAGGCAAGAAGAAATCGGGCCCAGAGACCACTTCGTGGCGCGTGTCGGGGAGCTGGTTCATCTGGTCTGTTTGGTCTGTCTCGTTTATTTGGTTCGACAAACGAGAGAGACAAGACAGACCCACACACCAGATAGACTGCCTCTGAATCCCCCTCCCCTCACGCAATGCTTCCATAGAACGGTAGTCTTCGTTCCCTGCGCGACGAAGGAATCGCCCAGGCCGATCCGAAAAAGTAGACTGTCGAGCCCCGTTTCATCTACGTTTAGAACCGGACTCTCCTCTTTCAATGCAGAAACAATCTATTAATTGACAATAGGGATACATGGTTTAATCTCGATCTTACACTGTAGGCAATCGGTTATTTGTATTGCACGCCTTAGCGCCGGCTATCCTATGAAGGTTCTCTCACTCTTCCGTAGGAAACATTGGGGAGTCGGTGCCAAGCTACTCGCCTTTACTATACCACCGATCGTGGTGGTCATTTTCCTAATAACCTGGGCCGTCTATGATAGAACTGCCGCCGGCCTCGAGCAGAAGATGACCGCACGAGCTAAAGCAATCCATACCCAGATTATGGCCGATCGGGAATACTACGCATCCGTCGTCGTTCCCCGCATCCTCGAGCTCGGTGGGACACTCGCATCCCAATACCACGACGTCAAGGAGTTTCTGCCGCTTCCGGCTACCTTTGTGCGCGAGGCGTCGGAAATCGCCGCGAAGCAACATGGGGGCTATACCGCGCAACTGATCAGCCCGTGGGCGATTAACAAAAGTCAGGGGTTGAAAGACCAGTTTCATCGTGAGGCTTTTTCGGCTCTCGCGATGAACCCTGACAAACATGTTCTCTGGATCGACACGATGGAGGGCCGAGCTTTTATGAGGGTCATGATGTCCGATATGGCCTCGGCCCAGTCCTGCGTGGACTGTCACAATGCTCATCCGGAAAGCCCAAAGCATGATTTCAAGTTGCACGACCTGATGGGCGGACTGGAGGTCATCATGCCCATCGATCAGTACCTTCAGGAAAGTCGGAAGGATCTCCTCCTGACCGTCGGCGGCGGTTTCGGGATATTCCTGCTGCTGGCAGGGATCATCGCGACGGGAACCAGAAGAATCGTTGCACGTCCCTTAAGTCAGCTTGCCTCGCGCATGCGCGGTATCGCAGACACCGAGGTCGATCCTCTCTCTTCTTCCGCGGTGCCCAGGCCGCCCCGCGATGAGGTGAATGCCCTAGCAGAGACCTACGATCAGATGCAGGCCGTCATCGTCAGGCAAAGGCAGGCTCTCCAAGCTGCCAACGCACGATTAGCAGAACAGGTCACTGATCTCAAGGTCGCCAACCATGAACTCGAAGCCTTCTCCTATTCGGTGTCGCACGACCTGCGCGCCCCGCTCCGGTCGATGGACGGATTTTCAAAAATTCTGACCGAGGAATATGCCGACGGGATGCCGGAGGAGGCGAGACATTTCCTGCAGCGTGTGCGGGAGAACGCCCAAAAAATGGATAACCTTGTGAACGCGCTGCTGGAGCTGTCCCGCTTGGGTCGGCAAGCCATGGCCGTGCAGAAGGTGGAACCGCGACAGCTCGTGGAGGAGGTTCTGGGGGAACTCCATGGAGAGGAAAAAAATGGGCGGCTGGTCGAAATCACGGTCGGTACGCTTCCCTCTTGCATGGCCGACGGAGTTCTCCTGAAACAGGTCTACATGAACCTGATCTCGAATGCGCTCAAGTTCACGCGCACACAGGAAGTTGCGAAGATCACCGTCGGCTGTCGGTCCGAGAACGGGCTGGACACGTACTTCGTCCAGGACAACGGCGTTGGCTTCGACATGCAGTATGTCGGGAAATTGTTCGGAGCCTTTCAACGGCTTCATCGAGCGGAGGAATTTGCCGGGACCGGTGTCGGTTTGGCCACCGTAAAGCGGATCATTCTCCGCCATGGCGGAGATGTGTCGGCCGAGTCGGAGGTCGGCAGGGGCACGACCATATACTTCACACTCACAAGGAGGAGGACAGCATGACGGACCAAATTATCGATGTCCTGCTGGTGGAAGACAACCCTGATGATGTCACGCTCGCAATGTTCGCCTTTAAGAAAAACAACTTCGGCAACCGGGTCCAAGTCGTTCGCGATGGAGCGGAGGCGTTGGAGTATATCTTCGCCACCGGAGCGTATGCCGGTCGGAAGATCGACCAGGCGCCCAGGTTGATCCTCCTCGATCTCAAATTGCCAAAAGTCGACGGGCTGGAAGTCTTGAGGCAGGTCAAGGCGGACTCGCGCACAAAAAACACGCCGGTCGTCATGATGACGTCTTCCCGCGAGGAAAACGACTTGGTCGCCAGTTACTCTCTCGGCGTCAATAGTTACATTGTCAAGCCCGTGGATTTCCAACAGTTCGTCGAGTGTGCCCGCACCTTGGGGCTGTACTGGCTGCTGCTGAATGAGCCACCGGTCTCCACCACCGGGAAACGGAAAACGGCAGCATGAGTGACGTCCTTCTTCCACACCAACACTCACTGTGGCATGAGCCGCGGGCGCAACGATGACCACCCCTCTCCACTTGCTCATCCTTGAGGACCGCGAGGAGGATGCGGAATTGATGCTCCACGAACTTCGGCGGGCGGGTTTTGATCCGAAGTGGCAACGAGTGGACACGGAAGCGAATTTCCTTGCGCACTTAGACCAGAAGTTGGACGTCGTCTTGGCTGATTACTCCCTTCCTCAGTTCGATGCGCAGCGGGCCCTCGAGCATCTGAAGAAACGCGGATTGGATGTGCCCTTCATCATTGTGTCGGGCTGCATCGGCGAAGAACGCGCCGTCGAGTGTATGAAGTACGGCGCGACCGACTATCTGCTCAAAGACAGGCTGACGCGACTGGGACAGGCCGTGAGAAAAGCGTTGGAGGAAAGACTTCTCCGCGATGAACGGCAGCGCGTGGAGGAACAGTTGGTCCACAACGCCTTTCACGATGCCTTGACCGGCTTACCCAACCGCGCCTTGTTCCTGGACCGTGTGCAACGTTGTCTCCACCAAATGGAGCGGAGGGAGGGATACTTATTTGCCGTCCTTTCCATCGATCTGGACGGCTTTCAGGCCATCAATTCGAGTTTTGGGCAGCCTGCCGGAGATAAGGTGTTGATCGAAATTGGCGAGCGATTGGTTCAAAAGGTGCGATCCGGCGACACGGTCGCGCGTCTTGGCGGAGATGAATTTGCCCTGCTGCTCGACGATGTCAAGGACATGCGCAATGCGCTGCGCGTCGCGGAGCGGCTCCAGGTGGAACTCGCCAAACCGTTTCTCGTGGATGGACGAGAGGTGCTCACCAGCGCGAGCGTCGGCATAGCCGCAAGCACGAGCACCTATAAGCAATCCGCCGATGCGCTCCGCGATGCCGGCACCGCCATGGCTCGGGCCAAGAGACTTGGCCCAGGCCAAGTAGCCGCCTTTGACATACGGATGCATACCCAAGCGGTGACTCGGTTAAAGCTAGAAACGGACCTCCGCCGGGCTGCGGATCGACAAGAATTCCTGTTGTATTACCAGCCCGTCGTGTCGCTGCAATCGGGACGCATCGCAGGTTTTGAAGCACTGCTGCGTTGGCAGCATCCCCAACGCGGTCTAATCGCGCCAGGTGAATGCCTTCCGGTCGCGGAGGAGATCGGACTGCTCATCCCCATCGGGCAGTGGGTGCTTCAGAATGCCTCACAGCAGTTGCGTACCTGGCAAGTGCAATTTCCAGGCGCATCGCCCCTCAGCATGAGCGTAAACCTGTCCTGTAAACAGTTCCTTCAATCTAGGGAACTCCTCACCATCGTCGACGAGACGTTAAAAGCAACGGGCTTGGCCCCCCGCAGTCTTGTTCTCGAGGTGACGGAGACGGTGATGATGGAGAATGCTGAAGCGGCTTTGGCCACATTGACTCAACTGAAGAACCGACAGCTTCGCATCTCCATAGACGACTTCGGCACGGGCTATTCTTCGTTGAGTTATCTCCAACGTCTTCCGATCGATAATTTAAAAATTGATCAGTCCTTTATTGCTCACATGAAGTCGGATGGGGAGAGCTTGGAGATCGTGCGCAGTATCATCACGCTGGCTCACAGTTTGGGCAAGCACGTGATCGCGGAAGGAGTCGAAACCGGAGAGCAACTCGCCCTCCTCCGGTCGCTCGGATGCGAATATGGGCAGGGGTACCTCTTTTCCAAGCCGCTAGAATCTGAGGCTGCGGGGAAATTGATAGCCGACGCACGCACGTGGTGAGAAAGAGTACCGTTCTGCGCGGCAGCAGCTCTCGCTCACTTGAGAAATGAATGAGGGTCAAGTTGAGGCGGCCTCGAAATAGCGCACACCTGGAGCACGGCTCACCTGCAAACTTCTCATACTCCTCTGAACTGCACTAGCCGAACGCTTGATGTAAGAAACTAGCACCGAGAACCATTTCGTGGCGAGTCGCGGAAATCTGGTGTATTGGTGTGTTTAGTTTCTTTCGTTTGTTTCGTTTACCTTGTTCAGGGAACGAGCTAGACAAGTCATCCCTCCCACACCGAATAAACCGGCGTATCGCATGAGTCACCCACCGCCCATTTCCCATCCCCGCGATCCACTGCATGGCGAAACCTTGGAGACGATCGTTTCGCAACAGTGGCACCTCCTACTCAGGAAAAGAACCGTGGCCAGGTGGAGATCATTCGCCGGACGGCGCGCCGTGGCGGCGAGTTTCGTCAACATCGGTCAGGCCGAGAAAGCGCACCTCGTCAAAGAGGTGCAGAAAGCCTGTGGGGCCGGAGGCACGGTGAAAGAAGGATGGATCGAGATTCATGGTGACCAGCGCGAGGCCATCGCCTGCATCCTCACCAACGCCGGTTTTCACCCCATGTCTGCCAGAGGATGAACTATCCGGCTCTACCCGCTTCCACTGACAATTTCCCGATAGTAGGTTTCGAGCATCACGGTACGAGCTTGTTCAACGATCACCAGTTGCCGATGATCGAAGGTGTTGGCGCAGTAGAGATAAGCCAGTCCTTCGGATGTCCCGAGTTCGACATGCATCTGGCGACCGTCTGGTTCTTGACGGGTCATCTCTTTCATCACCTTGCGATCTTTGAGCTGTTCCCACGCTTGCTGCGCTGACGGCCAGAGGTTGTTGTACAACGGCGCGTCGGGATTGCTTGGTCGGGCTCGGATCACAGACGGATCGAACGGCGCACCTTCGTCTGGCTCTGGCGATTCATTCCAAGCCAACGAAGCCTCACTCCCCTTCTGCAACAGATAGAAGGGACCGTCGTCCGCCACTTCTTCGATGAGCTGATAACGGATCGGTTCAGGTTGTTCGACTAACTGTAAACCTCTCACTGCCAATGAGCGCTGAAACGGCGCGCGTCGGGCCAGTTGCCTGGTTTTCTCAAACACGATCATACGGCCATTCTGGTCTAGAACCGCGTTGAGCCGGTCGAGTCGCACGCCGATCCCAGTTCGCTGCTCGAACGCCGCTTGTTGACGCACGTCGTGTACGTGCTCGAAGGAACGCCAGCTCTGACTCGGAATCCCCGGATCTTGTTCTGCCTGCACCAGCGCATGGGTAGCAACGATGAGATCGTATGTACCAGAAAGCTGGTCAGTTTCCACATCCACGCAGTCGAATCGGACATTGCCAAGTCCTAGTTCCTTTGCCTTCAGTTGTGCGACAGCAATCGAAGCTGGTGAGCGATCGACACCGACGAATTGTTTGACGGGAAACCGGCGTGCATAAAAGGTGGTCAGAATGCCGACGCCGCAACCGAAGTCGAGGATTCTTTTCGCACCACCGACGTGAGACGACACGCGTGAACCAATCTCTCCGTAGTATTCGTAGCGCTGGCTGTAGAGAACGGGGAGGATCTTCGACTGGGCGGTGAAATCGTAGAAAGCGATCTCGTCGCGTCGATCGCCCCCGCGCTTCCGTTCGACCTGTGCGTTGAGTTGATTCAGTTCTACGGGAGAGAGTTGCTGACGCTGCCAGGCGAAGTAGCCGGCGTCGGATGTGAATCGCTTGAGGCCCCACCAGGCAAGGTGTTCGTGAAGTGTCGTTCGTATCTCGTCTCTCGTATCATCCAACACACATCCCTCTTGACGAAATGCGCTTCACGTTTCACGCTTCACGATACTCAGGGACGTTTCAACATGATCGCATCAAAGTATGCTTCAGGAACGGGGTGTGGCAATCGGAGCTGCCCCGACCCGAACGCGACATACTTCTCGCAGGTCAGTTGCTCCAGACCGATCGGCCCTTTCGCATGCAGGCGCGAACCGCTGAGCCCGATATCGGCCCCCAAGCCGTAGCTATCCCCCGCGTTGAGCCGCGACGACGCGTTGACAAACACCGCGCTGGCATCGACTTCACGTGTGAAACGCATGGCCGATTCATAACGGGTGGTGGCGATGACTGCGGTGAGACAGGGGCCATGCTCCACGATATGCGCCAACGCCTCGTCGATGTTCTCCACCATTTTCACGGCCAGGACCGGACCCTGGAACTGCGTACGCCAATCAGTTTCCGTCGCCGGGATGATCGAGGTATGTCCCGACATCGCCATTTGCCCCATGAGCGCAATCGTCTTCGGACAGCCTCGGATTTCGACCTTGAATTCATCCAGCAATCGATTGATCAGCGGAGGCAAGAACTGCCGACCAATGAACTGCTGTACGAGCAAGGTATCGAGAGCGTTGGCCGCACCGGCCAGTTGCACCTTGGAATTAATCACCATATTCTGGGCCATGGGGATATCGGTGTCCGCATCGACGTAGAGGTGCGTAAGCCCTCCGTCGTGACAGAGCACCGGCATTTTCGCCTGCTCGATGACGGCCTTCCGCAAGCCGGCCCCGCCGCGCGGGATGATCGCGTCGAGACTCTTTCCCGACCGGATCAGTTCAACCGCTACATCTTTCTCCGAACGCTCAATGAGAATCCATGCGCCGGCCGGTATCCCGTTCTGCTCCGCTGCCTCACATAACCCCGTCACGATCGCCTTGTGGGTAAAGCTCCACTCAGGGGCGCCGCGGAAAACACAGAGATTGCCCGACTTGAGACAGAGCGCAAGCGACTCGACGGTCACAAGAGGACTCATCTCGGAAATCACTCCGATCACCCCGATCGGAACCCGAACCCGGCTGACTTGCAGCCCATCCGGCCGTTCCCATCGTGAGGTCACGGCGCCGACCGGATCCGGCAGGTCGGCAATGACACGAAGCCGCTCGGCTATTTTTTTGATGTCGTCCGCCGTCATACGCACACGGGTCACGGCGGCTTTCATCCGATCCTTGATGGCGTCCCTTTCGTACGACTTCCCTACCGCGTCCACATCCTTCTCATTCGCGTCCAGAATCGTTTTCTCGTCGGCGGCTACCCGGTCCGCCATCGCCCGCAACGCTTTCTCTTTGGTCGAACCAGATAACAGCGCCAACGGCCTAGCGACATTCCGACAGTCTTTCAACAACTTATCCATATAAAGCTTAACTGGTACTTCTTGCATGTTTTACTTTCTTCCCAATTCAAATCACTCAATCAATAGAACATCAGATCAACAAATTCCTCGCGACTATAACACGCGATTTTTTCGGGAGTAAAGCTGACGCCGGGCTAGGAAACCATTTGTTTGTGACTTTGCAGGCTGGCTTCGCGGCGCGCGAGAAACCACCCGATCCATCCCCAGAGCAGCATCGCCGGAACCAGCAGCCAAGCCAGCTGTGCAGCGGTGGCCCCGAGCGCTTTGATACCGGACACGGCCCATCCGGTCGTGGCATCGCCGCCACGCGACACGGCTGTGTCAATAAAGTTCTTCGCCTTATACTTTTCTTCCCGACTCACCACGGTGAACAGCACCTCGCGAGCTGGCTTCGAAATCGCGTACTCCCTCACGCGGCGCATCACCGTGAAAAGAAGATACACCTCAAGCACCTGAGTCATCCCGATAGCAAGAAATCCAATCGCGTTGACGATCGGTAGAGACAAGAGTGCCGTAACCAGGCCAAATCGCAACACCAATCGATTGGTCACCCAGACCTGCGTTACGAGGGTCAACACATTCACGATGAGATCGATTCCGGCAAACAATCGTACGCGCGATTCTGGCGACGTGATTTCACGGCTGATCAGCGCCGTCTGTTCGAGATACAACACCGTCGCCGACATGGTGAGCAAGAAGAGATAGGCGCAGATGCCCAGCAAGTACGGCGACGCCGCCGCAAGCCGGATGCCCGCCCACATGCTGCCCCCCAGTGACTGGTCATTATGCCCCATGCCCTGATGGGGATGCCGTTTTGACCATCGGTCAAACCGGTGGATACAAACTCCACAGGCTACGAGCCACAGCGCGGCGATCACCATCATCAATGGAATCGGCAATACATACGTGATGCCCGCCGTCAGCACCGGCCCAACCATTGCGCCTGTGCTCCCTCCGGCGGCAATTACACTGAAGAGACGAGCTCCTTGTTCAGGGGTAAAGACATCCGCCATGAAACTCCAGAACACGGAGACGACGAACAGATTGAAGACAGACAACCAGACAAAAAATACTCGGGCAACCCACTCGGGGTGCCACTGGCTGGTCATGACGCCGAAGAAGAGCACGAGGTGCAACGCGAAGAACCCGTAGATCGTGAGCAGGAGCCGGACGCGCGTCATCTTTGACGACAAGAATCCAAACACAGGTGTGGCCACCAGGAGCATGAGAAACGTCCCGGTCATCATCCAGGGGAGGTGTTGGACTCCGCCTTCAATTGCCATTTCATCCCGCACCGGCCGCAGCATGTAGTAGCCGCAGAACAGGTAGAAAAATAGAGAAATGACCAGACGAGCGGCGTCCGCTCTTCGGCTTCGGCTTTGACCCATTTCAAGAGAGCGGCTGTCATTTAGTCCTGGCACTCGATTGAGGTGGAGACAGTGCCGCACCCCTCCCCTCTCCTGCAAGGAGAAAATTTGCTAGAATGCGCCGGACTGGATGTCCTCTCTCGCGGTGAAAGGCAGCGGATGATCGATCTGCGCAGCGATACCGTGACCACCCCCACCGACGGCATGCGGAAAGCGATGGCCCGCGCCGAGGTGGGCGACGACGTGTATGGGGAAGATCCCACCGTCAATCGACTCCAAGACATGGCGGCGGCACTGCTCGGCAAGCGAGCGGCTCTCTTCGTCCCCTCCGGGACCATGGCGAATCAACTCGCCATCCGGTCACAGACCCAACCGGGACAAGAAGTCATCGTCGAGAGCAAGAGTCACATTGTTCGCTATGAACAGGGAGCGGCCGGCGCGCTGGCGGGCGTGCAACTGCATTGGGTGACGGGCGACCACGGAATCATGACTGCCGAACAGGTGGAGGCTGCGATCAGGCCGAAAGATCCGTACAGTATCCCCACAGCACTCATCTGCCTCGAAAACACGCACAACGCCGGCGGCGGGACCATTTATCCTCTTTCCACCATCGAGAAGATTCGCACCATCGCTGTCAGACATGGCATCCCGATGCATCTCGATGGCGCCAGACTCTTCAATGCCGTGGCCGCCACGACGCTTCCCCCAACCTCCTACGCCCAGTACTTCGAAACGGTCTCGATATGTCTGTCAAAGGGTCTTGGCGCACCCGTGGGATCCTTGCTGATCTCGAGCGATCAGCAGGTCATCGACCGCGCCCGGCGCTTTCGTCGAATGTACGGAGGAGCCATGCGCCAAGCGGGTATCCTCGCTGCCGCCGGCATCTACGCGTTGGAATACCATGTCGCGCGCCTGAAGGACGATCACGACCATGCCAAGAAACTGGCGAGGTTACTCCAGCAGATTCCGTCGGTACAGATCGCGCCGCAGCATGTCGAAACCAACATTGTGATCTTCGAGGTGATCGACCAACGACGGTCTCCAGCCGAACTCGTCGCCGCATTAAAAGAACAGGGTGTGCTCATCAATGCGATCGGAGGACGGAGCTTCAGAGCCGTCACCCACCTGAACGTCTCAGCGAAACAGATCGACGAAGCTGGCGCCATCTTCACCCGCGTGCTCGCTCGCTGACCCTTCTCCGTTGACACCACTTTCAGCGACACATAGAATGCCACCACGGTTCACATGGACAAGGCCATGCGTCTCCAAGCGGTGTCGTTCCAACAGATCAGTAGGATTCTAGAAGTGACGGATGCACTTGGCCTCAATCGTGAGTGGGTGGAAATTCCCCTGTCCCCCGAAAATCCTGGTGTTGTCCGGCGCCTGCCAAACGGCAAACTTGAGATTATCGTGGATGCCGAGCAGCTCTTTGATCAGTGGCTCACCGTGCTCCCGACACAAATCCAACAAGCACAGCAATCATAGATGGAGTCGAACACTACCACGAGCATCCCCAGCCGTGAGGAACTCAACGCCGAACTGCTGGCCGTTCCGGAACCACCGGAGCAGCCTGAAACACCCCACCCACCGGGGTTCGAGGACAGTCTAGAAATCGCCTTGCGGCACGTAAAAGGTCGGCGAGGCGGCGATCTGGTTGGCGTCATTCTAGTCGGATCAGGGGCACGCCGGGCTATCACCCCTCATAGCGATATCGACCTTATTGCCTTGGTCAAGGGAGAGGCCGATGGCCATGAAATTCTTCGGGTCGGAGAGCGCTTCGCCGATATCCGCTATCACGGGCATAAAGGCGTCGAAGAGGAACTCGTCTATTCACTGAGGCTTCCCCCACTGCTCAGAAAAGGCCGAATCCTGTACGATCACGACAGGATCAGTGCCCAGCTCATTGAGATGGCCCATCAGCGATTTCGCCAGGGCCCACCACCGGCCACGATGAATGAACAGATTCGCATGAAGGCCGTATGCTACCACTGGCTGGGAAAGGCCCAGGACCTCGCGGATAAACCAGGAACCGCACAATATCTGCTGACCCTGTTCTACGATGATTGCATCCCGGCTTTCTTCCGCCTGAGGGGATTTTGGCTTACCGCCCCGGTGGACATTCATCGCTTCATGTTTTCGCGAGAACCGGCACTCGCGGACCTGGCCGGGCAGTTTCTTACCGCGACAACCCTGGCTGACCGACTCAACTTTGGCCAACAATTTGCCGATCTACTCTTTAAGGATGTCCCGAACCCTGCCCGCATCGACTGACGGGCTCGGGCACATCTTGCCCCCTGCGCAAGGGGTTTGACTTGCACGCGACTCGTCGAGAGCGATGCCGGCCAATGAACCGATTTGGGCACGCATCACTCCCTCTCACCGGCACACACGCCAAGGAGCTGTTATGGAGCTGGGATTCGTTGGACTAGGCAAAATGGGCATGAACATGGTCACCCGCCTCCGGCGCGACCAGCACCGCGTCGTCGTGTATGACCGTTCGAATGACTTGATCAAACAAGCGGAGGGCTATGGTTGTGTCAGTTCTTCATCGCTTGCCGATCTGGTCGGCAAGCTCAGCGCGCCGCGCGCCGTATGGATCATGGTCCCCTCCGGCGTCCCGACGGAAGAGACCGTGCATGCGGTTGCCGCACTCCTGCAACCAGGGGACATTATCGTTGACGGAGGGAACACACGCTTCCATGATGATGTGCGTCGCGCGGCCGTGTTGAAGACAAAAGGTATTCATTATGTGGATGCCGGTACAAGCGGAGGCATCTGGGGACTGAAAGTCGGCTACTGTCTGATGGTCGGGGGCGATGACGCAGCCGTGAAACGGCTGGCGCCGACATTCAAGAGCTTGGCGCCTGAGAACGGCTGGGCCCATGTCGGCGCGGTCGGCGCCGGACATTACGTGAAGATGGTCCACAACGGCATCGAGTACAGCATGATGCAAGGCTATGCCGAAGGATTTGAATTGATGTCGAAGAGCGAGTACAAGCTGGACCTGGCTCGCATCGCCGACCTCTGGATGCACGGCAGCGTGGTGCGCTCGTGGCTGCTCGAACTGGCGTCGGGCGCGCTCAAAGAAGACCAAAAGCTTGAAAAGTTGAAAGGTTACGTGCAAGATTCTGGTGAAGGCCGCTGGATGATTGCCGATGCGATCGAAAAGGATGTGCCGGTTCCAACACTCACGGCCGCCCTGTTTACTCGGTTTCGATCACGGCAGGAGGAATCATTTGCTGAAAAGATGCTGGCCGCTTTGCGGAACGCGTTCGGCGGTCATTCCGTCCGACGTTAATCAATTATCTATCATAGCAGAATACCGCGATGGCCACTAATAGTCAGCGAGTCGAGATCAGTCCCGCGCAGGAAGCTCTGCCGCCTGTCGAGCCTTGCACCCTGGTCATTTTCGGAGGCTCGGGAGACTTGGCTCGTCGGCGTCTTATTCCTGCACTCTACAATCTGCTCCTCGATGGGCTGATGCCGTCGAACTACGTCGTTTTGGGCTTGGGCCGCACTCCGATGAGCGATGAAGAGTTTCGGGCAGCCGTACGCGATGGTGTCGTCAAGCATTCCCGGCAGGCCTTGATCGAAGATACTTGGAATGCCTTTTCCCGGCATTTGTTTTACCTGGCTGGCGAGAATGATGACGCCCAAACATATGTGCGGCTCAAGGCTCGCGCGGAGGATCTCGAGCGCACGTTCCAGCTGCCTGGGAACCGCATATTCTATCTCAGCATTCCACCCAGCTCCTTCACACCCGTTTGCGAAGGCTTGTCGAGCTCGGGACTCGCGGGGAGCCTAGCCACTCGTTCGCCTTACGCCCGTATCATTGTCGAAAAGCCGGTCGGACGCGATCTGGCCTCGGCGCAGGCCATCAACGTAGTAACGGGCCGCGTCTTCGACGAATCGAAAATTTTCCGCATCGATCACTATCTGGGTAAGGAAACAGTCCAGAACCTCATGGTCGTGCGCTTTGCCAACAGCATTTTCGAGCCGATCTGGAATCGCAAGTACATCGACCACGTCCAGATCACCGTGAGTGAGGCGGAAGGAGTCGGGAACAGGACGACCTATTATGAGGAAGCCGGCGCGTTGCGGGATATGGTCCAGAATCACCTGCTCCAACTTCTCTGCCTTGTTGCAATGGAACCGCCTTACTCGTTGGACCCGGATGTGGTGCGGAACGCCAAGATGGAAGTGCTTCGTTGCCTGAGACCCATTACGGCCAAGGATGTGGAGAAGTTCACGGTGCGGGCGCAATACACAGAAGGCTCGGTGCATGGCACGCCGGTCCCAGGCTATCGACGCGAGAAAGGGGTCAAACCCAATTCCATCACCGAAACCTACGTAGCCGTGAAATGTTTTGTGGAGAACTGGCGCTGGTCCGGCGTGCCGTTTTATTTACGAACAGGCAAAGCCTTGCCGCTTCGGGCCAGTGAAGTCGCAGTCCAATTCAAAGAGATCCCGCAGATCCTCTTCAATGCCAATGCGCAAACTCCTCAAGCCCCAAACGTCTTAACCTTGAGAATTCAGCCTGAAGAAGGGCTTTCCCTTCGCATCGTCTCGCGGGTGCCAGGCACCCGGGCCCAGACTCATCCGGTTGAAATGAACTTCAAGTATGGGGAAGTTTTTGGTCGGCCATCTCCGGAGGCCTATGAACGCCTCCTGCTCGACGTCATGGCAGGCGACGCCTCTCGCTTTATGCGACGCGATGCCGTGGAAGCCTCCTGGGCGTGGATCACCCAGATCCTCGAATCCTGGGAGCAGCTTGGACAACGCTGGTTACCCGAATATCAAGCTGGCACATGGGGGCCGGTGGAAGCAGACCGTCTGATCCAGAACGATGGTCGCGCATGGCGAGTGCTGTAAACACACCTTACGTGAGGAATGGACTACCTGCGCGACTCCAGCCTGATCTGCTTCACAATCTCGCCCCACTCCCCCAGCCCCCCAATAAATCTTGTGAATTGGCCACTCCGATAGAACGCGAGCGCGGGAAGCGATGTAATCTCTAGCTCTGCTGGGATCTGAGGATTCTCCTCCACATTCATCGTGAGAATGAGCAGACTCAATCCCAGTTCTTCTTGCACCCGTTCGAGCTGAGCCGTTAATGCACGACAATGGCCGTAGCCCGGCTTCCAGAATTCCACAAGCACGGGGACGGTACTCGTCTCGACCACGCGGTCAAACTGTCGATCACTGACCGCTTGCAGGGTGGCCCTCAAGGCCGCACCGCTCGCGACAACAAGAGCGTCAGGACTTGGGCCACCTGCTCGGCAAAAAGTCGGTACCCGGCGGTCGTGAGATGAATGCCGTCGTTCGAATAGATCTCAGCCAGTTGCCCACTGTCAGGGTCTGCAGTGGCCGCAAAGAGATCCACGCAGGCGATGCTCTTTGACGTTGCATACTCCTGGATTAACCTGTTCAGCTGGTCCCGGCGTGCAAGATGCTCAGTGACCCATTCCTGCCCTTCTCGGCTTCCTTGGCAGTTTTCAACCCGAAGCGAGGGAACCGTGACCGGAATAGGGATGCCTCCGGCCGCGAGAGTCTGCTCGTACATATTAACCAGATTGCGCAATATTTCGAGGGGTGCAGCATTCCACCCCAGGTCGTTGGTCCCGCCGAGGATCGGCACATAGCCAGGCTTGTGATCGAGCACATCGCGCCGGAATCGCATCACCATTTCGCCGGTCAACTCTCCGCAGACTCCGCTGACGCGAACTTGTGCCGATCCACCAAGTTTGTCCTGCAAGAAATGCCCATATGGAGTCTCCTCACCCACTGGATTCGCTCTGGTCGGAGATTGAAACCCCGCCGTCAGACTATCGCCAAAACAAATCACAAGGGCAGATCGAACCATATTGTGTGTGTAGATCCTTGGACTACGCGTCAGGCACAAGAAGCAAACTGGATTCGGGCAGGATTCTACGGACGCCACTGGCCCCTGGCAAGGCGCAGCCTTGCTGCCTAGCCACTCAAAATGGGCGTCTGTAAAGAATGGCGATTTTCTTGACGAATCTGCGATCTCCCGGTAGGTCTAACCCTATGACTGATCTCAAGACGGCACAGGAGATGATGGCCGCAGCTGTGGCTGCTAAAGGAGCTGAGGACCCGGAAATTACCTCCATCAAACGCGTCCTCAAGCTTCTGGACAAAACCGCCAAATCGAACCGGACGTACGGTTCGACGAACCCCGTCGCGCTGAAGTTTTCGCAACAATTATTTGAAGAACTGACCGGTCACCTATCCACCTACTCGAAGCTCACCTTCCTTGTCCAACGAACCGAGCTGAAGTGTAAAGAATACGTCGTGTACCAGACAGATAAGGATGGGGGAAGCGAGAGTATTGCCTTCAAATTCTACTCAGACGGCATCCGGGAATTGGTCCTGCACCAAGGCCTCGCGCAAGAAGACCTGAACTTCTTCTTAGACTCCCTGTGGTGCGGACTTGACCCCGCCGAAGATGATGACATTGTGACTCGACTCTGGTCGCGGAACCTGTCAACCCTCTCGATCGTCACCGCGGAAGAAATCGCTAAGTCGTCGATCGGCAATGACGGATTCGTTCGCCTCGATGGGGGGATGAGCTCGTCGGACTCGACACTGCGAGAACTGTTGGATCGCGAGCGCGCCAAAAAAGGGCGCGCGGCGCAGGGAACCGAAACGAGCGAAGGCGGCGCTTCCACCAACCAGAAAAACCGATTCCAATCGGGGCTGGTCGGCTATGAGGTCACCGAAGAGGAACTAGCCGCGTTAGCGAAAGAGATTGAGGCAGAAAGCAAACAAGATGGCATCATGTACATCTTGGACATGCTGACCGCCATCCTTGCCTCCGAGAAGTCTCCTGTGCTGCTGACCAAGCTCTTCAGTCTCTGGGGTAATATCGTAGAATCCCTGCTGCGCGAGGGAAAGTGGAAGGTCTTGGAGAATGTCTTGGGCCTGCTCCATGAAACCAACTCCGTTCGCCCAGATATCGGCGAGGAACACAAGCAGCAGTTAGCCTCTCTCCTCGATGGGCTTGGCCGTGTAGAACGGGTGAAAATGATCGAAACGTATCTCAATCGCACTCCCAATGCCAACACGGAGGGGTTGTCCACGACCTTACTGTTGATGAAAGCGGACGCCGTGCCGGCACTCTGCTCCCTTCTTGCAAACTTAGAATCGCCGGTGCACCAGGCCATCGTGTCTGAAGCCCTCATGGTTTTGGCGAAAGACCAGCCCGATCCTTTGCTAAGGGGCCTGTCGGATCGCCGACCGACCTATGTCCGCAACCTTCTTTCGATCCTCATCAAGTGGAATAATCCTAAGTTCGCCGAGGCGGTGGAGAAGTTGGCCCGGTACCCGGACGCGCAGGTCCGAAAGGAAGTCGTGCGCGCAATCGGCCACTTCCGGCCAAGCGGCAATGGAATGAAACTCGTCTCCTGTATGGGAGACACGGACGAAAGCGTCCGCATCGCAGCCTTGAAGCTTCTCATGACCGGCCAGTACACCGCTGCATTTTCCATCTGGTCCTCTATTTTATCGGCAGAGGATTTCATGGATCGACCTATGAGCGAACGTCGAGCGATCTTCCAGGCCGTCCGGGCAACAAGCGGCGACGAGGCAATTCCGTATTGGGAAAACCTCTTTACGGAGTGGACCTGGACCAACCGAAAGAAAAAAGAAGAGTTGGCCATTCTGGCTGCAGAAACATTAGGCAAGCTTGCAACCCCTGCAGCCAGCGCTACGCTTGAACTTGGGTTAAAAAAAGGGAGCGCAGCGGTTCGCCAAGCCTGCACCATGGCGCTGTCTCAAATGCAAAAGCAACAACGCGGAAAGTCGCCCACCAGTGCATCACGCTAAGGAGTGCCTATCGTGAGTAATCCAAAGGCTGTCCAGGAACCAGTCAGCGACGACCAAAGCCAACCGATCCTGACCCACGAGAAGTCGCTGACTCAAAAAATCGGTCGCGGTTCCGACGCAGGCGATCTTGTGGACCAACAGCTGGTGATGTTGGGGTTCCAACTCCTTTCCCAGCTGAATACGCTGATCAAAACGTCGAAGATTCATGGCCGCACCAATGCAGCCCTCGACAAGCCGGTCGAGACCATGATGACTCTGATTCAAACGCTGGCTCATGACCAGCCCGTCACCCTGCGACTACAAAATGATTTCCTCTTTCTGGGCGAGAGCCATCTCAAAGTGAGCGCGCAACAGATGGTCGTGGCGTCAAGCATCATCGACACCATGAACAAGTGGAGAATCGGTGGGTTGACCTTTTCCTCCACGGTCTCCTCCAAGGACCTCAGAGAGTTTGCCTATCTCTTTGTCAGCCTTGACCCCGCCACAAAATCGGTTGAAGACTTCAGGCAAGAACTGAAAAGTCAAGAAGTGACCAGCATCAAGCTTGAAGACCCTCGCGAGCTCGCGCTGAAGGAAGATCTCACCACCGGAACCAACCCAAAGGCGCAGCACAAGGCAAAGTCGAAAACAGCCTATGGGAATGCAGTCGGCGTGGTTAACAATCTGACGCAGTCGGTCCGCGATGGCGGCACCTTGAATTTTAAGCAAGCCAGGCGCGCGATCCAAAACATTGTCGACTTGATGATGCAAGACGAGCCAAGTTTGCTCGGCCTCACAACGATCCGCTGTCACGACCAATACACCCATAACCATTCCGTCAACGTCGCACTTCTGTCGGTCGCACTAGCCAATCGGGCAGGCTATCCGAAAGTCGAGCTGGCCGACTTAGGTTTGGCGGCGCTCTTTCATGACATGGGGAAATCGACCATCCCACTTGATGTTCTCAACAAGCCTGGAGAGTTTACGGAAGACGAATGGGCGACGATGCGCAATCACCCGACGGAAGGTGTACTGAGCCTCACCCAGTTGCGCGGCATTACCAATCTTCCGGCGCGCATGGCTGCGGCTTCCTTTGAGCACCACATGAATCTAGACTACTCCGGCTACCCTAAGCTGAAAACCCCGTGGAAGTTTTCGCTGACAGGCCGTATTCTCATGATCGCGGACTGCTACGACGCCATGACGTCCTCCCGAGTCTACCGCCGGGAACCGATGGCTCCCTCGAAAGTCTTGAACATGATGTTTGGAAAGTCTGGAAAGAGCTTTGACGCCACGCTTCTCAAAATATTTGTCAATTGCGTGGGCATCGTCCCGATCGGAAGTCTGGTCGTCCTCGAGACCGATGAACTTGCGGTCGTCCTCAAACCTGCCGTCAATAAGGCCGACGGCGAACGCCCGTTAGTCAAAGTCATCACCGACATACAGGGCAATCCGATCGACAATGGACCGGAGTTGGACCTCACCGAGAAAGATGACGTCGGCGAGTACCGACATAGCGTCATTCGGCTGGTCGACAACACCGAATACAAGTTCGACACGAGCCGCTACTTCGCGTGACACTTTCTCCCCCTGCTGCGAGCGTTTCATGATACGTAGTTAAATCGTTCAGCAGACCCTCGGCCTGGTTGCCATGGGGGTTTTGGAATGCCGTCTTTCTGCTCTACCGGCACTCCCCACAAACTCTCCCATTCATTCTGTAACGGACACGTGATCCACCACAGTCCCTTGACAGGCCGTCAACGCACAGTTATTCTGCCAAGAAATTTTTCAAGCCTCGTCATGAGTCAGCATAAGGAGCCTCACATGCGAATCTCTGCATTGCGAACGCTGCTAGTAGCGGCGCTGTTAACCCTGGCACTCTCGCCCCTTGTAGCACCTGTTCAAGCCGCCGAGGCGTTCAAAATGGGCGTGGTCGACCCCCAGTCCGTCTTGGAAAAGTCAAAGGCCGGCAAGAAGGCTCTCGACGGACTGAAAGAGTATGTGTCCACACGGCAGAAACTCCTCGCCAGAGATGAAGAAGATCTCCGCAATTACGAGAAGCAATTGAAAGAGCAAGCGGCCAAGTTGAGCGAGACGGAGAAGAAGGACAAGGAAAACCAATTCCGAGCCAAGATCCAGGACTTCCAGAAACGCGCTCAGGAGTTTAATCAGGAATTGCAAAGGAAGCAAAAAGAACTTGTCGACGAATATATGAAGAAAATCTCTGTGGCGACACAAACCATGGCCGAAAAGGGTGGATTCGCGCTCGTCGTCGACAAAGGAAGCGAACAGACCGTCAAAATCGTGATCTACAATAAAGACACAATCGATCTGACGGAGCAGGTCATCAAGGAGTTCGATCGAACGAATAAGTAATACCAACAAGGCATTCAGGCCGGCTTTTCCATGGGATAGCCGGCCTCTCGCCAAGCCCTTATCCCTCCATCCATCGATATCACATTGACGTATCCCATCTGCTGCAAGGCATCGGCGGCAAGCACGGACCGAAATCCGCCGCCACAGTAGAGCACAATTTTGTCCTGTTTATTTGGAATCACTGTCTCGATATCACGTTCAATGACCCCCTTGCCTACATGCCGGGCCCCCTTTGCATGATCTTCTGCAAATTCATGATCCTCACGGACATCGATAAAATGAAATTGCTCCCCTCGTTCGAGCCTGGCCTTCACATCCGCCACCGTACACTCCTTCACACGCCGCTTCGTATGCTCAACCAACTGCAAGAACCCTGGGCTGTGTTTCATGTCCCCTCCTGATTGAACAGCGATACCTGCTCGACTCCTGGTCGACAAAAAGTATCGGGGATTGTGCTGGCTTCGTCCTCAGTAAACCCCGCTCGTCGCTTAGCCAAACCGAACAGTCGTTCGATCATCTCCCAATAGACCCCTTTCCCAGTATGTCGTCGGAAAAACTCTCCTTCCGTCAGCGCACCGCCCCTCACTTCACGAAGTCGACTGGTGATTTTTCCGATACGCTCGGGAAACGCCTCCTTCATACGTTCTAGGAATACCGGCTCAACGCTTCCGGGGAGTCTCAGCAAGATATGCGTTGCCGTACAGGCTCCGGCCCGACGCGCACGATCCAGCAAGTCAGGAATATCATCCTCGTTCAGACCTGGGATCACGGGGGCGATCGAAATTCCCGTTGAGATCCCTGCATCTGCTAACGCCTTCATGGCCTCGAACCGTTTTGTGATCGATGGGGCATGCGGCTCCACTTTACGAGCTATGTCGTCTGACGAAAAGGGAATGCTGAAGTACACACGAATCCATGCATCCCGACGCAACCTAGCCAGCACATCGATATCCCTAAGAACCAGCGCACCCTTCGTAATGATGCCGACAGGATTCCGATACGCTGAGCACACATCCAGACAAGCCCGTGTCAGGCCATAGCTGGCCTCTAGGGGTTGGTAGCAGTCCGTATTTCCGGAAAAGACGATGAGCTCTCCCCGCCATGACGGCTTGTCAAATGCCAGCCGTAACAGACGTGGCGCATCCTCCTTGACGATGATCTTGCTGTCGAAATCCGTTCCTGCCCCAAAACCCCAATACTCATGTGAGGGTCGCGCATAACAATAGGCGCAGGCGTGAAAGCAACCGCGGTATGGATTTACACTCCATCGAAAGGGCAGATCCGGACTGTCGTTGCGACTCAGAATCTCTCTAGTCTCATCCCCATACACCATCAGCTTCGCCGCGCGAGCCGGTTCAAGGAGTTCTCGATGATGTGAGTCGAACGGATTAGGGGGATTTGAGATCGTACGCACAAGCCCATCGTGTCCCTAGCGTCCAGTGGTTGTCAATTTCAGTTGCCGGCTCAATTACAATCGAGTTGGCAGGCCGCCGGTTTCGTTGACTCTCTGGGACTCTGGTGCTAGATTCCAGACGCTTTTTTGAATGGTGGATCATGCACGACCTGAAACATCTTCGGGAGAATCTGAACCTTGTCCGCACCTCATTGGGACGGCGAGGCCATGATGTCCCGTGGGATGTCCTGAAGAAACTGAGCGAGGAGCGACGGACACTGACGACACAAGTCGAGCAGCTACGGCACGACCTCAAGATAGGCTCCGACGAGGTCGCGCGGCTCCGCCGGGCCAAAGAACCGGCCGAGGAGGCCATGACGGCCATGAAGCGGCTGGGGGATCGGATAAAGGAGGCTGAGGGAGGTCTGCGAGGAGTTGAGGAGACCCTGGACGACCTCGCGCTTCGAATCCCCAATCTCGTACACCAGTCAGTCCCGGTCGGAAACGATCCATCGGATAATATTGAGGTCCGTCGATGGGGCACAATACCATCTTTTCCTAACCCTCCCAAACCTCACTGGGAGATCGGGGAAGCCCTTGGAATTTTGGACTTCGATCGCGCCGCGAAGATTGCCGGAGCTCGCTTTGTCGTCTTGACCGGAGCAGGGGCGAAGTTGGAACGTGCATTGATTAACTACATGCTCGATCTACACACGAGTCAATATGGGTATCGGGAAGTCCTACCGCCGTTGATGGTCAATCGCCAGACCATGATTGGGACCGGTCAACTGCCCAAGTTTGAAGACGATCTCTTTCGATTGCGGGACGAAGACTACTTTTTGATCCCGACGGCAGAAGTGCCGGTCACCAACCTCCATCGAGAGGAGATTCTGAGCGAAGACAGCTTACCCCTCCGATATACAGCCTATACACCCTGCTTCAGACGGGAAGCAGGCTCATACGGAAAAGATACCCGTGGCCTTATTCGCCTCCACCAATTTAACAAGGTGGAATTGGTAGCCTTTACGACTCCTGATCGCTCCTATGAAGAACTTGAGCGATTGACCGGACATGCAGAGTCTATTTTGCAGAGTCTTGAACTCCCC
>SPAW01000069.1 GCA_005239465.1 Nitrospira sp. | reverse complement strand
AAACGTTCCAGAGCGCCGCCTTCGCCACCGGCCTTCCTCCCGATCTCTACGCATTTCACCGCTACACCGGGAATTCCGCGCTCCTCTCCCATCCTCTAGCCAAGCAGTCCCCTCTGCACTTTCCGGGTTAGGCCCGGAGATTTCACGGAGGGCTTACCTAACCGCCTACGCTCCCTGTACGCCCAGTGAATCCGAACAACGCTTGCCACCTTCGTATTACCGCGGCTGCTGGCACGAAGTTAGCCGTGGCTGCTTCTGGAGGTACCGTCCGAATGGTTACCCATCCCATCTTCCCTCCCGAAAGGGGTTTACAATCCGAAGACCTTCATCCCCCACGCGGCGTCGCTGCGTCAGGCTTTCGCCCATTGCGCAATATTCCTTACTGCTGCCTCCCGTAGGAGTCTGGCCCGTGTCGCAGTGCCAGTGTGGCTGATCGTCCTCTCAGACCAGCTACCCGTCGAAGCCTTGGTGAGCCGTTACCTCACCAACAAGCTGATAGGACATGAGCCCATCCTTGAGCGCGATACCCACGGTATCGCTTTCCTTCCCGAACCGCAGTCCGGGAATCGTATGCGGTATTAGCTAACCTTTCGGCTGGTTATTCCCCACTCGAGGGTAGGTTACCCATGTATTCCTCACCCGTTCGCCGCTTTACAAGTGTATTGCTACACCTTCTCGCTCGACTTGCATGTATTAGGCGCGCCGCCAGCGTTCGTTCTGAGCCAGGATCAAACTCTCAAATAGGTGTTCTTAGTATTTGGACCAAGGGCCACCACTTCAATACACCTTACACCTTGCTCAACTTCCTCTATTCAGTTGTCAAAGAACAATCGCGCTCTTCACGCGAGCTGCACATGTTAATACAGGCGCAACAGCGTGTCAAGGGACCCGCTCAAGGCACATCGCTTCGGGTAGTTTCCCTTCGGAACCGCACCGTGACTCGCCGTCAGGCGCGGTCAGCAGGCAGGAACGCAACAACCAGCTAACGAGTGATAAAATAGCAAGGTAATTCACGAGAGTCAAGCGTCATTTCCGTGTATAATTTGCCGTCATGTCGATTCACGAAACACGACTCGCACTGGAGCGACGGACGATTCTGAAGGCCCTGGGCCTCGGCGCAGTGGCCGGCATGACCGGCGGATGCGATGCGGTCGGCGGAGTGTTTGGCCGCATGTTTGCGATCCCGCCGCGCGAGACCACCTACTTCACGCCCAATTCCAAATTCTACGTCGTGAATTACGCCGACAGCGCCGTCGCCATGTCGCGCGAAGTGAATATCGAACAATGGAAGCTCACCGTCAAAGGCGCCGTGAGCACTCCGATGTCGCTCGGCTGGCGCGACCTTCTGAATCGCGACTCCTACGATCAAGTCTCCACCCTCATGTGCATCGATACCTTGCCCGGCGGCGACAGCTTGGGCAACGCCACCTGGCGTGGCATCTCACTCAAGAAACTTCTTCTAGAAAGCGGTGCCGACGAAGAAACCGCGCGTGATGTGGTCTTCCGCGGCATCGACGGCTACGACGACAGCATCCCGTTCACACGCGCGATGCAGGATGATGTGATGCTCGCCTTTCTGATGAACGGCGAAAAACTCCCGAAAGAACATGGTTTCCCGATCCGACTCATCGTACCGGGACTCTACGGAATCAAGAACGTGAAGTGGATCGTCGAAATTGAAGTCTATCCCGGCGACTATAAAGGCTACTGGCAGCGCAAAGGCTGGACCGACGACGGCACGATCAAGGTTTTTTCGCGCATCGATTCCCCGGGGCACTATCAAACACTTCGCGGAGCCGAGCAGCAATTCCGCGGCATCGCCTTCGGCGGGCCGAATTCCATCAGCAAAGTGGAGGTGAGCTTCGACGCAGGTAAGACCTGGAACAACTGTGAAATCGAACCACCGATGTCGCCCTACTCCTGGGTGATCTGGAACTACACCTGGAAGCCACCGAAGCACGGCAAATTCCAAACCGTCGTCCGCGCGACAGATACGAAAGGACAGTTGCAGATCGCGGAGATCGTCCGTCCACAGCCGGCGGGAGCGAGCGGGCTACATACCATTATTGCCGACGTGGAGCAGGTGTGATGAGGGGCGTCCGCGCGGCGAAGAGGCCGAATAAAATCACAGCGGCAAGTCATACCCGCAAATCTGTTTCCCCTCATTCCCAGGAAGACGATGGCGGACACTGGTCGCCGGCCGAGATCCGAGAAATCAAGCAACGCGTTCGCGAGATGGATGACCCTGTAAGATACATGCTGGTCTCCGAGTTCAGCCGGCGTTTTATCCTTTATTACAATGTTTCAGACAATGTCTTCGCAATGAACAACCCCGAGGGAGGGACATTGTTCAAGCGACGCGAAGCTGCTGAATCCGTAAGAAAACTCCTTGGCAAAGGGATCTCGATCGTGAAGTACACCAGGCAAGACAAGACATTAAAGCGGCTCACTCCATAATACGACTTCTCCCCCCAGCTTCCGCCCCCGTGTCTGATAGTAACGCTTGACGTTATGACCCTCAGAGCGTTAGGCTCCCGCGAGTGCTCAAGAGCTTCCGCGACAGGGATACTGAACGGATCTGGAACCGCGAACCGTCCAAGAGGTTGTCGGCAGAGCTTCAACGGACTGCTCTGCGTAAGCTTATCGCGGTAGACGGTGCTGAAGCGTTGCAGGATTTACGGATACCGCCCGGCAACCGCCTAGAGAAGCTCTCAGGAAACCACCACGGTCAGATGAGTATCCGCATCAACGATCAGTGGCGCATCTGCTTTGTCTGGAAGGATGGAGATGCGCATGACGTGGAAATTGTTGACTACCACTGAATCTCAGGGTAAGCGAGGTCGCCATGAAGCGTCAGAAGAAACTGCCGCCAATTCACCCGGGTGAAGTTCTGCTGGAAGACTTTCTCAAACCCTTGGGTATCAGCCAGTATCGGCTGGCAAAAGATCTCCGTGTACCGCCGCGACGCATCAATGAAATTGTCCATGGCACTCGATCCGTCACCGCTGATACAGCCCTGCGATTATCCAGGTACTTCGGGACCACTGACCGCCTCTGGCTCAACATGCAAGCACGCTATGATCTGGAAGTTGAGAAGGATCGACTTGGCGATCGGATTGAAAGAGAAGTGCCGGTTCTTGCGCGGGCGAGTTAGGGAGCGGCCACAGCTGGCGGGGACGAGTGGGTATCACATGATCATTAGCGATGTGGAGCAGATATAGCGACATCCTTCCTCACTCCGTTAATTCTTCAAGGAAATCCCTTTCGACCTTGACGTACATACACATCGTATTTACAATCTTGTCGTGAGGTTTGAATGGGACGAGGCCAAACGAAAAGCAAACA
Organism: Nitrospira sp.; assembly: GCA_005239465.1. Taxonomy (GTDB): domain Bacteria; phylum Nitrospirota; class Nitrospiria; order Nitrospirales; family Nitrospiraceae; genus Nitrospira_D. Next base: position 29,788 of record SPAW01000069.1, on the reverse strand, counting down.
TTGCCGAGCACGGAATCGATTTTAGGGATGTACCGGAAATGTTCACCAGCCTTATGTTGGTAGCGCCGGATGCGAGGAAAGACCACGGCGAAACCAGGAAAATCGGCTTCGGAATCATTCGCGGGCGGCTTATGGCCGTCGCCTTTACCGAACGGGAGCCAAACTCGATTCGCATCATCTCAGCACGAAAGGCGAACAAACGTGAAGAAGCACACTATCAAGAAGCGGTCGCGGACGAATTGGGCAAGAATTGACGCGCTCAGGGACAGGGAGATCGACACCTCTGATATCCCGGAGCAAGGGAAAGCATTCTTTAAGCGCGCGGTGCTAAGGCTTCCCGAGCCAAAGACCGCCGTCACCATTCGCCTGGATCGTCAGGTCTTGGATTGGTTCAAGGCAAAGGGGCCCGGCTATCAGACGCGGATCAACGCCCTCCTTCGAGCCTATATGGAAGCGCACAAAGGATGAGGCGGGGACAACCGACTTTCCTTCTTGCTCGCAGAGAGCGCACGATGAAATGGTGTTCCATCGATGAGCGCAGTGAACGGCAAGTAGACCCCCCTTTGCGAGAGAGGGTGTCGAGTCGATTGGTTCACAGCAAGTAAATGAAATATCATCGCAACCAAAATTCCAATTGAAATCCGACTAGACAATCAATGCTTCCTTCCCGCAAAAACGTCCCACTTACTTATGCCCTCTTGGCCCTCACCATGATCCTCATGGTTGGGTTGTTCAGCGGGTGTTATTCAATCCGATGGGAGAGGTTCGATGAGAAAATGAAATCTGAAATCGGGGTGAAGAACAAGGATCACTACGTCATCCAGTGGGGACCGCCGACCAGAAGAGCAAAGTTAGATGACGGAGGAGAAGTGCTAACCTGGGAGTGGCAAGGTCATGTCCAAGATCAATATAGTGGCCATTCACAAGGCTGGCAGAAGACATTGATATTTTCTCCTGACGGATTGCTAAAGGACTACAAATGGCAATATTGGGGCATGCCCGTCGTTGCCTTTTGAGCAAGCAGAATTCTTTAACACTTTTGCCTCAGGCCAATGAACCCTGCCCCCTATAGTCCAATCTAGTGAAATGAACACCGATCTCAAGATAGCAGAAGCACTTCCTCTTTTTAGCTTCTTCCTTGGCGTGATCGCGATACTTCTGTGGCAGATCAAAAGATGGAGTGATGGTAAACCGTTCGTTGACTTCTTCGTAGTTGGTGGGGAAACCTCTGGCGGACAGACTTTTGGATTCAAAGTTACCAATCGTGGACAAGTCTCAGCCTACAAACTTGCGTTGTCCGTGACTTGGCACGATGGTCCTGTCTGGGCAACGAGCGTACTACCTGGTGGGAAACAGCTTTATGTCGAGGTTGACCTAAGTGCTAGAGTCCAAGACTGTGAAATGGATTCACTAAGAGCTTGGCTTGATTTTCACGATCACTACGGTCGTCAGTTCCGAATCACCCGCGATCTTGCCCAACGCTGGAATACTCAGCACCACAAGTTTTTCATTGATCAAGCATCCGGCGATTTAATAGTGACACGCCCGAACTGGGTTCGTGACACTTGGAAATGGAAAAAAGTGAGCCCTTAAAAGGCTCCTGGAATAAGGGACAAGTAGCGCGAATTATCGTTCTCTATTCTATTACTCGTCATGGAACAAATATCGCGGCTTTCTGGGAAGATACGAGCATACACGTACAAATGGAATACCGACCTGTACGAACAGATCTACAAGAACCGTCCAGATGAATGGAACGCAATCTGCGCTGCGATGGATATCCTTGATGATACTTGCCTGGCCATTGAAGACTATGAGTCTCGCGGAATCGGCAATTCAGACGCTGAAAAATACCTCAGACTGTATGGCCTACTCCAAGGAGTATTCCTGCAGCAGGATTCAATTCGGCATCTTTACAAAACCTTTGTCGGTACATCTCTGGCGCCACCCCCTGATTCTGCATGGGCAGAAATACGCGACCTTCGCAATTTGACGGTTGGACATCCAATTGAAAAGAAGAATGGTCAAGGAATAAGGCGCTGTTTTATTTCCAGGGTTACAATAAGAAGTGATGGATTCCAGCTGATAGTATGGAACAAGGAGAAGAATGTAGACGAATTCGAAACGGTCGATTTAAAATCCCTATACGAGAGGTACAAGTCGGAGGTCGTTACCTATCTTCAGGATACCTGCAAAGCTCTGACTACAAGATGGGGGGAATTAAGCGATGACAGAGCTTAGCGCGCAACTCCGTCAACTGCTTCGGACTCATCGCGATGTGCGTTTACTTCCTTGCGAGTTTCTTGACCAAATTCCAAAATCCTCGCGGATCGGTGATCCTCATACCTTCTGCCTAACCGGAACACTGACGCCGAGAAAGACCTTCACGACACGGCTTTGAACACATCCTCATCCATGAGGAAGCCGCGCGCTTCTGCGAAGGGCATGGCCTTGTGGCGAAGCTGCTCAAAGGTCATGAGCGAGAGCTGCCGCCGGAGGGCATCCCGCACTACGTCGCTCCGTTTCCGCTTGGAGCGGCGGCAAAACTTGTCGAGCATCCGCTCAAGGTCTTGGTCGAGCCGAATGGTGACCGCATTTCTCATGTCTGACAATGTATTACAAATGCGCTCCGGACGCAAGCCAATCGAGTGGCCGCACTGCTTAAACGAAGTCGCTGACCACCTTCCGAAGCGCACGATTATTGACTACCGTATCGCAATTCCCTAGTAGGATGGTCAGCAGGATATGCTACTCACAAGGAGATCGACTTGCCGGCCAGATAGTGGCGGCTAATTACCTGGCCTAAATCTTACAATAGCGTCGTGTGAACGAGTCGTCTGATTAAACAACTTTACGCCAGCGGGTCAGCTCGAGCGGTTCTGCCAGTAAGGTTTCGGCCAGTTTGATCCACCGTTTGATATGCGGAGTTTCGAAATGCTGGTTGAGGCGGTCTTCGCTGGTCCAATTTTCATGGAACAAGAATAGCGCCGGATCATTCGCGGCCTCATGCATATCGAAATTGAGGCAGCCCTGTTCCGCGCGCGTTGGTGCAAGAAGGTTGAACAACTCCTGCCGGACCTGCGCTTCTTTCCCCGCCTTGGCTTTGAGTCGAACGACGACGGTGATTTGCTGGTTCGCCATGACACTCCTCCTTTTCCCTGATGGGAACCGGCTTGAGACACACTTATCTGCTTGGCCTCGTCTCGCCTCGGCGCCAGGCCTCGAAGAGCTTCAGACTTTCCTCACGAAGGACATCGCGTACCACTTCCACGCCGCTCTGGCTCAGTTGATTCATGCGAGCGGACGAAATGGGAACTTGTCGGATGCCCGTTTTGTCGGCGTCCGCGATCCGGCAGGCGTACACGATTCTCCCTACCTTCGCCCAGGCACAGGCTGTGAAGCACATTGGACAGGGCTCGCAGGTGGAATAGATCGCACATCCGGTCAGCTCCAGCGATTTTAACCGGCGACTGGCTTCCCGAATCGCCTGCACTTCGGCATGGGCTGTCGTATCCATGTCGGTCTTTGCACTGTTGTGCGCCACCGAGATGACTTGTCCTTTGCTCACGATGCAGGCTCCGAAGGGCATTTCCCCCTTAGCGACTCCCTGCCAGGCCGTTTGGATTGCCAGTCGCATGAAATCTTCGTCAGTCATAAAGATTTGGTGTCGGGTATGGGTATTGACTTTTTCAGGATCGCTCGCGAACGCGCTTATTTCTTTGACCGTTCCTTCACGAGATTCCAGAAGCCGCGTGCTTCGTCGAACGGCATAGTTTTGTGGCGAAACTTTCCAAACGTCATCAACGAAAGCTGCCGACGAAGCGTATCCTGCACCATGTCGATTCGGTTCCGTTTGGAGCAACGGCAATCTTATCGAGCATCCGATCAACACCTTAGTCGAGTCGCATCGTAACCGCGTTTCTCATGTCATACGATGTAGTACAAATGCCCCCGCCAGCGCAAGTCAGAGGCCTCAGAAGTCTTTATGCTACCGAAGTTCGCCCCTCTCGCCTTGATTTCGCCTGCGCCTCCGTCTACAGTCCCCTCGCCGCACAGGGCAGATTCACGGAGTAGTACATGGGCGAGACCCGCGTCGATCTCGAGCATCTGTTGGAAGACTTGCGGGATGCATATCCCGCCAGTATCGAGGAAACCATCCTCACCGAGATCATCGCCAACTCTCTGGACTCAGGGGCCAGCCGGATCGCGATGACGGCTGACCCCGCGCAGTCCACGCTGACCGTCGTGGATAACGGGTCCGGCATGCAGCGGAAGGCGATGCGGCAGTATCACGACATCGCCTCCAGCACGAAAGTGCGCGGCCAAGGCATCGGGTTTGCCGGCGTGGGCATCAAGCTCGGACTCCTGGTATGCGAAGAAGTGCTCACGGAAACCAGGCGCGGCAGCACACACGTGGCTACGCGATGGCACTTGGCCTCGCGCCATCGCGCGCCGTGGCAATGGGTGACCCCGCCGGGACTGGTCGGCGAGCGGGGTACCGCCGTGCGGCTTAAGCTCCAGACTCCGCTTTCCCCGCTCTTAGATCCGGGGTTCGTCGAGGGAGCACTACGCCGACACTTTCAGCCGTTACTGGAACCCCCTTTTGATTCTTTTCTGGCCTTTCAGTACCCAGCCGGGATTGTGTTCGAAGTCAATGGGCGAGCATTGGACCGGCATCCTCTGCCGGCACCGGATCAGGCACCGTTGGCAATTCGACTGGCTCGCCGTCGTAAACCCTCGGCGCTGGGGTATTTGACACGTCATGCCACGCCGTTGTCCGAGGATCGGCGTGGCGTCGCCATCAGCACCTTGGGCAAAGTCATCAAACGGGGATGGGACTGGTTGGGTGTGACACCTGCCCTACCGGAGCAGATCGGCGGATTGATCGAAGTCCCCGACCTGGCTGCCTCGCTCACCCTCAACAAGGGCGACTTCATTCGCACGGGAGCCCGAGGGGCCGCCTATCTCGCCTATCGCAAAGCGATCCAGGAGGCCGTCTCTCGGCAATTGGAAACCTGGGGCGATACGCGTGCGGGAACCCCGGACGCCTCCGCTCGCATGATGCGCCCATTGGAGCGGGACTTGGACCGCGTGCTGGAAGAATTGTCCGACGACTTTCCGCTGCTCGCCTCACTCGTCGAGCGCCGCTCCGGCGGTCAAAAGCGATTGCCGATCAATGGCGGGAGAACGGACGCAGAGGCAGGTGTCATTGCGGTCGTGATGGCTCCGGCGATGGCCGAAGAACCGAGTCATGGCGAAACAGAACCAGATCAGCCACCGGCGGCGCCGCTGCCCGCTGAGCAGGACGCAGCAGGCACCCAGCCGCCGACGCCCTCGATCCCTGCGTCAGCGTCTGCCATGCTCCCAGGTCAGGGACGTTCCCGCACGCCCATGCGGTACGGGCTTGGGATTCAGTTCGAGGACCGATCCGATGATTCGGATCTGGGCCGACTCGTCGAATCCACCGTCTGGATCAACCAGGCCCATCCCGCCTATCGGCGTGCGCTGGCGTCCCGCTCTGTGGGTTATCACATTTCGCTCGCCGTCGCGCTCACGCTGGCCCCGTTAGCCGTAGAGCAAGATCAGGAGCATACCTTCATCACCAAGTTTCTCTCCCACTGGGGCCAAGCGCTCGATCAGCCCCAAGGCCGCCGTCGTCCGCGATGATGAACGAGCCACGCAAAGATCTGAATCGGCCACGGACTCACCGGTGAGGGGCTTCTCCCCTACAGCTAGCTTCGTTTCAGGCCACTGCGGGAGGGGTACCGTGGTGCTTGGCGAAGTCGCTGAACGCCTTCTGAAGCGCGCGCTGGGGGACCACGCCTACAGTAATGGGTACGCCTCATCTCCCTGCTTCGGCATACAAAGCTCCAGGTCAGGCTTAGCAGCTCTGGTCACCACGATGGCCGCCGGCACATCTTCCCAATGCCGCACGTCCGGTCTCAGCGCGCCTTCGAGCACCACCGGCGCGGTGCGCATCAAGGCGATCCCCCCGATCACGGAGAGCTGACAGAGCGGCCCTTTACCCTTGCCTGCCGCATCGAGCATACACCCTCCGACCATGACACTGGCTCCTGCCGCAAGCGGGATAAGGCTGTACACCACGCCGATCGGCAGCCGAATCCAAGTCTGTACGTTCAAGAGCGGGTGGTACGCATGGCTATGACGAATCGCCAACTTGTTGAACCAGCTTTCTGTCGATAGCCGCAATCCGGTGTCCGATTCGCACGATGTGACGAACGGTTGCTTGGGTGTGATTGCAAAGTAGCCGCTGGTGGAATTGATAAATTGCAGATCCCAATCGAGCTCGGGAAAAGTGCCAATCCGATACACGCGCCAGGAGGCTACGGGGTCATCTCCCCTGTCAATTTGGTCCACCCGAGCTCCGGCAAAGTGACGAAGCGCCTCATCCTCTTTCTTGGTCAGCCGCGGCAAATCTCGTAGGCGCAACCAATCGACGCGAGCTTCGCCGACCTCTCCAAGTTGCTCCCACAAGACGGCAGAAAGCAGAAGATTGACCGGATCTTCTCCGTAGTTGTAGATCGGAGCGAAGAGCTCATGGTCCAAGTCTCTTAGCTCAACCTTCGCCTCCTCCACTTTCTGTATTCTCAGATAGCTGGCAGCCAGGATGGTGCTGAGGTACCCCCGCTCGTAACTTTCCAAAACATAATCGATGAAGGTGCCGTCGGGAACAAACACGTTCGCGGCTTCTCTTGTGACCGAGAACGACTTGTGCCTGAACTGTGTCCGAGCTTGCGCTCCATAGGTGGCGACGATCTCATCGCAATGTCTCGTAAATGCCTCTGACAGCAAATTCAGCGTTTCGATTCGCTCCGAAAGGTTGATGCTTTTTTCGATCTCGGCACAGGCTCGGCCAGTCTCTCTCCGAAGTTCCCCGGACTGACAGCCGATCAGCGAAACAACGACACAGACAGCCCCGACAGATTCCGAGAAGAACTTTACCTTCATGCCTCGAAAAGAATCAGACATGCCGCCTCTCAATGATATCGAGACACAGGAAGCACGAGATGGGAGTCGATCGAGGCCCGGAAGAGTTTCTTGCCAGTCTACCTTCTCAGTTGCAGTTCATCACGACTACTACCGGTCTTGGGATCGAGCCAGCGGCGATGAATTTAGAACCAGCCAAGAAGGGGACCGAGTCCAGACAATGACTGGCTGATCAAAGTCATGCCTCCTCTTCCTTCACTGCGCTATTCGCGACACCGCTTACTTGACCGGCCGGGTCTTGCCCCGGCGCCAGGCCTCGAAGAGCTTCAGGCTTTCATCACGAAGGATATCTTCGACAATCTCGACACCGCTCTGGCTCAATTGATTCATACGAGCGGACGAAATGGGAATTTGTCGGATGCCCGTTTTGTCGGCGTCCTCGATACGACAGGCGTAGACAATCTTCCCTACCTTCGCCCAGACACAGGCCGCGAAGCACATCGGACAGGGTTCGCAGGTGGAATAGATAGCACATCCGGTCAGCTCCAACGTTTTTAACCGGCGACTGGCTTCCCGAATGGCCTGTACTTCGGCATGGGCTGTCGTATCCATGTTGGCCTTTGCACTGTTGTGCGCCACCGAGATGACTTGTCCTTTGCTCACGATGCAGGCTCCGAAGGGCATTTCCCCCTTAGCGACTCCCTGCCAGGCCGTTTGGATTGCCAGTCGCATGAAATCTGCGTCGATCATAGAGATTTAGCGTCGGGCAGGCATATTGATTGATTCAGGACCTCCAGCGAACGCGCTTATTTCTTTGACCGTTCCTTCACGAAATTCCAGATGCCCTGACTTACCGGCAAGGCACACTATTATGAAGATGCGTGCTTCCGTGGCCGGCCGACCGGCAGCTTTCCCCTTCTCTTTCGGAAGCGCCTGCCTTTCTCAAGTTTCTTGAGTGCGGATTTAATCGCAGATTCGAGGACGCCCGTAAGGGTGAGCCTCGGAGTCCAGTAGACTACGGTGCGCAACCGTTCCACCATCTCCGCAGACAGAGACAGTGTGATTCGCTCCTTGCCTGTGAAGATACGCTTCTTACGCTTCATGTGGGAAGCTCCTTCGTTACGTAACTTTGTGGCGCTACTCATCCCTGAAAAAATGTGTCATCCTTACACCTACTTGGAAAAACCTTCAAGAAGGAACTGTGTCAGGAAATATCACGCCCCGTCTGTACGCCCAAGCAGGTCTTGCGGTACTATGGCCCCTCTTGAGGATTGAAATGAGCGAACAGACCTTTCCGGATCCAATAGCTCAGCAGTATTACCAGCAAGGCGAGGCTGAACTGGAAACGACTCAATCGGCGGATGCCGTCCTGCGGAAGGCCGAACTGTGCGCGCAAAAAGATACGCGCGCGGAGATCATGCAATCGGCTTTTTACTATCTCGCTGCCGCACATTTTTTGGAGAGGCGAGACCTCGCCAAATCTGCGCAAGCCTCTCATCAAGCCGGCTCTCAACTGCACCGATTAGGCCAGTTCACTCAGGCAGGGCGCGCCTATTCCAATGCCGGACGATCGGGTGAACGCGCTGCCCAAACGGCGATTGGCTCCGCCAAGCATGACCTCCAGCATTTCGCGGTCCGTTCTTATTCACGTGCAAATCATTGTTTTGCCGAAGTTGGTGAGTTGGAGTGGTCGGAAACGGAATACCTCAATGAGCGCAACGCCCGCGTCACCTGGGCCAAGATGCAAGGCAAGCATCCCTGGGCTCAATTGGCCTGGAAAGCGACCAGCAACTATGGCACCAGCTTCGCACGATGGGGTATCTGGGTGCTGGGAATCATCGGCACGTTCAGCGTACTGTACGAAATCTGCTTCCGCCTGCACTGGCTGGTGCCGATGGAAACAGCCGCTCCTGTCGCCTGGACTCCCCTTTGGTCCGGTGTCTACTATTCCGTGAACATCACGTCTGCACTGGGCTTGGTCGACTACCAGCCTTCGCACTTCATCAGCCAAGCCGTCGTGATTATCAATGTGCTCGTCGGCTATCTGCTCCTCGGCGTCGGCATCGGTATCATCGGCCGGATGATCAAGACCCGCAGCTGAAAATCTTTTAGGGACCCGCTGCGCCAATCTTCTGCGTATCCCCGCTCGTCAATTCTCGCCACCGGCCTGGCTGAAGATCACCTAACACGATCGGCCCGACGGCGATTCGGATCAATCGCAGCGTGGGATGCCCCACCGCGGCCGTCATGCGGCGTACTTGTCGGTTCATGCCTTCGTGCAGCGTGATCTCCATCCAAGTGGTCGGCACGCTCTTCCGAAACCGGATCGGCATGGGGCGATCCGGCACCTGCGGCGCTTCAGAGAGTAACCGCACCTCCGCCGGTCTGGTCCGCTTGCCGCTCAGTACCACACCTTTTCGCATCTGGTCCAAGGCGTCTTCACTTGGTACGCGCTCGACTTGAGCCAGATAGACTTTTGGAAGTTTGTGTTGCGGATCGGTGATCCGGCGCGCGAGCGATCCGTCCGATGTCAGGATCATCAGCCCTTCGCTGTCCTGATCGAGTCGTCCAGCGGCATAGACCCCCGGCAAATCAATATAGTCCGCCAAGGTCGGCCGTGCGTCCGGATCAGTAAAACAGGGCAGCACCCCATAGGGCTTATTGAAGGCGATCGTGTGAGATTTCATCCTCACCATTCATTATGATACGTTAACCGCGAAACGCAGTCTCCCACATTGGATGAACAGATAGAAGCTGTAGGACCCGCCCTACAGCTTCCGTGGCGTATGGCGGCAGGTCGTTACCGCGCCTCCAAACATGGGGTGTACTCGTCTCCTAACCACTTGAGAAGGAGATATTTCTTCCCCGATCGATCTGGAGCTCATTGGCATCGAGCTTGCTCAACGTTCAGCCATCCCATCCACCGCCCTTTCAAGGAGGAAACCATGATGCGACCCTTTGTTCAGCTAGTGCGCGCATTCAATATTCCAGCTTTCGTGATGCTGTGCGCGCTCGCACCCATCGGGTGCGTGAGCTCAGAAACCCACACCAAAGCGCTCACCGAACTCGATGCAACCAAAAAGTTGTCGGTTCAACAAGCGACTGAGCTGGACGCGCTCAAGAAGAAATCGCAAGCGCAGGCCGACCAATTGGAACAACAACTCGCCGGCTTGCAACAGACGCTTGAGCAGGAAGCCACCCAGCGGAAAGCCGCCGAGCAGCAGGCGGCCTCGTTGGCCAAAGAACGCGAAGCGCTCGAGGCGCGATCAAGCGAGTTGCAGTTCCGCCTCGACGGCCTGGAAAAAGAGAACGGTCAGTTGAACAGCGAACTCGGCAATGTGCGCAGCCAGATCACAAATCTCGAACAGAAGCTCGCAAGCGGAAACGCCTCGGCACAGGAAGAAATTGCGAAGCTTCAGACGCAGGCTTATGAGCTAGAGGCCGACGCCGCCCGCATCGCGAAGGAGCGCGAGCAGCTGCGGCAAGAGCAATCCCGGCTCACCGCCAGCCTGGAGCAAGAGCGTCAACGTCTGAAGGCCGAAGAAGCAGAGAAAGCTCGACTCGAACAGGAACGGTCGGCGAAGGAAGAGGAAATTAAACGCCTGACCAAAACACAGGAAGAGCTGTCTCGCTCGCTGCAAGACGAAATCGCGAAAGGGAATATTACGATCCAGCAAGTGCGCGACCGTCTTACGATCAACATGGTGGATCGGGTTCTGTTCGACTCGGGCCAGGCACAGATCAAGCCGGCCGGCATCAAAGTGCTTAAACAAGTCGGCGACGTCTTGAACAAGATCACGGACAAACAGATACGGATCGAAGGCCACACCGATAACGTGCCCATCAGCGCGAAGCTGCAGGACCGCTTCAAGACGAATTGGGAGCTCTCGACAGGGCGGGCGACCACCGTGGTGCGCTACCTGATTGATCATGGCGGTGTGGACCGCCAGTATCTATCCGCCGTCGGCTACGCGGACACCCGCCCCATCGCCTCGAACGACTCCGAAGAGGGGCGATCATCCAACCGACGGATTGAGATTGTGCTGTACCCGAAAGATCTGAATCAGATTGCCGGGCAACTCGAGACCAGTACGGCTGCATCGAAATAGCGGCACAGCCGGAGAGGAGGCGCACCAATAGGTCGCGCCTTCTCTCCGGCTACCTCCAGAAGGACGCCAACAAGAACCAACACTCTAGCGGCTTACACCGCACCGAGACTGCTTGGGCAAGGTTATTCCCAACGGACGGGAAAAGCCTAGTCGAAGGACAGGGGGGAGAAACAATTTTTGTCGCCACATTTTTGATGGTCGTCCCCACTTGATCAACCACCCCTGAGGCTAGCTTGATGGTCTCTGCTCCAGCCCACACAACCCTCGTCAAACCACCAACCCCAACAACTCCCCCCATCAGGCTGTTGAAAAACTATACCTCTGAGTAACGAATGAACTGGCAGCACGTGAATCAACGATGAGAACAGAAGAACTCACAGGATGTTCAAAAAGGCCGTCCAGCTAGGCCGCAGCAAGCGAAAGGGACTGTCGCGGCTCGACTGAGCTCGCCGAAGTCCGGCAATGCCGGAGCCAGTCCCCTGAGCCTCTGAGCGCCGCGAGAACGACGCTCGGTGAAGGGCGCGTCTCGGCGCGCCGGGGCCGGGCGGGTGAAAAGAGCGACCTTTTCAACATCCAGCTAGTACCGTTGTCACAACGCCACTCATTCGGCAACACAACATCCTGTCCTCTCAGTCTTGCAACCCATGAGCTAACATGCGATGTCTTCCCTCCCCTTTTCGAGAGGAACGAAGATGATTATACTGCGTCGTATCCTCTATGGCGTGAAAGGATGTCCTATGCGCTCTCATCGTAGCGTTTCTTTACGTACACCGCGGCAGTTCATCCCCGGCCTGTCTCTCTCGATCATGCTGGTAGCGGCTCCCCTTCTCCATGCTGAGCAGAATTCAATACTCTCTCAAGGTACGTTCGCGCACGCCAAACAGGCTACTGTTGGGATCTTGGAAGACACTCAAGACCAGCGAACGCCGGAGAAGCCGGGGAAAATCCTCGTCCGTGGGACCGGTTTCCACCTTAGAGATGGCTACATCATCACGGCACGACATGCGGCGGAGAAACACAATCTCTCGACGGGAACCGTTATCCCCAAGCACGTTCATATTCTCACCATGGATCTCCACGAGCTTCCGGCTGATCTCGTAGGCGACAGTGGGTTCATGGATGTCGTGCTCTATCGCATCGCTGAACCACACCGGGCCAAACTTACGGCCACCACCGCTTTTGCGTCTGGGGATGTCGCCTCCGGCATGGAGGTCTTCACGGTCGGCTATCCATTGGGCTGGGGCCCGACCATGGCATTCGGCCGCCTGGGGAATACAAATACCTTTCTTCAAACCGTCGAGACACGTTTGATCCAGGCAGACCTTTCCGCCTGCAGCGGCAACTCGGGAGGCGGATTGTTCAATGCCCAAGGCGAGATCGTGGGAATCATGCATGCGATCATCCAAACGGAGAAAGATGAAACGCAGGCCCATTGCAGCCGCATGACCTTTGCAATTCCCGGGATTCTGGCCGAACGGATTGTAAACGCGGCTCTCGCTGGCAAGCCACTTATCTTCTCAAAACTCGGGATTCATATGACTTCGGTGAAAGACGGTACCAAGTGGCGCCCGGTGGTGAAGGATGTTTCTGAGCCAGCCAAAGCAGCAGGAATTCAGAAACACGATGTCTTGCTGGCGATCGAAGAAACGGAAATTCTCGATGCCGCCCACTTAAAGAACTATCTGATCGAACGGACGACGCCAGGCCAGCGCGTGTCGGTCAAAGTGCGGCGAGGCGACGCGGATCTGACGTTTACGGTGGTGTTGGCCGGCGGCTGATCAAGACGCAAGGCCTGATGCCACCCGTTCGCAAGCACGAGCGTGAGCGGTCGATCGAAGAGTCGGCTCAACTGCCCATCGGTGAAGTGCTGGTCTTTCCGACCATCCGCAATGATTCTTCCTTCTTTCAAGAACAGCACCCGTTCCACCTCAGGCGGGATTTCATGTAGATGATGCGTCACGAGCAACACCGTCTTCCCCTTTTGAATTTGCGCGCGCAGAATATCCAGATGCTGGAAGCAAGCCTTCAGATCGAGGCCGCTTGTCGGTTCGTCCAGTACCAGCACAGGCGGGTCATGCATCAGGGCCCGACCCAGCAGAAAACGCCGCTGCTCGCCGGTCGAAAGATGACCAAATCGACGACCGGCTAACGACTCAATCTCCAACTCCTGCATCACCTCATGCACTCGTGCAATCTGCCCAGAGTTGAACTCTTGATACTCATACGTGTCGTTGCTCGCATAGATCCCGGACAGCACGACATTCAACCCCTCAGCACAGATCATGTAGTCCCGCTGTAGATCATGCGATACAATCCCAACCCGCTTCCGCACATCCCAAACGTTCCAGCACTCCTCACCGAAGAGACACATACGCATCTCATCCAACGGAATGGGATGGGCTTCTCCGGATAAGAGCTTGAGGAGCATCGACGTTCCCGCCCCGTCTGGCCCCACACTAGCGGCATACTCATCTTCTCGAAGGGTAAACGAAATGTCGGAGAAGACGCAGGTATCGCTCCGATACACTGTCGCATGTTGGATGTCGAGGATCGGGCGCCCCTGAGAGGGTGATGGCGGCATGTCTCACTGAGAATACGCTAGGCTTCGGCAGGATCGGGATTGATCTTCGAGGCAGGTTTCTTTTTCCCAGGCGCGGCTGCCCGCTTCAGGGAGCCGGAAATTTTCGGAGTCTTGGTCGAAACGTCGGCGTTCTGTGCGCGATGCAGAAGCGCGTGGTCCATAAGCACCAGCGCCATCATGGCTTCTGCGATCGGCGTCGCGCGGATGCCGACGCAGGGATCGTGGCGGCCATTGATTTCAACGGTGACGGCGTTCCCCTGCTTATCGATGGAGCGGCGCGGGACACGGATGCTCGACGTGGGCTTAATCCCGATCGTGACGACGATATCCTGCCCGCTTGAGATTCCGCCCAGAATGCCTCCGGCGTGATTCGTGACAAACCCTTCCGGCGTCAGCTCGTCGCCATGTTCTGAACCACGTTGGGTCACAGAACCGAACCCAGATCCGATCTCAACCGCCTTCACGGCATTGATGCTCATCATCGCCCCGGCCAAATCGGCATCGAGCTTCGCGTAAACCGGACTTCCCCACCCGACGGGCACATGCTCCGCGACCGTCGTGATTTTCGCACCGACAGAGTCACCGGACTTCCGCAGCTCATCCATGAACGATTCGAGCTTTGCGACTAGATCAGGATTTGCCGAGAAGAAGGGATTCCCGCCCACCGCATCCCAGCTCTTGAACGGCACCTCATGCGGCCCCAGCTGGCTCAGATACCCATGAATCACAACGCTATACTTCTCTCTGAGCCACTTCTTCGCGATCGCGGCCGCCGCAACCCGAACAGCGGTCTCGCGCGCAGACGCGCGCCCACCACCGCGATAATCCCGAATCCCGTACTTCTGCCAGTAGGTATAGTCCGCATGTCCGGGCCGGAAGGTATCGATCAGATTCCCGTAATCGCGACTCCTCGCATCTTCATTACGGATGAGCAAGGCAATCGGAGTGCCGGTGGTCTTGCCCTCGAAGACACCTGAGAGGATTTCGACGGTATCCGATTCCTGCCGCTGGGTCACGTGGCGGGACGTGCCGGGCTTGCGACGGTCGAGGTCTTTTTGAATGTCTTCTGTCGAAAGCGCGAGCCCGGGCGGACAGCCATCGACGACGCAACCGATGGCCGGCCCATGACTTTCGCCGAAAGAGGTCACGGTGAAGATTCGACCAAAGGTATTGCCTGCCATAGTTCGTATGCTATTCCACTACATCCAGTTTGATGCGCAGCTCCTTCAACTGATCGGCACTGACAGCCGATGGTGCATCGGTCAGTGGACATTGCGCGCGTTGGGTCTTCGGGAATGCAATGACATCACGGATCGAGTCCGCGCCGCCTAACAGCATGATGAGCCGATCGAGACCGAACGCAATCCCGCCATGAGGCGGCGCGCCATACTCAAGAGCTTCAAGGAGAAAGCCGAACTTGGCATGGGCCTGGTCTTTGTTGATACCCAGCAGATCGAGAATCCGCATTTGGATTTCACTCCGATGGTTTCGGATGCTCCCGCCGCCGATCTCATTGCCGTTCAGCACCATATCGTAGGCCTTCGCGCGGACTTTCAACGGCTCTGAATCGAGCAAGTGAAGATCCTGATCCATCGGGCCAGCAAACGGATTGTGCATGAAGATATAGCGTTTCTCTTCCGGCGAATAATCGAGCAACGGGAACTCAGTCACCCACAGGGGCTTCCAGGCGGTCTTGTCGATCAAGTTCAATTCCTCTCCGAGCGTGAGGCGGATCCGACCAAGCACGTCGTGAACGACCGACGGCTTGTCGGCCCCGAAGAGCACCAAATCGCCCGGTTTTGCATCGGGCAACGCCGCGGCAAACGCCTTGGCATCGAGGAACTTGGCGATCACGGATTCGAGTTGCCCTTCAGCGGTAATCTTAAGCCATGCGAGACCCTTCGCACCGAAACTCTTGGCGGTCTCACCCAATGCATCGATGCGGCTTCGTGGGGTCGCGGCCCCACCTTTTACGATCAACGCTTTCACAATCCCGCCCTTCGTGGCTGCCTCTTTGAACACCTTGAATTCGCTGGCGGCAGCAAACGGCGTGACGTCATACAGCGGCATCTCGAATCGAAGATCCGGCTTGTCTGACCCATACCGGCCCATCGCTTCCGCATAGGTCATACGGGGGAACGGCGTCGGGAGTTGCACTCCTCCGGCCTCGCGGAAGATGGTCACGATCAATTGCTCCATAAGACTCATCACTTGTTCACGATCGACAAACGACATCTCCACATCGATCTGCGTAAACTCCGGCTGGCGGTCATTGCGCAGGTCTTCGTCGCGAAAACAGCGGGCGATTTGATAGTAGCGATCCACGCCGCACACCATGAGCACCTGCTTAAACAGCTGAGGCGATTGGGGCAGCGCGAAGAACTGTCCGGGGTTCACACGGCTCGGTACGAGATAGTCGCGCGCGCCTTCGGGCGTACTTTTGGTGAGGACCGGCGTTTCAACTTCGAGAAATCCTTCGCCGTTCAGATACCTTCTGACCACCTGCATAACCGCATGACGCAGATTTAACAGCCGTTGCATCCTGGGCCGGCGCAGGTCAAGGTACCGGTACTTCAATCGAACCGCCTCCGTCACCTCGGCATCGTCTTCGATCACGAATGGCGGGGTCTTTGATTCGTTTAGCACCTCGACCGTATCGACAAACACTTCCACGTCCCCAGTCGGCAGATTGGGATTCTTCGATTCGTCCGGTCGCGCCATGACCTGACCGGTGACGGACACGACACACTCGCTGCGCAGCAGGTGAGCACTCTGGTGGATGGCCGCATTGCGCTCGGCATTAAACACTACCTGCGTGATACCCGTGCGGTCTCGCATGTCGACGAACATCACCATCCCGTGGTCACGCCGCCGCTGGACCCAGCCGTTCAACACCACGGTCTTCCCCACATGAGTCATGTTCAACTCGCCGCACCGATGCGTTCTCACTTTCATGCCACTCGTCTCGCTTTCTTCATCGACTGCTTTCGAATCCCATCTGGCTTCGCCCAGCCTTCACGCCGCTTAGGTCGCTGAGGCCGCGCGCTAGGGCTCTGCCCGGTCTGTTCCAATTCCAGCCGCTGCTCAACCAGCTCACGCAGCGCGTTGGCTTCACGGTCCGTCAGAAATCGGAATTCACCGGGACCCAGATCCCCCAACGAGAGCGGGCCCATTCTGATACGCATCAGCTTGATGACCGGATGGCCGACGGCCTCCAGCATGCGTTTGACTTGGTGTTTTCGTCCCTCGCGGATCGTGATCTCCAGCCAGGAGTTTTGCTCCGCCTTCTTGACTTTCTTCACGATGGCCGGACTGGTCATCCCGTCTTCGAGGTGCACCCCTTGCTGCAATTGAGCAATCTCGTCGTCGGTGAGCACGCGCTTGACCTTAATAAGATAAGTCTTCGGTACATGATAGCGGGGATGCAGGAGAGCCTGCGCCAGCTCGCCGTTATTGGTGAGCAGCATCAGCCCTTCACTATCGAAGTCCAGCCGGCCCACCGGAAACACTCGCACAGAGACTCCGTGGAGGAAGTCCTTCACTGTGGTACGCCCGCCCGGATCGTCCAGCGTCGACATGACGTTCTTCGGCTTATTCAACATGAGATAGACAAAGGGCTGTGCCCCCGTGAGGTGTCGGCCGTCCACTTTCACGTGATCCCGTTCGGGATCGACCTTGGTCCCAAGCTCAGTCACCACCTTGCCGTTCACCGTCACACGTCCAGCGGCAATCAGTGTCTCCGCCTTCCGGCGGGACGAAAGCCCGGTACCGGCGATCATCTTTTGAAGTCTGATTTCCATCCTTCTTCCTATCTCCACTTCTTACACAGCAGGAGTGGTCCTATTAGCTCTTACTGCGCGCATCCAACGAGCACAGCCCACTAAGTGGACTTCTCATTAAGTCTGCGTGCGCGTTGGGCGAGCACAAGAGACAGTAGGACCGCTCCTGCCCTCCCTATTCCCATTCAATCGTGCTTGGTGGTTTCGAGCTAATGTCATAGACGACCCGGTTCACGCCCTTCACTTCGTTGATGATCCGGTTCGACATCTTGCCCAACACCTCGTTCGGAATCTTGGCCCAGTCGGCCGTCATGCCATCGAGGCTGGTCACCGCGCGAATGGCGATCACGTTCTCATACGTCCGCTGATCGCCCATGACGCCGACTGTCCTAATCGGCAGCAGCATGGCGAAGGCTTGCCAGATCTCGCGATACAGACCGGCACTCCTTATTTCCTGATCCACGATCGTTTCCGCCGCTCGAAGAATCGCCAGACGCTCGTTAGTGACAGATCCGAGCACACGAATCGCCAGTCCAGGTCCTGGGAAGGGCTGGCGCCAGATAATTTCATCGGGCAAGCCGAGTTCCTTGCCCAACAACCGTACTTCATCCTTGAAGAGTTCCCTGAGCGGCTCGATCAACTTCAGCTTCATACGCGCCGGTAGTCCGCCGACATTATGGTGCGTCTTGATCGTCGCCGACGGTCCTTTGAAGCTCACGCTCTCGATTACGTCGGGATATAGTGTACCCTGGACCAGGTACTTGACCCCTTGCAGTTTCTTGGACTCCTCCTCGAAATTCTTAATAAACTGGCGACCGATGATCTTGCGTTTACGTTCAGGGTCAATCACGTTCTTGAGGCCGGCCAGAAACTGATTGGTCCGATCGAGAATGCGAAGATTCAAGTGCATCTGCGAGGCCAAAGTCTTCTGGACTTGGTCACGTTCGCCGGCCCGCAGCACCCCGTTGTCCACGAAGATACAGGTCAGTTGGTCGCCGATCGCCCGATGCGTGAGCGCCGCGGCGACGGATGAATCCACGCCTCCGCTCAACGCGCAGATCACCCGGCCCTTGCCGACCTGTTCCCGAATCTGCTGCACCGCCGTCTCCACATACGACTGCATCGTCCAGGTCGGCTTGCAGCCGCAAATCTCGTAGACAAAGTTGTGAAGGATCTTCGTGCCTTCCGGTGTATGGGCCACTTCGGGATGAAACTGGAGGCAGTAGATCCGCCGCTTGTGGTCGTCGCGCTTCATCGCGGCAATCGGTGAATTGGCGGTATGCGCGATAGATCGGAACCCCGGCGGCATCCGTTCAATTCGATCGCCATGGGACATCCACACGACGGTCGAATTGTCTTTACCGATGTCCTTGAAGAGATCGCTCTTGTCGTCGATGGTGAGATCGGCCCGACCGTACTCCCGGTGCTTGGATTTTACCACCTCCCCGCCGGAGAGATGGGTCACCAGCTGCATGCCGTAGCAGATGCCGAGAATAGGAATGCCTTGATTGAAGAGTTCCTTGGGGACGCTGGGCGCCTTCTTATCGTACACGCTGGATGGTCCGCCGGAGAGCACGATACCCTGTGGGCGGTAAGCCAGCATCGTGGCCAACGGCGCCGTGCAAGGCAGAATCTGCGAATAGACTTGTGCTTCGCGGATACGGCGGGCGATCAACTGGGTGTATTGCGACCCGAAGTCGAGAACCAGAATTCTATCGTGCCAGAGTTCCATGGTTGAAAGAGCGTATGGCTTATAGCTGATGGCTGATAGCCCAGAAAGATAATTCGGCAGGTCGTAGAGAATCGGCGTCCGGCGCTACTGCTATCAGCCATACGCCATCGGCCATTTGCTCCGTTTCATTCCCAATCCATCCGGTAATTCGGCGCCTCTTTGGTAATGATCACGTCATGCACATGGCTTTCGCGAAGGCCCGCAACAGTTTGACGGATGAACGTCGCTTTCTGTTGCAGCTCGGGAATTGTCTTGCACCCACAGTACCCCATTCCCGATTTGACTCCGCCGACCAACTGGTACACGACGGCAGCCAGAGGACCTTTATAGGGAACCCGTCCTTCAATCCCTTCGGGAACCAGCTTTTGTGCCGGACGTCCCCCCTGTCCGTAGCGATCCCCTCCCCCTCGCTCCATGGCGCCGATCGAGCCCATCCCACGGTAGACTTTATAGGTTCTGGCTTGATAGAGCACAGTCTCGCCAGGTGATTCTTCCGTTCCCGCTAGGAGCCCTCCGAGCATGACCGCTGAGGCCCCTGCTGCCAGCGCTTTCGTAACATCGCCGGAGAACTTGATTCCACCATCGGCGATGATCGGCACTCCGCTTCCATTCAATGCTTTGGCACAATCCGCAATGGCCGTCAGTTGAGGCATCCCGGCGCCGGAGACAATTCGCGTCGTGCAGATCGATCCTGGCCCCACACCGACTTTCACTGCATCAACGCCCATCTTGAGGAGATCCTTTGCCGCCTCAGCGGTCGCGATGTTTCCCGCTACGAGTTCCAGGTGCGGATACTGCTTTTTGATCATCCTCACAGTATCCAAGACAGCTTGCGAATGACCATGGGCGGTATCGACGACCACAAGATCCACACCTGCCTTTTTGAGCAGGCTTACCCGCTCCTCGGTTTCCGGCCCGACTCCCACGGCAGCCCCGACCCGCAGGCGGCCATGGCTATCTTTGCAGGCATTAGGATACTTGATGCGCTTTTCAATATCCTTGATCGTGATGAGGCCCTTGAGCTCGTAGTGTTTGTTCACCACCGGCAACTTTTCGATACGATGCTCATGAAGAATCTCTCGCGCCTTTTCAAGGCTGGTGCCTTCCGGCGCCGTGATCAGCTTATCGCGTTTCATGATCTGCGAAACTTTGAGATCCATTCTATTTTCAAAGCGTAGGTCACGATTGGTGAGAATGCCAACGAGCTTGCCGCCTTTGGTGACGGGAATGCCCGAGATGCGATACTTAGCCATCAGCTGGTGCGCGTCGCGGATCGTTTGGTCCGGCGCAATCGTGATCGGATCGAGAATCATCCCACTTTCGGATTTCTTCACCCGATCGACTTCCACGGCCTGGTCGGCCGGCGCCAAGACCCGGTGGATGATCCCCAGTCCGCCTTCGCGGGCCATGGCGATCGCGAGACGCGACTCCGTCACGGTATCCATCGCCGCGCTGACCAGCGGAACATGGACTCGAATATTGCGCGAGATGAAGGTGCTGGTCTCGACCTCGTTCGGCAAGACCTGCGATTTGGAAGGAACCAGCACGACATCGTCGTAGGTTAGTCCGAGTCTCAGTTCCTTATCGAGCATCGTCTCCTCTTCGGATGTTGAAAAAGACCCCTGGCTTCGTTCTCGCGGCGCTCGGACACTCAGGGGACTGGCTCCGGCATTGCCGGACTTCGGCGAGCTCAGTCGAGCCGCGACAGTCCCTTTCGCTTGCTGCGGCCTCGCCAGCCGTTTTTTTGAACATCCTCAAACTTACCGAGCCAACCCTTCCTCGTTACTGAGCCGTGTGACGCCCGCTATCGTTGCTGCGCCTGATCGAGCTCTGCCAGGGCCTCAGCGTCTTCTTGCAACCGCTCGCTACCTTCTTCAGCCGACATGAACTGCTGCACCCGCGTATTGCCGCTGTCGACGACGAAGACACTGCCCCTCGTATCGACGGCAATCCCATACGGGAAATTGAATTGGCCGTCGCCATTGCCAAACCCACCCCACTGCGTGATGAAGTTGCCTTCGCGATCGAATTTCTCAGCCCGATGATTGCCGGTATCCGTCACATAGACGTCACCCGCCCCGTCGACGGCGATGCCCCAGGGTGAGCGCAACTGCCCGGCTTCTTGCGCCAACAAGCTGCTAGCATGACCGGCTTCTGGACTGCCGCCCCATTTCGTCAACAGCTGCGGCAACACGTTGGTGCTGGTATCGAACTTCTGAATGCGGTGATTCCCCATATCGACCACATACACCGATCCGTCGTCTTGATCGACCGCAACGCCGCGCGGGAAATAGAACTGGCCGTCGCCGTTGCCGAAGCTCCCCCACGCCATAACAAATTCGCCCGTCATATCGAACTTCTGGACGCGGAAATTCGCGCTGTCGACGACATACACGAAGCCGCGCACGCGGTCGACCGCAATGCCCCAGGGCGCGTTGAACTGGCCTTCGCCGTTACCGCGCGAGCCGAACTTGAGCAAATAGCCACCGAGCTTGCCATCGAACTTCTGGACGCGGTGGTTGTTCGTGTCCACTACCCACACATCGCCTTTCCCATCACACGCAATGCCGGTGGGATTATGGAAGTTGGCATTCGCCGATCCAAAATTCCCCCACAAGATGATGAAATTCCCCGCATTGTCGAATTTTTGGACGCGATTGTTGCCATTATCGACCACGAACATCGACCCCTGCTGATCGATGCACAATCCATACATCGGCGCCATGAACTCGCCGCCATGCAGCAGCGAGGCGCCACGGCCTGGCTTCCCCCACTTGGTGACGCAGAGATAACCGGAGGTATTGACTAGAATGGTTGCACTGGCCGGCGTGGACACGTTGTTGCCGATGTCTTTGAACCAGACATATATGGTTTTCTGCCCATCAGCCGGCGACAGGATGAACGGAATAGTCGAGCCGAACTTCACCGCCGGCGTCACATCCACCCACCCAGGAGTACCAGCCATCGGTGTCAACGGACTCTCCGACACAAAGTAGGCCCCCACACCAGTATCCACGTCATTGGCCGAAATAGTGACCATCACTTCCGGCGAATTCGTCATGAACGCGCCGTGGTTGATGACGGCGTAGGGATTTTGCGGCGCGGTAATATCGATGAGGACCGGCATCGCCGTGACTTCCTCGGATAGTCCGCTTTCTGTTCCATCTTCGAATGCCGCCGTCACGGCATAGAAGTACGGGGTGTCGTTGGTCAAACCCGTATGCGTGTAGGGATTCGTCACGCCTTCGATTTTCGTGGCGCCTTGCAGCGTCAGATTGGGAACGGTGCCGAAATACATATTGTAGGACACGGCGCTCGGCACTTCCATCCAACTCAAGAAGACTTCCGTATCGCCGGCCTTCACCGCGACACTGCGCGGAGGCTGGACCGTCCCTGGTTCGACAGCCTGAGCCGCCTCCTGCTTGCCACGATTCATTTCCTCTTCAGTCGGCACGTACTTGAGAACCCGGTTATTTCCGCTGTCGACGACAAACACGCAGCCTTCCTTATCCAGGGCAATGCCGTAGGGGAAGTTCACTTGTCCTTCTGTTTTACCGCGATTCCCGAATGAACAGAGGAACGTGCCGTTTCCATCAAACTTCTGAATCCGGTGGTTGCCGCTATCGACCACGTAGACATTGCCCAACGCATCACAGGCGATGCCCCAGGGCGATTTGAATTGCCCAGGCCCGCTGCCTTCACGTCCCCACTTGGTCAAGAAGCTCCCGCGGGCGTCGAACTTTTGGATGCGGTTGTTGCTTTCATCGGCCACATAGATGTTACCGACGAAATCGACCGCCACGCCGCGCGGGAAAAAGAACGCGCCATCGAAGCTGCCGTCCCGGCCCCACTTCAACAGCGGCTGGCCGTCGGCTTGGAACTTCTGAATGCGGGCGTTGCTGGTATCAGACACGTACACGTTGCCATCCTGGTCGGTGGTCAGTCCCCAGGGCACATCGAACTTGCCCATATCGGCGCCGCGCCAGGCAAATCCGAACTTTCCCCAGGCCTTCATGACATTGCCTTCAAGGTCAAACTTCTGGACGCGGTTATTGCCGCTGTCAGCCACATAGACCACGTCATCCGGTCCGACGGCCAATCCACGCGGATAGTAGAACAAGCCCTCCTGAGAACTGGGCTCGCCGCCCCATCGCGCCAGGAACTTCCCGGTTTTATCGAATTTTTGGATAGAGTGGTTGTCGGTGTCCGCGACGTAGATATTGCCGTTTTTATCGAGTGCGATGCCGGTGGGCGAGCTGAATTCTCCGTCATCCACTCCTTCCTGGCCGATACTCATGGCCAAGAGATAGGGTGAAGGAATCGCCATGACTTCTTGGGATTCGAGACTCTCGCCTTTGGGCGTCACAACGGTGACGACGTAGTGATAGCAGGTCCCATTCGCCAGATCGTCATGCACGTACGGACTTGTCGCGCCTTCCAAGCAGGTCGCTTTGTCTTTCTGCACACCGATGACGCACTTGAAATCCTCCGCGCTGGCAATGGGTCGGGTCAATTCGGAAAACTTGATTTGTACGCCTTTGGTAGTCTGGAAGTAGAGGTTGTAATACATAGCATCCGGAACCGGATCCCACGTGATCGCGACACGCCCATTGCCTGGCTTCGCTTGTACGTTTTGAGGTGCTTGCGGGAGTTCTTCTTCCTCTGCCACCGAATCCCCGGCGCCCCATTCTCCCTGGGCGCCATCGACAAAGAGGATCAGCCGGTCGAACCGGAACATTTCGTCAAGAAGCCATGCTTTGATCATAGGTGGTGCTTGTGTTGCTAAAGCCGACCAGTCTCAAGAAACAATGGGTCTTTCAATGACTTAGAATTGGTTTGACAAGTCTAACAAAGCGGCGGAAAGAGAGTCAAGGAGCGGAAAATTGGGATCTCTGGAAATCGGTACGTGGCCACATGCGTCGTACCTGCGTTGCGCACTACGTGAGGGCGCTTCGCTCCTCCAAAGGATCGGCCTCGACCTGAAAGCGTCGAATCGAAGGTCGTAAGATAGAAAACGGGGCGGCGTGGAGGCCTATCTTTGCTCGACCGGCTCCCCATCGAGCTCCTCATCAGCATTCAACTCTTCCTGGGACTTGAGTTCGACGGTGGACTCCTCCCCGCTCACGGAGAGCGCATCTTCACCAACCAGTTCGATGGTCTTCGCCATGTCGTCAACGACTGATTCGCCGGTCATCTCCGGCGTGGCCTTGTTCATCGGCAGCAACGATTGCTCCGACTCACCCAGTTCCTTGAATTCTCGGAGCGGCGGGAGCTGCGAGAGGTCATTCAAGCCAAAATGCTCAAGAAAGAACTTCGTGGTCCCGTACATGATCGGACGGCCAGGAACCTCTTTGCGGCCGATGATACGCACCAGCTTCCGTTCAAGCAACGTCCGCACAACACCGGAGGTTTCCACCCCGCGAATCTCTTCAATTTCAGACCGCACAATCGGCTGTTTATAGGCAATGATCGCCAGCGATTCGAGTGCGGACCGGGACAGTTTCGCCGCGGATTTCGCTTTGTCCAGACACTTGATCCAGGGCGCGTATTCCTGCTTAGTCATCAGCCGATACCCACCGCCCACTTCCGCGAGCCGGATCCCCCGCCCTTCTTGATCGAGATCGTCGCCGAGACTCCGCAAGACCCGTTCAACTTCCACCTTGGTGACATCCCCGAGCACCGCCACCAGACGAGTCACGGAGAGCGGCTCAGACGAGACGAACAACATCGACTCCAGAATCGCCTTGAGTTCACGCTCCGCGATCTCTTGCGCCAAGCCATTGAAGCTTGGGGCGCTTTGCTTGTTGGCCGCACCTCTGTCATCGGGCAAGTGTTCCTGTGCCCCTCCCTCAGCCACTCCACTCTCGGCAGTACCCTGAGGCAATTCTTCTGTGATCGGAGTCATGTCCCCCTCCATTCCAAATCTGCGTCATCCAGTTCAGCAGGATCCGGCACCAATGAGAACGTCCGGGAGACGAGAATCGGTCCAAACGTCTCAGCTTGGAACACCCGCGCGACCCGCAACCGAATGAGTTCCAGCATCGCCAAAAATGTCACGATCACCACCAGCCGATGACACGATTCCTCAAACAGATCCACGAACGAGACGGAATCCTTGCCCTCCAGCATTTCCAGAATGACGTTCATTCGCTCCCGCACTGTGAGGTTATCCGGCAGAATCTCGATGAACTGCTTCCCAGGATTGCGATCAAGAATCCCCTTGAGCGCATCCACGAGATCAAACAAGGAGACGTTTTCCAGGAGCGTCTCATCGGTCTCGACAGGTTCCGGTGCCCCCTGTTCCCGACTGAAGATTTCGCGCCACATTTTTTCCTGGCCGTCGAGCTGGCGGGCCGCTTCTTTGTACGTTTTGTACTCCAGCAGCCGCCGCACGAGTTCTTCCCGCGGATCAGGCCCGTCTTCCTCGTCCTCGGCCGTTTCGTCGACCGGCAGCAGCATCTTGGACTTAATCTGCAGCAACGTCGTGGCCATGACCAGAAACTCCCCTGCGACGTTGAGATTCAAGTCTGTCATCGCCTCAACGTACGCGAGATATTGCCGAGCAATCATGGCGATAGGAATATCGTAAATATTGATCTCGTTTTTCTTAATGAGATGGAGCAACAGGTCCAGCGGTCCCTCGAAATTCTCGATGCGGACCTGGTAGGGCAGCTCAGTCTGTTCGAAACCTTCGATGTGATGTTCCACGAGGCTGTTTATACCAACTTATGGGGTGGCGGGGCAAGTCCGAATCTATATGTAGGGGCTGGGGACGATCCGCTCTATTTCATCTTCAAGGCGTAAACCACCAGCATGGCCGCCATGAGGAGTAACAGCAACGTCAGGGCATACTGTTCGGCTGGGGACTTCAGGAAATTAGCAGCCTTGTCCTGAGCGATCCGTTTCGTTCGACTGAAGAGCGGCTGCTGATCGAATTGCGCCTTCGCGAGATCGTCCGGCTTCTTGAACTCCACATCAGAAAAATCCGCACTCCCCAGAAACTGAGCGCCGGCGAACGAGGCCTCGCCCTCAAACACCGAAAACCCAAAGAAGGCTTCGCGACTGAAAATGGCCTCCTCAAAAATCGCTTGTCGCTTGAATCGGCTCCCTGAAAACCCGGTACCCAGACCGAATCGCGCCCGCTTAAATGTAACGGGTTGTTCAAAGCTCACCTCCAGAAATTCCGCCATACCATCGAGGAGCGCGCCCGCACAATCGACTGGACCTCGAAATGTGGAACGATGAAATCTCGTATGGGGCCCAAACTTGGTCTCCTTGCACCCCAGCGAGTGGGTGAACTGCCCCTGGACAAAGTAAGCCTCTTTCTCAAATGTTGCTCCGGAAAGCTCGACTATACCCTGGAACACCGAACGCGAGAGGTCCACTCCATCTTTGAATATCGTCCCATGAAAGTCGACCGGCCCTTCGAACCGGAGCGTGCCCTTGGTGGACCGATGCCGCACCGCCCCCAACACCACCGAATCGCGAATCGTCACCGCCTCGTGGACAAGCCGCAGCTCCTCAACGTTGAGCTGGTTCAATGACGCCTGTGACTGGGGCGTAAACCCTTTCGGCTGTTGGGTCCTTTGCACGTCCAAGCTGTCGAAGATCAGATCGCTATGGACGATCACGCCGACGAGATCGACCGCCCGCCCTTTCGCCATCGCCTCCATAATCACCGCACTACCGATCGCGTGGGCTTCACGCTCAGCCGGCGTGCAGCTAGGTGACAGATGTTTGACAAGCGGCTCGCCCTTCCCACTCACGGGTGCCTCCACCGTGCAGGCGGCATCCGTGTCCTGAGCCGAGACAACGACGGCCCAGCCAAGCAGCAGACTTAGCGTACACGCACCCCAGCGAGACAACGCATCACACCACATGGCGGTCGTTATACGAAATGCCTGGGAGCAAGGCAAGGCGAGATTTTCCCATCGCCTTTACAAGAGATGGCGCTCTGCTACACTCTCCCAAAAAGAAGAACGCCTAGCCTCAGACCTTGATCGATCAACTCCATGGAGTGCTTATGATTCGACTCACAGCCGCCCTCTGCCTCCTCATGCTCTCCGTCCTTTGCTTCACCCCACCGTTGGCCTCCGGTGAATATGTCATCGAGCTGCCGATACTCGCGGCAATTCGCGCCAACAACAAAGGCGTGTTCGAGATGCTGATGATCTGGTGGGACCAGAAGCCGACGCCGGAACTCGTCCAGCTCCAAGCAATTATTGGAGGGGTCAACCTGGGGGAATCAAAGTTAAGCGCGCTGGCTCAGGCATTCGCCTATGCGGTCGAACGTACGCCGCATATTCGCCACAGCGGCACCGTGTCTGTCCGCGGCGTCGCCTATGCGTCATCAACCAGCGATGGCCCTAGCGCCGGTGCTGCGATGGCTATCGGCTTTATTGCAATGTTCAAAGGAGATCGGCTCCAGCCTCAGATTGCGCTCACGGGGACGTTCGAACGGGGCGGGTCTATCGGTCCCGTGGGCGGCATTCCCGACAAGCTGCGCGCCGCCGCGCGGGAAGGCTATCGTACGATTCTCGTTCCGACAGGTCAGATCTACGGCCCCAATTGGAATCTGAATCAAGTGGCGATGGAGCTGAACCTGATCGTGAAAGAAGTCGATACCATCGACCAGGCGTACGAACTGATGACCGGCCAGCACATCTAGCGGCACGGATGCTCTCAGGGCCACTAGCCGAGTTGCAGATCAGCGCTCTCGAGAGAACTGCGCTCCTGCGATGTTCCGGCGGTAACGAGAAAATGGCTTATGGTTGTGGTGCGAATCGACGGCTGATTCGTGAAGAGTAAACCGGATATCGCCGCCAAGTCCCTGTCAACGACCAGGAGCCGGTCACACGGTTCTGTCCGGCACGGGACAACCAGAACAGCACCGGCACATCAATTATTACGATAATCGTCGTGGTCATCGAGAAGATCTTCGGACTTTTCAATAAGACCGTCACTATCGTCATCGGCATCGAGGTCCAACTCTTCCTGCACATCTTCCTCGATCTCGCCTTCCATCTCCAATTCCTCGTGGACAACCTCCTCCTCGATATCAGTCACCTTCGGCTCGACCGGAACGGCCGGCTTGGCGACCACCGGTGTACGGGGCGTCGCTTCTTCCTGAGGAACCACTTTCTTAACAGGAGCGACTGATTGGCTGACTTTGGGAGCGGATTTCTTGGGAGTGGCTTTCCTCGCGGACTTCTTGACCACCTTCTTGGCAGCTTTTTTCTTAGGGGCCGGCTTGGACCGCTTCACGGCCGCGCGTTTCTTGACCGCTTTTTTCGCCGCCCTCTTCTTCGATGACGTTCGGGCTTTCTTCTTTCCCGACGACTTTTTTGTTGCGCCCTTCTTCTTGTTCTTCGCCATTCCGATTCCTCCTATGCCATCTGCAACGTTTCACCTGTGGCGTGGCGACCTCCATCTAGCATGAACGAATAGTCTCTTGCAACCGCCACATTTCCGAGCCATTTCCACCAGCCATTGCCCCCATCGCCCAGGGTTCTAGCCATATATCACATCACATCAACCGCCGCGGCCTGCAGTTCTTTACTGCGACCATGCTAGGACCTGTAGTAGGCAAACCTTAAACCCATGATAAGATGGACAGCACGAGATGGATGAAGGTTAAATCCTCTGCCCCTTCGTCGGATCTTAGGGCAGTGCAGCCCAAAGAGGAGTAGTGATCCCGTGAATTGGATGATGGTGGTCTTGGTTGGATTAGTGGTGCCTAGTTTGGCCTGGCCGACCACAGCTACTCCGCCTTACACACAGATCGTCATTGAGGACGGGTCCCCCTATTTCGTTCCCGTCACCGCAACTGTCGCCAGCGGCAACCCTATTCGCTGGGATAATCCCACCCCGACCCATCACACCATCACGCACAACGGCTGTGTGGAGGACGGGAGTCCGTGTTTCTTCGATTCCGGGACAATCCCACCGGGAGGGCAATTCACCATCCCGGGCTTGCCGCCCGGACGCTATGTATACCGCTGCCGCATCCATCCCATCTTGCGGGGCGTGCTGACCGTCATCGACGCCTCCCAGTAGCCCTCGCAGCTCTAAGGGTCGTCGCTCGTATCTCGTTGCTCGTCTCTCGCCTGAAGAGAAGAGCTTATGGCTTATAGCCGATGGCCTATGGTCCGGAGCTCAGTGCATCTGGGTCTCTGCCATAAGCTATACGCCATCAGCCCTACGCTCTTGTCTCCGACGAGATACACTTCACCGTTCGATACGCCTTTCGGCTCCGCTCAAGGTCCTGAGCTTGTCGCTCGACCCAGAGGCTCTCGACGGGTCGAAGGACTCACGGCCCGACTCGACTGCCTTCGACAAGCTCAGGCCCCGAGCCTGCCGAGGGGAGCTCGCCCGTCGAGAGCCTCTGGGTCGAATGGTCGCAGGCTGAGTCACACCGAAGGGCGAACGACGCTTCACCGCGACGACCGGAGAAATTCCTGGATCTTGCGAGACAACCATTCGCTCCTTTAGGCTGCATCATTCCGACGAAGATAGCAGGCTGCGGAAAAACTATTTTGGTACACCAGCACTTCACTGGTCTGCACGTCTGGGATAACAGAAGCACACTACCGCAGGATGCTCAAAAAGGCAGACCAGCAAGGCCGCAGCAAGCGAAGAG
>SPAW01000068.1 GCA_005239465.1 Nitrospira sp. | reverse complement strand
CGCCCCGGTCCGCCGGGTGGTATCGTTCCGAAATGCGCCGCCAGGATCAGCTCATCCCCCTCGACCAGGCCAATCGTCGCGTCATCGGACCCGCACACCCGAGCCGCGCTCCGTGCAATCGCGTCGAGCACCGGTTGAATATCCGTCGGCGAGCTAGCGATCACGCGCAGAATCTCACTGGTCGCGGTCTGCTGCTCCAACGCCTCCTTGAGTTCTTGGAACAGTCGCACGTTCTCAATGGCGATGACGGCCTGATCGGCGAAGGTCTCTAGGAGCTTGATCTGCGCCGGGGTGAAGGGGCGCACCTCCATGCGACGCGTGGTCAGTCCTCCAATAAGCTCCCCCTGTTGACGTAGGGGAACGGCCAAAAAACTGCGCCAGCCGCTGATATTCACGATTTGGCGGTCGTTCTGCTCGCTTACGTCGGGAATGTGGAGCGTGCCATGCTCGCGCATCCAGCGAAATTGTGAATCATCCATACTGATCTCAATGCGGCCAATGGGTATGAGACCAAAATGAGCCCTCGGAACAAAACTGTTCCCCTCGCGGAGTCGCAGCACCACGTCATCGATCCCACAAACCCGGGCGGCGCTCTCGACGATGGCATCGAGCACCGGCTGCACGTCGGTCGGCGAGCGGCTGATGATGCCGAGCACCTCGGAAGTTGCCGTCTGATGCTCCAGGGCTTCGCGCAATTCTGAATTGCGCTCCTGAATCTCCTTGAACAGCCGCACGTTTTCGATGGCGATGACTGCTTGATCTGCGAAGGTCTTTAAAAGTGCAATCTGTTTGTCGGTGAAAGGACGGACCTCAGTCCGGCGGATCAATATGCTTCCAATGGCGACACCCTCGCGCAATAGGGGCACAGCAAGCGTAGTACGTATACCTGCTTGTTCGACAATAGCTACCGTCTCGGGAAATTCAGTCGCAGCCACAGCCGACAAATCCTCAATCTGGATTAGTTGACGATCAACGACCGCTCGACCGGCAACGGAATTACGGTCAATTGGCCGTACTGACTCATCGGGTGTGATCGATCCGTAATGGGCCAGCCTCTTTAGTTGGTTGCCTTGGACTAGCCGAACCATCGCATCGTCGGCGCTGCACACACGCGCGGCATTCTCGGCGACAGCGTCGAGAACTGGCTGAAGATCGGTTGGCGAACTCGCAATGACGCCCAAAATCCTGCTCGTAGCGGTCTGCTGTTCCAATGCTTCGGAAAGCTCCTGGAATAGGCGAACATTTTCGATGGCAATGACTGCCTGATCTGCAAATGTCTTGAGCAGCGCGATTTGTTTTTCACTGAAAGGACGGACCTCCGTGCGACGGACAAAAATGACCCCGATTGCTACTCCCTCTCGCAGCAAAGGCGTTGCTAGAGCAGAGCGAGTGCCAGTCACTGGTTGGATGTTTTTGCCTCCGGGAAATTCGCTTTGCACTTCGACGGCCACGTCATGGACGTGGATGGTTTGCCTGTCGAGGATAGCCCGGCCAGAAATCCTGTTGCGATCTATAACTGTTTCTTCCCCTATGAGATGTGCTGGATAGGGATATGCCGCTACCCGTCTCATCACGTTGCCGTCAACGCGTTGAATAAAAGCGCTCGAACCATCACATAATCGCGCGGCGCTTTCCGCTACTGCATCCAGCACCGGCTGCAAGTCCGTCGGCGAGCTAGCAATCACGCGCAGAATTTCACTGGTCGCCGTCTGCTGCTCCAAGGCCTCAGTAAGGTCTCGGTTCCTAGCCTGCAATTCCTGGAGCAAACGGACATTTTCAATAGCGATCACGGCCTGATCGGCGAAAGTTGTTACCAACTCGATCTGTTTATGCGTGAAGGGCTCAACTTCCGTTCTCCAAATTGCAATGGCCCCAATGAGGGTATCCTCCCTAAGCATTGGGACAGATAACATTGTCCGAGCGCGACTAACCCGAATCCCCTCGTGCATTTGATATTCGGGGTCCGCTAGAACGTCGGGTATCTGAATTGGCCTCCGCTCAAGCGCAGCCCTGCCCGTAACAAATCCGCGACCAGGACGAATCACATTTGTCCGCCAGTAATCTCTATGCTCAGGCAGGCTTCCATAATCAGCCACGGCGCGAAAAACCTCGCCGTCGAACCTGAATATACGACCCTGTTTGGCCCCGCAGAGCTTCGTAGCGTTCTCAACAAGGGTATCGAGAACGGGTTGAAGATCAAACGTTGAACGGCCGATTACTTTGAGAACTTCGCTGGTAGCTGTCTGCTGTTCCAGCGCCTCGGTAAGGTCACGATTCCGTTCTTGCAACTCTTTAAACAGTCGGACATTCTCAATCGCGATCACCGCCTGGTCGGCGAAGGTCTTTAGGAGGACGATTTGCTTGTCGGTGAAGGGGCGAACTTCCGTCCGGCGAATCAGAACTGTCCCAATCGGAACGTCCTCGCGCATCAGCGGCACGACTAGTACGGTTCGATTACCTTCCTGTTCGGAGAAGGTCTGAGTCCGGGGAAACTCTGTCGCAACAACCGACAGCAGATCCTCAATGTGGATCAGCTGGCGCTCGACAAGGGCCCGACCAGCCACCGAATCCCGGTCAATCGGTAGTTCCGACGCCGTAAAAAACGGAATCGGGCCGTGGTGCGCCACCAGTCGGAGTACATTCCCTTCCGCAAGTCGAATCGAAGCGTCATTCGCGTTGCACACACGCGCAGCGCTCTCCGCGATCGTA
>SPAW01000067.1 GCA_005239465.1 Nitrospira sp. | reverse complement strand
AGCGAAAACAGGTTCCATGGCTTGATCAGGATTCCGGAAGAACAAGCTCCCACGGATGCGCACAAAAGTCCAACCGAGCCGCTCAAGAATCGCCTGTCTAGCCATGTCCTCAGCCAGCCTTTCGAGCGGATGGTGTCGGTCGCCATCACATTCCACCGCAAGGCGTCTCCCGCCTCCTTCGACCACCAAGTCGATTCTGTAGTAGCCAACACTCCATTGGGGCTTGACGCGATACCCTTTCTGAACGAGTCTTTTCAGAACTCCTCCCTCGAAAGCCAGGGACCTCTGGTCAATCTGCCTCATTTTCTCTTCTAGGGTCCTTATCAGGGCCTGAGGGTCCTGGGCATGTTCGATTAGACGGCGACGCAGATCGGCTGGCTTGAGATGGGTCTGCGGATTCAGCGAATGGACAACCCACATCTGATCTCTCGCCCGGCTCGCGGCGACGTTGAAGCGCTTCTTAAAACGGGGGTCATCTCTCAGCTTTAAGGGGCCATCCTGAGGACCATCAACCACCGACAGAAACATCACATCTCTTTCATCGCCCTGGAACTGGGCAGCATTTCCACAAATGATCCGACGTCGTTCGTATTCGACGGGTGAAAGATAGCTTCGAAGGAAACTTTCGATCACCCGAGCCTGCTCTTCACCGACAAGCGAGATGACGCCAAACGTCACTGGTTCGCCCTTTTCATTCTTCTCATATTCAGGTTGCTCGATTGCAGCGGCAAGCAATGAGGCAACCGTAATCGCTTCCTTTCCATTGACCTTGTCGGCTGAGCCAGCCCCATCGACCCGATAAGCGAGGACGTGGGGCTTCACTCGCACCAGGGAGGCGTCGCGCAGTGGCTTGATGTCGCCCCCATACGACAGGCCATTGCTGAACTGGATGATCTCGGGGACACATCGGAAGTGCTCCCGCAGACAGATATTACCGCCGAAACAGGTCATGGCAAGATCGTAGATCGAAAACCGGCCGTCGTAGAGATGCCCATTCCGAATTCCGTTCAAGTGTTCATCAATGAGGTGTTGGACTTCGGCCAGATTCTGCCCCACGGCTTCGGGGCTGACCTGTTCGTCGTCACCCACTATAACGACCTGCCGGCCCAAATAGAGGGCGAGCAATGCCATGACGTCGCTTTGGCTGGCCTCATCAATGATAACCACATTGAAGCGAGAGGTGCGTGGGTTGAAACTTTCGGCAACGCGGGATAAGGGCATAATCCAAACAGGGACGGCCGTCAGACACTCGCCCATCAGCTTGCGTGCCTCAGCCTGTAACCTTGGGACGCGCTTGCCGGTCCCCTTGCCGATTTTCTGAACAGTCTTGAGCCAGCCCCCCAGTGCCTGTCGTCTTCGGAGATCGGTGCGTCTGACCTGAGCAGCCCATGCGCGCCTGTCTATAAGCTCAGCTGTCGCCCTGCGTAACTCAGCTCCTAGTCGCCCAATTTCAGCCTGGAGTGCATCGAGGGATGTCTTGCCGCGTTCTTCAAGCTCCTCGTTCAACTGCTTCCATAACCAAGCTGCGGTGGCGTCACCGGGGAGGTCTCGGCCATTGTGAGGAGATTGGCGATCACGAATGGCGGCCGCCCAGGCAGGAGCCGAGACCTCCAAACGGCGGAGCAGCTCCCGGCGCAACTCCAGCTCTGATCGACGGTTTTGAAGTTCAGCAAGACGTTCGAAGGCCTCGCGGTAGGAAGGGGGGTCGTACCTTACTACAGCATCTCGGAGCCGACCCACGACCTGCGCCTCGGCGGTCTGCTCTCCCGCGAGGTCAAGTCGTCGGGCCAAGCGATCCAAGACCCGATGCACATTGTCCCAACGCATGCGACTGATTCGGGCAGCAAACACGGGCGCGAGAGGGCCAAGTATCGCGTCTCGTAGACGCAGAAGATCACCGTGTTGAGCGTGGTTGGGAGGCATCTCTCCCAGAAACGTGGTCCACCGAAAGCCATTGCGACCCAGCTCCTGCTCCAGGGGAGCCCACACTTTTCTGTGCCAATTCAAGGCGTCCTTGATGGGCTGGCAGTACTGGGCGCAGACCGACTCGGGACGGCTGCCGAGTTCGGCGGCTCTTGGTCCGCCGAGCGGGACGATCTGGCGTTCCCAACGTGCGATTAGGTCTCGGCGGGAGATCCGAAGCCCAACGAGCGTCCCCAAGGCGCGAAAATGCTCGATGCGGCTCGGTGGGGATCCGGCGACCCGGACCTTGTCGATGAGGCGCTTCCATGTCCCGTGGGTAAGGAGAGTCCAACTGCTAAGCCGGCCGCCGGCCTCGAGGTGCTGTAGGATTTGTTCGAGTAGGTGCGCTTGCTCTTCCAGGGTTTCACCCACTGCAAGGGACGGTCCGTGCCGCAAGAGCGTCTCTTCGGCGCGGGCAGATTCTTCGCAGACCCTCTCAATGAGTGAAAGAAGGCTTTCCCAGGGTTCGCGGTGGGGGCCGCCCTGACGACCAGCCGCGATGGCTGCAAGCTTCCAACCACGCGCATCCCGCAATGGCTCCATAGCCTGGGTCAATCGTTGGAAAAGGAGGTCAAGGCTTTCGGGGCATTCCTCCTCTGAGGCGTCCACCCAAAGGTCCTCGCGAAGCCGCAGGTCCTCATCTGCCAGTCGCCTGCGCTCCTCAATCAAGTGCTCGAACTCAACTGGCGCAAGCAACTCATCCGGGCTAGGTAAAGTGCCAACCAGCTCTCTCTCATCCTCCGGCGTCACCGTCACATTGGTGCGGTAGAGGTCGATCAGATCCGCGACCGAAAGCGGGAGCGGGGTACCCAAGGATACGGGACCAGGAATCCAATCATCCTGCCCTCTGGTCTTCGCCACCTTTCGCGCAGCTTCTGACGGAGAATATGCTTGCCCCGCTACGACGATGTCCCGGTATTCGTTGCTACGCGCATCGAGAAGATTCTTCTTTGTGTTGTGCAAACTGGTGAGGATTTCACTGCGTTGCGTTTCGAGGACTTTCGCTTGACGCTCGAGCATGTCCGGATCAGTCGAGGATTTCTCGACAATCCCTTCGATGGAGCTTTTCATCTGATCTCGACTAGCAGTATCTCTCTCGAGTACGCTAACGCAAAGCGGCTGAAGCTGGTTCACCACCTGCTCACGAACCATGCGGAGTGCCTTGGTCGTGTGGCTGGTAACGAGAACACTTTTCCCTTGAGCCAGCAGGTGTCCTACAAGGTTGGCGATCGTGTGGGTCTTGCCTGTCCCTGGGGGACCTTGTACCAGCACGCACCCATGCTTCTCCAGCCGCTTGGCGATCTGCAACTGTTCCGGATTGGCCGGTTTACTTAGCAGAACCCGCTCATCCTCGTTGGCCCCGACCATCCAACTCCTAACGCTGTCACCTTCCTCAAGGGGTGGTGCCGCTTCGACGCCGACAACGTTCAATAGAGATGATGGGAGGTCGGTCCGGCTCTGCAAGTCTTCCAAAATAGATTCGAGGGCAGTGGAAAACCCCAGAGTCCGGGTGCGCATAAAGACAACGGGGTTGCGACCGAGTCGCGGATGGTCCATCTCACCGCGGGGTTCCCCCTCCTCCAAGAATTCCCCTCTGGCCGAAAGCGTCACGACAAGACGACGTAGGAAACCTGAGGTCGCCTCACCGCCGAGCGGGTGGTATCGGCCACTTTCCAGTTCCGCGCGGCAGTTGCCGATTGCCTTTCCGTCGACGTCGGCCATGGAGCGAAAGAGGGCCGAGTAGAGTTCAACTGGGTGGTCAGTTTCGTTGAGAGTGAATTCGGGAGCCTCCGGGTCGAACTCCAGTTGCAGCCGTTGTAATAGCACGGGGTGGTGGACGCCCCCTTCGGAATGACGCCAATTCAATATCCCATCACCGAGCACAAGTTCTACACGCTCCTCCTCCCGGCCGATCTCGCCGTGTAGCTCGTAAAGCCGCTCGAACACCTTGAGTGCGTCGCGGGCAGGCTTCTCGTTTTGCACCCATTCATCTCGTAGCTCTTGCCAGCTTCTAAGCAGGTTTGGGCGCCCAGGATCGTCCTCGAAACGCACGACAACAGTCCGGCCTTCCTTGTTAGTCTCGTTACGAGATGGGTTTACCTCGACTGAGCCGTCAAGACTGTCCCATCCCGCCCGAAGCCACTCCCTGAGTTGGGGAGGTGGCATTGGGGCACGAGTCAGTGTGGGCCGGCGCACCTTGAGAATGAAGTCGTCCCCTATCAAGGGTTCCTGAGTGTCCGTGCTCGTGGGTACTTCGCTCAACACACCTAAGCGCACTGACGAATGGTCCGGCAGGTCTCGGAGCGACAGCACCCAAGGCTGTTCGTGGAGAAGGCGCTTTGCCGGGTTGCGTTGCTGGTTGAGCGCCTCAAGATAGCGAAAGACCTGGGTGATCCGCCCTCGTCCAATCCTCAGAGTTTCCGGATCTAGAACCATTCTACGCTCTCCGAATGCAACGGGGATTACTCACTGTGGTGGCCCGTCCTGAATGTTGCTCCCTGGCCAGGAAATTTCCTATTCATGCGC
>SPAW01000066.1 GCA_005239465.1 Nitrospira sp. | reverse complement strand
GCCGTGGGGCACGGACGCTCGCCCGCCAAGCTCCAACCCGACCGAAACCAGGATCGCCTCCAGATCCCGGCCCCCCGAAGCTTCCCGCAGGTTTTCGAGCAAGCAGCCGCAGAGCTCTCCGTAGTTACGGGGCATCTGGGTATCGGCGGCGGGAGTGCCGCGATAGATCATCTCCGGTCGTCCTGGCCCCGATTTCCGGCGAGCCACCGGCTTGCCTACCAAGCCATCATTCCGCAGGCCTTCCAGGTGGTGACGGATCGTGACCGGAGTGAGGGCCAACCCCCGGCTGAGTTCTGCAACCGACGCCGAGCCGGCCTTCTTCAGATGTTCCAGGATGCGCAGTCGCGAGTCGTGGGCCATCGTCCATCCGATTGTAGATTCGGCTGAGAATTTTGTCAATGTGATCTTCGAAATTAAGCACAGGTGTGGACCTCGTGAAGGCGTCCATAAAACTTCAACCGTGTTGGCGACACGACACAGATGCGTCTCTCGCAAGCGCCGAGCATTTTGTTCAGGTAGGTATCATATAATCGAAGTAGCTAGGGTCCTGATGAAAGACAGTCAGTGGCAACGATACAGGTTGATCCAGCCCAACTGAATAAGATAGCAGAGCAGATGGCGGAGTCGGCAATTCGCCTTCGCCAGTTGGGCGCAGAGACCGTGTCGGTCGGATCGAGCGCCCCAGGATATGACGGTCAGCTCGGCCCGCGGATCCATGATTTGAGTCTGGAGGCGACGGCCCCGATCACGGCCAATGCCGACCGATTGGCGGAGCTGAGCGACGAGCTGATGGCTCTTGCCACGGCGTTTGCCGAGGCAGATCGGGAGAGCGTGGGGCTCTTTGAGCGCCTCGGCGATCAACTACTGGATTGGCTTCGTCAAGCCGGCCCGATTCTCGGCACTTTGATCAGCCTCGAACCGAGCGCCACACCGGTTGCTCAGACGACACCTACGCCCTTGGTGACGCCGATTCCGGTGCCAACCGTCCCCCTCGGAACGCCCGTCCCGACACCGGTGCCGGATGGGTACTCGGAGTCCCAATGGCAGCTTGCCCTCAATGCGAGGTACGGCTTCTGCGTCCATCCTTTGACCGACCCCGATGCGCTTTCGAACCATATCTCCACGGCTCAGATTAGTATCGTTGGCCCTCGGTTTCCCAGTCTCCCTGGACCGGCCCCCGAGGCTTCGTGGGAAGGGTTGAGTGCCAATCGCTTCCTGCTTGGGCTGAAGGCATTTAGCTTGCTGAACCAGGCATTCACATCTGAAGCCAACTTGAACGCCTGGGAGCAGGCCGAGCCGAACGTTCAGGTGAACCTGCACTATGCGCGGTACGAGGATGGTGTGAGAGTTGCCGGAGTCGAACTTCGGAACGATTCGGAGTCCCAGCTGGCGGTTTACCGTGTCAATATCCACGAGTTCGATGTTCTTGCGGATGGGACTGTCTATCGACGGGAGCAGTACCAGCAAGAGTTCCAACCGAAAGTTCGGTACGTTTCGCCGGGCGGCGTACAGGATTTCCATTTCAACCAAATCGAGAACGTGTTTCCAAGCGACTCAATTCTTTATGTTCAGCTCGATGTCACGACGGTTGAGTACGAAAGGGTATACAGGTGGCCAGCTTGGCATCTCGATGTGGCCACAGGTCAAGCGATTCCCACGGAACCAAGATTCTATGACTCGGATTAGGATCGCCTTACTCGCTGTTATTCTCGCTGCCTGCCAAGAAAAGGTCGATCCGCAGGTTGTCGCGCTTGTTGGATCCGATAGGATAAACCGAGGGGTAGAGATGGCCCATATTGTCCCCCAACCCGTTGATCCAGCCTTGGAAGGCGAATACAAGGTACTCATCACCAATCAGTCGCAAGATCGTTACATCTTTCCGATCAACTTTGGGGCCCAACTCCTAATCTACTCAGAAGGAACAGATGCGTGGAGACAGGTCGATAACTTCATAACGTACCTTCCAGAGGATGGCTCAATTGTGTTGGAGCCACGAAGCGAGTGGCCAGATAATGAGGATTTGTTCTCCGTCCGCCCGGTGTTCGAACGTCGCGAAGACGACACAAGGCTGAGAATCGTCATAGTCGGGCAAGATGAACTTGGTGAGGGTGTGGGGGCGTACCTCGACATCCCTCTCAGTGATTGAGATCTTCGACAATTGAGGAAGAATCGCTGCGTCGGCCGAAGTCTCCATGCACAACTTTGCCGCCACGGCCGGTTCACCCCGGCCTGTCTTGGAAGCCGACCGGTATTGCGGATAAGTCCAGACATGAGGTCATGGGCACCAAGGTCATCGCGGCAATTCTGATCACGGCAGTTCAGAGCGCCTGTCGGAGTGACACGAGATTGAAAACAGAACGACGTATCCTTCGGTTGGCCGGCCTATTCTCATTGCACCGGCAAGCGAGAAGCCAATGAAATCCGTATCCCTGCCAGGCCGCTTGCGGAGCCTGGACCTGATCTCAGGCTGGTGCGCGTTGTGGTGATCGGATCTGAAGTCGAATTTCGCCCTGCGGGCTTTTCGCAATAGACCGAAACCTAAGAGGGTCGACGGGATTGTCTTGTTCGGCTTTGGTCTGCTCTTCGCAGCCATCGCAATCGGTGTGGTCTGGGCTACATACGGTCAGGAAGGAGATGGGGGAGTTCTTCCCCCAGTCCTTCTCTCGCTTGCATTGGGAATTCTCTTTGCCATCAGAGGGCTCAGTATCATCACCGGAAGTGCGTCAGATATGGATGATCGGCGCAAGTAGCAGCCGCTGGGCAGTAGGCCGGGCCATCCCGAGAATGTACCGAGTGGCCACATAGCATCCCGCTGGAGCGAATGCCGCGGAGGCGAGATTCCTTGTTCGCGTTTCTAATCGGCCCCCATCCGCCCGAGCCGATTTGGAGTGATCCGCTTGGGCCTCCTGGGAAGGTGGGGGCCGTGGCTACTTACCTAGACATCACAATCAACCATCGAACCAGTTGTCAAGAAGCGGAACGGGCGGCTCGGCGCGT
>SPAW01000065.1 GCA_005239465.1 Nitrospira sp. | reverse complement strand
CTTTTTCGACCAATCCGACCTCGTGTCCGATCTGCATCAGCCGTAGGTCTGCATTGCTATGACGAAGAAGCAACCGATACTCGGCTCTAGAGGTAAACATTCGATAGGGCTCATACGCATCTTTTGTAATCAAGTCATCGATCAGTACCCCGATATAAGCCTGTGATCGATCTAGGACCAAAGGTGACCTGCTTCTCAGCTTCAGAACGGCATTAATACCAGCCATGAGGCCCTGTGCGGCTGCTTCCTCGTAACCAGAAGTTCCATTGATCTGCCCTGCATGATACAAACCATTGACATATTTCGTCTCAAGCGTCTGCTGGAGTTGACGAGGTGGGAAATAGTCATACTCGATCGCATAGCCGGGCTTGAGCATTCTAGCCTGCTCCAACCCAGGAATAGTTTTGAGCACAGCTGCCTGGACATCAACTGGGAGGCTTGTTGAAATACCGTTTGGGTAAAACTCTTTGGAATCGAGTCCCTCGGGTTCGATAAAGATTTGGTGTCGTTCCTTATCTGCAAAGCGCACTACCTTGTCCTCGATAGAAGGACAGTACCGCGGCCCTATGGATTCAATCACGCCGCTGTACAGCGGTGAACGATCGAGATTCTCTTGGATAACTTCGTGTGTCTCTCGATTTGTATATGTTAGGTGACACAAGACTTGCCTGGTCGTGATTCTCTTTGTGCGATACGAAAATGGCGGAGGTGGATTATCGCCGGACTGGGGAATCATGACAGAAAAATCAATCGTGTCTTTGTCTAATCGAGGCGGGGTACCGGTCTTCAGGCGCCCGACTTCAAATCCGAGATCTCTCATGCAATCAGATAAGTGTTCCGCCGAAGCCTCTCCTGCGCGACCAGCCGGAAAATGGTTGAGCCCAATATGGATAAGTCCCTTAAGGAATGTTCCTGATGTTAAAATAACGGCCTTTGCGGCAATCATCTCTCCTGAGCCCGTCACGACACCGGTAACTGACCCTCCGACCGTGAGCAACCGATCGACGACTCCCTCTGCAATCGTGAGGTGGCTCTCAAGGACGAGGGTTTCTTGCATGGCTGCACGGTATAGCGCTTTATCGCATTGCGCGCGCAACGCCCGCACGGCCGGCCCTTTGCTCGTATTGATGAATCGAAACTGAATACCGGCGCGATCTGTATTCCGCCCCATTTCACCACCGAGGGCGTCGATCTCTTTTACCAGGTGCCCTTTGGCAATCCCGCCAACGGCGGGATTGCACGACATCTGCGCGATCCGACCCTGCTCCATCGTCAGGAGCAATGTCTTCGCACACATTCTTGACGACGCCAGCGCTGCCTCGCACCCGGCATGGCCTCCTCCCACTACGATCACATCAAATTCCAAGGCCAACAGTCCCCCTTTACTTGCCTATGCAGAATTCTGAAAAGATCCGGTCCAAAATATCGTCGGAGGTGATCACACCCGTAATCTCTCCGAGGTAGTCACCCGCCCCCCGAAGGTCCACCGCCACAAACTCAGGCTCAAGTCCTCTGCGAGTTGAATCCAGAGCCTCTCGAATCGATACTCCCGCACGCTCCAGCGCCAGACGATGACGAACGTTTGTGATCACCACTCCTTCATTGGACTCCAAGGAGGCTTGTGACAAATGTGATCGAATTGTTTTCTTCAACTCCTCCAACCCCGCACCCGTTCGCACGGACATGGGAAGGACCTTGCAACTCGTACGTTCCTCGACCCAACTAGTCAACCGCTTGATCGTTGTGGCGTCCACCAAATCACTCTTGTTGATGAGGACTATATCTTGTTGACCGCCCGGCGACGGAACGAATTCACCAAAGTCGTTCTCATTAAGTTCGGCGGCATCGAGAACGTGCAATACCATATCTCCATGCTCCTGAGCCGATTTCGTCCGATTGATCCCTTCCTGCTCGACCACGTCCGTGGTTTCATGCAGACCCGCGGTGTCTACCAACGTAATCATTAGGCCATCCCATACCACTGACTCTTCAATGACATCACGTGTGGTTCCCGGAATATCCGTCACGATCGCCCTGTTCTCCCGAAGCAGGCTATTCAGCAAGCTTGATTTTCCCACGTTTGGCCGACCCACGATGACCACCCGCGCTCCCTCTCGAAGCACTCTCCCTCTCTCCGCAGTGGCCAGCATCGCTTGGATTTCATCAAGCGTCTGTTGGAGAGACGTGATCAATTCCTCTCGCCCAATAAACGAAATATCCTCTTCAGTAAAATCAATCCCGGCCTCGACCTGTGCCAACATGCCTAAGAGTCGCGTTCGCAGTCGATCAACCTGCTGCCCCAACTCTCCCCTGAGATGGCGTTGAGCGATCTTGAGCCCAACATCAGATTTCGCCTTGATCGTATCGAGAACCGCCTCCGCCTGAGACAAATCCAAACGCCCATTCAGGAATGCCCGCTTGGTAAACTCTCCCGGTTGAGCCAAGCGAGCACCTGCAGATATACACGCTTCACACACCCGGCCGAGGACTACACCACTCCCATGACAATGAATCTCCACCACATCCTCAGCCGTGAAAGACCGAGGCCCCTTCATAAACACGACAAGACCTTCGTCGAGAACTTCATCACTCGGTCGAGTTCGGTTCTGAACGGAATTAGTGTTTCCGGAAGAGATACCTGGCCCGAGAATATCGGCAAGATGGAGGGTTTGGGGGGGGGCTATCCTAAGCGACTGGTTCGAACGCAAACGAACAATCTTGTCTGCAACAGCAAGCGCACCCGGTCCGCTAATTCGAATGATGCCGATGCCACCCTCACCCGCTGGGGTTGCAACGGCACAAATCGTGTCCTCAGGGACTCCATTCATAGATACGATTGCACTCTCTAGAAATGCTCATCCACAACGCTCGGTACGCCGCAGGTCCAAGGAATCGGAGGCATATCACTTCTTCTCAGCCCCATCATCAGTAGCCGACGGTACCGAAGGGTTCCGAAGGATGAACCGTTCCGTGACGATTTGCTGCCCGATGGTCAGCGTATTGTTCGTCAACCAATACAGCACCAGACCGGCCGGAAAATTGATGAAAAGAAACGTCATGAATGCCGGCAACATCATCATGATTTTCGCCTGCGTCGGATCCATTGTCGTTGGGGTAATCTTCTGTTGAATCATCATCGTGACGCCCATGACGACCGGCAATACATAATAGGGATCCTGCACCGAGAGATCCGTAATCCACAGCCCCAATGGCGCCTGGCGCAAATCAATCGTCATATACAAAATGTTAAACAGCGCGACGAACACCGGCATCTGCAGCACCATCGGCAGGCAACCGCCGACCGGATTCGCCTTGTGATCTCGATACAGCTTGATCAACTCCTTGTTCAGACGGTCCCGATCGTCTTTGAACTTTTCCTGAATCGCCGAGACCTTCGGTTGAATCACCTGCATCTGCTTCATCGACTTGTAGCTCTTGTACTGCAGGGGAACAAAGAGCATCTTGATGGCGAGGGTCAGGACAATGATCGTCAGTCCATAGTTGTGGGTGTAGTCGTTGATAAATCGCAGCACGTAGAAGATCGGCTTGGCCACCGCTTTGACCGCGCCCCAGCTGCCAAATATAAACCATCCAAAATCGATCGTATCTTCAAGACCGATCTGCAGGCTTCGAAGGGTGTCATACTCCTTAGGGCCGGCATACAGCTGAAGCCCGAGCGTCGTTCCCGATGAGATGACAGGCATGCGAACACCGGTGGAGACCAGCTTGTCCCCCTCTTTCTTCACCAAGACAGACGAGCTTTGCTTGGGAATCAGCACGGACAGAAAGTATTTGTCTTGCAACGCCGCCCATTGCACGGTCCCTTTACGCTCC
The DNA here is from genome assembly GCA_005239465.1 of Nitrospira sp. Classification (GTDB taxonomy): domain Bacteria; phylum Nitrospirota; class Nitrospiria; order Nitrospirales; family Nitrospiraceae; genus Nitrospira_D. The sequence continues at coordinate 21,268 of SPAW01000065.1, read as the reverse complement.
GACTCGAAATCCGGCGTTTCCTTCTCAACCTTGCCATCAACGAGTGAGGCCGGCCCGATCAGACCGATAAACCCATCCCCCCATTCAACAATGCCAAAGTTTGTCCCCAATACGACATTCACTGAACCGTCAAGACCACGTTCCTTCACGGCTATGTCCACCACATAACTATCTGCATGAAAGGTGAGCCGCTTTTCGAGGCGTACGCCTTTTTCTGCGTTCTCATAGTAGAACGTTACATGGCCGTCGGGGTGAGCCTGCTCCAGGGTCGTGAAATCCTTCTCGACTTTGTAGAGCCCTTCCCCCAATTCATTAGCGAGAACTGTATCGTCTGTGATGACCGCTAATGGCCCAGGAAATTTTCCGCCTTGTCTGACAAGCTGAACGGCAGGCTGCTCATCCAAACTACCGCGATAGCGCTTGAGTTCCCAGCTCGTCATCACCGCCCCACGGGTCGTGAACTTGGCGCGATAGAGATTCGTGTCCACCTCGACCGTTTCTGCTGCTATCGGCCCACCTTCCGGCCCACGAGGCCGCAGATCCTCCACCGCGCTCTTCACAGAAGAAGTCTCGCTGGCTGGAATGTTTGAAGGCTCGTTCGCTGGACCTAAGACAGAAGGTGACGGTGGTTGGCTTGATGAAGGAGCTGTGGATTCTGATGGTGCGGGTAGCTGAGGGAGCACTCCAAGTTCTTTGAGCACATACTCGTAGCCAAAGATAATCGCAAGAGACAACACCAAGAACAGAATGACGCGCTTTTCCATGCGTAGGCTGTACTTTCTTTAGAATGTCATCGCCACTACTTGACCGGGTCTTCTCCCCCGGGATGGAAGGGATGACACTTCATGAGACGGATCACTGTTAGACCAAGTCCCTGAAGAGTGCCATATCGAGCAACCGCATCTAGGGCATACTGCGAACAAGTCGGCTCAAATCGGCATGCTCGGCCGAACAACGGAGAAATCATGACGCGGTAGCCTTGAATCATATACAGACAGAGACGCCGCATATCAACCTGACCTTGGGCGAAAAAGGTGAACACGCTGCAGTGACGTCGCCCACATCCGCTTCAATTCTTCGGATGGCTGCAGAAGCGCCTCCCGCTTTGGGAAAACCAGAAGAGCATGCCCCGGAACCAACTCCTGGTGCAGCTGTCTTACGAGTGTACGAAAGACTCGTTTTACCCGGTTGCGCCGGACTGCATTCCCAAATCGCTTGCCGACGACAATCCCAACCCGACTGGGGGCATCATCCATCTTGTACGCCAGAAGATTGAAGAGCGCCGTGGAGATCCGTCGCCCATGGCGCTTGACCGTTTCGATATCCCGGCTAGCTCGTAAGAAAATGCCCTTCTGTCCTTGCTGCTTTGACATCACCAAAAAGACCACTCCACCGCGGCGCGCTTTCCATCATGATCCTGGGAAGGAATGTTCGTGGCAGGTGAACGTACACAACCCATCAAAGAAGCGCGAAGAGACTGGAGAGCAAACTCGAGAGCACCCGCAGACCAGGCACAGGGGTCTAGACAGCTAAGCGTGCTCGCCCTTTGGCACGCCGGCGGGCTAAGACCCTACGCCCGTTTTTTGTGCTCATGCGTTTTCGAAAACCGTGCTCGCGTTTTTTCTTTAAGTTGGACGGCTGTTGAGACGTGAATGACATGACGCTCCTCTCACAACATCAATAATGCGTACGATTAAAACGAATGTTGCATTATAAGAGCGGCTTTTCGACCTGTCAATTTTGTGGCATACCCAACTTCAGGCCATCTTGGACAAGTCGCCCTATCCAGTTAAGTGCCTATCCATTGAGGCGCTTTTGCCCTCACAACACCAGATTGCCACAGAACATCACGACATATCTTTCCAAACTGGCCGTTCAAGCATTGGAATTACTATACATTTTTGTCATACATACAAACCTACCCTCTGGCACCGAGCTTGCTGAAGTATAGGAGTTTCTCACATGCCGATGTCCGCTTCATCGTGGCCGTCTGTGACACAAGGGGGCCGCATTTCAACCGCGGTCACTATTCAGGGGAACGGGAAACAATTAGCGCAGCGACTTCCGTTGAGTTTTTTAAGGAGGATCCTATGATACAGATAAGACAGACCTTTGCACCTCTTGCCCTTACCGTCCTTTTGGTGACCGGATGTGCAAAGCCCCCAACAGAACAAATCGAGGCAGCAGAGAAGGCTATCAAGGAAGCGCAGCAGAGTGGTGCTGCCACTTACACCGCTGAAGAATACGCAAAACTTGAGGGTACTCTTGCTGCCCTGAAGAAAGAAGTCGGGGACCAGGATGTAAAGTTTGCCCTCTTTCGGGATTATGGAAAGGCCGAACAGCTCGCGGCCTCTGCCAAAGCTGACGGCGAACGCGTAAAGACCGAAGCGGCTAAGAAGAAAGAAGAAGCCAAAGCTGCGGCCCTGCAGGCCCAACAAGTTGCGCAAGAATCGGTGAAATCCACCCTGGACCTGGTCGCCAAGGCGCCGGTCGGAAAAGATCGCGCGGCGCTCGAAGCTATCAAGAACGATGTGGACGCCCTCAAGGCATCACTGAACCAGGTCCAGACCGCGCTCGATAAGGAAGATTACCCGGCCGCCCAGACCCAAGCCAAGGCCATCCATGATAAGAGCCAGGCCGTGTCAACCGAAATTCAGAATGCCTTAGCGAAGGTGGGAAAGGGAAAACCCTCTTCTTCAAAGAAAAAATAGGGTAGAATTTTCACATGGCTTATGGGCAACGAAATCGTGCAAACGTCACCTGGAGCATCTGCACCATTCTTTTGGCCGGATGCGTCCAGGCCGTACCGCCGGACCTCGTTACTGCGATCGACGCAATCGATCATGATTTGATCGCATTGCGCGCTCCAGAGGCAGCGCCGGAGGAGTATGCCCACTTCGTTCGGCAGTGGGTCTTGCTCAAAACACGCGTACAGTCGGACGATGATCTCATCCGGTGGCCATGGGAATCGAACGACCTTGAGGACGAACTCAGACGGTTGCACGACGAGGGCGGAAGCACCGTCGCCCGATTGAATGATCGACAAGCCTTCCAACGCCGGACAGCAGAATCCAAGCTCGTTCGCCTCGAGGAACGACTCCAGCTCATTGAATCACAAGTCGAATCGATTAACGGACGCATCGTGTTGGGAGAAAAACCGGTCCAATTTGACCTGCTCATCAAACAGGCTCGCTCCTTCTTTGAACAGAAAGACTACGAGCGATCCATTCAGGCTGCAGAGAGCGCGAGCCATACCCTCCTGGCCCAAACCGCTGTGTTGACTCGAGAACTGGGACGCTACACGGACGACAAGCGGATTACGCATTGGCAGACCATGGCCAAACAGACAGTCGAGTGGTCCCGCGTTCACCAGTCGACCGCGATCGTCGTCAGCAAGGCCGACAGGGTTTTGACCCTCTACAAGAACGGGCGAAAGGTGCTATCATATCCCGTCCGATTAGGCTTTAATGGCATCCGGGAGAAGCAGTTCCAAGGCGATGGAGCGACACCGGAAGGCCGCTATCGTGTGACCGCCAAGCGTGGTCAGGGGCAGACGCAGTTCTATCGCGCCCTCGCCTTGGATTATCCCAATGCGCAGGATCGGCGGCGATTCGAACTGGCCAAGAAATCGGGAAGGATCGCCTCAGCCAAAAGTATCGGGGGCCAAATTGAAATCCATGGTGTGGAGAACGAACTCATGGCGCAGACCCTCGGCTGTGTCATGCTCGACAACCCACACATGGAGGCCCTCTATGAGCGCGTTTCCCCCGGCACACCGGTCACCATCGTCGGTGCATTGACCGGACAGAATTCGGTCGCGCTCGCCTTGGCCCAGTTAGAGGATCGAAAAGAAGAAACCTGAGTATAATCTAATGGCGCGGGTGTTGTTCTCGATTTCAGCGATGATCTTCATTGGACTGCTGGTTGTTATGGTGCCGCACAGCAGCCAGATGATCTCCCCGAGCCCTGAAGCATCCCCGTCTCCTGCATTTGACAAAGCAGGCATTCGCATCCTCCAAGCGCGGTACAAGACGCTTTCCAAGCAACTGTACCAACTCATGCCGCACCAGCCCTATATCTTGGTCGATACGGCTCGGAACCATCTCTACGTCAAACGACAGCAAGAAGTCGTCCTCGAAGCCGTTGCTTCAACCGGAAGCGGGACCATCCTCGACAAACCCGGAGACAGCAATAGCCAATGGGTGTTCGATACGCCACGTGGAGAGTTTCTCGTGCAGTCGAAACTCACCAATCCCGCCTGGGTGAAGCCCGATTGGGCCTTTATTGAAGAAGGCCTAATGGTCCCCAAGAACTCTTCCGACCGTGTGGAGCAGGGCGTCCTGGGCGAGTATGCGTTGGGGTTCGGGAAAGGCTATTTCATCCACGGGACGCTCTATACACGAATGTTGGGGAAAAACGTCACGCATGGTTGCATCCGACTAAATGATGGCGACCTCAAGAGCGTCTACCAGTTCGCTCGAGTGGGGACACCGATCATGATTTTCTAATCGCTCGCTGCCGGCGCAGAAACCATCCATGAGCCTCTGCGCAATCCTCCTCCTGCTGTTTTCCTTCGCCACCACAAGTTGGGCGGGGGACATTGAGGCATTTCCCGACCTCAATCTCAATGATCCAAGCTCACTGCAGGAGGCGTCTCGTGTCCTTGAGGAAGAACTCAAGCTGGCGGCTCGCCCTCAGACCTACATTCTCATCGATCTCGTCACTCGTATCATCCAAATCAAAGGCCGTGGCGTCGAACTCCATCGAATTCCCATCGCCACTTGGACTTCCAAGTTGCTGAAAGATATGAAAGGCATCCATCGACTGATCGCACGACCTCCGGTCGTCCGGCGAAAGATCGATCCGACCACTACCGTCGAGCAAGAGCCGATTTCACTTGCCGACATGCCCGTCGACTATACGCTGTCGTTCACTCCACCACTGACCATCGACGTAGCTCCCTCGGCAGGAGGCAGTCCGCTTCGATGGATCGTGTCCTCTGGGAAAACATGGTGGCGGAACTTGAAGAACTGGGGTGGCTCGCTCTTAACGGACCAGTCCGTCACACGGGGCCCTCATCTGCAACTAGCGGTCTCCGTCGAGCACGCACAATCCTTGGCCTGGTCGCTCGTCGATGGCATGTCTTTAGTGATTCGCCGACCAACCGATAAGTAGATGAGCGGTGCACGGAGTCGGCGTTGCCTTTTCCACCCTGGATTCATAAGATACCAACCGACTCCCCACCGAGCGCACCACACCGATTTATCCGAGGGAGAATCCATGTCACCACCATCACGTGACAAGCTTGTATCCTCGTTCCAATCCACGATCAGTTCGACTCTTGAGGCACTGAGTCGTGGTCAGGTTATTGACCGTCTGTGGGCAAAAGACTATCGGCTATGGAAGCCGGAGCCCAAGGAGATTACCGACCGCCTTGGCTGGTTGACCGTGCAGGACCAGATGCGACAACAGCTTGAAAACCTGCGCCGCTGTGTGTCGACAGCGAAAGATATGAGAATCACGGATATTGTGCTGCTCGGCATGGGCGGCAGCAGCCTTGGGCCGGAAGTTCTCCGGACGTCGTTTGGGTCTCAGAAAGGGTCTCCACGATTCTGGGTGCTCGATTCGACCATCCCTGAATGGGTTCGACAAGTGACCAGGGCCATTACCCCAGCCCGAACGCTCTTTCTCGTCGCGAGCAAGTCCGGGGGAACCATCGAAGTCATGTCGCTCTTCGCCCACTTCTGGAGCCTCGTGATAAAAACCAAAGGTAATCATGGGGGAAAACAATTCGTCGCCATCACCGATCCAGGAACTGGTCTGGAAAAGATGGCGCAAGACTATGGGTTTGGACAGACCTTTACCAATCCCGCTGACATCGGCGGACGGTATTCCGTCCTCTCCCTATTCGGCCTCGTTCCCGCCGCACTGCTCAGACTCGATGTCCCTCGACTCTTGGACCGAGCGGCCGGCATGGCTGAGCGATGTCGTGCGCGCACAGCAATCGAATTAAATCCTGGCGCCTATCTCGGCGCGACCATGGGAAGTCTTGCGAAAGCCGGACGCGACAAGGTGACGGTCATCGCGTCGCCTTCCCTTTCAACCTTTGGTCTCTGGGTCGAACAGCTCCTCGCCGAGAGCACCGGCAAGGAGGGGATCGGCCTCATTCCCGTCGCGCAGGAACCAGTCCTGGCGCCGACCGCGTATGGAATCGACCGTTTCTTCGTCTATCTGCGTCTCAAGGGAGAGAAGAACGGTGCCCTCGATCGACAAGTTCAGGCGCTTGCCAAAGCCCAGCATCCAGTTCTCCGGTTCGATCTCCATGATCGCTATGATCTCGGGGCCGAGTTCTTTCGATGGGAGTTTGCCACGGCCATTGCCGGACACGTGCTCGGCATCCACCCATTCGACCAGCCGAATGTCCAAGAGAGCAAAGATAACACCAATCGGGTCCTGGAAATCTTCCAGTCGACAGGACGTCTGCCGGAACAAGCAAACAGTAATCCCAAACAAGCCGCGCAGGCCCTCTCAGACCGACTTCAGGCTGGCGCGTATGTCTCCGTCCTGGCTTATACAACCCCTTCGCGTTCATTCGAGACAGCCGTGCGCCGCTTCCGCAAAGTCCTTGTGTCACAACGCCATGTCACCACGACATTTGGATACGGCCCTCGCTATCTTCATTCGACGGGACAACTACACAAAGGCGGTCCCAATACCGGTATCTTCTTGGAATTGGTTGATCGTATGACACCCGATATGGCGATCCCAGGCAAACCCTTTTCGTTCGGAACGTTGGCCCAAGCACAGGCTACGGGTGATTTGGAATCGCTTCGCACGCACCACCGTTACGCCATCCGCATCCAGTTAGGGGAAAACCAAGCGGCAACGGTAAACGCATTAGCGGCAGCCCTTGCGCCGACTCGATCGCCACGACGGCGAGCGACGACGAAGAAGCGCCGCCGCCGAACCTCCCGCCGCTGACATGCCTGTAAAGCCTAACATCCGTATCGCACGCGACGGTCAGGATTGGGCCCGTGACGCAGCCGCCCTCATCCATCGAATCAGCGAACAAGCCATCCAATCCAACGGCCGGTTCCTTGTCGCCCTGTCGGGTGGGTCCACCCCTAAAACCCTTTATAAGACCCTGACCGCGCCGGAATGGAAGGGACAATTCAAATGGTCAAAAATCCTTTTCCTGTTTGGAGATGAACGCTGTACGCCACCGGAACATCCGGAAAGCAATTTCGGGATGGCGCAGGTTGCGTTGTTTCAGCCGTTAGGCATTCGACCCGATCATATTTATCGGATGAGAGGCGAGCACCAAGACCCGGTGTCCGCCGCACAGGAGTACGAGGAGACGCTACGGAGCCTCACGCAGTGCGCTGCCCCAGAACTCCCCCGGATCGACTTGATCCTTCTCGGTCTCGGAGAAGACGGACATACCGCGTCGTTGTTTCCCGGAACAGCAGCCCTTCAGGAACAGATACGGGTTGTCACAGTCGGTCAAGCCCTCAAAGGCATCCGAGATCGCCTCACGCTGACCCTAGGTGTGATCAACCGGGCGACTGTGGTACTGTTCCTGGTCACCGGTTCTGGTAAAGCTCCCGTGGTGCGCGCCATCTTGGAACCGCAGAGTGCTGCAGACCGGGCGCTCCCGGCAGCCCTGGTTGCGCCGGAAGCTGGCCAACTGATTTGGATGCTCGACCACTCTGCAACGGCGCAATTGACCATCCGCCACTGAGAGATTCAGGACTAAGAGGGGGTATGATTCTCGCAGGCGATATCGGCGGCACAAAGACCAACCTGGCCCTCTATGATTGGACCAGCGAGCGAACTGAGCCGATTCGTCTCGAGTCCTTTCACAGCGCCGACTACAAATCCCTCGAAGAGATTCTCGAGGAGTTTCTGACACCGCCCAAACCGCCGACACCACTGGACGAGTTAGAGACGGCAGAACCCGACAGCGACGATGCACGAAAAGACGTGCCGCCTGCCGAGCTCATCAAGCTTGCAGCCGCCTGCTTCGGCGTCGCGGGACCAGTCATCGAAAACCATAGCCATACTACCAATCTCCCCTGGGTCGTCGATGGCCCACGTATCGCCAAGCAGTTCGACATTCCTCGCGTGCAACTGCTCAACGACCTCGAAGCGACGGCTTATGGAATCCTGTTGCTGCGCCCCGACGAACTCGAGGTGCTTAATCCCGGCACCCCGCCGAGGAAACGACAGGCTCTGGCGCTCATCGCTGCTGGGACGGGACTGGGTGAAGCCATTCTCTTTTGGGACGGCAAGTCGTACCGCCCTATGCCGTCAGAGGGAGGCCATACAGACTTTGCCCCTAACAACGACTATGAAATCGAACTGCTCCGGTATCTACGCAGCCAGTATCTCCATGTCAGTTACGAGCGGCTGCTTTCAGGCCCGGGATTGAATGCAATCTACGAGTACATCCGTGACACGAAGAAGAACGAACCGACCTGGCTTGCGGAAAAGATCAAGGCCGGCAACCCAGCCGCTGAAATCGCTGAGGCCGGATTGAAGGGACAGGCCGAGATTGCCAAGCAAGCGCTGGATCTCTTCGCGTCGATTTATGGCGCGGAAGCCGGGAATCTCGCTTTGAAAGCGCTCTCGCTCGATGGTGTCTATATCGGCGGCGGCATCGCCCCGAAGCTCATCAAGAAGCTCCAAGATGGGACGTTCATGAAAGCGTTTACCAACAAGGGCCGCTACAAGCGCCTGCTGAGCAACATGCCCGTGAAAGTCGTCATGAACCAGCAGACGGCGCTGCTCGGCGCGGCGTCCGTTGCCGGCGCCCTCGCCCACGCTCCGACGCCATGACACCACAGCATAATCTCGAAAACCTAAAAAAATCCGCCGCCTTGAAAGCCGTCGAGTTCGTCCGCGACGGCATGGTCGTCGGACTCGGGACAGGGTCCACCGCGAAACATCTGGTGATCGCGCTGGGCGAAATGGTCCGTGCAGGTATGAAGCTGCGGGGCGTGCCCACGTCACAGGAAACCGCCGCGCTTGCCAAACAGTCCGGTATTCCCCTCATCGACACAGAGAATCGTTGGGAGATCGACGTGGCCATCGATGGAGCGGATCAGGTCGATCCAGGTTTCAATCTGATTAAAGGCGGGGGCGGAGCGCTCTTGAAAGAAAAGATCGTCGCCGCCTCAGCCAAGCAGTTCATCGTCTTGGTCGACCACACAAAGCAAGTGCCCGCGCTCGGAGGTGCCTACCCGTTACCCATCGAAGTCATTCCCTTTGGCTGGGGTAGTACCGCACGCGAAATTGAAGCGCTTACCAAGAGCCGTGTGGTACTCAGAGAGCGCAACGGGGCCCCGTTCAAAACCGAGGCCGGCAACATGATTGTGGATGTACACCTCGCGCGGATCGACCAGCCGCGAGACTTGGAAATCGCCTTGAACCAAATTCCCGGGATCGTCGAAACCGGCCTCTTCGTCGGCCGGACGAACGTGTTAATCGTCGGCACCCCCCAAGGTGTCCAAATCCAATATGCCCCGAGGATATGAGTGACTGTGTCAGCAGATGCCGCGCGATACAGATCTTGGCCAAACATGCCAGCTTCTTATTGGCTCTTCCGATAACACACATACTTCTCTCACCATACGAACCATCCGGTGCCGCAGCCACCACGGCGCGACCGAAAGGCGAAGACATGAATCTTGATGCGACTCACAATACTGTCGATCCCTATCGACTGCCCCGGCACGTATTTCCGACCCGATACGACCTTCGGCTCGAACCAGATCTCAACACAGCAACCTTCACAGGCCGGGCAACCATCACCTTGACAGTCAAGCAGGCGACGCAAACGATCCTTCTCAACGCCGCCGATCTCACCATCGCGTCAGGCGTGGTGGAAGGATCAACCGGCCAACGACTGACCGCTGTCATCGAGCTGGAAGATTCGATGCAACGTGGTCGGCTGTTGTTCCCGGAATCCATCCCACCGGGCGAATGGCAGCTGCATCTTTCCTTTCAAGGGAAACTGAACGACCAACTGCGCGGGTTTTATCGCAGTACCTATACAGACAAATCAGGAATGTCGCAGACGATGGCTGCCACGCAGTTTGAAGCTACCGACGCACGCCGGGCCTTTCCCTGTTGGGATGAACCGGACTTCAAAGCCGTGTTTGCCACGACCCTGGCCATTGACCCGCGCCTGACGGCGGTGTCGAACACCTCGATCGCCTCGGAGTCCATCGAGGCCGGCAAGAAGGTGGTGCGCTTCGCCGACAGCATCAAGATGTCGACATATCTCGTTGCATTCATTGTCGGGCAAATCGAACCGACCGCAGCGGTGTTCGTCGGGAAGACGCCACTTCGACTCTGGACGGTTCCCGGTAAACAACCACTCACTCCGTTCGGTCACGACATCGCGGCGGCATCGCTGAAGTTTTTCGAAGACTACTACGGCATTCCTTATCCCGGCGACAAGCTGGATCTCCTGGCTATTCCCGACTTCGCCTCGGGCGCCATGGAGAATCTCGGAGCCATCACCTTCCGAGAAACTGCACTGCTGGTCGATCAACGCACCGGAACACATGGCGAACTCGAACGGGTCGCTGACGTGGTCGCCCATGAGAACGCCCACATGTGGTTCGGCGACCTAGTTACCATGTCCTGGTGGAATGGACTCTGGCTGAACGAAGCCTTCGCCACCTTCATGGAGATGCTGGCCGTCGACGCCTGGAAGCCGGAGTGGAACCGATGGGATGCCTTCAGTGTCTCCCGCGCGGCCGCATTCTCCATCGACGGCTTACACAGCACGCGTCCGATCGAATATCCCGTCCGCGCTCCCAAGGATGCGGACGCGATGTTCGACGTGTTGACCTATGAAAAAGGCGCCTCGGTGCTGCGCATGCTCGAACAACATATTGGGCCGGCCGTCTTTCGTGACGGCGTACGCGACTATCTCCGCACCCATGCCTACGGCAACGCCGATACGAAGGACCTCTGGGTGTCCCTAGGGAAAGCGGCCAAGCAGCCGGTTCCGGAACTCATGGATGGCTGGATCTTTCAGCCGGGCTATCCCCTCGTGACCGCCCACATGGCCGGGGATGCTGAACTCGTCCTCTCTCAGCAACGATTTGCCTACCTCCCGCAGAACGAGCCCTCAGAACAGCGCTGGCAGATTCCCGTTCAGATCCGTATTACAGCCGGCGACAAGACCGAGCATCGTCGGCTGCTGCTCACAGATCGTGAGACGCGCGTCGCGCTTCCGCGGGGAGCCCAGCAGCTTCTCATCAACGAGGGGGGGCACGGGTTCTATCGGGTTCGGTATGATTCCATGCTGCTTCAACGACTGCTCGATGCCGGCATGGATCGCCTCGCACCAGCCGAGCGGTTCAATCTCATCAGCGACGTCTGGGCCACAACCGTCTCCGGCCTCATGCCGCTTCCGGAGTATCTCCACCTCACCGGACACTTCACCCAAGAACGAGACAAGAATGTCTGGGCCGTAATGCTCGATTCCTTCTCCTTCTTAAACCGCATCATCACAGCCGGTGAACGGTCGGCTCTCGAAGCCTTTGTCAGGAAGCTCGTGGTCCCCGCTGTCCACGAGCTAGGCTGGGCTCCTCGAGCAGGCGAAAATGATCTCCTACGGCAATTGCGGGGGGAACTTCTCGGAGCATTGGGCAAGCTGGGCAACGATCCGGCCATTCAGCAACAGGCAGTGGAACACTATCAGCAATACAGAAAAGACCCGGCAACCGTCGATCCGAACATCGTCCCTGCGCTTGTCACCATCCTTGCCCATACGGGGAACGAGGCACGCTACGATGAATTTTCCGAACGCTACCGGAGAGCCGCTACCCCGCAAGAGGAACGGCGCTACCTCTTTTCATTAGCCGCCTTTCGGTCCCCTACGTTGCTGGTGCGCACACTGGCGCGCACGATCAATGGAGAGATCCGCACGCAAGATGCCCCCTTTATTGTCAGCGCCGTGCTGGGAAGCGTGTATGGACGTGAGCTGTCCTGGGACTTTGTGAAGACCACCTGGGATCAGATGGATCGGCTCTTCCCGAAACAGGGGTTGCGCCGCATGTGCGGGGGCATCGTCAATCTGGCGACGCCCGAACTGGAACGCGACGTGCGCGCCTTCTTCGTTTCTCGCAAGATCGATCTGGGCGGGAAAACGTTGGAACAGTACCTGGAACAGCTGCGTATCGCTGTGACATTCAGAGAGCAGACCAAAACCTCACTCCCGCAGCATCTCAAAAGCTTTATGCTATAAAAGTAGGCCGTATGGGCTGTGAAGATTGATCGGGCAGCTTGAGCGGGTAATAGGTTATTGGCAAGACTCAAAAGAGGAGGGGCAGCCGGCTGAAGCCATTTCTGGAAGTTCCGAAGGAACCTTTTGTTTCTTGCGCATATCTGATCGCACCATTTCGACTCAACAAGCGTCTGACCGTTCCGTAAGTGACTTTCCCGCATCGCAGCTTACCTCCAATAGCGACCTTGAGCCACCTTTTGTCCCTGTTGTAGGCTGATAACGGGTCAAGCCTTTCCTCCCTGCTAACCGCTGCCTATGTTTCACGCTCGTCTCATGGTGCTCCTCGGCTCCCTTGTGCTTGCAGGGATAGGTCTCATTGGGTGTGGGGAAGATGGGGAATCTCAAGAGACGCTGCCGCCTCTTCCCACTGCGACCAGTCTTGCGCTCCAGCTGGTCACAGCGAATCTCACGTCGCCCGTGTTTTTGACTGCTGCCCCAGGTGACGGAACTCGTCTGTTCATGGTTGAGCAAGGGGGGACGATCAGGATCTTCGATGTGGTCACCGGCGCGCTCCTTGCCACACCATTCCTGGACATCGCCGGTTTGATCACGAGCGGTGGAGAAGAGGGGTTGCTAGGAATGGCCTTTGATCCGAACTATGGTGCGAACGGGCGGGTCTATGTCTTCTACACAAATACGAACGGCGATGAGGTCATCGCTCGATACCAAAGAAGTCTAGTGAATCCCAACCTGGCCGATCCTTCCACTGCGACCATCCTTCAAACGGTTCCACATCCGACTTTCGCTAATCACAACGGGGGAATGTTGGCCTTTGGGCCGGATGGTTGTCTCTATGCAGGGATCGGTGACGGAGGCAGTGGCGGTGATCCTAACAACAACGGGCAGAATTCATTTTCTCGGCTTGGCAAACTTCTCCGCCTCAATCCAGACACAGGAAGCCCCTGCAACAACGTCGTTACCAACCCTTTTCTCCTCGGCGGCGGGGCGCAAGAAGTCTGGAGCCTGGGGCTTCGCAATCCCTGGCGCTTTTCATTCGATCGACAAACAGGCGACCTCTACATCGCAGATGTGGGACAGAACGCAAGGGAAGAAATCAATGTGTCTCTTTCCCCCAACGCGGGCCGACAGTCCAATTATGGCTGGCGGTTAATGGAAGGTTTCCTCTGCTTCAATCCGGCGATCAATTGCAATCCGGGCGGGCTCACCCTGCCGGTCCTCGACTATCCCCACGCCAGCGGAGCCTGTTCAGTTACAGGTGGCTATGTGTATAGAGGGACCGCCGCGCCGGCGATGCGCGGCACCTATTTCTACGCCGACTTTTGTACGGGATTCGTGAGAAGTTTCCGCTTCCAGAACGGTCAGGCCACGAACCAGTTAGAATGGCCGCTCCTCAGCCCACCGGGGAGCTTAATCACCAGCTTCGGGGAAGACGCCCAAGGTGAACTCTATCTCATGACCCAGGTTGGGAGTCTGTTTAGAAGTGTCCCGAATTGATCTCAGGGTAAAACCCTTTCCAGCTCCGACAGAGCGATGCGTGGCGTATCAGGCAGATCGTGGATCTCTGGTTGCCGGACACCTCCCGGCCAACCCAGTAGCGTCAGCGCACATATACCCCCATGATTCCCGTTGTCAGCTATTCGTGCCGCAGCACCGACAACGGCGGCTGGCCGAGAATTCGGTAAGTACTCAGAAAACCCACCAGCACGGTGAGCGCGATCGTCACCACGAAGCCCACGGCCAGGACCGGCGGCTGAAGACTCCATGAGAGATCGAACACGGTCGCGAGGACGGCCCAGGACAATGCGCTGGCTAAGCTGATGCCGAGAAGTCCACCGACCGCCCCGAGTAACGCATACTCAACGGCAAACGAACGCGCGATCACGCCACGCGTCGCCCCCACGGCCTTGAGAATCACCGACTCGTAGAGTCGACGATAGCGTGTCGCCGCCAACGCCGCCGCCATGACGAGGCTCCCTGACACGACACAAAAGAGCGCCACGGCACGAATAGCGAGGGACAGCCGATCAAGCACCCTCGCAAAACTGTCAAGCACGTCACCGATGTTGATGGCCGTTACATTCGGAAATGACGCCACCACAGCCTGCTGCAGCGCCACCTCTTCTGACGCAGGCACCTGAACCGTTGCAACGTACGTCATCGGTGCTCCATCGAGTGCGCCAGGCGAAAAGATCATATAGAAGTTGGTTGAAAAGTTGCCCCATTCCACTTTGCGAATACTGCTCACTTCTCCCGTGATTGCGGCGCCTTGGATGTCCAACTCCACCGTATCTCCCACTGAAAGGCCAAGCTGCTTCGCGGCGTCTTCTTCGATCGAGACCAACGGCTTCGCGAAGACCTGTCCCGGCTTCCACCACTCGCCCTTAACCACCTCGTTGTCTTTGGGAAGGTCCTGAAGAAATGTGAGGACATACTCCCGGGTGAGGTACCACTTCTTTCGCCGCTCATCTTTTTCAACGGCTTTCTCCTTCTGTACTTCCTCCTCGGACGTCGCTTCAAGTTTAATAGGTTGGCCATTGAGCGCGGAGAGCCGCGATCGCACCAGGGGTGTCAGCTGAGGTGTGAGGCCGCCGGGCCGCCTATTCAAGAGTCGGGCAAACCCTTCCGTCTGATCAGGCTGAATATCGATAAAGAAAAAGGTAGGGGCGTTCGTCGGGCGATTGTCGCCCACCTGCCGGAGTAACGACCGTTCTACCAGCGACACGGTGACCACCACCATGACACCGATGCCGATCGCGATCGTAATACTCACCGTCTGGCTCCCTGGTCTCACGATGTTGCCAACAGCCTGGCGCAGGATGAGGCTCTCAGGGCGAGGCCCTTTCTTCAGAAAGAGGAGCACCATCCAGGCCGATGCCCCAAGCAGCAGGACTGCAGCCACAAAGGCGACGATGAACAACAACCCGACCTTCCACGATCCGGCTTGCCACATGGACAACATAACCAGTCCGAGTCCGATACCGATCGATGTGAGTCCCTTTACCCGGTCAATCGTCTGCCATCGCGTCCACCACCGCACGCGGTCCGGGCTCGAGGCCGATGCAAGCGGAACCACATCACGGCGAAAGATCATGGCGGGCTTGATATCGCGAATTGTGAGCAGCGGCCAGAGCGCAAACAGAAGCGTCGAAAGCAGGCCTAATGCCAGCCCTTTCCCAAGTGGAATGAGAGAAGCGGTCGTCACATCCGTTGCGAATCCCAATTGATCGAGGAGGTCCGATGCCAAAAGCCCGGCGATCACCCAGGGAAGCCCCTGCTGGAGCAGGATACCGATGACGAGGCCGATGACGCTTCCAGCCAATCCGAGAATCAGCGCCTGCAGGACATAGGTCCAGATCACGGTCGCGGAATCAGCTCCGACCGTCTTCAAAATTGCGATCGTAGTCAACTTCTCTCGCACAAACGCGTGGATGGAGGTTGCCACACCAAGTCCTCCGACGAACAATGCCGTAAGCCCGATGAGGCCTAGATAGCGGGTGAGCTGTTCCAAAAACTGTTTGAGTTGCGGCTGTGCCTCGCGGTATCCCGACACCCGGGCTGATTCGGACGCGAGCCGCTCTCGCAGCTCGTAGAGCATCGGCTCCGGAGCCATAGCCGCCGGGATCTTCAGCAAGTACCGCTCACGAATCCGGCTGCCCAATTTGACGAGCTCTGTCGTGTGAAGACCTTCTTGTGACATCAGAACTCGAGGGCCAAGACTGAAGGCGTTCGCCATCCGGTCCGGCTCGGTCCGCACGACGCCTGTAATGGCAAACAGACCTTGGCCGATCTTGAGACGATCCCCGACGGCCAGCCCCATTCGGATCAGAAGGGACTCTTGCACGGCCACTCCAAAACACCTGTGCCCGGGACACCATCGAGCATCCGAGCGAAGGAGATCCGTCAGATTGCTGCTGGGCTCAAGTCGGAGCACGCCATAGAAGGGATACTGTGGCTCCACTGCCTTGAGCTCGACGATCTGTGTCGCCTGACCGCTCACGGCAGATTGTTCGGCCCTGGCAACCATCGCCACCAGCTCGCTTACATGCGTGGTGGCAATACCACGATCGCTCAGCGAGTCCATGACGGCCTGGCCCTTGGGACTGATGGGGCGAGACAATCGGATTTCAAGATCTCCACCTAACAGACCGCGAGCTTCTTTTGTGACGGCCCGTTCCACGTTAGTCCCGAAGAGTGATACCCCCACCAGCGCACCGACACCTACCGCGATACAGACCAGAAAATAGAGAAAGTGCCGCCAGGCTGCGCGGGTCTCTCGCCAAGCCATCTTGAACAGAAACGGCATCATGGGCCTGGTTCTACTGTGCAATGTGAGAAAGAAAGTACGGAGTCAGACTCAAGGCGCCCATCGCGCATGGACACAACCCGCTGCATCGATGCCGCCAAGTTTGAATCATGCGTCACGAGTACCAGGGTCGTGCCGTGATCGCGATGCAGCGACAGTAGCAGCTCGATGACATGGGCACCGGTCGCGCTGTCGAGATTACCGGTCGGCTCATCGGCCAGGAGGATGGGTGGACCACAGGCAAAGGCGCGCGCCACCGCAACTCGTTGCTGTTCCCCTCCAGACAGTTGAACAGGGTAATGCCCCATGCGATCGGACAACCCGACAGCCGCAAGCAGTTCTGCGGCTCGCTCGCCGGCATGCCGTTCTCCGCTCAGTTCCAGCGGAACCGCGACGTTTTCGAGTGCCGTGAGGGTAGGAATGAGATGAAACGATTGAAAGATGTAGCCGACTTTCTCTCGTCGAAACCGAGCCATGCGGCTCTCAGACAGCGTGGTAATGTCCGTTCCGTCCAGCTCGATCGATCCGGCAGTCGGGCGATCGAGGCCGGCCATCAATCCTAATAAGGTTGATTTGCCGCTCCCTGACGGTCCAACGACGGCCACCGTTTGCTTCGCAGGAATCACAAAGGTGATGTGGTCGAGAATCGTCACCGACCGACCTGCTGCCGCGAGCACCATCGAAACCTGTTTCACGCTGATCATGAACGACCCCGCTCTTTCAGTAGATGACGGCACCTTGGATGGTATTATACTGTACGGAGGAAAGGGACCGAGTGAATTTGCATTGCGTCATGGCTCGACTTCAACGCATTCACCACATTCTCCTGTCGGTCCTTTGTGTCCTCCTCTGTCCGACGGCGTTGGTGGCAGCTTCTTCTTCGGCACCAGACACCCGACCTCGCATTGTCGCCTTTGGTGACAGCCTTACTGCCGGACTCGGGGTGAGTGCAGATGAATCGTACCCCGCCCAACTCCAGCGGCGGCTGGATACCCTCAATTATCGCTATCGGGTGATCAACGCCGGTGTCAGCGGCGACACCACGGCCGGCGGTCTTCGTCGTGTCCCTTGGGTCCTCAACAGCAAGCCTGTGTTGGTCATCCTCGAGTTGGGTGGAAATGACGGGCTCCGCGGGCTCAGCCTCGATCAAACGAAAAGCAATCTTCGCCAGATCATCCAGCGGTTGCAGCAGGCTGGCGTGACCGTCATCTTGGCCGGAATGAAACTGCCCCCGAACTATGGGCAAGAATACACCATGGGCTTCGAGGCGATCTATCCGACCCTGGCCAAGCAATACCAGCTCCCTTTGATCCCGTTTTTTCTTGAAGGGGTGGCCGCCTCTGCCACCTTGAACCAGGCTGATGGCATTCACCCGACAAAAGAAGGCTATCGAATGATCGTTGAGCAGATTCTGAAAATACTCAGCCCTTTGCTTGACCATCGAACAATGAAATCCTAGGGCATTCAGGATGGAGGGGTAAGACCAAAGGAACCTCCAGCCAGGCCGCGATGACCAGCCAGGAGGAAGAGGAATTGGAGGGAAGTGCGTGATCTAAAGAGTTATGACTTCTTTAAGAAGGTATCGTAGATGCCGTAAGCAAGGACCAACCCGATCAGCACATAATACATACCGGAAATCCCACTGTAGTCCGGGGGCCCTTCACCAGCTGGCGTATTCGCCAACACCGGCAATGCCCCGACCAGCAACGCTGCTCCTGCCATCAGGCTCACTTGCGAAAACATCTTTTTCATGCCTAATCCTCCTTCAAATCGGGTGACCCCCAAAG
This sequence comes from Nitrospira sp., assembly GCA_005239465.1. Classification (GTDB taxonomy): domain Bacteria; phylum Nitrospirota; class Nitrospiria; order Nitrospirales; family Nitrospiraceae; genus Nitrospira_D. The sequence continues at coordinate 2,913 of SPAW01000065.1, read as the reverse complement.
AGGGCCGCATTGTACTGAACCATCGGGCGAAGGCGCAAGAGGCCTCAGGAAAGAATTGGAACCGATTTCAAGAGATGACGGGAGAAGGCCGTTATTGGGACGGGGTCTGCTTTGTGGCTGATTTGAGCGCATCGGCCAGTTCTTTGAATGAACCGGCGAGTTTATCGAGCTGAGTGCTCTTGCTAAGGATCTCATTCGCCACAGACCGCATCTGCCCATCGTACCGAGCCACTTCACCAGCCAACTCGCCGAACTTGGCCAGCATCCCTTTGCACGTGGTAACCACACGCTGGAGTTCTTGCGACGCGGCTTGGGCGGTCTTCGCTTCTGCAATCGAGGTCTGTAGCTGCTGGGTCAGACGCGCCACATACGCCTCCCGATCTCGCATTTCAGATTCCAGGCTAACCTGGACTTCTTCACTTTCCCGGCGTCGATCTTCTAGATTCCTGATCGTTTGAATCCACATGGACACTTCTCCCGCGCCTAGTTTCGGAGGCTCGGGAACCCGCTCTCCCTTTTCGATGGCCTTCATCGCCGGCTGCAGCCACTCCACAAATTGCATGACCTCGCTCAGCTTAACGTCGGGAGCGGACGACTGCATGGTTGAAGTCCTTCCATCGGCCGCGTGTTCAGCCTGCGGCTGCGCTTTGGTCTCTCTGGTATCATTCGTTTTTCGCGACTGCCGGGGCTGGGCCCACCGGTGATATTCCAGCAAGACCGCAATACAGTGACGGCACATGGGCTCTTCCGGAAGCGTGCACGAACACTTCGAAATAAGGTGCCCATCTCTTAACCGGATAGTCTGTTCGTAGAGACCGGAATTGCCGATGACGGCCGACGAAATCTGCGCGTCGTCCGCCTCCACAATACGGACGCGATTCTCCGTCAAGTATTGGTGGCCGATCTGGAAGGCAGAGGCTTCCGACACGGCTTGAATCATCTGCGGATCCAGCAAACCCAGTCGTTCAGCACTGCAGGGAATCTTGTTTCGCATCTTCAACGACCGAAGCCTCCAACACGAAGGGTTGCCTCAGTGTGCCGAGCAAGGTCGGTACTGTCAAGAACTGCTCGGTTTTACGTTCGGTATCTCTTGACTATCAAGCAGGAACAATACAAGTCGTTGGAACCCATTCTATCGACAGCGTTGGGGAGGCCCTTGCCCGCTCATTGGCGTCAGCCAGATGTAATCTGCGATATGTTCTCGCATGAGATCCTGAATGTCATTGGTTCTACTGGCATCAAACGAGGTCAGGTAGATCGTCGTCTGTTTCACATGGCCTGAGAGCCGTCTGGCGACTCGCATCGGTATAGGGAGGTTGTACTGAATATGGCCCCCTCCCGTATAACTCAAAATCATGCTGCGGGATCCGATTTTGTCGCGGCGCAGTTCTCCCAGCCTCGCGACGAGGATCCTCGCCATTCCTTCGTCCCGAACCATAGACGCTTCGTACATCGTCCGATAATGCTCATCGGTTCCGCCCCCATGACACCGCTGAAGCTGATCGACAATCCGTGTGCGATAGGCGGGATCGTCGACAATATCTTCCTGTTGCATTCCCCAAAACACCCACTCCGACTCTTGCCTGGCTCGCTCCAGGCCGAGTTTCACGACACGACGGATCAATGGTTTCGGCGGGTTCATGGCGCGGATGGATAAATGCCGGTCACGAGCAAACGTCACCAGTGGTTCATAGTCTTCAAACGCCCCGCCCCAATTTTGTTTCCATCGGACCTGTACCAGAAACTCGCTCTTCGCAGGCTGGCCCTTCGACAGATAGCCATCCAACGCCGGCTGTCCGTCCCACCCAAACATTTCCATTCCGATGGTGGGCTGAATGCCATCCGAGATCAGCTGCCCCAGAATTCTCACTGCCGCTTCGATATGGTACTTATTGTGATGTTCTTCCCCGACATAGACGATGTCGTAACTGCCTAAATTTTTGAGCAACTCAGAAGAGGACAGGACACGACCAGTCTTCGTGTCCAGCACCTGCCACGGCTGCCACTCGCCCTCGTTGCTGGAACCAACGACTGTCTGATGTTCGGGAACACAGCCGATACCCATCACGAGGAGGCACAGAACTATCCCCAGCCGGATGGCCGGTTGACATCGCCGAGTAGCAACGCAGAAGAAGCAAGCCCCTTGCATAGTCAACTCCTACCACACCCTCAGGGAGCGAACAAGCTACGCCGCCTTGACGATGAAGTTTGAAGGCCACTATGCTCCACGGTCTAGTATTGTTCTCGTTCCGTCACCATTGAAACAGTCATTGCTCTCTCGATGAGTCCCGAAACCAATCCGCTTGCCGAATTCCGTCGCCTCATCAACCGACGCGCACGACAGTTCCCCACGCTATGGGAAGCCTCAAAGCAATTGATCGAGAAAAGCGCATTCCCTTCAACCGTCGCTCGACTTCTTCGCCGTTCTCAGGAAAAGGACCTGCCAGCCACGATCAAAGAGTCTTTGCGCACTGTGTTCGGACAGAAGCAGGCACAACGAGTCCAGGACCTCGACGGTAAATCACTTAAGGCACTGACCGGATTCCTACCAGCCAAAGCCTTGCGCGCCCTCTGCGTCTTTTTTGAACTGATTGCCCGTCCTGGCTCACAGTGGCCTTGTATCTTAAGTCGGTGTTCGTTCACGATATGTCTTCAGGCAACCCAGACGTGATAGACCGAAGTAGCCGAGGTCTTCAAAGACCGTGGGACAGCGCGGGTCGTCACGTCTACTTTCTGAACAAGCCCGAACAGTTGCGTGGGCCATTGAGCCCGCATCGCAAGGATGGGACACAGAATTGGGAAGCCGGGATCTCTGGTCCGTCAGTTGTGGCATGCGTGCCTCTGAGTACGCAGGGGCGCCTCTGCGTGCTTGACAGTCAAGACAGTTGCTGTCCCCATGATGTCGAGTGAGGA
>SPAW01000064.1 GCA_005239465.1 Nitrospira sp. | reverse complement strand
GCGGCGCGCGCCGAGCCCGCCGCCGAGGCCTCGGGATGGGCAAGGGCCGGTTGCGCAGCCCCATGGCGTACTTGCGGTGGTAGCCACAGACCCGCATGAACTCATCCACAATCCGCTGCCTCTCGGTCCGGTGACTCTGCCGATCGCGCACATCGCTCGACTCCACGTACTCTCGCTTCGAGTGTGGCCCCATCCCGCTCCGCTCCATGGTGCCCTCCATGGTGCCGCATGATGCGGACCGGAGGGTAAGAAACATAGCTGTCGCAACGAGGGCTCGCGCGGTAAGATGGTAGATGACTCAATTCGCTGAATTGACTTTTCACAGTCACCTCAGTATTCTCCTTTCCTTTCAAACAGAAGGAGTTAGAGGTATGAAAGTCATTCTTCAGGAGACTCTCGAAGGGGTGGGCCACCTCGGCGATCTCATCAATGTGGCCGATGGATTTGCCAGAAATTTCTTGTTGCCCCGCCGTAAGGCGGTCGAAGCCAATAGCCGAAGCATCAAAGCCTTTGAACACGCCAAACGGGTGGCAGCGGAGAAGGCCAAGAAGGAAAAGCTGGAGATCGAAACCCATGCCAAGAAAGTGTCGGCAGTCACGCTGACCATTGAGGTGCAAGTGGGCAAGGACGACAAGATGTTCGGCTCGGTCACGGCCAAGGACATCGCCGAAGGATTGGCCGCTCAAGGCTTTACAGTGGATCGACGGAAGATTCAATTGGCGCAGCCGATCAAGGAACTTGGAACCGTCACAGTACCCATCAAAATGCCGCGGGAAGTGACGGCCACGGTGACCATTCGAGTGGTGAAGAAACAGGAACCAGAAACACCTTCAGCGTCGCTGACGGATTGATGGGGAGATCGATGCGCGACGCAATTGGCTCATTGGACGCACTGAAGGCGACAGACCCCGATGTCTACGCCGCGATTGAAGCGGAAGAGACCCGGCAGCGTGACAAGCTGCTCTTGATTGCGTCAGAAAACTTCGCCAGTCCGGCTGTGTTGGCTGCTCAAGGTTCCTTGATGACCAACAAGTATGCGGAAGGCTACCCGGGCAAGCGGTATTATGGCGGTTGCCAGCACGTCGACAGGGTTGAAGATCTGGCGATTCAGCGATGTAAACAGATTTTCGGGGCCGAGCACGTCAATGTGCAGCCGCACTCAGGTTCGCAGGCCAATATGGCGGCCTACCTATCCGTGTTGAAGACTGGGGATACGATTCTTGGGATGGACTTGGCCCACGGCGGACACCTGACGCATGGGAGCAAGGTGAACTTTTCCGGTATTTTGTTTCGCGTCTTTTCCTATGGTGTGGACCGCAAGACAGAAACGATCGACTACGATGCCGTCCAGAAACTCGCCGACGAATGCCGGCCTCGCATGATCGTGGTCGGTGCCAGCGCCTATGCCCGAGTGCTGGATTTTCCTCGCTTTCAGCAAATCGCCAAATCAGTCGGCGCCTACCTGATGGTCGATATCGCCCATATTGCTGGCCTGATCGCCGCAGGGCTCCATCCTAATCCTGTTCCCTATGCAGACTTCGTCACGACGACGACCCATAAAACACTTCGCGGCCCCCGTGGTGGTGTCACGATGTGCACAGCCGAACATGCGAAGGCCGTCGATAAGTTTGTGTTCCCCGGTTTGCAGGGCGGACCCTTGATGCATGTGATCGCGGCCAAAGCCGTCGCATTCAAGGAGGCCTTGTCTCCGTCATTTAAGCGCTACCAGCAGCAAGTGATCGCCAATGCGAAGGCATTGGCTCAGGGGCTTGTCGATCGCGGCTACAAGATCGTCTCCGGTGGGACCGATACCCACCTCATGCTTGTGAACCTCACCAATAAAGGGATCACCGGTAGGGAGGCCGATGCCGCCCTTGATGCCGCCGGAATTATCGTGAATAAGAACGCCGTCCCGTACGACGAAAAACCACCGGCGATCGCCAGTGGCATTCGACTGGGAACCCCGATAGTGTCCACGCGAGGGATGCGAGAGCCAGAAATGAAACAAATTGTGGACCTCATCGATCGTGTCCTGCAGCACCGGCATGATCCGGCGGTGCTGGAAGAGGTTTGCGCTCAAGCCAAAGCCTTGTGCAACCGTTTCCCCATCTTCCACTCCTATTAACTAGCCCACATCCAAGAGGGCAGGGTCGCCACCTGTGAAATGTCCGTTTTGCGATGAACTCGAAGACAAGGTGGTGGACTCCCGCATGGCCAAGGAAGGCGAGGTCATCCGCCGCCGCCGCGAGTGTCTCGGTTGTAAACGTCGCTATACCACGTACGAACGCGTCGAGGAGATTCTCCCGGTTGTCGTCAAGAAAGATGGCCGCCGCGAGTCGTTCGACCGAACCAAGATTCTCTCCGGGATGAAAAAAGCCTGCGAGAAACGGCCGATCAGCACGGCAACCATCGAAGCCGTGACTGACCGGATTGAAAAGCGGATCCAGGAGATGGGCGAAAGCGAGATCGAAAGTCGGATTGTGGGTGAAGAAGTCATGAAGGAGTTGCACCAATTGGACCAGGTCGCCTATGTCCGGTTTGCGTCTGTGTATCGAGAGTTCAAGGACATCGACCAATTCATGGATGAGCTGAAATCGCTGGCTCAACAACGCCGCGAACGTTGAGTTCGGACTCCCAGCGCCCATCTTCTGTCTTCGCTTTTTCTTCTTCGTGTAATCCTGACCGACTCGACATTCATCGATCGTTCACACCGACGAGCAGCGCGCACGGAGTTCCAAGGCAATGACCAACCTGCAATCCCAGCGAGTCCGACGGATAGCGCCGAGCCCTGGGGCAACCAACGTCGCCATCATCGGCGCTGGCCGCGGAGGCACGGCACTGATGGAAATCTTTGCGAATGATCCTCTCGTGCAAATTGTAGGGGTCGCAGAGATCGATCCACAGGCGCCCGGATTGAGCCTTGCGAAACGACTGCGGATTCCAGTGACTCGCGACTATCAACAACTCTTGGCGATGGAACGGGTCGACTTGATTATCGATGTGTCGGGAAATTCAGAGGTCTGGAAATTCCTCCAAGACTTTCATCAGATGGGCGTGACGATCATCGGCGGAGCCAGCGCCAAGTTCATGTGGGAACTGATTGAAGCCCGCATCCGGGCGACGGCTGAAATTGAGAAGACACTGAACAAGTATCAATCCCTCTATCGGTTGTACGTGAAGGAGACCGGTACAGCGGTGACAGAAGAGCGAACCAGAATCGCCTGCGAGATCCACGACGGACTCGTGCAAAGCTTGGCGGGTGTCAATTTCAAGCTCGATCTCTGCCAACAACTCATTCGGAAAAATCCGAAAGCCAGTCTCGCCACCATTAAGGAGAGCAAGGCTCAACTCAAACTGGCCATTCAGGAAGCGCGCCAAGTGATCTTCAATCTGCGTCCGCTCCACTACGATAAAATGGAATTGATTCCCGCACTGACGAACTATCTCAAGTCATACGAGACCCAGTCCCATATTACCGCCAAGTTTTCTGTGACTGGGGATGAACAGATTCTCTTTCCTCGGACGAAGATCTTCTTGTTCCGAATCATCCAGGAGGCCTTGAGTAACGTTCAAAAACATGCGAGGGCCGATCGGGTCACGATCCAACTGGAAATTAATCTTGAGATGTTGCGGATCACCATTACCGATAACGGCGTTGGCTTCGACATGGAGACCGTTCTGCGCGACCCTGAAAAATGGGATCACTTTGGGATCAGAGGCATTTTGGAACGAGCCCGGTTGGTCGGTGGGGAGGGACGCGTCGAATCCAAGAAGGGACGAGGCACAAAGATTATCGTCGAAGTGCCACTGGTTAATAAGGAGGGTGAGGGCAATGGAGAAAATTAAGGTCCTGATCGCCGACGATCATCGAGTTGTCCGAGAGGGTTTAGCTGCTATTCTCAAGACCAAAGAAGACATTCATGTCATAGGGGAAGCGCAAGACGGCATAGAGGCGGTGGAGAAGACACGCGCCCTCCTCCCGGACGTTATTTTGATGGATGTGAGTATGCCACGGATGGGTGGAGTCGAAGCCACGCGGCAAATTAAACGTGAGTTCCCGCACATTGGGATTGTGGCGCTGACCATGTACGAGGAACAGCAATACATCTTTGATCTGGTCCGAGCCGGAGCCACTGGATACTTGCTAAAAGATTCTGAATCCTCCCAGATCGTCGCTGCCATCCGGGCAATCTATCGTGGTGAGTCGCTCATCCACCCTTCCGTCGCCAGCAAGATCTTAGCGGAGTTCTCATTGATGGCCCAAAAGAAAGGCAAGAAGTCGGCGTGGGCCGAGCATGATCTGACAGAGCGAGAGATCACTGTCTTGCGATTGGTCGCTGATGGAAAAACCAACAAGGAAATCGCCAACAATCTCGACTTGAGCGAGAAGACCGTGAAGAATCACGTCCGAAACATCTTCCACAAGCTCCAAGTTTATGACCGAACACAGGCAGCCATCACGGCCATACGGAAGGGTCTGATCGAGCTAGACCCAAAACATTAGTTTGTTGATTCGTGACGATATTTTAAGGCAACTTTCCGTAATGAAGAAAGATAAGTAGGGCTAAACCTAACCAAAGGACAGTTAGATGACGTGGGCGACGAGAGCGTAAAGGCCACGATACTGAAGGGCGCCAAAATGTCTAGGCACGCAGCGGGAACAAGCTAAGAGGACATTAACGGCTGGAGTTCGCGTTGTCCTGTGCTTTGGCGAGGAGGTCGGCCTTTGAGGGGATCTGCGTGAGGAGATCGGGGCGCACCTGAAACACTCCTTGCAGGCGCGCGCCCGTGGCGTAGACCAAGTTGCCCACCTGGTTCCCGAGGGTGAGCTTTCCCGCGATCTTCCCGTCTTTGCCGGTGGCGACAAATTCAGCGGTTGGAGCCAGCAATCCATAGGGCGCCAGCGGAGTCGATTGTTTAATGACGCGCTCCTCCGCTGGAAGATTCACGACCCGGCTCACAAAGAGATCCGCCGCTTCTTGGCTGAGCTTCTCTGTAGGCTGGTCTTCTAGGACCCATTCTCCGTTCTGATTGATGAGGACATACTGCTTATCGCGTGTATTGACGGAGAGCATGGCGATGTCAGGCGAGTCGACTCCGAGCAATCGCTTGTCTTGAAGGGTAAAGAGCTCCTTCGTGAGGTCCTTGATCGTCGTGGGGCTAACACGATAGAGCGGAGCTTCGGGTGTAGTTTCCGCGATCGCCTCGCCGCTCTGAGGATCTGATTGATAGAGCCTTACCGTCTGGTCGCCGGCTTCGGTGTGCAGAGTCACCTTCACTTTCGGGGTGGTCAGGGTCCTGGCGACAGCATCCCTTGCAGGGCCGGGATCGATCATGCCGAGCGCCTTGAGATCCTCCAACCGAAACATCAGCGAGCGAACTTCGGTTTGATCGGCTTCAGCTTCGAGGGGGTAGCGGATCTTCCAGACCGGCCTCGGCTTGTCTTTCGCCATATTGTAGAGCACGATTTCCGTCGTGGGATATGTGAGGCGCACACGTTCGATGTCGTTTTGCACGAAGCGCAAGAGTTCTTTTCGTCGGAACGTCAGCAACGATTTGTTGACGAAATCCTTGGGCGCCAAGTTGGTCAGCAGTACTTTGCTGTCCGATCCACGAAGTACGTACAGCGTATTGGAGAGGGGGCCGCTATCGCCGATTGAAATGGTCTCCTGCTGTGTTCCGGCGATCACGATGATGGAGGTCACAGGCTGCTCGAGTCCAAATGGCGCGAGGGCGGCGGCCTTTTCTTCGACCGCTCTGGTTACGGTTCCTGTCACCAGCGCTCGAATGAGTGCCTGGACTTCGCGGGTGTCGGCGTCCGCTTGCAGCGGAGCCGCAATAGTCCACTTCCCTGGTTCCGAAAGCTTGAGTTCAACGGGGCCCTGGGCGGTCGAGACTGTCAATCCTGTGATGGTAGCTTCAGGGAAGGGGAGTAACTGTTTCTGCTCGCTCTGTTGTTTGTCTTCGCGTTGCTTGTTGGGGAGCTCCACGAAATAGAGATAGCCACCCAGTCCCACCAGAATTACGAGCATGAGGAGTGTAGGCCAGTAGCGCATAGTTAGCAGGATGGTGAAAAAGTCCGCCAGCTGCGTTCTCGCATCGTTCAGACCCTCAACGTACGAGAGAATACTCTCGGAGGTCGGAAGGACTGTAGGGGGTTCTCCGTTCGCCAAGATTTATTCTACGGGCGAACGGCCCACACGAAGTGCGGTATGTACCTCCTCGGCCCTTCACTCGCTGCGGCCTTGCTGAACGGCCATTTTGACCATCCTGCAGAAGATTAATAACAGCTCGCATGCTCGTCACAATCGTCGGCGCTTTCTCCACACCATCATGCCGGTGAGGAACGTCATGAGCGGGAGGAAGATGACTTGAATATAGAGGAGCGCCCGTTCCTGTGTGGGGTTTGGCGTGAAGGGCCGCAGGGTCGGCTCTTTCGGTGCAATGGAAATCAGGTCACGTTCTTCGGCGAGCCATCCGGTGGTGTGGAGAAAGAAGTCGCTGTTACCGGGAAAATTGAAAAAGGCATTGGTGGCAAAGGCGGAGTTGCCGATGACCACGATGGCCGGACGGGGCTTGCCCTCCTCCGGTGCCTTCTTCGGCGCCAATGCCGCCGCCATCGGGAGCGGACCCTTCACATCTTCCTTCTCGTTAAGGCTCACGACGCGGCCTTGCATGTTCGTCTCTGCCCAGCTGTTGGCTGAGGTGCGGGCCAACGGTACATACTCCCATTCCTTCCCTGCTTGCTCGTCGAATGTAACGTGGCGCGAGAGGGGAAAGAGGACTGCGGAGGTCAAATCTTGAGTAATCTCGTGTTCAGTAAATGTTCGGACCAACAGCGCGGTGAGGTCTCCTTGGGCAAGTCGATCTTGCAGATCGACTAAGACGCCGGGCCCCAGCCCGAGTCCCCAGTGAGTGAGCAACGACTCCAGTCCGGTTTGGGTATCGGGATCAACCAGGACCATAAGATGGCCACCCTGCTCGACATAGGCCCGAATGCGGTCCTGCTCGTCTTTGGTGACGGAGCGGCGCGGGCCTGCGAGGACCAGCACGGTGGTATTACTTGGAACGGTGGTCTCCTGGAGGAGTGAAACGGTACCGACGTCGTAGCCTTGTTTGGTCAGGGCTTCTTTGGCGATGGACAGACCGTTGCGTTCTTTGTCCTCCAAGCTCCGCTCGCTATGCCCCTCGACAAAGACGATGCGCTTCTTAGCGTCTTTAGAAATTCGGAGCAAGGCCCCAGTCAGTTCCACTTCCGAGGGCGATGTCACCCGAGTTGTTTGCCCATTGCTCTCGAAAATCGCGGTGTCTGTTCGGAAGATCCCGTAGTTTTGAGCGATCTTCGGCTGCTTCTCCGGGTCGATGAATTCAACCGTGAGTTTGGCCGACGCCTGCCGGTAGCTCTCCAGTCGTTCTTTGTACGCTTGGTAGCCGGCATCCTTTTCTCTGGTGAAGACCGTGATCTTGACGTCGTGCGGGAGTGTGCGAAGGACGCGATAGGTTTGGGGCGCGAGCGTGAAATTCTGATTTTCGGAGAGATCCCATCGCACAGAATGCCGGGAGGCCAGGAAGTTCACAATGACTAGAATGGCGGAGAAAAGCAGCACCATCAGGACGCTGTTCACACCCATTCTTGTTGAACGCCGACCGGAGAAAGCTTTGACCGTATCAAGATGCAGGACAAAAAACAAAATCAGGCAGACCAGTGCCAGGCCTTCTGCAATCGTGACGGCCCAGAGTAGGTCCGGCCTCATGCTGTAGGCAATCCCTCCTGCGGCGGCGAGGACTATTCCAAGAATACCGAGGGGAAAGCTTTTGAGGCTCATTTCCAGCGCGCCGATTCCACGATCCGATGAGTGAGGAATAACATGAGTATCAGACCACTTCCAAAATACACGAGGTCACTCGTATCGATCAGCCCTCGAACGAGGCGGTCATAGTGCTCCATAAACGAGACGTACGAGATGATGCGGCCTGCGGTGGTATCGCCGAGGAGGCCGCCTAATCCTGAGATCAGCCAGATCGTGAGGAGGATACCGAAACTGACAAAGGCAGCGACAATCTGATTTTCCGTCATGGCTGAGGCGAACACACCGACGGAGAGAAACAGGGTACCGAGGAGCGCCATCCCCAAATAGCCGCTCAGGACCGGATTCCAATCGAAGTCGCTGAAGAGCATCAACACAATCGGGACCAGCCCGGTCAATCCCAGCAGGCCCAGAAAGATCAGCAGCACGCTTACGAATTTGCCCGCGACAATTTCATTAATTCCGATGGGCGAGGTCATCAAGAATTCGAACGTACGCAACTTCCGTTCTTCGGCAAACAACCGCATGGTCAGGATGGGCAGGATGATCAGCAAGACGAAGCGCATGCTGGAGAACAAGTTTCGAAACACCAGATCGTTCAAGTTGATCTGTGCCATGCCCCCCTGCATCTGCATCAGCTGGATGGCCTGCGCGCCAGCGAACACGATATAGAGGTACGAGAGAAATCCGAAGATGAGCAGAAACACCGCGCCGACCACGTAGACGATCGGGGACACGAAATAGCCGCGGAGTTCCTTGGCGATGATGGCCTGCACCGGGGTCATGAGGCGGTTTCCTGTGTGGCGACGGTTCCATCGGAAGTCGTGCTGGCCATGGCTTCCGCTGGTTGTGAGAGACCTTCTTCGTGGCGCGTGAGGTGAAGGAAGACATCTTCCAGCGTCATCGAAATGGTGCGCAGTTCGAGCAGACCCCATTGGTTGGAGGCGACAACGCGGGCGATTTCGTCGCGCAGGTCTCGGCCCAGCGCGCATTCGATGAGGAAATTCCCGGTGGTCTGCCCAGGGAAGATGTTCAGAATTCCAGGAATAGCGCGGAGTTTCGTCTCGCAATCCGCAGGGGGTGTCTTGAGCGTGACCGAAATCTTTTCTGACTGTCGCAGCCGGGCCGACAATTGCTCAGGGGTATCTTCCGCGACGATGCGTCCCCCGCTGATGATGACCACCCTTTGGCAGACGGCGGTTGCTTCCGGAAGAATGTGGGTGCTGAGAATCACGGAGTGCGAACCGGCCAGGCTCTTGATGAGTTCTCGAATTTCAATGATCTGTTTCGGATCAAGACCCACCGTCGGTTCGTCCAAGATCAACACGGGTGGATCGTGCAACAGGGCTTGCGCAAGTCCCACACGCTGACGATAGCCGCGGGAGAGGTTGCCGATCAGTCGCTGACGGACTGAACCCAACTCAAGCCGTCCGATCGATTGATCCAGTGCCGAGGTCAAGTTGCGCCCCACCATCCCGCGCAGACGACCGACGAACGTCAAATATTCCGTCACGGTCAGTTCTTGATAGACCGGCGGGGTTTCGGGCAGATAGCCGATACGACGTTTCACCTCGAGCGGTTGATCGGCACAGTCAAAGCCGGCGACACGAGCAGTTCCCTCCGTTGCAGGCATGAAGCAAGCCAGGATCCGCATGGCTGTCGTTTTCCCTGCGCCGTTAGGGCCGAGGAATGCCAACACTTCTCCCTTGGCCACTGAGAAGGTGACCCGATCGATGGCCGTATGATGTCCGTACCGCTTGGTAATGTTCTGAACGTCGATCATGGATGTGATATTGAGGCGATCAACTGTAGGGGATGTAGCGGTACCGCTCTCGAAAATACAAGCATCCCATATGCAGCACGGATCTTACTCAGTCCGTTTGAGGCAGTCAATACGGCGGGGCGTGACTTTACAGGATTAGAGTGAGCTGCTAGATTTTCGCCTCGGCGTCTCAGGTGCAGTGCGCTGCTTGTTTGGGAACATTGCATATTGGCTGTGTATGGAGGGACTTGTGAAGAATTTCGTTGTCAGCGTGCATGGTGCTGAGTGCTTTCGTGGGGGGAGGCGGCTGTGCGGGTCAAGGTGACGCGGTGCTGATCGCGCTGGCGTTGAAACCATCGACCGAGAAAATGGCTGCCTCATCAGCAAGTTTGGTCAACGTGCTGGTGACTCCTGTTGGCGATGATCGCTCTGACCGGACGAGGCTTGGGGTGCATCAATCGTTGTGGGGCACGACCAAGCCGTTGACCATGAAGGACGGCATGGTGGGGGAGGTGACCGCCAAAGCGCACGCGGAGTATCTCACTCGAAAAGGATGGCTTGTGCAGTATGTCCCAACCGGGTCTAGGCTCACCGGAGGGGATGTCGTGATTTCCGGCAAGATCTTGGAAGCCTCTGCGGACGCTCATGGAACAGTCGGCTCCACCGATATTACGGCAAAGAACAGAATTGTAGTGCAGGCCAAGAACTTGAGCGACGGCAGTTCCATTACCGATACGATCAGTCACACAGGGACCTATTCGGTGTTTTGGTATGAGCCGGGAGGATACGGAGGACATTCTGAGCGAAGTCATGGCAAAGAATTTCGAGAGATTCGTGAGCCAGACCAAGTTTGATGGGCCGGCTCTGCGATTCAGGTAGCGTGGACTTGGGGAGAGCATCAAGGCAATTGTTGCCGCCATTTCCCGGTTGATGAACTGGCGCAACATCCATTTATTCGTCCCGCATATCTCCTCAGCAACCCATTTGGTGGTCCTGAGGGGTTGACTCAGGTTCCCTTCTCCTTCATATATAGCGTCACTGTTTGCATGGAAAGAAGCATTCGCCGTCCGTTTTTGTACTCTCTCTCATACAAAGACCGAGTGTAATTCCTCCATACGGAGGTAGGGGAGAGGGGTACTCAGTCGGTATTGTTGAAGTCTCGAGCCTTTCATAGACTCTGGATCGTACATACTCTCTCTCCTTAGATGATCCAGAGGGAGGCGATAACCAGGATGAGCACAAATACTCGGCAAAGTCAGCTGTCGTGCTATGAGACCATCGCAGTCGTCCTATGCTTCTCGTTGGGAGCCTGTTCATGGATTCCCAAAGGCGAGAGCGGGCTGGATGTGGGGATCAAGGACCGGGGGGTTGCGTCCTGGTATGGAGAGCAATTCCACGGGAAGTTGGCAGCCAACGGGGAAGTTTTCAACATGGACGCGTTGACGGCGGCCCACCGGACCTTACCGCTTGGAAGCATGGTTCGGGTCGTCAACTTAGTGAACGGGAAGCATGTCCGGGTGCGGATTAATGATCGGGGGCCGTACGTGAATGGAAGAATTCTCGATCTTTCCTATGCGGCGGCGGCCCAGTTAGGGATGGTGGACGGAGGGGTTTCAATCATTCAGCTTGAGGTGATTGGAGATCACCGGCCGGACTTCGTCCTCGAGGCGGAGGAAGCCACGCCGTCGACTCTGCCCCTCCTGGCAGTCCGCCGTCTGGACGAACACACCATATCGTTCCTTCCATTGCCGAGCCTGGACCGTCCAGATCCCACAATGACTCCCGTGTATCGACTTCCACCCAATGATGTCCTCATCCAGCGCCGCTGGAGATGGGCACCATCAATCCTCTCTTCCGATCCAGCCCATCGGGATCATGCGGCCCTCGAGCTTTCGTAGTTCGAGTCCGTATCTCTAGTCCCTCGGTTGACAGTACAGAAACCTCTCCTCTAGACTGACGCATCTGAGCTCGGGGGTTCGGATCTTCCAAAAGTCAATCGGAGAAGGAGAGTGATTGCATGGCAAAAAATACCGTGGCGGAGTCGGAAGAAGTTCGGTTGAGGAAAAAGGTGTCGGCGAAGCGCGCCGGGCATAGCAATCCCGAAGGGGATGCCGCACTACGAGCGCTCCGGAAGCGACTGAAGCGGGAACAGCGCAAGCGGCGTGCGTGCGCGTTGCGTAAGAAACACGCAGCCGGAAGCAAGAGCAAGAGTGTGGCGGCGGCACCGGCGTCAGCGTAATTGTCTGACGATCATCCCGCGTTTATACCAGCAGGATGCATATGGAACAGGAACAAGAGGACCAGCCTCAGGAGACTTTCCCAACTGCCCCACCGGCCAGTGACGAACTGACGGACCAAGTCGCTGCCGACCTGGTGATGGCAGATTCGTCGGCATCCGACGCGGCCTATGCCGGCTCGCAGGACGCAGTGGCGCTTGAAGAGGAACAGGTCAAGGACGAGATCGATATTCAGATCGATCTGCTCACCGATCCTGACTGGGTGGTCCGACGCGAGGCCGTCATTACGCTCGGCGAGATGGGTGATGAGCGGTGCGTGGAGCCATTGGCACGCGCATTGCGCGATGGTGACTGGCAGGTCCGGGAAGTGGCGATTGAGGCGATGGGGCACGTGGGCTCCCCCGCTGTCGAGACGCTCCTCAAGCTGCTGCGCGACTGGGAAGTGCGTAAGTACGCCATTCTGGCGCTCGGCAAGATTCGCGATGAGCGGGTGCTCGATCCCTTGATGCTTCAGCTTCGAAACGATGAGTTCAAGGACGACGCGATCAATGCCTTGGTTGAACTGGGTGAGCCGTCTGTACCGAAGTTGATTGCGGCCCTCAAAGACAAAGATGAAAATGTCCGCAAGAGCGCGGTGCTGGGACTGGGCGGGATCAAAAACAGCGAAGCGATCAATCCGCTCATTGAGATGCTGGGTGACAAAGACTGGTTTATACGTTTGACAGCAGCGGCGGCCTTGGAATCGATCGGCGACGAGCGGGGACGCGAGGCCATCAAGCCGTTGCTCAAAGACCCCGACGTGGTCGTGAAAATGAGAGTGGAGCGAATTCTGGCGAAGTGGAAGAAGCAGCCGGTTGCTCAGTCGGCCACCGCGTGAGCTACTTGTTGAGTAACTGATCCATCCGGTGTTGAAGCTCGTCCAGTTTCTTTATCGGCACCGGTTTTCCCATCGCGATCTCCAGACGTACCTCCTGCAGTGACCCAGCCAAATCCCGCACGGCGTTAGTCGAGTCGTCTGACTTGCCCCCTTTAGTCACGGCCTCCAGGGCATCGACTGCCTCAGCCAGCTCTTTTGCTGCATCGCCGAAATTGCGATCGAAAACGTTCGCCTTCGCCTGCACCAATCGCGACTTGGCATCGACGAGCCCCTGGCGACGGCGGAGATCGCGTTCAATCTCCAACGTCGTATCCAAGGCATTTCTGGACAGGTCCTTCAACGACTGCTGAAAATCTACGATGGTCTTTTGAGATATTGCCAAGCGTGCTGACAAATCGGACACGGTCTGTTGCAGCGTGCCAACGGGCCGTTGCCCGAAATAGTAGCCCGCGCCGAAAGCGCCGATGACTAGGAGCACCACGCCGATGAATTTGCGCATATTAGTCCTTGCAGGTTATTAGTGGCGGCGTTGCGGTGAACTTGTTCGATAGAAATGTTGCAACAAACTGCCTGCCGCGGCAACGCGGACGGCTTCGTCGGAGTCTTGCAGGCCCTTCACCAGCAAGGGCACAGCGGCTCTTGAATTTTTCCCCAACGCCTTGGCGGCCATCAGGCGGGGGAGCGGCTGTGTATCTTGTAGCAGGGTTTGGAGAATAGACAAGGCTTGTTTCTTCGATGTGGCGCTCAGCGCTTGAGCCGTGGCGCCACGAATGGAAGGGTCGGGGTGTCGCGCCAGATCGGCCGCGAGAACAATCGCCGAGGTGTCTCCCAAGCGAAGCAGCCCTTCGGCGGCACTGGCACGGACTTGGAAGCTGGGGTCTCTTGTCAAAGCTTGAAGCAATGGGCGATTGTCCTTGAGGCCAAGCCGTCCCAGGCTTCCGGCGGCGGCGGCACGAACTATGGCCATCTCATCTCCGACTGCATGCGTCAGCGGGGCCACCCCACCGGGAGAACCGAATTCTCCCAGCGCGCCCGCGGCGAACGCGCGCACGGATGGGTTGGGATCATACACAGCTTGGGCGAGGACTGCCAGACTGGCTGGGCGCTTCAAGCGGCCGAGCACACCAAGCGCCGCCATGCGCATTTCCGCATCCGGTAGCGTGGCGGCGTTGGTAATGTCGACCAGCACGTCAGATTGGCCCATCCTATAGAGGGCTGCGTAGGCAAAGATGGCTTCAGGCCCTTCCTCCTTACGACCGATTTCGATGAATCGCTGTTTGAGGTCGGTGACTTTCACCTCTCCGAGTGCGTTCATGGCCGCGATGCGGACCGTGGGCATCTCGTCCCCCAGCGCTCGGCGCAACGCGCCGGATTTCGCAGCCAGTCCAGCTTTCCCAATCGCTTCTGCGGCACGCGCCCGCACGAGTACAGAGGAATCCAGCAGGCCATCCTCCAAGATCGCCGCTGTTTCCGGCAGGCCCAGTTCCGCCAAAACCGTGTAGGCCGCAATGCGGACATGTTCCTTGTGGTCGCGGACGCGGCTGGTGATCACACCGAGCGCCAGCGGGCGGAGGAGCGTGGCGTCGTGGGTTGGCCAGGATTGATTCATCTTTGTGTAGATCGCGAGCGCTTCGTCTGTTCGTCCAAGGCGGACATAACTCAGCAACGAGAGGCGCAGGAATTGTTTTGATGGGGTCGCTTCAAGAGGCAATCCTTGAAAGAGGACCACCACAGCGGCGTAATCACCGGCCTTGAAGAATTCCGCAGCTTGCGATTCTACAGAGGAAGGCGTTCGGGTGGTGGCACCGGTAGGGTCGGTTAATCCGAGGCACAGGATGACGGCGCCACTCAGGAAACAAGCGCCCGTCAGACAGAGGACCAGGCCTCGCACGCTGTGCCGATCATGAGCGTTGGACCGAGTTACCATGTCGAGGGGGCACGCACCGCGGCGGCGCTGTACATGGTCCCCACATAGTCCTTCACCATGCGTTTCGTGCAGAATTGCGGTGCGATGGTGCGGATACATTCTTTGACCATTTGGAGCCAACCGCGAGGAATGCCGTCTCGATCGCGTTGGTAAAACAGTGGCACAGCTTCCTGTTCCAGCATGCGGTAGAGCTGCTCGGAATCGTGATGGTCTTGGGCCTGGGCGTCGGCAGGTTCGGTTAAGGGCTGGATGCCCCAGCCGTTGGCGCCGTTGTAGCCCTCAACCCACCAACCATCCAGGATACTTAGGTTCAACACGCCATTCAGGGCGGCTTTCATTCCGCTGGTCCCACTGGCTTCCAAGGGAAAGCGCGGTGTGTTGAGCCAGATGTCGACACCTTGGACGAGATACTTCGCCATATGCATTTCGTAGTCTTCTAGAAAAGCCACGTGGCCGCCCAGTTTATGGTCGTGGCAGAAGTTCAGGACCTCGTGAATAAAGTAGCGCCCTGGTTCATCGGCTGGATGTGCCTTGCCGGCGAATATTAATTGGACCGGCCTCCATCTGTCTTGGAGGAGCCGCTTCAACCGTTCGAGATCCTGAAAAAGCAAAGTCGCCCGTTTGTACGTGGCGAATCGTCGGGCGAACCCGATCGTCAGCGCTTCGGGATCGAGCAACGTGCCGCGGGTCAGGACTTGTGACGGCTGCAGATGACCCTGCATCCATCCGCTTCGGGCCCGTTCGCGAATGAAGCCCATCAGCTTCCGTTTCATCGTTTGTCGGACCGCCCAGAGTTCCTGGTCAGGAACATCTGTTACCCGTTGCCACATCGCCGGATCGTCGCAGGTCTCGGTCCACACAGGGCTGAGCGATTTGCTGTACAGGTGATGAAGATCCGGAGAGATCCAGGTCGGCGCATGGATGCCGTTCGTCACGCTCCGAATGGGAATCTGCTCAGTCGGCAACCCGGGCCAACAGTGCTGCCACATCTCGCGAGTAACTCGCCCATGTTCGCGGCTGACGCCATTCACGTGGGCCGACAGGCGAATCACCAGCGCGGTCATATTAAAGTCCTGCCCGCGTGATTCCGGCGTCTCGCCGAGGCCGAGAAACTCCTCGCGCGAGAGGCCGAGTTGCTCCCAATAGCCGGTAAAGTACCGATCCATCAGATGGTGGGGGAACACGTCGTGGCCGGCAGGAACTGGAGTATGCGTCGTAAAGACGGTGCTCTGACGAACGATTTTGCTGGCATCGGCGTGCGATAAACCCTTTTGGATCAGCTCGCGCACTCGTTCTAACGTGAGAAAGGCCGAGTGGCCTTCGTTCGCATGCCAGACGGATGGTGCGATTCCCAGCGCGCGCAGCATGCGCACGCCGCCGATGCCCAGCAAGATTTCCTGACAGAGCCGCATTTCCTGATCGCCTCCATAAAGACGGGCGGAGAGGGCGCGATTCTCTGGGCTGTTGTCCGGGACGTCCGTATCGATGAGATAGAGCGGTACGCGGCCCACCAGCACCTTCCAAACAACGGCGGTCACGTGGCGGCCGCCGATGTCGACGGTAAACCGGCAGGGTTCCCCGGACGGGGTCTGTGCCGGATGAATGGGGGAGTCCTCCCGATTGAACGGCGCGTACGCCGCTTCCTGCCATCCTTCCGGAGTAATGCGCTGGCGGAAATACCCTTGCGGGTACATGAACCCGATACCGACGAGCGGCACGCCTAAATCGCTGGCTTCTTTGCAGTGGTCTCCTGCCAAGATGCCGAGACCGCCGCTATAGATGGGGACGGACGTATGCAAGCCGAATTCGGCGGAGAAGTAGGCGATGATGGTCTTCGTCAAGTCGGCGTGCTGGGTGCCGAACCAGCTTTTTTCGTTGGCGCGATATTCGTCGAACAATCTGAACACCGCGGAGTACTGCCGAAGAAACGAGGGATCCTCAGCCAGCCGTGCCAGCCGGTCCGGTTTCACGTCGGCCAGAAGTTTGACCGGGTTATGGTGCGTGAGAAACCACAGCGTCGGATCAATCGCTTCGAACATCTGGCGTGCTTCCAGGGTCCAACTCCACCAGAGATTCTGGGCCAGTTCAGAAAGGCGGCTGAGGCTCTGAGGAAGATGGCCGGGGGAACCGTTCTCCGAGTCAGGGCGATCCACGCAAGCTCCTTTGATGATGGTTACGAATTGGATGTGGGGCAGCGAGAAGGCGAGATTTCTGTTCCCCTGATCCGGGTCAGGCGTGTCCCGCCTTATGCCACGAGGCCCACTCTTCAGAGAATGCCACGGTGGCATACCGTTCGCCAAGGATTTTTGCAACTCGGTTCAAGAGTTTGTTGAGTTGCTGGAGTTCAGCCGGCGTCAGATCGTCGCGGAATCGCGGATGGAGGCCCCAGCGGGTCTCCACTTCTTCACCCGACACGCTCGACATCAGGCTGACGAGCTTGATCTCCTGGCCCGTCGCTCCCTTCTTGTCGCTCGCCCTGTCGATGGCCGAGGCTGTGGTATTCAGGGCCGTTGCGGGAAGGGGCGGAGTCTGTCCTTGAAGTACGGCGCTGATGGCCGGCACGATCGCACTGGAGCAGAGCGTTGCCGCCGAACTGAGCTTCGCATTGCCGGGTACCCCGAGGAGTGCGGCCACTTTCTCGCCGAAGTTGCGGAACATCTCGTCCTTGGCCTTGGAATCCTCAGTGATGAGGAACTTGTACTTCTCATAGGTCTGGCGGCTTTCCGCCACTGTGTTGCCGATCGTCAACATGATTTCCATTTGATCGGCGTTGTTGCCGAACGCCGGCTCCAGCACGCTCTTCAATTGCTGAGCCACCGCGTCTTCGAGCCCGTTCATGAACTCCAACTGATCCTTGATCGGGATGTGCAGGGCGGAGAGCCGGTCGGTCAGATTGAACATGATCTTGAGAAATTCCAGATAGATGCCCCACTCGTCCTGACGTTTGAGCTTCAGAGCCTGCTCGGGGGCGTCGCACTTCATCATCGTCACGGATTCGCCCGACACGGCGAGCATGAGTTCGGCCAGCTGGCGAAGCTGAGACTGATATTCTTTGTTGGCGGTCGCCATAGGTGCTCCTGTTCAGTGGCGCGATTATAACGGAGACGTGTTCGGCGATCAAAGAGGCTGATTCAGCAATGCCATACCCTCTCTATAACCCGCCAGAACGATTGCTTTCAGATCATGTGCTAGATGAAGCGGAAGATCATCCTGTGCACCCAGTCGCATTAGCAAAGTGAGCAGAGCTTGATCGGGTTACGCGATGCGCGGCAGTCGAAACTGAAGGTGTTGGCACGAGAAAGGGCACGAATGAGAAATGTGCGATGGCAAGACCTGAGGTGGTCCTGATTCTTGCTTTGTCAGGGGGGCAGGGAAAGAAGTTGGCATTGACGGTGTGCATGCGGAGATTGCTCACGATTCTCAATGCGATGCTAAAGAACGGGGTGCCGTGACGTGTGACCGTGGGCCAATACGATTGACAGTCAAGACAGTCGCTGACGACGTTTTCTTCCACTCATACTTCACGGCATTCCGGCAGAACATTAAACCATCGACTTTCACGACTGACTCCTTGGCGACGTCGAGCGGTCGGCGTGCCGGGCATCGACAATAAGATGGGTTCCAAACAGCAGATCGTCCGTCAAGATACGGGCATAGATCCGGTCGAGCGCAATCCTGTCGGGCCTGTGCGACCGCTTCGTCATGTGCCGGGCATAGAGGCGGATCAGCCATTCCAAGGGAGGGAACAGCCGCCAGCTAAATGAGCGCAGATTGGTGAACGCCGTGTCGACTTCCAGACCGGCTTTGTGCAGATAATATTCCAATTCATGAAACCGGATCGGGTGAACGTGGACGCTTGGCCTGCCCTCTTTTCGATCCCATTCGATCGGAGGGATATTGAAAAACAGAAAGCTCCCATCCAAGAGAAATTTGACGCGGCTTCTCATGTTCAGAATATTGGGGGTGGACATATAGAGCCGGCCGCCCTTGCGAAGAACCCGTCCGATATCGCGGCAGAGTGCCATGGGATTCTCCACATGCTCAATCACCTCAAGGCAGACAATGTAATCGAAGCTCTCATCCGGATAAGGGAGTCCGGCGGCAAGATCACATCGGGTGTAACCGACCGCACCGCCATGCGTCCATTCAGATTCGGGAAAGCAATCGCACGCAGCCGCCTGATGCCCGAGCGACGCGAATTTCCTTGACAGCTCTCCTATTCCCGACCCCACATCCAGCACGCGCCCTTTAGGGCATTTGCAAGCTTGTTGAACACGGCCTGATGGAGATCAACCCCGTTCTTCAGCATGACACCTCCGTTCCCAGAACCCGCATACTCAATGAAGGTTTAATAGGCATAAAGCCCCGAAACAATCAAGCCCGGCATGCCGTCGGTGATGTCATGCTGCTTGTCAAGAAATGGGATCAGGTTGAGGTGTCCGTTATTCCGGGGCCACCTCAGGTCTTGCAATCATGCTCTGACTGCTGCGTTGTAGGCCCATGACCTTTCCCCTTCATCTTGAACTAAAGGTGTGCTCTAGCACCTGACCTGAAATTTCAGATCTTTTCCGCCACAGCACCAACTATTGTCCTGCAAGCAAAGGTAGAATTACAGCCGCCCGTCTCCCTGCCAGCTGACTTTCTCAGGCACTCCCGTTATTCTGTCCTCTGAACCATCCGTTGAATATTGTGGAGACGTGATGAATTCCCATTCTGGATCTAGTCCGGCTCATGATAGAGAAGCGAAACCCTCGGTAGAAGTCTTGCCGCTTCGTGATGATGTGCGCGAGCACCTGATCGAGTTGGCGGACATCCTGGCCAAGGTGCTGGATACGACGGTCAGGATTCCCGGCACGTCATTGTATCTTGGGCTGGACCCCTTGCTCGGACTCATCCCTGGAATCGGCGATGCGCTTGCAAATCTCCTCGGCACGATCATGCTCGGCTTGGCAACTCGCCTACGGGTTCCCCGGATCGTGCTGGCCCGCATGAGTCTCAACCTGCTGATCAACGGCGCGGTGGGCGCGGTTCCGATTGCCGGGGATCTCTTCTCGGTCTGGTTTCGGAGTCATGCGAGGAATGCCGTTCTGCTTCGTGAGGCTGCTACAAGGCTGGACCGAGAGACTCGGCTTGATTGGTTTTATGTGGGTGGGATCATCGGGGGCACGGCGGTGCTCTTGCTGCTCGCGATTGCCTTTGTAGTCTGGCTGGTCGTCAAAGTCTGGTCGATGATCGCACTCTGAGCCGTGTCGCGCTTTGAAAGAGCGAAGGGGAGTATGTTATACAGCGCTTCCTCCGAATGACCGAACTGCTCGACGATTCCCGCACTCATCTCTATGGAACGAGAAACCAAAACCTATGTGCTGAAACGGCCGGTTGAAGGAGCCGTTCCTCGGAATCTCTCCATTGACTATGCGGCGGCGTTGAATCCGCAGCAACTGGCAGCGGTGTCGGCGGGCGAGGGCCCCTCGCTGGTGATTGCTGGGGCCGGCAGCGGCAAGACGCGTACGCTCGTCTATCGTGTCGCCTATCTCGTCGATTCCGGCGTCGATCCTTCGAACATTCTTCTGCTCACGTTCACACGCAAATCGGCCCAGGAAATGTTGGCGCGTGCCGGTGATTTGATCGGCGCCCGAAGTCAACGAGTGTGCGGCGGCACGTTTCATTCGGTGGCGAATCTCTTGCTGCGGCGCTATGGCCATTCGATCGGGGTGGAGCCAGGCTTTACGATTCTTGATCGCGGCGATGCGGAAGATTTGATCGCGCTCGTTCGGTCGCAACTGGGTCTCAATGAAAAAGATAAGCGCTTTCCCCGCAAGGGGACGATCATGGAGATGTTGAGCAAGAGCGAGAATACGCTCCGCAGTCTCGACGAGATCATTCTCGACGAGTTCAGCCATTTTGCCGATCACACGGAGGACATGAGCCGGCTGCAGAAGGCCTATCAAACCGCGAAGCGCCAGAAGCAGTTGTTAGATTACGATGATCTGCTGGTGATGCTGCGGCAACTGCTCTTGCTGGATGAATCAACTCGCACGACGATTTCCCGCCAATATCGCTATATCCTAGTGGACGAGTACCAGGATACGAATCGGTTGCAGGCCGAGGTGATTCGCCAGTTGGCGACGACGCACAACAACGTGATGGTGGTCGGAGACGACAGTCAATGTGTGATTGAAGGTACGCCAATTCTGACGCCGAAAGGGTACCGTCCTGTTGAGTTACTTCGGGTCGGAGATACCGTCCTCAGTGGTGGCGGGAATGGCCGACTTGTGGAGTCTTTCATCATTGGAAAATCTTCAAGTACACATGCCCGGTACCGTCGGATTCGAACGAAGTCGGGGCACGAAGTCTGTTTTTCCCCCAATCACCTGTGTTTTGCCAAGATCCGAGCACAAAGCGGATTCTGGTACGTCTATCTTATGCATCGGGAGGACTTGGGCTATCGGATCGGCGTGACCAAGTTGCCGCGCCACGATATGGAAGGCGTGCGCTCTCACATGCGCACGGCGCCGGAACAAGGCGAACGTCTCTGGCTCCTCGAAGCATGTGAAACGCGCCAGAGGGCTGTGTATCGAGAGGAGCTGTTAAGCCTTCGGTATCAAATCCCGCAAGCGTTGTTCTTTCCTGATCGACGGAGAAATGATAAGTACAAAATGACGAACGCTCAGGCCACAGAATTGTTCGCCGAGTTTGGGCAGCACGGCGCCAAACTGCTCAAGGACTACGGTCTTCTCTACGACTATCCGACCTATCTTCCCAAGTCCTCCAAGTCTAAGGGGCGGATCACCATCAACTTACTGATGGCGTCGGCGGCAAACAAGCTTGAGAAGCGTCAGAAGCAAGGACATGAACTGGCCGTTGAAAGTCAGTATGGATGGAGGTGCGTAGAAGGGATGCAAGGAGCGAAGGAGGAAAAGAACGGCTATTGGAGATTGCGACGGTCCAGCAAAGACTACAAAACCTTGCTCGATCTCGCCAGGGAAATCGAAGGCCGTCTACGCCGTGACGGGCACCGGGCCACGATTGCATATAAGGCAAAATTTATGGCTGCCGGGGACATTCGCGGATCTTTCATGACGATTCCGGCGGCAGGGGTTTTGCCGGGCATGCTCGTGCCTGTGGTTCGGGCGGACGAAGTGCTCCTGGATGTCGTTGAGTCTGTCGAATGGGTAAATAATGTCGGGCAGCGGCCCTTCTACGATCTTGAGATTGAACATTCCCACAACATTGTGAGCGGGGGGGTTATCTCTCATAACTCAATCTATGCATTCCGCGGGGCGACGTTCAAAAACATTATGGATTTCCCGGCGCTATTCCCAGGGACGCTGATCTATAAGCTGGAGGAAAACTATCGCAGCACGCAGCCGATCCTGAATCTGGCGAACTGCATTATCGATGAGGCGGCGGAGAAATACGCGAAGCGTCTCTTCACCAGGAAGATCGACGGGCCGTTGCCGGCCTTAGTGGAAGCGGCCGGGGAAAATGCGCAGTCGCGGTTCATTGCGCAGAAGATTCTCGAACTTCGCGAGGAGGGGGTGCCGCTGAGCGAGGTGGCGGTGCTGTTTCGCTCCAGCTTCCATTCGTTTGACCTGGAAATCGAACTCTCCCGCACAGGGTTGCCCTTCATCAAACGAGGCGGGGTGAAGTTTATCGAGACGGCCCATGTCAAAGACCTGCTCGCGCATGTGAGGGTGATCGCCAATCCGCTTGATACAGTCAGTTGGCATCGGGTACTCATGCTGGTCGAAGGGGTTGGGCCGAAGAAGGCACAGGACCTGCTCGCAGCGCTCGTGAAATCCGAACAGCCCTTTGATGTTTTACGCGGGATGAACGGCCGTTCGGGGCAAGGGCTCAAGGATCTGGCGAACACGCTGGAAAGTTTATCAGGTGCCGGTGATCTGCAACCGGCGGAACAGGTGAATCACATTTACGAATACTATCTCCCGATTCTCAAAGAACAGTACGACGATTATCCCAAGCGCACGAGAGATCTGGATCATCTCCACACGATTGCCGAGGGCTATCGCGGCATTGACGAATTTCTTGCCGACTTGGCGCTGGAACCGCCGGATGGCAGCGCAGTGGATGTTGAGGCACCCGATCGTGACGATGAACGGCTCGTTCTATCCACGATTCATTCGGCGAAGGGGCTGGAGTGGCAAAGTGTGTTTGTGATCTGGGTGGTCGACGGCAGATTTCCGTCCGCCTATTCCTTTCTCACGGACGACGAATTGGAAGAGGAGCGGCGGCTGTTCTATGTGGCTGTCACTAGGGCCAAGCGGTATTTGTTTTTGACGTACCCCATTAACGTCTATGACAAAACAAGCGGGATGCTGCTCTCGAAACCTTCTCGGTTCCTTGACCATGTCTCTTCTGATCTTCTCGATACCCTTGCGCTCGTTGAGGAAGGTAGAAGAGGGGATTGGGGTGCTTCACGAGATCCTTCCTGCTAGCGTAGGCACGTCGTGGATTGGGTGTTCTCTCCATAAAGTCCTTCCCGTCGGTGTTCCATGATCTCTCTAAGTATACGATTACTTCTCATATTCTGCTGTTGGTGGGGTATGTCTTCCGTCGAAGCGGCCTCCATTCAATCTGAAAAAGCTAGAGCCGCCTCAGGTCGACTGTGGGAGCGTCTTCTTGCTGAAGCGGAGCAGCTTCATATTTTAACGATGTTCTTGAAGGCGATCCCGCCGGAGTTTATCCACTTTGAATTCGATGACCTCCGGACCTACGCGGCGGAATACCATCCAAGTGAGCATCGAATGATCCTTAATCGCTCGTTGTCTTTTAACGCTGCCGGTGGGACGCTCAAGCCACTTACCAAGACGACGCATAAAGAGTTGGAAGTGCTCTATCACGAACTGTTCCATGCATACATGGATTATCTCTCCTCGTCTGGCGAGCCATCGGCCGAGGTCAGTGGTGTATCGAATGGTCTGATAGCCTTTGCGCGGAGACAACAAGCCTGCCGGTATGGAGAAGTTGCGATCACCCCGGTTGTGCAGCGCAAGGATGAGACGGAATCACGCTACTTGGCGGAATCTGAGTCCTGGGAAGCGTTGAACGAAACATGGGCCGTCTTTATTGGCTGGGCAATCTGGAATCAGCTTGAGGTGCAGCACAAAGGTGGGGGCTCTATCCTGCAACATCAGCATCAGGCGGACCAATGGATGCAGCGGCTTGAGATGGCCTTTCAAAAAGGTGAGCTTCGGGGGTACTACGTTCCTGAAGATCCCGATGAACGGCGAGTGGCTCAAAAAAGATTTCTTGCTAAGCAGTCGCAGCTTTCATGGCAAGAGGCGGTGGTGTTGATGAAGCAAGTGCTTGGTTTCCCAGATAAATTTATTAGTCAAGCGGAAAAACGTCATGGTCTGGCAGTGCTCTCGACGCAGAACTCAAACTGCCAGATGTCGAATGTGCAATAAGAAAAAATCCATACAAGGCACATTTCCCTCTTGACATGACAGAACTTCATCAATAGAATCCAGTGTTTCCTAATTTAGCCTATCCGAGCACATCAGCGACTCATTCTCTTGAACTGAGGAGAGAGAGCTGTGCGCGGAGAGGCTTACCCTTCTTTGTCTAGCCGATATTCGAGCGAAAATATTCTGAATTTCTGCTGAGATTTAGTTTGTAGAAGAAGGTGGAACAGCGCGGGCAGGTACCCAAGCGGCCAAAGGGGGCAGACTGTAAATCTGCTGGCTTATGTCTTCCAAGGTTCGAATCCTTGCCTGCCCACCAAGCAGGAATTTGTTGATTGAGTGATCTGGTGATTGCGTGATTTTCAAAGCTCTGATGCATCCAATTTGCAAATCACCAAATCAGCAAGTCGAACAATTTCCCATGGGCGGGCGTAGCTCAGTGGTAGAGTTCCAGCCTTCCAAGCTGGCTGTCGTGGGTTCAAATCCCATCGCCCGCTCCATACCGCGCTTGCCCCGACCGCGAGCCTATTTTTCGTCGTTTCGTATTAGTGGCGAGCGGATAACTTCCTCAAGTGTTGTGCGGGATTGGACACCCACGACAGTGGGGATTTCGAAAGGGGTACGCCCCTTTCGTGGGGAGCGCGCGAGGGGGCTGGCCCCTTCAGCGGGAGTCAGCGAAGAGAGCATCTGGGCTGAGCTGACGACGGAGTGCGGTTGAAATCCCATCGCCCGCTCCATCATGAAGAATTGATTGATCGTGTGATTTTGCGATTTGGTGATTGTCTTCGAGGATCGATTACGATGGCTTCGATAAATCGCTAAATCACCAGGTGATCAAATGAGCCAATTACCTTGGGTCTGCCCACGTAGCTCAGTTGGTAGAGCACGTCCTTGGTAAGGACGAGGTCACGCGTTCGATCCGCGTCGTGGGCTCCATACCAAGCTTCGCTTGGGCCGCGGCCTTCGATCAAACGGGCGCGGATAAGTTCTTAGCCTCATGTAGGCTTTGATAGCTAACTTGACCCGGAGCGCTCGATCAATGGGTACGACTGAATAATACCTTTGGGTTTTTAGCAAAAGGAGTGACGTATGGCGAAGGCGAAATTTGAGCGGAAGAAGCCGCACGTGAACATTGGGACGATCGGGCACGTGGACCACGGGAAGACCACGCTGACCAGTGCGTTGACCAAGATCTGCGCGGACAACGGCTTGGCGAAGTTCATCAGCTACGACGAAGTGGCCAAGGCGAGCGAGAGCCAAGGCCGCCGCGACGCCACCAAGATCCTGACCATCGCCATTAGCCACGTCGAGTACGAGACCGTGAAGCGGCACTATGCGCACGTCGACTGCCCGGGCCACGCCGACTATGTGAAGAACATGATTACCGGCGCCGCCCAGATGGATGGGGCGATTCTGGTCGTGAGCGCCGCCGACGGCCCCATGCCGCAGACGCGCGAGCACATC
>SPAW01000063.1 GCA_005239465.1 Nitrospira sp. | reverse complement strand
CTCGAGCGCGGAGTAGCCCAGACCCTCATGTCGCGAGGGGACAACCACACAGGTCGCCTGCAGATAGAAAGGGGCCGGGTCGGAACATTTCCCTGCCCATCGTGCCTGCTTGGCAAGCCCCAGATCCTCTGCAAGCTGCGCCAGATTGGCTGCTTCTGAGCCTTCACCAAGAAAAAGGAGCTCGACCCGGTCGCGAAGATCAGGTGGCAGCATCGCCGCAGCCCTGAGGAGGAGATCCTGGCCCTTGACCTGTTCCAAACGCCCGACGCAGGTAATGACGGCTGGGCCGTTGCTGGGGCGCGTCAAGGCCCCCGATACGACCCCGACGCCGTTTCTGATGGTCCGGATTCTCGCCGCCGACACCCCGTACCTCCGCCGGGCGTACGCTGCCACGCAGTCGGAAACCGCGACGA
Source organism: Nitrospira sp. (assembly GCA_005239465.1). Lineage (GTDB taxonomy): Bacteria > Nitrospirota > Nitrospiria > Nitrospirales > Nitrospiraceae > Nitrospira_D. The sequence goes on along the minus strand of SPAW01000063.1, from coordinate 16,707 downwards.
CCCGGTCGGCCAGCCACCACGACATCCGGTTGATTATCCGCTCGGAGTTTCGCTCCATCTCCAAGGTGTGCTCGGAGGTGACCAGCCGAAATGCCGCTACGCCGAAAGCCTTGCGCAACAGCCGGATGACCCGCAGGATCAGGTTGGCCGGAAACAGATGGCTGTGGACAAGATTCGGTCCGGCCCTTCGGATCACTCTTGCGACCCGCAGAAGCCCCGGGAGGTCCCACCACCCGCGAACCCTCGCCACCAACACATCAATCCCGAGTCGCCGCGCCTTCTCTGCCCATTCTCCTGCAGTTTTCAGGCAGAGGACGGTGCAGCAAAACCGGGTCCTGTCGAGTCGCTCTAGAAGGTACAGGAGCGCACGTTCCGCCCCCCCGGTTTCAAGAGAAGGAATAACGTGGAGAACACGCCACGGGGAAGGTTTCATGCCGCTCGCACCTGGCGATTCGAGTGCAGCAGCCACTCCTCCATCGTATTCACTGAGGCGTTCATCGCGGGACGGGGCGCGCTCTGTTATCCTCTACCACAGTTCGGCGTCCCCCCCTCGCGACCCGCTCCCACAAGCGCCACCACCGGCCGCGCAGGTGAAGGTCCAACAGCCGCTTCCCGACCCGAAGACCCGTCAGCAGATCAAACATCAGGACGCCCGCCTCCACAGTCCGCCAGTGGAATGGGTTGGGATCCCACCGGAGGGCAGCCAGGAAGTGATCCCGCGCTTCCCGGAGGATCCCGGCCTTGTACAGGCTGATACCGCTCGACACATACGCCAGCGCATACGCCCGCTTCTTCACGCCAGCAACCCTCGCTGCGAGCCGTGGGTCGGCAAATAGGCGGTCAAGACACCGGAGTCGTTCGTCCAAAAACTCCCGCGCCCGCGCCTGGGACTTGGCGGCAGGATGGACCCGGAAACGGGCCAGGACACGCGAAATGTAGAGCCAGCGGCAGGCAGCGACCATCCGCAACCAGTACTCATAGTCCATGCACATCTGGAACGATGGGTCGAGCGGCCCCACTAGGTCCCGGACCCGACGGCGCATAAAGACAGTCGGCTGGTGAATGAACCAATCGGTGAGGAAGTCGGACAGATCGAACGGCACGGCCGGGCTCGATAAATGGTCATCACCACCCCCGCCGGATCGACGTTGGCCCAGTCCCCATACACCGCGTCTATGTGGGGATAAGCGACGAAAGCCTCCACGGCTGCCCGCACCGCGCCAGGCTCGTAGGTGTCGTCTGAATTGATCCACGCAAGAATCTCTCCGTTCGCACGCTGGAATCCTTTGTTGATCGCCTGTGACTGTCCCTGATCCGGCTCGCTCACCCAGTATGCCAGCCGGTCCCGGTATTTCCGGATGATCTCTACGCTGCCATCCGTTGAACCGCCGTCGATGATGAGATACTCGACATTCGGGTAATCCTGATTCAGGACTGACAGGATCGTCTCCTCCAGGAATTCCGCCTGATTGTAGGACGGCGTTACAATGGTGACCGTCGGAAGCTCAGACATGGCCAACCTGGCAGAGAACATCCATATCCGCCTGCCTAGAAAACGCGGCCATTGAACACGGGCAGAAATCGCCCGCCTACGAGGTCTCTGCATAAAGGGAAAAGCCTTCTCATCCTTCTCACCAGGGGGCGTGGCATGGACGAGGATCGGGGTAGGTCTCTCATACTGCCCCAAGAAGGACCTCCCGGCATCATCGCGGAAAGTTGTCTAGTCGCATCTAACAGTGTCCGGATGTACCGTCCATAAATTCCACGCCGAACAGACGCGCCAGGTCTGACCCCGGCCATCGTCAGATTGGTGTCGTACAGGACGGCACTGATCTGCTTGAGGCCGTGAAAATGAAAAAAGATTAGCGGCTGTTCATCTACCCAGATCCCATTTTCATCCTCGTGGATCCTGTAATTGGCGAGGTTCCAAGGTCCCAGATTCGCGCCCTTGTGGTCCAAGACCACAACGCCTTGAAAAAGGCCTGGCCAGTGGTCCAGGTATTTCTGGTCAGCGAAGCGATCGTTCTCGCACCTGTCGTAACACCACTCAATGCAACGATCCCGCCACCAACGGAGACATGCGAGGGCACGTTCATCGCGCCTGAACGAAAGCCAGCCCACGTTGTAGATTCCGGTGCGCTCCAAATCGCGAAGGGCGGGCGAGAAGCGATGGCCGATAATCGCTATCGAGTGATCGGCGATTTCGGTGTAGATCGGCGCCGGATCGTCAAAGAAGAACAGGTCGCTGTCCAGGTAGGTGATCATCTCCACCTCAGGATAGTGGTGAAGGATGTACAGTGGCAACGATGGTGTGCAGGTAAAATAGTATTCGATCATAGAGCGATTCTGCTTAGCCCTGAGCAGCTCTTCATCCCCCTTCTCAACATCGTCGAGGCTGATCAAATGGACATCCGATAGACCCAGTTGGGAAAGGACGTCATAAGAGAGGCGGTCCATGCACAGCACCCAGAGCTCGAATGAAGGGCAATGACGTCTCAGCGACTGATAGAGCGCCAGTCCTCTGGGCAGATAATGATGGTCAAAGTAGGTGCAAAAATGGCGCATCAACTCGCCTCACCCTTTTGGGAATCCCACCGAGCAATCAGATGACCGATCCGCTGAACCTGCTCATCGGTCATTTGGGGGTACATCGGAAGGCTCAGGATCTCTCGGCAGACCTGTTCGGTATGTTCGAGTCCCCCTCTCCCGATCACGGCTCGACTGCGGTAGGCCGGCTGCAAATGAACAGGGACCGGATAGTGGATCGATGTGCCGACGGAGTTCTCCTTCAAGAACGCCTTGAGGCCATCACGGTGCGCGCTGCGCACGACGTAAAGATGAAACACATGGTCTACCTTGGAGTGGAGCTGAGGCAGGACAAGGGTGGTCCCCGACAGTGAGGCACCGTAGATTCGAGCGATCTGCCGGCGGCGGGCGTTCTCTGTTCGAAGGTATTGCAGCTTGACGCGCAGGATAGCCGCTTGAAGCTCGTCCAATCGGGTATTCATGCCCGAGAGGTGACTGACGTATCGCTCGCGAAAGCCGTACTCCCTCAACTGACGCAGCCTTTCGGCCAGGGCCGGGTCGTTCGTCACCACAGCGCCCCCGTCCCCCAGCGCCCCCAGGTTCTTTGTGGGATAGAAACTGAAGGCAGACAGGTGACCCCACGTGCCGGTCTTCCTATCTCCAATGGCGGCCCCGTGGGATTGGGCGCAATCCTCGATGACAGAAAGCCCATGGCGTCCGGCGATATCCATGATCGCCGCCATATCGGCCGGATGCCCGTAGAGGTGAACGGGAATGATGGCCTTGAGACGACCGGCACCCTGCTGCTTGATCGTATCCTCCAGGCGATTGGGATCCATGGTATAGGTGCAAGGATCGATGTCCACCAGTATCGGGATGGCGCCGGCCAGTTCAATAGCAGCCACGGTGGCAACGGCGGTGTGTGAGACCGTGATCACACCATCGCCAGGGCCGATGCCACAGGAACGGAGGGCGATCTCGAGCGCATCCGTGCCGCTGGCCACGCCGATCGCATTGCCTACGCCGATGTACGCGGCGAACTCCTTCTCAAATCCGGCGACCTCCTGTCCCAGGATATACCATCCGCTGTCGAGCACCCGATGAATGGCCCCGTCAATCTCGTCTTTATGCGCCAGGTAGCCCGCCTTCGGATCGGCAGGAACCAGCAATGTGGGAGCAGGCAACCGGTTCTCCCTTCAGAGATAGTGTTCCAGGTTGTCGCGATAGAACGACAGCGTGGCGGCGAGTCCTTCCGGCAGAGGGATCTTGGGTTGCCACCCCAACACAGACCGGATGGAGCTGAAGTCCGCGTAATAATCGCCGATATCAATCCGCTTACGGTCAGACGGGAATGAACGAATGACGTAATCGCCGCGGCCGTTGACCTGGACCAACAGTTCTGCCAGGTCCTTGACACTGATGATCCGCTCTCCTCCCAAATTGAACACCTGGCCATTGGATGTTTCGCTGGCCGCCGCCAGCAAGAGGGCATCCACGGCATCATCCACGTAAGTAAAGTCTCGCAACTGACTCCCATCCCAGACCTCGAATGGCTTGCCCTCAACGAGCAGCCGAATCCAAAGGCCCAGGAAGGTTTGGCGGGCATCCTTCACCCGCATTCTGGGCCCATAGGTGTTGGTCATTCGCAAGGCGCAGGAAGGTATGCCGTGAACGTTGTTGTAGAGGATGTGGTACCACTCCCCTGCCATTTTGTTGATCCCATTGACGTCCACCGGGCGAAGCAGATGTTTCTCGTCCACCGGCAGGTATTCAGGCCTCCCGTAGATCTGTCGGGTGCTGGCGAAGACAATCTTGACACCAGGGTTGTACTTGCGACAGGCTTCAAGAATGGAGAGTTGAGCGCGACAATTAATCTCCAGGTCGGTGTACGGATCCTGCATCGAGTCCAGGTGGCTGGTCTGCCCGGCCAGGTTAAAAAGGTAATCCTGACCTTGGATCAGATAACGCAGGCTGTGCTCGTCCCTCACGTCGGAGATATTGATCCGAACCTTATCCTCAAGGCCAACGACATTAAACAGGTTCCCGCCATATTCGGGGACGAGGCTGTCCACCACCACCACCTTGGCCCCCAAGCCTACCAAACGCTCGGCCAGGTTGGAGCCGATAAACCCTAATCCACCGGTAATCAAAACTCGGCGATGAGCAAACGTCTCTTGCTTCATCAGCTAGCCGAACCTCCGCAGACGCCCTAACTGAAACGACGCGCGAAAATACACGTTGTGACGCTCCGGATACTCTGTCTCAATAGTGCCAACGCAAGGGAAGAATTCGCCCAGCAGCTCCTTCAACTCTCCTGCGGAACTGAACTCATGTTCGTGCTCTGGATGACTCTTAATCGAGTCGCGAGCAATGATCGTATACCCACACAAGATTCCTCCTTCTCGACTCTTCAATGCATCAACGCACTTGTTGAGGATATGGCGAATTTGATCAGGTGAGAAGTGCTCGATGGCTGCATCCCACGTGATGACATCGTAGACGGCCCGAGGGAAATTGTCGGTCACGATATCCCTTTGAAGGTAGGTGATCTTGGGATGACTGTGCCACTTGCGGGCGTGAGCAATCGCTTTGGGATCACTATCCACGGCATCGACCTCTGATGCGATACCTGAGTAGAAGTGATACGGGTAGAATCCGTCACCGCAACAAATGTCAAGCACCCGGCACCCCTCAAACATCACCTCACGAGAGAACACGCCTCGCTCCACCCAGAAGGGCACGGCCAATTCAGACCAGAGGTACAGGTCACAACGGTGATCGAACCATTCTGGCGGGGGAGCATGGCCGCCCCAAACGCGATCCAGGTCGTAGAAGTAGTAGCAACGTAGGTAAAACTCGGCCAAACGCATCAGGGGCTCGTTAAAGACCAGGACACCGGATGACGAGAGCAAACGCCGAGCGTGGCGAGCCGTCCAACGGAGCCAAGGAACCCGCCGAATGAAGCTTAGCACCTTCCCGCTACTGTGTGTCATCGCCTGGTTCTTTCCATTCTGGAGCATCCGCCTACTCACGGTTTCCTCGCCACCATCACGTGATCCAGCGTGTCACCGCGCTTGCCACACAACCTGTCTAAGCCATAGCCCAGCAATTGCACAGGGGCCAGCAGGAGCGACAGGATTGTGATCACCCACTGCGAGCGCCCGACTGCGTAGGTGTAGATGACCGTATCTGTTAGCCTTTGGGTCAGGGTTGCCCAGAGGCCGCAGGTAGGCGCCACCTCAATGACCTCCAATCCGCACTTCCCCCCCAAGTAACGCAATCCGTACTTGGTGTAGCGATAGAAGTCGTGTGGTTCGTGATGCAATCCCCAGGTCTGAGGAGTCGTGAGGAGCAAGACCCCCCCAGGTCTCAGTACCCGCGCTGCCTCCTCCAGAAGCCGGGAAGGCTCCGGAACGTGCTCCAGCACTTCGTTACACAGCACTGTATCGAACACCGCATCCCGGAAGGGCATCTTCATTCCGTCGCCGTAGAGCTCCGCCTGCCCGTTCGGCGGGAGGTCGAGGCCGATATACCGCGTGACATTCATGAAGAGGTCACGATACGGCTGCTCACCGCATCCCATGTCGAGAAGCCATCCCCGAGCATAATGGGCTCGTTCCCTAATGGCCTGCTGCAAGAGTCGTCGGGCGAGGTGAAGAGGGTCCGTCCAGGCCAGCAGCCAATTTCCTCCTGGCAATCGCCGGATCACGCCTCGCACCTGCCGGAAGATCCGGGCCAACGTTTTCGGGATCCACGTCACTGCCCCTTGACCTCGCAGACATAGGTCCTGGTAATCGTGGGTTCTCCGAGCACGGCATCCAGATTGTAGGGGACGCTTGTCAGACAATGCCGGACAACAAGTCCTTGCTGCTCCAAGAGATGACACAGGTGCGCCTCATTGAAAATGATCTCGATGGTTGGTCGGCCGTAGGCCCTCTTCCGCAGGATCGTCGTCTCCCGCGATTGAAGTACAGGGACAGTATGGAGGATGCACCAGCGGCGCGCAACCCGGCGGCTTTCAGCAATGGCCACCTCGTACCGCAGAATATGCATGAGCGAGACGCCATTAAGCACTGTTTCAAATGCTCCGTCGGCGAAGGGCAATGCTGTCGCATCGCCAACCACGAACGGAGAGGAGGGGTAATGTTTCTGCGCCAGACTGATCATGGCGGGGGAGTAATCGACGCCCACGTACCGCCCCCGGCGTTTGAGAAGATGAGAGAGGATTTCGCTATAATAGCCGCTCCCACAACCCACCTCAAGTATCGAGTCGTCTGTTTTCCCGGTAAGACGGACTGCTTTGGCAGCAGCGACGAAGTCCTGCCGAGGCCGCCCGGCATACATTTCTCGTATTAAACCCCGGTAGGCGGCGTCCTGGCGCTGTGCTACCGAGGTCGCGTGCCAACCATCAAATCGCCCGGCTGCTGCGGACTTGGGATCGGTCAGCGCATAATCGGTGGAAATCGCTTCCACATGTCGCCGATGCCCCGCCAACAGATTCCCAATAAAGCGCCTCGCCTTTTGAATAGAGTCGATCATTCTTTCTGACTGTCGAAGATTCAATGGGAGACCTTAGTGGATCACGGTCGAGCGATGGGACAGATAACGCTCCACAATCCCGACCAATTCTCCTGCTCTGTGATAATAAGTATGCTCCCTCAAAGTCCGCGACTGTCCCGCGCGAGCGACGGCCTGCCGCTCTCCGTCGTGGTCCAGATAGTATTCGATCATCTCGGCGCATTCCTCTGGACTTCGGTATGCCACAACCTCCCGACCTGGCTCAAAGACCTCATGCAGGTTCACCTTCCAGTCGGTGATAAGCAGGGTGCCAACGCCGGTCGCTTCGTATAGGCGCATGTTATTGGCATAGGATTCAGCGATACCGATATGATGGTTCAAGGTCATCTTCGACGCCTGGAGAATCTGGTACATCTCGATCCCCCAGGCGGTGCCCATGTACCTGGATCGAATGGGGGAGCGCTGTGGCAGGCCATCCACCCCGTTCCCCCAGACCCTGACATCGAGGGAAGAGCAGAGATGCTCCAGGAAGCGGACTCTGGCCCGATGTGCCCGAGAGAGGCTGCCTACAAACGAAACCGGGATGTCTTGGCCTCGATGCCTCAATCTGGGCAGTACCGCCGGTTCAAAAGCAAACCGGCTCAGTTCGCTGGCCATGCCGAGGCCGTGGAAATACTCGATCAAGTTTGGCAATGAGGAGATCACCAAGTCGTAACCGGTTAACTCTTCCTCCCGCGGGAGCGGCGAGGCGATCTGGCCCACCAGCAATCCCACATACGGCTTCATCTCCCGCAGGAAACGGTTGCCAATCCCACCCATCACCTGATTGATCAAGACATCAGGCTTGTAGGACCTGATCTGCGCTGCCAGGATGGCATAGAACCAGGCGTGCTGGCCGTCCAGTGACCGCAGCGCGGGGCGAAGGAGGGGCTTGAGGTACCGAAGCGGCGCACGGGCAGCAAGGCGCCGGCTTTGCTGTAAGGCGCGGCGCCACTCCCGATGCAATCGTGTTGGCTCCTCAAATCGGATCCCGTGCTCCCGTGCCCAGGCCTTCTGCATGAACTCATTGTTGGCATGGACGTCATGCGCCTCATGCCCCAACCTGCGCAAGTTGCTGGAGTAAAAGTCGGCCACGCCAAAGAGGCTCTCCGCCCGCGCCCGCATCTGCTCCCCATACGACTGGTTCTCAAGCCCCAGATGTTGGGCGTAGAGCCAGTGGAGGAATTCAGGGTAATCGGTATTGAGGATGAGGAAGCGCATGGACTTGGTTTCTTCCTTGATCAGTCTTCTCGCGGCCCTCACGCTCCAATTGGAAGCGGCGGGAGACCTCGACGAGCGGTGAAATATGCTCGGCATTGAGTCGAGGCATCACCATCACGGTGTTGAGGACCTGGTATGTTCTTGCTCTGCAACCTCCCCCCAGTTACCTAGAGTTGCCGTTGTTCTTCTTTAGGAATCAAGCCCAAATCCCTTAAGGTTTCTCTCATATTGTCTATGGATTCGCTCAGTAACGCCTCCCTCTTTGATGCAAGGCCGCTGTGGAGCTTTTCCAAGGTGTCGCGGTCGGTACTGAATGCGCGCTTCAGGGCATCTGGCAGCTCGCCATCCTCGTATGTCACCGATTCACTCTTGATTCCATAAAGGTCAGCTAACTGCTCGTGTATGATCGGAATGACACACATCCCAATGGAAACAAGGACTGAGGTGGTCACCTTGTCCAGGAAATACGGTCGATAGTGGCTGGAAGTTGTATCAACCAATGGGAGCAGAAAATTTGCTTTCGCAATGAACTCGTAGTAATTCTTGTAGGGCAGCTCGCCCTTACTGAACTCAAAAAAACTGACCAGGTTTCTTTTTCTAATCTGCTCTCTAAAGATCAGCCCATCGTTTGTGCCATTTCTGCCGATGATCATGACTTTGAGCTTCCTGACGCCATCGACAATGAGTTGTTCGATCGCATCCAGTAAGCATTCATAATTCCGTCTTTCGAATTCCAAGTTGCCCTGCACGCACAGCCGAACCTGATCGAGGTTATCAGACTTCGTGGGCTTCACTTGTCCCAGAAGCACAGGCGAAACCCATCGTGCAACTGTGGTTCCGGAAAGGAAATCCGAAATATGCCCTGCCAACACAAGCGGTTTTCGGCCTGATTCCCCAAAGAAGCTGGCATAGTCAGGATCAGTCCGTATCAGATTTCCGTTATGCATGACGCCAAGAATGGGGACCTGAATATCCGCAACTCGCTCTAGAATCGCTTTAGGCTCGAGACTGTTGAGAATAAGGAAATCATAATGACGGAAGTGAAAACGATCCGATCGAAGTTTGAAAAAGACCCCGTCACATTGTCGCAGAGAAAAGCTCAGGCCAGTGGTGTAAGCGAACGGATTATTCCGAATTGCTCTCCGCGATGCATAAACATCCACGCTGATGCCCAGATTATTTAAGAGGTAGACCAGTGTGGGCAAGGTCTCATCGTGGCAGTAGTTATATTCAACTACAGCACACTTCATAGGCTGGGCCTACGCTTCCCACGATCGCGTCGGGGCCGGGAGATTAAACAGCAGAACAAGGGAAGCTGCTTCAGGATACCAAGGGAATCTCGTCGTCGCCACGAATCACACAGTTGCTGGGCGGTCTCCCGCCGAAGACGACCGCGCCAGGCCGGGCTGCGAAGGTATATCGTGGATACCAGTTCCAGCACGAGCACACTCTTCGTTAGGGGATCCAGATGGGATTTCATCACGGTGCTCAGCAACTCGCGGCTCAGGCGGCCGTAGAGGGACCCATGCTGGTGGGCGACGCCGACCAGCCTTGCCCGATCCGTCTCCGTCCGCTCACGAAACTGACGGTAATAGAACAGCACCTCTGGGATCTTGGCAAACGCTCCGAGAAGGCAGAGTTCCATCGACAGAATCACATCTGCTCCGTAAACAGGTCTCGCCAGAAGTGTCCTGCGAAGGGCGTCTGCGCGAACAACGCCGTATATCCCATACCAGCCGTGGCGCGAGACAAGAATTCGCACGCGCTCACGCAGGCTCGGGGTCAGCATCTCCGGATTATCATAGTTGTCGTATTCCATGCCCAAGACACGGCTATCCTCATCAATGAATCTGAGCGATGTGCAGCAGAGAACTGCTGAGGGAGTGCGTTCAAGCACTTCTACACATTTCCGAACGTAAGTTACATCCCAGATGTCATCATGCGCGGCCCACATAAAGTACTCGCCCCTGGATAACTCGAAGGCGCGGTTAAAATTCTTGACGGGCCCCAAATTCGTTTCGTTCCGATAACAGCGAATCCGGTTATCCGTTGCCAGGTACTCTTGACATAGCTCTTCTGTCCGGTCTTCAGAAGCGTTATCAGAAATGATTAGTTCGATATTTTCGTAATCCTGTGCAATCAGCGAATCTAGCGCCTGACGAATGAAACGCTCGCCGTTGTACACCGGCATTCCGATGCTGACGAGTGGCCTACTATCAGCCATGCTTATACTTCCTTTCGCCTTTCCTGCCAAACCCGAGTAGACTTAACCACGTTTGGCAGCGTGGCGATCCTTTGCCTGCTGCTGACGTGGGTCTAGCATCTCGCTACAGGTAACATCTCCTTCAAAGCCTTGCACACATAGCTGACTTTCTCGGCCGTCATATTCAAGCCGGAGGGAAGGTTAATCCCGTACGGACTGATCTGATAGCTCACAGTGTTGCGCTGGCGAGCAGGCCGCGCCTGGGCCGTGGCATGGTATGCCGGAAGTGAGCTGAGAGGGTGAAAGAAGGGGCGGGCGCTGATGTTTCTCTCGCGAAAGCCTTTTACCAATCGATCCTTGGCGAGCCCGAATCCGGAGTCCAGGATTACTGTGACCATCCAGTAAGTATTCTTCGTGTGGGGCGCTTCAAAATTGAGCGTGATTCCCTCTATCTTCTCCAGTTCATCCTGATACCAAGCAAAGATCTGCCGCTTGAGGCCAATCAGCTCATCAACCCGCTCCAGTTGGCCCAGCCCTAAGGCCGCCTGCATGCTGCTCATCTTGTATTTATAGGCAACCTCGGTGTTCCAGAACATCATGTCGTCTGGCTTGCGGCCGTGGTCGCGGAGCACCAACACACGCCGATAGATATCCTCTCGGTCGGTGACCAGCATGCCACCCTCACCGGTGGTAAGCGTCTTGGAGCCATGAAAACTGAAGACGCCAGTATCTCCAAAGCTTCCTGCCTTCTTCCCCTTGTACTCCGAGCCTATCGCCTCTGCGGCATCTTCAATGATTGCTACGGCATGTCGCTTCGCCACGTGCTGAATCGCATCCATATCTGGCATGTTTCCATACAGATCAACCGGAATCAGAGCCCTGGTTTTCGCCGTAATGCACTTCTCGAATGATTCAGCGGATAAACACCAGGTTTTGGGATCAATGTCAGCAAACACTGGGGTAGCTCCAACGTAAGTAATGGGTGCGGCTGAAGCGATCCAGGTTATATCCGGGACAATTACCTCGTCCCCCGCGCCAACACCGAGCGCCAACAACGAGAGATGAATGGCTGAAGTACAAGAGGGCAGCGAAATTGCAAAGCGAACGCCCAAGTAATCGGCGAACGCATTCTGAAACCGCTCGTGATATATATTGGCATTCGCATACCAGGCATGAGTTACTGCGTCAGTGACGTAGTCAATTTCTCTCTGAGTAATCCAAGGACCAGCTATCGGGATTTGCTCCATGTCTAATCCTTTATGCATCGCAGGTATCCGTCCGGCGCGACTGTGATCAACAGCTTGTTTTCGATTTCCTTATCAACGATAAAACGATCATTGGTCGCCAAGAACTCCCGGACAGCAGTTTTGGGATTGTTCCCTTTCCCCCATGGGCGATCCCGGAAGAAATCCTCCGGCATATCCTCCACGACCGTATCAAAGACCACCAGATAGCTCTCTTTGGTTACCAGGGGTGAGTAGAGTTGGAGCTCGTTCGAGACATGTTCATGCGTGTGATTTGAATCCAGACCAACCAGTACCCGCTTCCTCCCCTTTGCAAACTCGTAAACCTGTTTTATTGTGTTTTCATCCGTTGAGGATCCCTGAATCATAGCAATCCGCTTGAACATGGGATGTTGCTCGATTCCTTTTCGATTATGCTCACGGATATCAATATCAACCCCCAAAACCTGCCCATTCCCGCCTATTAACTCGAGCATCGAAGAATAGAAAATAAGGGAGCCACCATGTGCGATCCCCGTTTCTATGATCAGGTCCGGCTTGACCCGCCAAATGATCTCCTGCATTGCGATGATGTCTTGGGGAAACTGGACGATCGGCCGACCCATCCACTCGAAATGATAAGAATATTCATACTTCGAGGACCTCTCGAACCAGGAACGTGTCAATTCCTTCAGGACTGTATCCTCTGTCATCACTTGGATCACATCATGATTGTGTTGTTCAAACTCCTTCATTAGTCAGGTCCTTTATTTCTTTTATCATGATCTGGACTGAATACTTCTTACCGCCATCATGAAAATAGGCTGTTGGATGAAGGGCGAACATCCTTGCCCTGATGATGTTAAATAACTTGCTGGCTGTGTACATGGCATCGACGTTGATCCGAGATGCTTCTTCAATCTCGCTGGCTGTGTGGAAGCTGCCGATTTCAGGAGCTTGCTTAAGCCTTGGCAACCTATTAGCGAAAATATCATCGAATTTTTCCGTGAATAATTGGAGTATTAGTTCGCGGCACTTGCGATAAACCGTTTCCCCGGTGTCTTCCCATGAAATATCGAGCCGTGCTTGGGCTACTATGTCTCCTGTGTCAACGCCTTCATCGATGAAATGGAGCGACACCCCGCAAGGCGTTCCCTCGGCAAGGCACCAGAAATTGGGATGCTTACCCCGATTGAACGGAAGATAGCTTGGGTGAAGGTTAAGCCAGCCCAATTGAGGGATGGAACGGATTGGGCCTTTCAGAATGTGCGGCCACCACGCCAAGATGCCGATTCGAGGTCGTGTGTGGGCGACTCGTTCTAGCAACTCATCATTTTTTAGCTGCCCCGCGTCCACGAGCACGCCGCGTTGGTTTGAAGACAAGCATAATTGTTCTATTCGCTCGTTATAGCCACCCCGGTCTGCCGGGTCTTTCACGACAAAGGCGACCTGTTCGCCTCGTTGAAATAGGAACTCGAGGACCTTGAATCCTACATAATCTGAAGCCAGTACTATCACACGGTTACCCTAGTCTGTTTGTTAGAGGATACGAAGCATCACGAGTAGAGATGCAATGAGGTTCCAACGGCCAAATGATCCCAAACAACGGGTCATTCCACCTTACCCCTCTGGTGCTCTCTGGATGATAGAATTCGGACATCTGGTAGAAAACCACGGTATTGTTCTCAAGGATCTGAAAGCCATGAGCAAAACCTTCGGGAATACAGAGCATCTTGTAGTTCTCGGCGCTCAACTCCCCTGCGAACCAATGACAATAGGTAGGAGAATCAGGCCGCAGGTCAATAAGGACATCGTATATTGCCCCCCTCACGCAACTGACCAATTTCGCCTCTTGATACGGAGCGACTTGATAATGCATGCCGCGCAAGGGTCCCTTTTTCTTGTTGAATGAGATACTGCACTGGACCACTCGGGGATTGAGACCTCGAGCCTTGAACTTCTCTTGACAAAAGGTGCGGGCAAAAAAGCCGCGCTCGTCCTCCACCATTTCCGATTCAATCACATATGAGCCTTTGAGTTTCGTCTCGGTGAAAATCAATCAATACACCTCAACTGTCGTGTCAGCACGACAATTGGGACGATTGTGACTACACGACCCTCACCTCGGGAATAGGGATGATGAACCGCCCTCCCCGGCGCCGATACTCCGCCTGCTGCGCCATGATCTCTTCGGCAAAATTCCAGGTCAGCAGCAGGGTATAGTCAGGCATGGCGCCCAGCAACTGCTCCGGTGAATGGATCGGCAGATGCACGCCCGGCATGTAGCGCCCTTGCTTATAGGTACTGCGATCAACGACAAAATCGACCGTTTCCTTTCCGATGCCAAAGTGATTGAGCAGGGTACTCCCTTTGGCCGAAGCGCCGTACGCAGCAATCCGCTTGCCCTGAGCCTTCAATTCACTCAGGCGCGCCAGCAAATCCTGGCGCAACCGGCTCACCTGTTCGCCAAGATGCCGATACGATGCGGCTTGATCAACGCCCCAAACAACCTCTTCCGCCAGTAACCGACTCACACCCTGCGACGGACTGTGATAATCGCCTTGCCTGCCTAAAAACAGGCGCAGGGCGCCGCCGTGAATGGGCATTCGCTCCACATCCACAACCACGAGCCCGTGTCGCCGAAAGAGGCGGCTGAGCGCGGTGAGCGAGAAATAGCATAGATGCTCGTGATAAATGGTGTCGAACTCACAATGGTCTACTAGATCCTTGACGTAGGGAACCTCGATCACGGCGACGCCATCGTCCTTCAACAGCAATTCGATGCCCTGGACAAACCCATTCAAATCGGCCACATGGGCCAACACGTTGTGGGCGTGAATCACGTCAGCGCGCTTGCCTTGCTCCTTGAGCTGTAGTGCCAGACTCTTCCCAAAGAACTCACACAGGGTAGGTATGCCGCGCTCCCCTCGGGCGACGCGAGCCACGTTCATGGCCGGCTCGATGCCCAACACTGGGATACCTGCCCGCTGGTAGTGTTGCAGCAGGTAGCCATCATTGCTGGCCACTTCCACGACCAAACTGTCCCCGTGCAACCGACGCAGGGGGATGAGCCGCTCAACAAGCTCCTGGGCATGACGGAGCAGGGAATCAGAGAACGAAGAAAAATACAGGTACTCTCGAAACAACTTCTCCGGTGGCACCGTCTCCGTGATCTGCGCCAGCGCGCATGATGGGCAGAAGGCCAAGTCCAGCGGATAGGTCTGCTCTGGCTGTTCAAGCTGCTCTGCGGTAAGCAGTGCATTAGCGAGCGGCATGCGGCCGAGGGAGAGGATTGTGACCAGTCCTGTCGCGCCACAAGATCGACACGCTCGCGCATCGCCACTCATGAAGACGCTCCCAAGAACTCCCTGTACCACGCTATCGTACGTCGCAGGCCTTCCTCTGATGTAAAGAGCGGCTGCCAGCCCAGAACCCGTCTTGCCTTGGCCGCGCTGAGACACTGGTAACGGATCTCGTTCATCGCCTCGTTGCGTACGTCGGTTTCCAGGCCGGAATCCATCAACACTAGAATCCGCTGGACCAGTTCCAGTACTGTCACCGGGATCTCGTTGGAAAAATTGAACGCTTGACCGCGCAAATCAGGGTTCGCTGCCAACTGCTCGGCTAACAGCATATAGACCGCCGCAGCATCCTCTACGTAAAAGTAATCGCGCACAAGCTGTCCATCCGAGCGAATAATCGGGCGCTGTCGTCGCAGGACCGACCGGATCGTCCCAGGTACAATGCGATTCCAGTTCAGATCGCCGCCGCCATAGAAATTCCCACATCGCGTAACTACGACCGGCAGACCCCATGTGGCTGCATAAGTTTGTGCGATGAGATCCGCGCACGATTTGCTCACATCGTAGGGATGGCGGCCATGCAGCGGCATCGCCTCATCATAGGGCAATGTTTCTTGATCGCCGTAGGCTTTGTCCGAGGACGCCAGGACGATCTGCTTCACTGTCGGGCTGCGCCGACACGCCTCTAACAGCATCCATGTTCCGCCTATGTTCGTCTCAAAGGTCGATAGCGGATTGCGATTGGCAATTCCAACGATCGTTTGAGCTGCGAGGTGAATTACTGTATCAATCTCATATTCACCCAGGGCGCGCTCCAGCAAGGCTTGATTCTGCACATCGCCTCGCACCACCTTCACGCTTTCCAGCAGATGACCCCGAGCCAACTCGCTCTGGGGCACCCAGTCGCGTACCAGGCAGGTCACGTCGGCGCCCGCTTCGACCAAGCGGCGCACGAGCCAGCCCCCTACGAGCCCGCTTGCGCCGGTGACGAACGTTGGACGATCCAGCCAGAAATTGCTCACGCCCAGACCCTCCACGGAGCGCGCCCTTCTTGCCACAAGCTTTCCAGCAGGCGCTTGTCCCGCATAGTGTCCATGCACTGCCAGAAGCGACCATGTCGGAACGAAGCGAGTTGGCGGTCCGCGGCCAGCCGCTCCAGGGCATCCACTTCCAGGCTGCTCTGATCCCCATCCAAGTAGTTGAAAACAGGCGGATCAAGAATCAAGAAGCCTCCGTTAATCCAACCTTCGCCGATTTGGGGCTTCTCGGTGAAATTGGCGACCAAGTCTCCGTCGAAAATGAGGCCCCCGAAGCGGGCGGGAGGCCGCACGGCGGTCACGGTGGCAATTCGACCGTGCGAGCGATGGAACCGCAGCAATTCTTGCAAGTCTATGTCAGACACACCGTCACCGTATGTGACCATGAACGTGTCGTCCTTAAGCCACGATTCCAACCGCTTCACTCGCCCACCGGTGAGCGTGTCCAGGCCGGTGTCTATCAAATGCACCGTCCAGTCATCGGTCTTTCCTGTGTGCCGCTCCACTTTGCCATGCGACAAATGCACTGTTATGTCCGTGTTCAAGCTATAGTAATCCAGAAAAAAGTGCTTGATGATTTCGCCCTTATACCCCAAGGCGATGAAGAACTCCTTGAAGCCGTAGTAAGCATAATGTTT
>SPAW01000062.1 GCA_005239465.1 Nitrospira sp. | reverse complement strand
GCGCGATTCATGACCGCTTCTGCCAAATCCGCCGGCACGACCAGGATCAATCCAATCCCCATGTTGAATACGCGATACATCTCTTCCTGCTTGACCGAACCGAGTGTGCTGATGACAGAAAAGATCTGAGGCACCGCCCATCGACTTCGATGGATTCGCGCCCGGACCCCCGGTGGAAACACACGCGGAAGATTTTCAGTGATGCCTCCGCCAGTAATATGCGCGATCCCTTTGATGGGGAATTCTTGAATCAAGGTGAGAATCTGTTTGGCGTAGATCCGAGTCGGCGTGAGGAGCACTTCCCCGATCGGACGATCCAGTTCCGGTACCCGATTGGTTACAGCGAGTTTCGCTTGATCGAACAGAACTCGTCGTGCCAGCGAGTACCCGTTGCTATGGAGTCCTGAGGAAGCCAGCCCCACGATAAGGTCTCCAGGAACAATGCCTCGACCGTCGATGATCTTCGGGCGATCGACTGCGCCGACAGCAAAGCCGGCCAGGTCATACTCACCGTCGGGGTAGAACGAGGGCATTTCAGCGGTTTCCCCGCCGATCAACGCACAACCAGCCTGGCGGCAGCCTTCTGCAATGCCCTTCACCACTTCCTGCGCTTTCGATACTGACAATTTCCCTGTCGCAAAGTAATCGAGAAAGAACAATGGTTCTGCTCCGCTCACGGCGATATCATTGACACACATCGCCACCAGATCGATGCCGACGGTGTCATGCTTATCCATCATAAAAGCGATCTTCAGCTTAGTCCCGACCCCGTCGGTTCCAGACACCAGAACCGGCTCCTTGTATTTATCGGCCTGGAATCTAAACAGCCCGCCAAACCCGCCCAGATCAGTGAGAACTTCCGGACGAAAGGTCGACCGGATCAGCGGCTTGATGCGCTCGACGAACTCGTCGCCCGCATCGATATCGACTCCTGAATCACGATAAGTGGTCATGGGCGCGTTATCTTAGTGGAGGGCAATAGCGAGGGTCAACGCAGGAGATAGACCATCAACTGCGGATAGGTTCTACGGATCTTCTTGTATTCATCCATCAGTGTTCGTCCGATGAGAATTCCGATGCTTACAAGTTCCAGCATCCCCTTCTTCCATCTGTTTCAAGGAGGAGAAGCCTGGTGATTTACAACTGCGCGCATCCGCCGTGAACATCGTTTACCAGAACCTGACAACCTGACCATCAGATGTGCGCGGTGAACGAGTAAGGAAATTATCGGGCGTCCCCTCTTACCCCTCCGGCCGCATCTCCACATCAAGGAGCTTGATTTTCCGGTGAAGATGACTTCGTTCGATCTTCAAATCCTCTGCGGTGCGCGAGATATTCCAATGGTGCTCGCGAAGCTTGCGGGCAATGTATTCCTTTTCGAACGCATTACGTGCATCTCTCAGCGAGTCGTACACCTTGGTGAAGAGCGGGCTCGTGGCCTGACTAATTGAAGCCGCGGTGGAACTGCCGGCCCGCCCCTGGAGAGACATGATTGCCTGCGGCGCTTCAATGACGGATCCAGGCACCATGATCATCAATCGCTCGATCAGATTTCGCAGTTCACGAATGTTGCCAGGCCATTCGTATTGCTGAAGCACTTGCATCGCCTCCGGCGAGACCTCTTTGATCCGCAGGCCCTGCTCCTCGGCATGTGTCTTCATGAAGTGGCGCACGAGTGCCGGAATATCCTCCCGCCGCTCGCGTAGCGGGGGAACAATAATCGGAACCACGTTGAGACGGTAGTAGAGGTCGTCCCGGAATCGCCCCTTTTCGATTTCTTTCTCCAAATCTTTATTAGAGGCTGCCAGTACCCGCACATCCACCTTCATCAGCTTGGTGCCGCCGACTCTCGTAAACTGTTGCTCTTGTAACGCCCGCAAAACCTTCGCCTGCGTATTGAGACTCATATCGCCGATTTCGTCGAGGAACAGCGTGCCGCCATCGGCCTGTTCAAACTGACCGCGCTTCATAGACGTGGCCCCGGTGAACGATCCCTTCTCATGGCCGAACAGTTCGCTCTCGATCAACGTCTCCGGAATCGCGGCGCAGTTGACGGCCACAAACGGATGCTCAGCCCTGGCGCTATGCATGTGGATGGCGCGAGCGACCAGCTCCTTGCCCGTCCCGTTTTCTCCCGCGATCAACACCCGGCTGTTCGTGGGGCCGGCGGTTTCAATCAATTGCCGCAGTCGCTGCATGGCCGGCGACTGCCCGACTAACTCGAACTTCTGCTGGACCTTGGTCCGCAGTGTCCGATTCTCCTGCTCCAATCGGTACTGCGCCAAGGCGTGCTTGACGCGGAGGGTGACATTCTCCAAGGAGAGCGGCTTCTCGATATAGTCGTACGCGCCCAGCTTAACGGCCTTCACCGCCGTTTCAATGGACCCATGACCGGACATCATCATGACCAGCGCGGTCGGCACAAACTCTTTCACGCGCCGCAGCGTCTCCAACCCATCCATCTCCGGCATCCAGATGTCCAGAATCATGAGATCGGGCGGATCGGTTCCATAGATCTTCAGGGCCTCAGCCCCATTGGTGGCTACCGCCATCTCGTACCCTTCGTCTTCGAGAATGCTTCGCAACGAGGTGCGAATCGCCTCTTCGTCGTCCACAATCAAAATCGATGCTGACATGCTTCCCCCGTGATGAGTGCTCGGTGACGGGTGATGAGTAGAGCGTGTTTCGTTTCAACGCTCGTCACTCATCACCCGTCCCTCGTCACTTTCTTTAATTACACCGGCAAATCAAACGTAAAGGTCGCTCCCTTCGGCTGGTTGTTCCCGGCTTGAATCTGTCCTTCGTGATCGGTGATGATCCGACGCACGATCGCAAGCCCCAACCCGGTCCCGGTTTTCTTCCGAGTAAAGTACGGCACGAACAGCCTTTCCTGATCCTCCGGGGCGATACCGGGGCCTTCGTCCGCCACCGTCACCACCGCCCGTTTGCGCTTCGTATCGTACTTCGTGCTCACCCACAGCCGTCCTTTTTGATTCATCGCCTGAATCGCGTTGTCGAACAGGTTGACGAACACCCGTTTCAGCTGCTCCCGATCGAAATTGACCGACGGCAGATCTTCGTCCAGTTCCACAATCAGGTCGATGTCTTTCTGCGCCGCCCGGTACAACATCACCACTTCCTGCAGCACGACGTGGAGCGATTGGCATGTCATTTGGGGAGCGGGCAATTGCGCAAATTTTGAAAACTCGTCCACCATATGTTTGAGGCTGCCGACTTCATTAATGATGACGTTCGTCGCATCGTCAAATACCTGATCAAGATCCGGCGACTTCTCGAAGAATTTCTTGCGCAATCGCTGGGCCGACAATTGAATCGGCGTCAGCGGATTCTTGATTTCATGCGCCACGCGCCTCGCGACTTCTTGCCAGGCCGCGACTTTTTGGGCCTTGATCAACTCCGTCAGGTCCTCGAACACCAACACAAACCCCAAATCTTTATTCGCCTCATCCCGCATGCGCGAACCATTCAAGCCTATCGTGATGAGCTTACCCTGGACATCCAACTGGCCTTCCAAGGCCAGGTCATCGCGGTCATCGCCCAACATTCGGTCATAGGCGGTCTGGAACAGATCGAGACCGAACTCCTTGAACGCGTCATTGGCCGACCGTCCCCGGAACCGGTCGGCAGCCAACCCCAGAATGCGCTCACCCGATGGATTGAACGTGGTGATCACCCCGTTCCGATCAATCGACAGAAGTCCGGCGGCGATCGTGTCCACCACCGTCTCGATATAGGCGCGGCGGCGATCAAGTTCGGCGTTCGTGTTCCAGAGTGTGAGGTTTGCCTCCTCGAGTTTGGACTTGCTCCCCTGCAGATCCTGGGTCATCCGATTAAATGAGTCGATCAAGGTGCCGATCTCATCGGTCGCCCTCACCTCAATCTTTACCGACAGATCGCCCTGCGCGACTGCTTCCGTCGCTTCCGCCAGCCGCTGAATCGGGACGGTGATGCCGCGCGCCACATAGAAGCCAAACCACGTGGCGCTGAAGAGAATCAACACCGTCACGACGGCGACAAAGAGATAGGCACCGGCCTTGATCGGGTTTTTCATCGCCTTGATCTGTTTATACTCCGCATACTGACGGCCGATCCCTTCCATCTTCGTCAACAACGACTCCGGCACATAGGCTTCGACGACCACGACCCCTTCCAATTCACCTCGCCGACTGCTGGAGGCCACCGGAATGCCTGCGCGCACCAGCCGACCGGTCTGCGCTTCCTGAACGGAGGTAAACTCCTGCTTCCCATTAATGACTTGAAGGACGAGCTGGCTGATCGGCAGATCCAGTACTCCAGTCGGCACGTCCGCATCAAGCGCCTTCGTCAGCGTTTCCATCTTGCTCGAAAAGACCTCGATCCCGGCGACGCCGTATTCCATGCGCTTCCGAGCCATCGCGGCGACCAGCAAATCGCGCTGCTCCGGAATCAGCATGTCTTCGCGAAACAGTTCTTGCCCGATCGCCCGCCCGCTGTGCACCGCAAGCGCAATGTGTCCCGCATGCTGCATGCGCGCAACTTCATAGGAGTCCTTCATCACCTTTTCAATCTGCTCGCTGAACCACACGTCGACGGCTTTATTGACGAGCCCGCTCGCGACCAACGCAAGCAGCACGGTGGGTATCAAGGAGAATCCGATAAAAGCGGCGATGAGCTTGGTGCGAAATCCTGACCCGACAAGTCGATGCCGCCGTTCGAAATACGCCTTGATCAAGTTCCGCGACAGCAAGAGCGTCAGGACGACGAACCCGATCAAGTCAAGGTTGAGCAGGAGGAGAACGAACGCGTAGCTGGTCGTGGGCAAGAACGAGTCCGTCTCTTCGCTGCCCGGCACGACCATCTGCGAGTAGTACAGCGTCAGCGCCAAGCAGGGGATCAAGAGGATCAGGACAATCCAGACGGGACGGAGATGGAGCGTTTTGCGCTCAGGTTCCTTGGGCTGATCAGCAGTAGAGACGCGCGGCTTGTTTCCGACGGCAAGCCGCTGAGCGTCACTGATGCTCACGGGAGAAGTTCCCAACCCACTCTTGGAATGGTCCAACTCAGGCATTTAATCGGTCTCTCTGCGCATCGGTCCTGCAAGGGAAATGCTATCGACTATTACGAACTTACGAGGCAGTCTCAAGCCCGCCGGCAGATCGTGGTCTTCCGGAAGACAGCCGGAAGAAAGAACCGAAAGGCGAGTTCCAGACCAGGCTATTTTGGTGAGGCCAGCGTGACATACTTCATGCGGAGCGCATACAGCATGTCACGCAAGACCGTCTGCTCTTCAGAGGTCAGATTGCCCTTTGTCTTGTCTTCCAAGACCGACAGAAGATCGATGATTTCCTTGGCTTGCGGAAGGTTGACCGGCATCGGCGTCTGATGAGGGTCCAGTTGCTCCCCCATCAACATCAGCGACGAAGAGCCCAGCGAGACGACAAAGGAAGTGAACGTGACCGGGAGCGCCGGGGCCTCCTGAGACGGCGCAGCCCTCGATGCGGACGCAGATGTCGCCTGTTTCGTGGTCGAAGAAGAGGCCGGAGCGTCTTCCGACCCTCCACTTCCTCGCCGATCTCGAACGACGAATCCCTGCTCCTGGTCTGCCATCGGACGCTCTCCGAGACACTCACATGGCTGTGGCGGTACCCTACCATAGGGCCTATCGGCTCGCAAGCCGCCACCCGACATTGAAGCAGCAGCCACACTCGGTATACAGTTACAGCGCATCCTGGTCTCATCGAATGACTTTTAGCGCGGATGATTCATGAATGCCGTCGCGAGACTGTCGAGACCGAAGCCCGCCGTGGCCGCTCGCAGGTGAAGCCGACGCAGACATACTCGCAGTCTGTCGAGGAGGCTGAATGAGAACGGCCGCGCCGGGCGAGAGGATCGGCTGTCGCAGCAGGTATTTATGAATAAGTCGAGCTAGGCCCAGTTGTAACACTGATGTCTGAACGATTTACCAAACTGATCGAACTCATGGCGACCCTCCGCGCCCCCAATGGGTGCCCGTGGGATCGGAAGCAGAGCCATGAGTCGTTGAAACCCTACCTTCTCGAGGAGACGTATGAAGTCCTGGAGACGATCGACCAGCAAGATCACACGAAGCTGCGCGAGGAACTGGGCGACGTTCTCCTCCAAGTTATCTTTCACAGCCAGATTGCCGCAGAAGCGGGAACCTTTACGGTTGAGGATGTCCTCGACGTTCTCGCCACAAAATTAATTCGCCGACATCCTCACGTGTTCGGGAACGGCGACGAAGCCGGCGCCCTCACGAATGGCGAGCAGGTCTTAAGCCAATGGGAACAGATCAAGCGCGCCGAACGGGAAGCGGCCGGTAGTACGCAGTCTGCGCTTGAAGGAGTGCCGAAAACCTTGCCGGCGCTGTTGCGGGCCTATCAGACACAAGGCAGAGCCGCCCGAGTCGGATTCGATTGGCCGCATAATGCCGCAGGCCTTAAACAGGTCTTTGGAAAAGTAGCAGAAGAAATCGGCGAGTTGCGCGACGCAGTGTCCCAGAGTCTGTCCGAGACGGAATCAGCGCCGAGTCAACTCAGTGGACGCGAACACATCGAAGCAGAGCTGGGAGACATCCTGTTCTCCCTCGTCAACCTCGCCCGCTTCCTCAAGGTCAATCCTGAGGAGGCTCTTCGCGGATCGACTAACCGCTTTATTGACCGCTTTCATCTCGTGGAAGCGCAAGCGGCGGAGATGGGCCGGTCGCTGACAGACATGACGCTGGCTGAGATGGATGCCCTTTGGGGCGAAGCGAAACAGCGCCTGAGCGGACGCCCGCATGACACACCCGCAGAAGCCCCACCGAAGAAGGATGTCCAGGCATGAGCGAGAATCAAGATCCATACGAAGAAGGTAAACGCGCCGGCGCCCACCCGTTACTCGTGGTGTTCGGCATCCTCCTGGGACTCTGGCTCTTTGTCGCCCTGATTGTGCCGAGTTCCAGAAACAAACAGGCGACTGGCACCGAAGGCCCCACCGCTCCAGTCATCGAAGACCCCGAAGCGGCTCCCGTTATTTTCAAAGTCCAGACGACCATCGCAGAAATGAACACCATTGGGCTTGTCGTGCCTCCTCAAGCAACGGACAGTCAAGTCATCGGCCTATTAAAACGATTCAAACAGGAACGGCTCGCCGGCAGTCTCAGCGATCATGTGCCTCCCACCACCCCAGGTCACAAGCTCGGCGACCATGCGATCGCAGATATCTATATTTTTTCCGACAAAAAGTATGCGGAAGCAGATACCATCCGCACCTTGACACGAGGGGCCCACGCTCCCGGCAACCTCTACCCCGACGCCATCCCGTTCGAAGTCGCCATGGAAGCAGTCCGTGGGCATTACCGAATCGACCTGAACGATACCGGGAGCCCGGACAAGGGATCGCTCGGATTTGCAGACGAATCCGGCATCCATTCCAAGCACTTCCGCCGGATTTTTTAAGCCATTTTCTCACTGCTTGCGACCCTTCGAATCACTGGCAATCCCCAACAGCCCTGCCTCGTGGAAAGTTAGCCCTAGTCCGAAGAGGAAAAGTCTCACGAAGAAATGACTGCCTATATCTCTTAGAGCTGGGGTCAGAAAGGGAAGATGAAGCAATTCGACACCTGACAATAACACTGACAGGGCTACAGTTTCTTCCGCACCTCTTTCCACTGCTTCGCCACCTTCGCTTTGCGCGGGGCTTCGCCTTTGGCTGGTTCGGGCACGATCACGGCTTCTAAGCGCCGCTGCAGAAAGGCTTCGGCAAAGGCTTTCGTACGGCCAATCCCGGTCTTGATCGTTTTCCAGCCCGCTGCATGGAGCTCGTCGATCTTCGTTCCCAATGCGTTCTCGCCAGGCGGAAGCACCAGCACATAGCCGGTCGGGAACTTGTGGGTCTTCAGCCACTCTCTCGCCTGCGTACTCGCGTGAAACCCATCCGCCTCCGCGGGCGATGCCACGACATAAATGACTCTGTAATAGAACTGCGTGAGCTTCCCCAGTTCAGTCGCCGCATCGGGCATCGGCTTTCTCTCCGATTCAAGCTTGAGACCGATGGCCGGGAGCGGACTCGGCAAGGACGGTTCATCGATCAACGCGGCCATTTCAATCGCCACAATGGGATTGCGCCGTTCCCAGACCGCAAGATTCGCCTGACCTTCTGCCGGAGGGACACGTGGACTGCTGCCGACTCGGACCTGAACCGGTACCACACCTTGCGCCTTTGGTGTGTATGCCAAGAACGCCTTGCCATCCCCGCCGGTCATGGCCGTGGCGACGACTTTACCATCCACGACCAGTTCGAGCGGCTCTCCCCCAAGCCCGGCACTCATCAACAGACCCTTGGCGACAAGCCGTGCTTCGATGGCCGCGGACTGATTGGGTGAAGTAAGGTTGTCCTTGACCGACAGCGTGGTCGCAGCTTTCTCCCCCGCGGCTGCGGGGCACATACTGAGACAAGTGATCAAGAGTGAGAGGAACCACGTTCTGCGGAGGATGTGAATCTTAGCCCGCATTATTCATGCACGCTTCTACTGCAATCGCGGATTCGCCGCTGCGACAAACCTGGACGAGAACGGTACAACACCCAGGCGGGCGTGCTCGCCGCTCGGTCGGTCAACATACTGTTGGGGACAGGCGCCTTTCTGCCTGGCGCCTGTCCCCGGAGGAGCAACGGGACAGGCACTGCCGCGGCTCGACTGAGCTCGCCGAAGTCAGACGGCAGAGCCAGTCCCCTGGCCTCCGCGCGCCTGTCTCGCTTGGCGACTTCGCGATGAACCCTCATGAACAATGTGAGCTAGCCCGCATCGCCCTATTCAGAATCCAGGAGGGGCGGCGTCCGTGTGCAACAACTAACTATGCCCGTAACGCCGTCAACACTTCGTCGACGTGTCCGTCGACCTTGGCCTTTCGGAAGATCGCCTTCAGTTTTCCATCGGCATCGATGACGAACGTACTGCGCTCAATGCCCCAATACTTTCTGCCGTACATGTTCTTTTCTTTATACACGCCATAGGCCTTGGAGATCGAGGCATCCTCGTCGCTGAGCAGCGAAAAAGGCAGTCCGAACTTCTTGATGAACTTCTGGTGGGACTCCTTCCCATCCAGGCTCACTCCCACGATCACGCCTCCAGCCCGCAGGATCTGCGATTCCACGTCGCGAAAGTCACAGGACTCTTTTGTGCAACCGGGCGTATCGTCTTTCGGATAGAAGTACAGCACGATCTGCTTGCCTTTGAAGCGCTTCAACGTGACCGTCATGCCATGTTGGTCCGGAAGCGAGAGTTCCGGCGCCTTATCCCCAACCACTAGTTCCTTGGCCATGTGCCTATCCTTATTGCTTTGGTCGTTGGCCGGGGAAGATCATTCGATTGGGCCCGTAGGGGCGTTCTTTTGAGTATCCCTTAGGGTACGGGTTGCCGAACGGCGCCAACGCTGGAGAGTCCCAGATGGTCTTGTCCCCTGGAGCCAGATTTGCCGCTTCAAGAAAATGCTGCCGCGCGACTTCTGAATCGCCGAGCGCATTCAGGGACAAGGCGTAGTTATAATGAGCCTGCCCAGACTGGGGCGCTGCTGCGACCGCTTGTTCAAAATATTTTTTGGCGTCTTCAAACTGTTTGGCCTGATAGGCCTGAGTCCCCTGTTCCGTCAATGTCATCGCCTGGGGCTTCACCCCGCTGTCGATAAGCGCAAGCGGAACCAGTGGTTTTTGCTTTGACGAACAGGCCGTCATTCCCATGAGCACCAGGATGACACTAATGATCGCGACCTGTTTCATGGTCCCTCTCATCGCCACATGCCGTCTATACCTTGGTATGCTTTCGCATCTCGTCCTCAAATGTTTTCCGATAGAGCACCTCCCACTCCGCGCTGCCCTCAATAATACCGCGGGAATACGAGGCTAATTTGGCCTTGACCTTCCGATCGATCGCTTCTTCCTGCGACAGTTCGGCCGCAAGCACGCGCTTAATCTCCTTCAAGACTCGCTCGTCGTCGCTCTTCACCTTCACCGCGGTGTTGTTCTTGACCGCGTCAAGGATGACATGAGACAGGTGACTGACCTTGTCTGCGCTCAGCATGCGTCACTCGTCGTTTGTCGTTCGCATCTCGTCGTTCGCAAGCGCTTCACGAAATACGCTTCACGTTTCACGCCCTATAAGATGATGCCACGTTCGCGGACCAACTTCTGCTTCACCTTCTGGAACATTTTCTGGTAATCGACCTGCCCTTGCTCAATCTGTTTTTCGTAGACCTTGAGCATTTGCCGCACTTCCGCATTCACGCGATCTTCTACGGACAACTCGTCCGTCATGGCATGACCCAGCGCGTCGACAAACGCTTTGCGTTCCCCAACCAACTCAATGTGCCCCTCCTGCTGGAGACGTCCCACCAGGCTTTCCGCCATGTGCCGCACACGTTCCTTTGACAGGCGCATCGTACCTACCCTCGCTCAACTCGAATGGTGGGCGCGTCCATCACACGGCGCAGTTGCGTCGCATCCCCGACGATCCTCCCGATCACATTCACACGATCAGCTGGAACCGGATCGGCCCCCATGCTCATCGGCGTTCGCCCGAAAAAGATCGCCAAGATCTGCCCGGCTCCCCAATAGGCAACGTCGCCGATCTTGACCTGGTTCGTCGCGGTTTCCCGATAATCATTGATGCCGGGAATCTTGAAATAGAACTCCTCGCCCCATGTGTTGATCGGAGCTTGGACTGGAAGCGCTGCATACACTTCGTCCGCAGTTTTTGTCCTCTTGAGTTCCGCTTCGAGTTGAACTCCGCCCACCATGATACGGATGCGCTTCGCCGGTTCAGTCATGCATTGGTGCAAATTCTTACCAGAAACCGTTCATCGAACAACTCATTCAAACGTGCGCGAACTCTAGCTTGTCTCCTATGTGAAATCAAGGCTACAATCACCATAAGATGCTGACCTCTACGTTCGTCCTCCTTCAAGGGATCGGGCCTGCCACGGAACGTCGGTTGTGGCAAGAGGGCCTGCTCGATTGGCAGAGTTTCTTGAAGCAACCACGTGTCGCAGGCTTCTCTCCGGATCGGAAATCCTGGTACGATCGCGAGCTCACGCTCGCACAATCACAATTTGATGCGGGACAACTGAACTTTTTCGCCTCGCGTCTCGAGAGCCGCGACCATTGGCGGTTCTATGAACCATGCCGGTCCCGCACGGTCTACCTCGACATCGAAACGACCGGCGCATCGCCGCACAATGGAGATGTGACCGTCGTCGGACTCCATCGGAATGGGCGCACGATCAGCCTGGTTCGAGGAGAAACCTTGACGTCCGATCGGCTGCAGGCAGAGCTTGATCAATGCGAACTTCTGGTGACTTTTTTTGGCAGCGGATTCGATGTGCCCTACTTGCGTGCGAAATTTCCCAGGCTCCAGCTCCCTATGCCCCACTTCGACCTGTGTTTCGCCGCACGCCGCCTGGGGTTGCGCGGGGGGCTCAAACACATCGAACAGGAGGTTGGGATCGAGCGGGAGTCCGCGCTCCGAGGCCTCGACGGCTGGGATGCGGTACGGCTCTGGTCACGGTGGCGCCGTGGGGATTGCACAGCGCTGGATTTGCTGCTGGCCTATAACGCAGCCGACACAGAAAATCTTGTCCCCCTCACTGCATTCGTTTACAAGGAAATGCTGTCGCGCTTTGGTCCTCCATCAGTCGGTCCATCCCCAATACCAATGTCCCTTCACCCAACATTCCCACGATGAGCGCCTGGGTTGGTATCGGTCGAAGCGAGATCGGCCTGGCGCGCGCTTCGAACCAGGATGCGTTTGCCATCATCGACCGTTTAGGACTTTGGGCCGTCGCCGATGGGATGGGCGGACATGTCGGAGGCGAGATCGCCGCACAGACGGCCATCGCCAGTGTGAAAGCACAGGCCGAACTATCAGCCGAGCTCCTCCATCCCGATCACGGACATGGCGCACCCACCGAATTCTTGACCAACCTGATCGCACAAGCACACGACGCGATCCTTGGACGAGCCAAACTGGATCCCAAGCTGAAGGGGATGGGCACCACTATCGTGCTGCTCTTGATTCTCTCGCTACCGACTCCTACGGCTCACGTGGCCCATCTCGGTGACAGTCGCGCCTATCGGTTCCGCTCCGGCACACTCACTCCCCTTACCCGTGATCACACGCTGATCGAAAAATACCTCGCACGCGGCATCCTTACGAAAGAGTCCGCACGGACCCATCCCGAACGTCACGTCCTCACTCGCGCACTGGGAATGTCGTCACCGGTCAAACCGGTTGTCACATCATATCCTTTGCAGCCAGAGGATCTCCTGCTTCTCTGCTCAGACGGATTAACCAAGATGTTGGAGGATGACGACATCCGAAATATTTTCTCCAAAGCAAAGGGCGACCCTATCCGGACATGCGACCGCCTCATCGCCGAGTCGCTCGAGCGCGGTGGCGAGGACAACGTCACCGTCGTGGTGATCGCACACCCATAGGCCGTGGCCATCGCCTTACTTCGTTGTTGACAAGACTCACAAGGCCGTGTAATTTGTCCTCCCAGCCTCTTGCCTCTCTCTTCACTGAGAGTTGAATCACACGGAGCCGTTCATGATCCGTCTTGTACAACATACGTTGTGGAGCCTGTTCTTTACCATCGGCATTACTTCCACCACATTTGCGATCGCTCCGGAACCAACTGATCCAGAATCGGCCATTCGCACAATGGTTCGTGCCAACGCCGAAAAAGACATGCCTACCCTTTCCCGCCTGATGGCTCACGATGCCGACATCACGAGTTTCTCGATCGGCGGACGCAAGTATGTCGGGTGGCCGGAGTTTGAACGGGAGATGCAGGAGGAGTTCGTCAACGTTCAGAGGTTCGAGATCCCGATTCTCGAGTTGAAAGTCTGGACCAAGGGCGAACTGGCCTGGTTTACGATGGAACTCGACTACATCCGCTACGTCGGCGAGGGACCGGAGCAGAAACGCACCGTCCTCCCCTTGCGAGAAACCGGCGTCCTTGAACGTCGCGATGGACAATGGGTGCTGTTGTCGTGGCACGAATCGTTTCGATCGGTTCAGCTAGCTGGTCCGGTCGCTCAACCGCCCGTTGCCGCCGCCCCTCACCATCTTGTCAGCAATATGCCCCTTCCCGCGGCACCGGACCTTAGTGGAGAATGGGACATTCTCGAATTCGAAGGAATCGGAGATGACAAGCATTACAAGGCAACCTTGGATAAGAACGGCAACGGTCCCTACACTCAACATGGCGGGCAATTTGTCACCACCAAGTTTGCGGACCGTTTCTGGCATGGCACCTGGCAGCAGCCCGGCAATGATCGCGAAGGAGGCTTTGAGCTCCTCCTCTCAGAGGATGGGACTGAGGCTAATGGGATCTGGTGGTATACTCGAGTGGACACTCGCAACAATATCCCTCCGCGTACGCAGGGCGGCAAATATCGATGGAAACGGCTGACCTCGCCGGCCATACCTCAATGACCCAATCTATTTCCCGAGGCGTAGAAGCCAATCCTCGCACCTGTTCATATACACTGTCTGAATCTTCACCTTCTGTTGGAGGTTTTATGCAATGGTCCCTCGTTGTTTTGATCGCTGTCTTGATGGGGTCACCGGTCTATGCCGATGGGGGGCATGATCATCATGCGGTCCCCACGCTGAAAAACCAGGCACCCACGACCGTCACCATCAAAGATGATACCGTCACGTTGACTTTTGGTCCCCTCGATCTCCCTACCAGCCATGATGGCGACATGGGCGATTCCATGCCCAGGCACAACTTTCAACTTCCCAAAGACATGTACCTGGTGGGCTTCAAGTCGGCCATCTTCACCAAGGATGGCAAGGAACTCCCCAAGAATTTCCTTCACCATATCCTGATGTTGAATAACAGTAAGCCCAGCGTCTCCTGCCCCGGCGAGCCTCTTTTCTTCGGAGGTGCTGGTCTGGAAATGACCGAGACTCGGTTTCCAGATGGATATGGCGTGAAGCTCGCGAAAAACGATCGCTTAATGTCCGTCGTCGCGTTCTATCACAAGGCCCCTCCTACTAAAGATGTGATGGCGACCTTCACGATGTACTTTGCGCCGGAATCCAAACCGATGAAAGAGATGGATGTCTATCAGGTAGGGGTCAACATTGTCTGCTACAGCAAGTTCGGCCAGCGAGGACCGGATCATACAGACGAAGGCATCGAAATCAGACATGGTGTCCAAGTCCACAGCGCGCCCTTGAAGTTTCGCATGGACGGCTGTGTCAAATTTGCCTATCCCCACGGTCACGATGAGCTCCTCATGATCGCCCTTGAGAACAAGACCAGGAAACAGACCCTGCTACGAACCGTGCCAGACGTTGACCTGGACGGCACCTTCCGTGAATTCCAACCTCATCAAGTCTATAAAGACAGTCAGGGGTTCCCCGTCACCAAGGAGGAAGACTATGAAATGGTGATGGTGCATCATCACCCGCTGCACATACAGGAATTCCAACACGGCATGGGCAACTACCTGCTCTATATGACCCCGGGCGCCTGCCCCTCGCAGAGCGCTACCATTGCTCCCTAATCTCGATTTCCTCCGGCCTGCCGGCAAAGACTTGTCCGGCAGGCATTGCCATCTTTACACGCCTTGCCATCCGTCCAAAATTGTTCGTTCAAAACCGTCCGGGCTTCACCTTCCCCTACAAAAGAAGCGTGACTTTCGCGCGAAGTAGTCTGGGTTTCTCGCCTGACACTATGGTATTCAAGACGCAGCGCCGGCGCAGGTTTATCGGCTCATGACCTCTTGCCTAAAGCGATAGGAGCGTAGGTCGCCTACAAGCAGAGGACCCACTGGATCACCTTGACCTCTGGGACTGGGCTGACTCGGCTTACCCAGAAACACCGGGAATCGCTTCATGCCGCAGAGTGAGCCAGTTGCCATTCTCCTCATCAATGAAGTCGCTGAAGAAATCAAACTGGTCACGCTCAGTTTCCGCGGGTTTTTCCCCTCCTCTCGGGTTGAGGCCGTCTACTCTCTGGAGGAAGCGCTCCAGTGGGCGCCTCGA
Organism: Nitrospira sp.; assembly: GCA_005239465.1. GTDB lineage: Bacteria > Nitrospirota > Nitrospiria > Nitrospirales > Nitrospiraceae > Nitrospira_D. The sequence goes on along the minus strand of SPAW01000062.1, from coordinate 17,829 downwards.
GCGCCGTGGCATCTCATCCTCATCGACGAACACCTGCTTGAGCAACGCACGACGCCTATCTTTCCTGAGCTGAAGCGTCTTGCTCCCTACGCCGCACTCGTGCTGCAAACAGACCGCAGCGACTCTACCGCCGCCTTAAACGCCCTGCAGGCGGGAGCAGACTTCCTGCTCTACAAAAAATCGCCCGCCTTTCTGACGGAGTTGGTGCTGTACACAAAAGACGCCCTCGAAAAACGCGCGCTACGCGCCACCCTCGAACGAACGCAGGAGCGCCATGGGCGGCTGGTCGAAACATTGGCCGATGTATTGTATGAACTCGATGCGGAAGGGCGCTTCGTCTACCTGAGTCCCTCGATCACCGAGTTACTGGGCTATACACCGGAAGAATTGACCGGCTCCCCCTATTCCACCGTGGTCCCGGCGGATCAGCTCAGTCGCGCACGCCATCGCTTTGATGATCGCCGGACAGGAGCAAGAGCCTCTCGGCGAATTGAAGTTGAACTGGCCCGCAAATCGCCCCACGACAAACCAGCTGTCACTCGTATCAAAACAGAGATCAGCGCCAAAGGCCTCTACGATCCCCAGCGGAAATACCTAGGCACGCTGGGCCTCTTACGCGACATTTCACGCCGTCGCCATCAAGAAGAAACTATCCACCACCTTGAGGAACAGCTTCGGGAAACCGATCGACTTGTCGCCATGGCACAGCGTCTCTCGACCTTATCCAAGCACCTTCAGGCTCCCCTAGCTGCAGTTCTAACCCAGTCCCAGCAGTTACTCGGAGCCATCCGAGAGGCCCGTCTCGATGAGCAGGTCGAATCACTGATGCTCCACGCCACCGAAGCCGTTCGTCTGGGAGAAGAACTTGCCCAGACTGTGACAGAAGTCGGAGTTCAACGAGACACCATCAACGACGTCATTGATGCCGTTCTGGCCACAACTCACCCCCCGCTTCTGAACACAGACCGAATCGAGCGTGCGTACGCATCTGATCTTCCGCCCTTCACGGGAAGCCTTGAGCCCACGATGCAGCTCTTGCGCATTCTGCTCTCACATGCCCAACGCCATGTGACCGCCGTGGGTAGCCATCATCGACTCAGAATCAGCACGGCCGCTATCGGTCCAACCGGCGCTCGGATGGAGCCCGTGCCGACCCTCTTTCCACCGATGCCTCCCGCTGAAGTCGAAATCCATCTCGAGGAAACCGATGTCGTCGCCACGGAGCAGGGGCCACCACTCCAGGAAACCGCCGATCTCTTTGAAGCTTACGCATTGATAAAGCAACTGGGAGGTCGTTTAGATTTCCTGGCCCCCGCCGGCGGCATGCTGTCCATCAAGATTTGGATTCCAGCGGGGCCCATACCTGAGACGCGCGCTCCCCTCACTCCACCGAGCCCTCCCGTTTCTCCGGCAACGACATCGGTAGAGCCATCACCATTGACGCTTCCTCAGACTCCGGCGCCGGCCGTATTGACGACCTCTCTTCCAACTGCTCAACCATCACAGCCCCTGCCCGATCGCCGCAACAACATACGGGCAGCCGTCCATCTCCCAGCACATATTACAATTGGTAACGCGATGCGCGATGGAACCGTGACAAATCTTGGTCCGGGCGGAGCGGCACTGGTGGTTGAGGGTCTGCTCCCATCACTCGAACAGCAGCCAGCCTACGTGATCCTCAAGACCGCCGTTGGGATGTTGGAATTACAAGCCACCGCTCATGATCGCGGAGAAGCTCCGCGCCAGACCAGCGCCGAACCGCAGAACTCGCGCCTCGCATTCAACTTCACCTCCCTAAACGACATCGAGCAGAAAGTGCTGGCGTCGTTCATCGATGGGGCTCGCGAGCGCACCCTCTCCTTGACTGTCGAAGCCCTGCTCTCGCTGCCTGATGATGCGGCTGACCTCACCCCGACCTTCGTGGAGACAGATCTCCGAGGCATAGATCATCGCGAAGCCGTGAGAGTCCGCGTCGCACTGCCCGTTCGCATCGATACCCCATCGCTCGACGCAACTGCCCATCGACCACTGGGACTTGTCGTAAATTTCGGTCGCAGCGGCGCCTGCCTCCAAATGAGACAGGCCCCAGGAATTGTGGACGACGTGATCGCGCTTCACTTTTCTGCGACTGGATCGCTCGATCAGCCGAGAACGCATGAACCGGAGGCACTCGAAGCAATCCTGACCGCTCGCATCATCTGGACCACTCCAGATCACACGGTCCCATCCGAACTGAAGCCTGGTCCATCGCAGCCGGGACAACGCATCGGCATCCGCTTTGTCCAACTGACGCCTTTCGCAGAGCGAGAGATCAACCGTGTGGTCGCGCAGCACATCGGTTCCTCTATGGATCTTGAAGGCATTGCTGGCCGCTCGTTGATTGTCAGCGCCAGACGAGAATGTCGAAACGCACGGCATCAGATCATTGCCGTGACGGATGACCATGCCCGCCATCAAATCTCACCCAGCACTCCGATCGTCGTCATCGTCCCTGGATTCGGACAGACACAGACCGACTACTTGCCGCTCTCGTTTTACCTGGCCGCCAATCGCTTCCGCGCGCTTCGCTACGACCACACGAATCACGTGGGCCAAAGCGATGGCGACGCCCTGCAGACCACCCTGCGCAGCATGCAGGTGGATCTCCAGCATGTCTTGGAGTTTGTCCGCACCACCTGGCCGACCGCCCCCCTGGCCCTCCTCGCCGAAGACATCGCCGCGAGGGTGGCTCTGAAAGTCATGGCACGGAGCCAAGCAGCCGGTCATCTTCTCTTGCTGAATCCCGTCCTCGATGTACAGACCGCCCTCTCAACCACTTACCGGCATGATGTGATCACGGACTACCGGCATGGCCTTCGAAGAGGCATCGCCAACCTCTGGGGTCTGAATGTCAACCTCGACCAGTTCGTCAGCGACGCAATCGCCGGAGAGTATGCCGGCTTGGCCACGACGACGACTGACCTCGCCGCACTGGCTGCACCGCCGATCATCCTTACGTCTCCCAGAAAGAATCGCCCCGTTGAACACACTTTCGGCCCTCTAGACCAGGCCCTCCGCGCTCTGGGAACTACACCGGTCATTGTGCCGCTACAGGCTGATGTCTCCTGTGAATCCAGTGCCCACGACGAGCGCCATACCGCAGCGTTTCGGACGTTCTTCAAGCAGATTTCAGCCACCATGACCGGCGACCGTCCATCGATCCAGATGCTCGAACCGACCGCGCGAGACATTCATCACCAACAGCAGCTGGAGCATGAACGCATCCGCATTCGCCACCATGTCTCTCAGGCCACACGCGACGCCCTCTGGGTGGCTCGTCTGGCCCAACTCCCTCAACTAGGAAACCTGCCCGACTACTGGGCGTTGGAGGACGAACTCTATCGGCAGCTCCTACCTCTTGAATCAGGCATGACGGTCCTCGATATTGGCTGCGGGCAAAGCGACCTTGCTCGTGTAATGCTGACAAACCAGGCGTATCGGTTGACTCACCAGAGCGGACCGCCGGCCGGTCCGCTCCACTACGTCGGGCTTGACCAGTCCCATGAATCCCTGAAGGTTGCGGAACGATATGTCCATACATTTGTTCGTGAGTTGGCCACCACATTCGCAGCGATCGTCTCTTCCGCCCAACTGGTTGAGACGAGATGGCTGCGCTCTGACTGGGACTCGTCGTTTCCTTTCGTGGAACATTCCATTGGACGTATCCTGTACCACCTCTCCCTCCCCTTTACCCCCTCTCCTCTCAACAGTCTCCGGCAGGCGCTTCAAGCTTTGCACCCAGAGGGAACGATCGTCGTGACGTGTTTTCAACCGCATACCGATCTCTCGACGCTCTTTCGCCGCCACCTGCGAACTGCGGGTCAAGACGAGTTCAGCGCCCCCGCCCAGATCGTCCTTCACTACTTTGGCCGCCTGCGTGAAGCCATTCGCCATGGCCTCCTTCATAGCTATGAACGGAATGAACTGGCTCGCCTCCTGGTCCATGCCGGCGCTCGCCCGCTTCGGATCGTCCCCGTCCTCGACAGCCAACTTCTTCTCGCCGTTGCCCAGAAGGCCAATTCCGCTGGCTGAAACTATGCTCGCCGTGTATACTCCCCCCTGGTGACGGTCGTATTCCCCGCACCGCCAACTTCGATAACAGTAATTACGTAACAGCATGAGGCGATCGATCGCCATCCCTAAGTCTCTATGACGGACCGTGCTTCTCCACAGATGGTGGCTACCCAATCAGGCGCAGAATCGCTCCAACGCCTCACACAGTTTGCCCGGGACATGGGGCACATCACGAGTCTCTCCGTGATTGCCGAACGTATTCTTTCGGGACTATCTGAAGTCGTGCGGTATCAGCAGGGCTCCCTCTATCTCGTCGAGCGTGAACGCGAACGTTTTCGTCGCCTCGTCGCACAGGGTTCGGACCATACGCAATCAGCACCGCCCGTTATTCCTCTCGATCACCCCCTTGTGCACCAACTTGCCCAGCACCACCAGATTCTCGACAGGTCCATTTTCGCTGATGGCATACATTCGAAAGCCTTGAATGATGCGCTGTCAAACATGCTCAAAGATCTGTGCAGCAGTCTTGCCATCCCGCTCGTCAATAGGGGAAGATTGGTCGCGTTCGTCTTGCTTCAATCAGAGCCAGCAACAAACTGTACCGACCCCGATAGCATGGAACTCCTGACGGCCATGGCGCAGAGCGCCGCCAACGCGTTGGACTCCATCTTGGTATACGAGGATCTTCACCAGTCGCAAACCCTGATGCGACGGACTGATCGTTTACGCTCCTTGGAAATCATCGCCGGAGGCTTCGCCCATGAAATCCGAAACCCCCTGACCTCGATCAAGACCTTCATTCAACTCGCCCCTGAACGAAAGGATGATATTGAATTTATTCGAGATTTCAGCCGAGTGGTGCTCGACGACGTCCATAGAATCGAGCGTTTGATCCGGGAGATTCTCGACTATGCCCGTTACATGGAGCCCAAACTGACGGACGAAGATTTGAACGACATCGTGTCGTCCTGTCTCTATTTCATCGAGGTCAAGGCGGACAGCCTGAGGATCAAGATTGAAAAAGAGTTGGCGTCTGAGCTTCCTCGTGCCATGTTAGATCGGCAACAAATAAAACAGGTTCTCTTGAACTTGCTCCTGAACGCGATGGACGCCATCGGGGAACGAGGCGGTACCCTTCGGGTCAGGACTAATAAGCTCATGAAGCCGGAAGGCAACGCCTGGGTTCAAATCGTAATTGAGGATACGGGGCAAGGCATCTCAGCCGCCAATCTCGAACACATCTTCGATCCGTTCTTTACCACCAAGCACACGAGCGGAGAGAACGAAGGAACGGGATTAGGGCTGACCATCGCCCATCAGATCATTCGAGAGCACCAGGGTGAGATTCAAGTGCAGAGTACGGAAGGGGTTGGTACGACATTTCGCATCAATCTTCCGTCCCTCACCTGACATGAAATAGGAGCGCGGTGGATATTTCGACTACGAAGAAACGAGTCCTCTTAATCGACGACGATGCGCGAGTACGTACCTCTCTCAAGATGGTTCTGGAACCTTCCTACGACATTTTCCAGGCAGCCGATGCGCAGGAAGGGCTCGATGTGTTTCGGAAGGAAGGGCCGGATCTGGTCCTGCTCGACGTGATTCTTCCGGGAACCGACGGACTGGCAGTCTTGCAAACCCTGCGCTCGGAAAACAAGATGACACCGGTCATCATGCTGACGGGCACCAAGTCCGTCAAGACCGCCGTCGATGCGATGAAGCTCGGAGCGGCGGATTACCTGTCGAAACCCTTCGAGGTCGAAGAATTGCGCATCGTCGTCGATCGTGCATTGAATTCCCTGGAGTTGGAACGCGAAGTCAAACGGCTACGGGCCCAAGTCCTCCAGCGCTATGCCTTTCACAATCTGATCGGGAAAAGCCAGGGCATGCAGGAAATCTACGCGAAAATTGAGCAGGTGTCAGACAGTCGCACGACCGTCCTGATTACCGGAGAAAGCGGAACGGGCAAGGAGTTGGTTGCAAAAGCCTTGCACTACAACAGTTCGCGACGAGATCGACCGTTTATCGCGCTGAACTGCGCGGCATTGCCTGAAACACTGATCGAAAGCGAATTATTCGGCCATGAAAAGGGCTCGTTTACGGATGCCACAGCGCGTCGCGTGGGACAGTTTGAACTGGCCAACAGCGGGACCCTCTTCCTCGACGAAATCGGTGATCTCAGCCCCATGACGCAAGCGAAGCTGCTCCGGGTGCTGCAAGAACGCGAGTTCACCAGAATCGGGGGCGTCCAATCGATCAAAGTCGACGTGCGCATCGTCGCTGCGTCGAATAAGAACCTTGATGAACTCGTCCGGAAGGGACAATTCCGCGAAGACTTGTATTATCGCATCAATGTGATCGCACTCTACCTCCCTCCGCTTCGTGAGCGAGGCGAGGACGTTCCGCTCCTTGCCAAACATTTCCTCGCCAAGCGAGTAGAAGAAGAAAAGCGCCCGCCCATTGAGCTTGGAAAAGACGCGCTGGAACTCCTCACGCGCTACCCGTGGCCGGGCAATGTCCGTGAGATGGAGAACATCATCGAGCAGGCCTTCATCTGGTCACAACATGCCGCCCAGATCACGCCGGAGCATTTGCCCACGATCCTCAAGAGTGATTCCCGATCATCTTCACTCCGCGACGACACCCTGGCCGGGCGAATGTCTCTAGAGAAAGCGGTGATGGAGTTCGAGCGGGAGATCATTCTTGATGCGCTGAAGCGAACCAACTACGTGCAGACTCACGCCGCCAATCTACTCGGGATCAGCCGCCGCATGCTGAAATATCGCATGGATACTCTTGGCATTGGCCGTCCAGATAATGCCGCCAGCCAAGAGCCGGAGCCGGCAGTGCAGGAATAACACACCTCTTCAATTGGTTGCGTGATTTATCCCACTCAATTAGTTTCAACCCACGCAGTAGAATATGTAGTCAAACGTTAGTATGAACTACATATAGTTACACTACGTAGACTCGCCCCTTCCTATTGACACCCACTCCCTAACTCCTCGAAAAGGAATGAGAATTGCTTGACAGAATACGTATTTAGGGGTAGATGACCACTATGAGCATGGCAGCGACACCTGAATCGACAAAGGCAAAGCCAACCGTGCTCGTCGTAGACGACGAAGCAGGCCCTCGCGACGCCCTCAAAGTCATTCTCCGTCCCTTTTTCGACATTCGCTCAGCAGAAAATGCCAAAGCGGCTCTCGAAATTCTGAGCGAACAGCAGATCGATCTCATCACCCTTGATCAGAAGCTTCCGGATCGCCATGGTATGGACCTTCTTCAGGATATCAAGCACGATCATGCTGATATCGAAGTCATCATCATTACGGGATATGGGAGCCTGAAGTCGGCCATGGAAGGCCTTCGTCATGGGGCTGCCGGTTATTTGCTCAAACCGTTTAACGTGACAGAGCTCATTACTTTGATTAACCAGACCCTGGAGAAGAAGCAACGGCTCGACTTTATCCGCAAGATTCTTCAATCATCATCTGATCTCTGGGGCTCTGAACAGGACAGCACACATATCTGGCAAACGCTCAAGGCCGGCTATTATTCAATCGGGAAGAAGGCACAAAGCGACGCTGCCCTTCATCAAGAAGATCAGGACTTGCTCCCTCTCTTGTCGGACATACTAGAAGCGAAAGACCGGCAGTTACTGAATCATTCGAGCCGAGTGAGCTTTTACGCCACATTGATGGCTAATCGTCTCAACCTCACGATCGCCGAGCAAAAATCCTTGGCCTTGGGAGCGTTTCTTCACGACTTTGGACAAATCAGCCTGACAGCTTACAGATTTTCCGACAACCAGATGCTTCCCTCAGGCGAGGCGGCCGCTTGCAAGGAACACCCCGATAGGGGCGCTCGCATGATTCTTCCTTTAGGGTTACCGGCTGAGGTGGGTCAGATTGTATCGTACCATCACGAGCGGTGGGATGGGCAAGGCTATCCCCACGGACTCCAGGGCGAGGGTATTCCCCTTCTGTCCCGCATCGTCTGCATTGCGCAAGCGTTCGACCATCTGACAGCAGAAACTCCTGGTAGTTCCCCGTTGTCGATTGACGATGCGATCCGCCAGATTTCGCTTCAGTCTCATACGCACTTCGACCCGATGCTGACGGACCTCTTTACTCGAGTGATGAACGAATGCAAGGCCTCACTCCCCGCCATGGCCATTGCAGCCTCTCCGAGCAGTGTTCCAGAAACGTAACTTCCTTCTCTCAGCCCGGTTAGTCATGGGGTTCAGCAATCAGTTCCGCTGCGGTCTCTCGAATCTTCTTGGTAACCGTCTCCCCTCCGAGCATGCGCGCAATCTCGCTTTCCCGACCCATGCCGCTCAACGAACGCACCGTCGTCACCGTCCGATCCTTCACCTGCGACTTTTCCACACACAAGTGGTGTTGGGCTTGGGAAGCCACCTGCGGCAGGTGGGTGATGCAGAACACTTGATGAAACTGCCCCAGGGCCCGCAGCCGTTTCCCAATCGCAGCCGCAACGGCCCCTCCGACACCGGTGTCGATCTCATCGAAAATAAGCACCGGCACTTGGTCGACATCGGCGAGGACAGACTTCAGCGCCAACATCACCCGAGACAATTCCCCCCCGGATACGACGCGAGAAATCGGCTTCAGCGGCTCACCCACATTGGCTGAAAGTAAAAACTCGGCGCGATCCGCCCCATCAGCGCCATAGGCGTCATCGCCTTCACTCGTGACAATCTGAATCAGGAACTGCGTCTGCCCCATCTTGAGTGCGTCGAGTTCCTGGCGCACCATTTTCGTCATCCGCCTGGCTGCTTCCGTCCGCTTTATGGAGAGCTGCCGTGCCAACCGAGAAACCTTCTGCTGCTGCTCACGAATCTGACGATCACATTGTTCAAGCTGTTCATCCGAGTGCTGGAGGCGTTCAAGTTCTTCCCGCACTCGGCAGTGGGTCTCTAGGACGGCCTCATCGGTTCCACCGTATTTCTTCTTCAGTTTCTGAATCACGGCCAATCGATCTTCGATCGCAGCCAATCGCATGGGATCGGTATCCAAGCGATCGGCGTAACCGCGAAGGCAATCCGCTACCTCCCTCAAGAGCACTTTCGCATCAGCTGCAAGCCGACCGGCTCCCTGCATCTCAGGATCAATCTGAGCGAGTTCTCCCAATGCCCGCTCCATCAGCGCCAGGTTGGGCAAGATCCCGTAACTGTCGGCCTGTATCCGTTCTTGAGCCTCTGACGCTAACTCACCCAATCGACGCGATGATCCCAACCGGCGCCGCTCACTCTGCAGCGACTCTTCCTCTCCAAGGCGAAATGCAGCGTCGTCCAACTCCTGCCGCAGAAATTTCAGGTAGTCTTCGCGCTGCGCCCCCTGCTGGATCTGTAGGGCAAGCTCGGCGCGTTCCTGACGGAATCGCGTCCAATCACCATAGGCCGCTTGATACTGCCCCCGCAATTCCTGGAGACGACCAAACGCATCCAGCACGTCGAGCTGAGTCGTGATGGAAAGCAAGGATTGTTGGTCGTGCTGGCCGTGAATATCGACGAGCGTGCCCCCGAATTTTTCCAGAACGTGGACCGGGCTCATCGCTCCATTGAGATACACCCGATTCCGTCCTGATCGGGCAATCACTCGTCGGATGATGAGTTGGGCATCATGCGGCCCAAGAATCTCTTGGGCGCGCAACCGCTTGAGGATGGGATGGTCAGGTGGAATTTGGAAGGCGGCTTCGAGTTGCGCTTCGTCTTCACCGAACCGAATCTGGTCGCTCGAAGCCCGGCCACCAACAAGGAGGGCGATGGCGTCGATCAGGAGCGATTTGCCGGCTCCTGTCTCTCCAGTCACAACAGTAAATCCTGAGTCGACGCTCAGACTGAGCTGCTCAAGAACGGCAAAATTGGTGATGCGCAGCTCAGTGAGCATGGCTGCGGCGGCGGTTTCTAGGCAGTCCCTGCATGCTGGGCAAGAAGTGAATCGATCACTTCCTTAAATTGACGTTTGGGTCTGGCCCCAACAAGCTTTTCAACCGGCTGGCCGTTTTTGAAGAAGAGAATCGTGGGAATACTCATCACCTGATACCGCCCGGCCACCTCTGGATTCTCGTCGGTATTGAGCTTTCGGACCTTGAGCTTCCCGGCGTATTCCTTGGCCAATTCATCGACAATGGGCGCAACCATTTGGCAGGGACCGCACCACACGGCCCAGAAATCAACCATTACTATCTCAGACGCCTTCATCACCTCAGCATCCCAGGTAGAATCTTCAACCTTCAAGATATCACCAGCCACGTCTGCGTCCTCCTTCAGAATTGAGATCATCTCGCATGAAATTGAGGGTGGCATCGTACCCCACGATCGTTTTTGGTGTCAAATACACGAGCCTGTGTGGATGCTACCAAGCCCATTCGAGTCGAACGACGAGCCCCATCCATCCGGCTGTGCGTCCCGCCATCGCTTCTGCTGAATCCCCAAGCCGGCAACCGGCTACGCATCTAATCGCGTAGCGATCGCCCCAGCTGCATCGGATTGCTTCCTCATTGATTCGTGAATCAACTCGTTGGTAATCCTCGCGAGGATAGCCGGTGAATCGAGAAGATCTTCGGGGCGTTCCGGCAAGAGACTGCGCGCGAGGTGTTCGACCAATACCACCCCGCAGAGAAATGTACACATCCAATCAACGGAGGCATGTGGCCTCATCGGATTTCGTCAAACCCCAACTTCTGCTCCTTATCCGCTCCCGGCCGGCGCATCACCGGTTGAAGGGACTTGCTGTGGACGACCATAAGGCCCACCCGGAGCCTTCCATGGCAATCCACGCTCGCCCCAAAGCAGTGGCGTCAGGATGGATCGCATGACGGCGGTCCCGACGTTTTCGGTCCAGCCAATTCCTGTGAGGCTCAGCATGAAGTTGAACTGCTGGCGATCGGGGAATTGTAAATAGTAGAACCCCAGCGACCAACACTTGCAGGGATTTTGGTAGAGGGCGACGACATCATACTCCGGGCTCTTTCTATGCTTCACATCGTAGTAGCCCTTGGCGCCGATGGTCCAACCCCAGGGGGTACGGAATCCTCCGGCTGCCGTGACAAATTGAATCTCTTCTGTCGGCGCATACACCTCATTGAACGAAATGGGGTTCCAGATATCCCCTCGTCTCACCCGATTGCCGTCGCGAGAAAATCGCTGCCCCACTTCGACATACCAGTTGCTCGCCTCTTGAAGTCGAAGGTCGGTGTTAAATTGACTCACCCCGCCCCGGTAGGGATCGAAGAAGGCGTCGACCGTTAGATACTGATTGATCGGCGGCCGCTGAACCCCCACATTCCCCTCCCCACGTCCGAATTGGGTATTGCCGATTACCGCCCGCACCCAGATGTCGGAAAATTTTCTACCTTGAATGGCGACGGTGGCCGGTTGCAGCGGCTGCGTAATGGAGCCCAACGGAGGATTGACGCCAGGCGTAAAATCGCGCGCCCTGGTCTGCACATCGCCCACGTGATAGCTCTGCGCAAGCGTCAGATCCAGCCAGTTGAGCACACGATCCTTGCCTTGCTCCAACAAGCGACTGCGCAAGGTATAGGTCAAGAGATTCTTCTTCGGTAGGTCATCCACTTGGTCGATCTGAGGCAGCTGCGATTGATCCGTACCCGGCACATATTCATACATGACACTCGGTTCGATCGTGTGCAGAAGGCTGCCTCCATTGTCCAGACCGAAACGCCGCGTCAGCTTCGACGTCGCGTCAGCCCCGACCCAGAAGGTCTCCCGATGTTGCGCCTCATTGGATTGTACGCCTCTGGTGTAGTAGGCCTCGCGGAACTTGGCTTGCGGCCTGATGCCGACCACATGTCCGAGATCGATCACATCGGTAGCGATGCCCGGAACTACATCGACCCGATTGAGTGTAAACCCTTCCTCGCGATAGAAGTTGACGTAGTTTCCCTCCACGCCGAACAAAATGGGCGAATTGAACAACGAGACGTTGGGAAGGTTATAGCCCGTCTCTGGGAGACGCTGAAACGTATCTTTCCCGCCGGCTTGCAAGGGCTGGAGATATCGACCCAACAAATACAGGTTGCCGTAAGGCAACCGTTGGGTCGCCAAGAGGTTTGATTCGTTGCTCGGTAACGCTCGCAGCGCCCCTGAATTGCTCAACTGCTGCAGATAGTTGGGATCGGTCACCACATTCGCATTAGCTCGAAGCAGCAGCGCATCGGTGATTTGTTGGGTGTGCGATCCAGTGATGAGCGCGCGCCCTTTCTTCGCATCTTCGCCGGTATCGGTCACACCCGCGACATCGGGAAGCTCCGTCTGCTGCAGATAGCGCAGAGACCACTGTCCCCGAGATTGTCGATCCAAGACATACCGATATTCAAAATCAGACCCATACCCCAATTTACTGTAGTACTTTGGAGAGACGGTCAAGTCTTGACTCGGGTTGATGGCCCAATAAAAGCTTCCTTGCGCATGCAATCCAAAGCGGTTGTCGTACCCCACGAAGGGAATCAGGAACCCCGTTTGTCGTTTGGCCAGCGGATAAGTCATTGTGGGCAAAGGAATCGTGGGCACATCATTCACGCAGAACCATGCGCCCTTGAATGCCAGAGTATCCCCGACCGTGAGATCGAGATCGTCAAAGCGTATCCGCCAAGCCGGCACTTCTCCTTCTTGCGCATCGCAGTTCGTAAAGCTGCCCTCTTTTACTCTGTAGTGATATTCAGAGAATCGCTGCATGAGCCGGCCCGACACCAGGGAGTTGCGGGCGGGTAGGTAGAGCCGCCCGTGCGTCATCACGCCGGCCTCGGTATTCACGTTTAACTCCAGCCGTTCGGCGGTGACATCAGACTGGGGATCCGTCAAATGCACATGGCCGGTGGCGGTTAAAATTCCCGGCAGCACTTGGATCGTGACATGGTCCGCCGTCAGCCTGATCGCGCCCTGCTGAATCACGACAGATCCGTCGGCCTCATACACGTCTTGATCTTTTCGATAGTCGATGCGGGTGGCCGTGACATCGAGAGGAATGGAGCCGGAAGACGATCCTTCAGCACCCACTTGTTTCGCTGCGGCCAGGACAGAAAGCGGGGAAAGAGACAGAAAAACGACCAATACAAGAAAAAACCGCCGACAGATCCACACACGAGGATCTGCCATGCTAGCCCCGAATCGGTGACAGCCCACAGCCACGCACTGCCGCTTTGACATCGCCAAGCAGCATGAGTGAACCCGCCACACAAATCAGATCCCTGGACGTCGCCCGTGTCTTCGCCACCATCAACGCCTCAGCAGGCAGAGACGCTTCAAGAATAGGCCGACGCCATTCCGCCAGCGACGCGCGGAGTTCTTGGACCGTTGCAGATCGTGCGAGACCGGCCTGCGTCAGCACAATTTCTGACACCATGGATTGGAGCGGCGCAATGAATCCTCGATGATCTTTATCCCGCATCATGCCCCACACAAGAATGATGCGCGAGTCCGGATGGCGGACCAGAAAATCTTGTAAATAGCGAGCGAGCGCGGCAGCCGCGGCAGGATTGTGGGCTCCATCGAGCAGCACCCTCGGATACTCTTCGATGAACTCTAACCGCCCTTCCCACATCACCGACTGCAGACCCTGACGAACAGCCGCCTCGTCAACCGCCACCCCGGCCTTGCCGGCTGCTTCAAGCAGAGCGAGGGCACAGGCCGCATTATCCAACTGATGCCGCCCTGCGAGGCCGCACCTAAGCCCCTCAAACACCTGTGTCACGCCCAGATAGGTGAACTGCTCAGGGTCATTCCCTTCAAGAAAGAAATCGTGTCCGAGCCGCCACAAGGGAGCCGTGCGCTCCTGCGCAATCCGTCGCATCACCCCACTTGCCTCTGGTCCCATTCTCCCGATCACAACCGGTACTGATGGCTTGATAATCCCCGCCTTCTCAAACGCAATGGCGTCTTCCGTCTGTCCCAGATATTCCTGGTGCTCCAAGGCAATCGTCGTAATCGCGCAGGCCATCGGTTCGACCACGTTTGTCGCATCAAACCTCCCGCCCAACCCCACTTCCAGGACCGCTAAATCAACGCGGGATTCCGCAAAGTGGAGCAAGGCCATCGCCGTCGTCGTTTCAAAAAACGTCGGGTCGAGATCTTGCGGCGCGGCAGCACGCAGTCGGCCGGTCAGATCCGCCACCTGTTCTTCTGGAATCATGTCCCCGTTTACTCGGATCCGTTCGCGAAACTCGACCAGATGCGGAGACGTATAGAGCCCCACGCGCAGACCAGAGGCCTGAAGAATAGCTGCAGCCATCGCGGCCGTCGATCCCTTGCCGTTGGTTCCCCCGATGTGCAACGTGCGAAGCTGACGCTCAGGATGGCCGATCTTGCCCAACAGGGTTCGCATGGTCTCCAGGCCGAGTTTGATCCCATGCTTCTGGAGCCCGTAGAGATACTCGATGGCGTCGGAGTAGGTCATCAAGAAGCCGGTGGGACGCTGAAGATTAAAAATGATTCACGAGGGTACTGATCGTCTCTTTGAGCTGCTTGCGCTCGACGATCATATCGATCATGCCGTGCTCAAGAAGAAATTCAGCCCGCTGGAACTGATCCGGCAACTGCTGCTTAATCGTTTGTTCGATGACACGAGGACCGGCAAAACCGATCAACGCCTTCGGCTCTGCGATAATCACATCGCCCAACATCGCCACGCTGGCCGTGACGCCACCGAACGTGGGGTCGGCTAGTATCGTAATGAAGGGCAGCTTCGCCTCCCCCAGCTTGGCGACGGCCGTCGAGGTCTTGGCCATCTGCATCAGCGAGAGAATCCCTTCTTGCATGCGCGCGCCACCGGACGCCGTGACAAGAATGACCGGCAGCTTCATCTCCAAAGCCCGATCGATTGCGCGACAGAGCTTTTCCCCGACCACCGACCCCATGCTGCCGCCCATAAAGCTGAAATCAAAGACGCACAGCACCACTCGGCACCCATCGATCATTCCTTCGCCGATCACGAGCGCATCTTTGCGGCCGGTCTTTTCCTGCTGGGCCTTCACGCGATCCTGATAGGACTTGGTATCGTGGAAGTTAAGCGGATCCCGCGCCTCCAACTCCGTATCCCATTCTTTGAAGGTGCCCAAATCGACGAGCAGTCCGATCCGCTCCATAACCGAAATGGGAAAATGATAATCGCACTTCGGACACACCTTGTTATTGCGATCAACTTCCTTGCGATAGACGATTTCTCGACAGTGATTGCACTTGAGCCACATCCCCTCGCTGCCCTTTGAGCGTGGGGGCGCCGCCGAATCGGACGATTTTTCTTTTTTGAACCAGGCCATGGTCGTGTCCCTCGTTCAGCCCTGGGGTACCGGCAGGTTGCCTGTCGATGTTCGCGCAGAATAGCACAGCCCTGCCCACGACGCACGTTCAAACCGCGTCTATACGCGAGCGGAGCGCACCGCTCAATACCCCGCAGCCGCCGACGTCAGCTTCACCAACATCCACACACCCACACAGACGCTGGCCACACTGGCAAATCCTTGCAACCCCACAAAGAGGCGGCGACTAATTGTGAGCGAACAGACCAACGGCAGCGTGATCGTCAATCCAATCGCCATCATGCCCACAATCGAGCCGACGCCGAAGACAGCAATCGACAAGAGCCCAGGGCCCAGTTCCTGTGTGGTCGAAAGAATAATAAGCATCAACGCGGCCGAACCTGCCAGTCCATGCGCCATTCCAATACAGAGCGGGCGAACCGAGTCGGCCATCCAATGCCGATGGCGATGATCGTCTTGCCGCTGATGACTGTGGAGATGGGCATGCGGCCCGCCGTCATGATGATGGCTATGCATGTGCCATCTTTCGCGGTACAATTTGAGCGCCAGCGTCGCGCCGAGGAAAATCAGCAAGATCCCCACGCCAGATTCAGCGATGAGTTCGAACCGTTCGGGAATGCGAAGTCCCCAGGCCAGCACGATCGATCCCACAAGCAATAAGGTCAGTGTATGGCCGATACCCCACCACAAACCGACGGCGCTGGACGCTCGAAGCGACGGTCGCTCAGCAAGCACTGTCGAGACCGCGGCAAGATGATCGGCATCAAGCGCGTGCCGAAGCCCAAGCAGGAACCCGACGCCTAGCAATGTGAAGAATTCTGTCTCAGGCATGAATGTGTTAGGAAATCGCACAGTGCATTGAGTGGCCGCTTGTTCGCCAAACGGCGCGTAAGACCAAAGTCCACCGGAGCTTCTCGCACGTGAGGAGGACACAGGCGTCTTCCCGCGATACATCGGGAAGGCTGCGCCGGACGAGAGGATCGATCGCCGATGTCACCCGCCGCGCGCGTGCATCTCAAGGTGTGGATCTTCTCGAAGCCGATCGATGCCAATCAGCCCACTATCTCGAAGCCCAACCAGTTCCAGCACTTTGCGCTCTTCTGCGCCACGATCTCGACGAGCGGCCCAGCTGGACTGGATCATCTCCCGCATCTGTTCAGGACTTGCGCCCGTGCGAAGAGGGTTACGCAAATCTGTCCCCGATGTCGCGTAAAGGCACAAATACCACATGCCGTCGGCGGTGACGCGACTGCGGTCGCATTGCGCGCAAAACGGTGTCGTCGTCGAGGGAATAATCCCAAAGATCGTGCCACCAGGCAAGAGAAATCGTTGCGCCGGGGCTGCCCCACGTTCCGGGAGCGGCGTGATCGAACCATACTGTTGGCTCAACTGGTCCAGGATCATGGCGCGAGACAGCACTTTGTCCATCGCCCATTCGTTGGCCCCCCACACATCCATGTACTCGATGAAGCGCACCTCGGCCTGATAGTGCTTGGCGAATTCGATCAAAGCGATCAGTTCATCGTCGTTGAATCCACGAATCGCGACCGTATCGAGCTTGAGATTGGCAAACCCCACTTTTCCGACCGACTCAATGCCTCCGATAACCCTGGAGAACTCATCCCGCCCGGTGAGCCGGCGGAACCGCTCAGGCCTCAACGTATCCAAGCTGACGGTCACCCGGTGGAGCCCCGCATCGTAGAGCTCCTGCGCTTGATCAGCCAAGAGAATGCCGTTCGTGGTCAGTCCCATCTCGATAATCCGTCGATCGTGCAGGAGCAGCCTGACCAGCCGCGAGAGGTCCCGCCGCAACAACGGCTCGCCGCCGGTCAGCCGGACCTTGTCTACCCCTAGGTCGGCGAAATACCCCGTGAGCGTCGCCATTTCCTCAAAACTGAGGATGTCCTCGCGCGGAAGCCACACATAGTCTGCTTCCGGCATGCAGTACCGGCAGCGAAGATTGCAGCGATCGGTGACAGACAGCCTCAGGCTCCGCAGCGGGCGATCGTACATATCGGCGGCAGCATGGACCGTATCTTTTGATGATTCGCTCATTACCCGTGATTTGCCTTTTGCCCCAATGTTGAATGATGAATGTTGAATGTTTAATTTGCGAGCGACTTAAAACCCCTCAGCCATTCAACATTCATCATTGAACATTCAGCATTAGAAACTACCCCCTTACGTTTCAGGTGGGTTATGGATGTTCCTCGATCCACACTTCACCCTCGGGAGTGTGTTCGAGCTTCCAGATCGGTGTAATTTGCTTTAACTCATCGATCGCCCATTTGCAGGCGCGAAACGCTTCGGCGCGATGCTCGGCACCCGCAATGATCAGCACAATGTTTTCGCCGATCGTGATTTCCCCATACCGATGGATGATCAGGAGATCAAGAATGTCGAAATCCTTCAGCGCCCGCTCACGAATCTCGCACAGTTTCTTTTGCGCCATCCCTTCGTAGTACTCGAAGGTGA
>SPAW01000061.1 GCA_005239465.1 Nitrospira sp. | reverse complement strand
TCGGCGTTGAAGCGTCAGGAAGCCACTTCGCTGCGGATCGAGCGAGCGGGCGCAGCGCCGATAGTGCTCGACAGGAAGCAGGATGCCTGGTTCATCTCCGCGCCATTCGCGGCGCGCGCGGACGACTCGCGGGTGCAGCAGTTGCTCGCGATCATTGAAGCCAGGGCGGCGCACCGGCTGCCGGCCGGCGATCGCGGGCGCTTCGGTCTGGAGCCGCCGCAGGCGCGCATCGTGGTGGACGGGCAACCCTTCAGCTTCGGCATGGTAAGCGATATCACGCGCGAGCAATATGTGATGGCGGGCGACGCCGTCTATGCCGTGCAGGCGCGCTTTGGCGCGGCGCTACCGCTGAACGCCGTCCAGATGGCGAGCCACCAGCTGTTCGGCAGTGATGAATCGCCGGTGCGGATCGCGCTCAAGGATTTCGCGGTCGAGCAGCGCGACGGCAAATGGACGCTCGCGCCCGGCCTCGGGGACCTCAGCCAGGACGACCTCCTGCGCTGGGTGGACGAGTGGCGGCTTGCCAGCGCCCTGCGCGTGGATCCGCGTTCTGCGGCGAGAGCGCGGGATGAAATCAGGATTCAGCTGAAGAACGGCGGCGAGTTCACGCTCGGCGTTCTATCCCGCGAGCCGGAACTGGTGCTCGCGCGCTCCGACGAGAAGCTGGAATACCGCTTCCGCGCCGAGCTGGCGAAGCGGCTCCTCTCCCCGCCCAACGTCTCAAACAAATGAACCGCCAAGCACGCCGAGAGAAACAAAACAATATCGAACCGCCAAGCACGCCAAGAGAAACAAGAATGGAACCGCAGATAAACGCAGATGAACGCGGATGAAGGCAAATCCAAAATGAATCTTGCCGCCGATGGACGCCGATAGACGCCGATTAACCCGAACAGAAACCGATAACTTTGGTTTGGTCGGGGCCGCTAGATACTAACGGCCTGACCCTAGACACTTTTCCTCTTCAGTGCTTAGTGGTCTGAGCTGACCCCTAGGTAGGGGTTTTGCCTGGGGTTTTGCCTAGGGTTTTGAGATTGCTCATGGTCGTTCCCGAGGCTCACGTCACTAGTCCTCAAGCACACCGCACGATCTGCCGCGGTGGCAGGCCCCACGGCGGCATTCAGTTGTCTGTTCGCCAGCAACCATTTGCCGGGTTTCTTTCCACACCCTTCGACCAAGATCTAGCAGTTCCATCCGGAGCGGCTCGTCGTGGTGGACGCGGTGGCCTTGGCCGAGTTTCTCAAGGGCATCCTTGATCAGTGGGTATCGGGCTTTGTAGTCATCGCTGCCCTTTTTGCCGAAGTACCGGAAGTCCTCGCTTAATAGCACAGTGGCCTTAGCGTAATACGGATGCTCCCCAAGATCGTGCGCGAGATGTGTAAGTCCATGATGGAGCGCACCTTGGCGCCACAGAAAGCGGTTTCCGCTCCGCTCGTAGATGCAGTCTTCGCGGCGGGCGAACTTTGCCGTCGTGTAGTAGTCGCCGTTGGGCGCCTTGTCCGTCACGCGCGCAACGTAGAGCAACCGGTTATCCGCGTGGAGCGACTTGGCTGCGAAGCCAAAAATCAGATCCCCCACCTCCGCCGTGCCGCGAATCATCGGCTTGCAGATGGCGAGTGACAGCAGCCCGTCCTGAACGCAGGGTGCGCCGCCGTCGTCCGTGGTCAGCTTATAGAAGTAAATGCGCGCCACGGCCCGGCTTCAGTTATTGGTTTGGATCAGCGATGTTCTCTGCTTCTCCAGCCAGCGCATGAACTGGGCGGGGTTGAGCAGGCGCGGCAAACGCGCACTGCGCTGAAGATACCCATCTCTAACCGATAGCCCACCCCAATCTTCAAGCAATCCTTTCTTGACGCGGTAGGCTCGGTCTCGGTACTCGCCGATAGGCAAGCAGCGTCTCAGCCGGCCGGACGAGCCCGGCCGGCCACGCACGACCAAGTCCTGGCTGCCGGTTGCCAATATTCGCCGCGAATGCGCATTGACGTTACGGTCCCGCACAGATATGTCGGCCGCAAGAACGAACGAATCGACGACGAAAAGGCCGATCAGCGCGTACACAAGCTGGGAAGCCCCACGTGTATCCGCAAGTCCAGCATAAAACACCACCAAGTCGCCGGATCGCAAGTTGCTCCGTAATTGCTTCGCGCGCTCCCCCTGATCGCCGTAGGTGAGGTGATCGAAATCCGGATCGAGGTGCATATGCCGTCCGGCCAAATGTGCGGGCAAGGAAACGCCGAATCTGGCGAGCGCCGGCACGAGCGCCGCGTAAGGCTTTTCAAGTCCGGCGTGCACGGGGCTGCCCTCGGGTATTGCTACATAGGTGAATTCGCCGGTTTGGCTGTCCACTGGGCCATTCCACGAACCGCCTCCTGCGCTGAGGTCAGCACCTACACGAACAAGCAAGCCATTCACCTAATCGCTACCTCGGCAAACCGCAGTAGTTCAATGGGGTCTGAGCTAAACACGCCAATCGACTCCGACCCTAGTTTCCTCGCTATATGTCGCGACCACCTTGGATCATAAGGACGTTATCAAACGTTTTCCTAAGGAAGGCAACGGACGCTGTTGCCGCTCCGTCTATTCCGAAGTGCTTCGCAACGGCATCAACCCACGGCGCGTTACACTGGCTCTTGATTTGGCCTCTATACTGTTCGTAGGCATCATTGAATGCAGTGAGATAGGTAGAGTACGTCTTCCCGTCCAGACGGCCTCTCCCGCCGTCCCGAACGATTCCACGAAGTCTATTGAGTCCGTCCGTAGAAGACCCGTCCATAGGGACCAGCAGATCGGGAAAAAGAAAAAAGCCGATCTTCGAGGCAAAGGATATGGGTCTGCCTGCTTGTCCCTTGGGTTTTTTCACTCCCCATCCTCTGGCTACAATTTCGCTCGCCGCATTGTCGACAGCCTTACCTGGGTCAGCCGGAATCGACCTTTGGAAGGCCCCGTTTAAGTATTCCAGCATTTTGTTACGAGAGCCTTCGTCCGACGTGATGGTCCGCGCGACCCCCCAACGGCGGACGAACCTGTTAAGCCAGGGCAGATCCAGTTTCTTTGCTCGAGGAGCCGCAAGAAGTTGACGGTACTCTTCGTGGGCCCATAGCAGAGCGGTCGAAGCGATCGCTCGGTCAACCTGAGCCGGATCAATCAATGGCCATGCGAACCGCCTAGGAGGTGACAGCTTGTTGTCGGCGCGCAAGATTGCGCCTCACTTGGCCACGGTAGTAGTGCCGACCAAAATCGCGAGCAAGGCAACCAAAGCATTTCCAGAATGAAACAATCCAGACCCCATTGTTCTCCGCGTCGACGAGGAACTGGACAGGTTACAAAGTCTTATCCACAGAAATCGTCTCCGCCCCATTTGTCTGACTAGAACGCATCACCCGCCGCTTCGGAGGACAAACCCGGCAGCAGGAAAAGAGCACTAACTTACTGAAACAGCTTCTCTTTCAACGCGATTGTGTAGGTGACAAACGCAGGGGCCAGATACGTCCCGACGGACCAATAAAGCAAAGAGGCTTGTTAAGACTTACGAGCAGCCTTTGCGGTGCCAAATGCTCCCAGATATATGAAGCATGGCTTGAGCCCAATAGCGTTGCACCAATCGGCGAATTCTTGAGGATGGATGACTACCTTCTGAACATGCTTGTAACCCTTCGCCACATCCTTTTCGAGTTCGTCAGCTGCGCGCCTCAGCCACTCGTCGAAGGTGGGGGGGAAGTCAGGGTCGTTTGGGGCGAGCCTGGCAAAAGCATCGTATTCATCACGAAGCAAGCTGATAACAATACGAGTGGAGAGCATAGCCATAAGGACTACTTGCTGACCCGCTTTGCTGGCTTCCTCTTTTGCTTGGGAGTGAACGGTGCTGGC
Organism: Nitrospira sp.; assembly: GCA_005239465.1. Lineage (GTDB taxonomy): Bacteria > Nitrospirota > Nitrospiria > Nitrospirales > Nitrospiraceae > Nitrospira_D. The sequence continues at coordinate 13,971 of SPAW01000061.1, read as the reverse complement.
GGGGTATTCAGTAACCGCCGGAGCACCGTGTCCGGGCTGGGTGCCCGCTCCCGTTTGGGTTGGCTCGCGCTCATGGTCGAAGGAGTGTAGGCCGTGGACGACGACAAATCAAACCTCGCATATCAAATTCGTCCTTTGATTACTTTTGAAATGGATCAGGCAGGCTGTCGAGCATTGTGCGAATACGGCGAAGGATGGTCTGATCCATCAGAGCATGCGCGAGCCGTTCTTGTGGCGATGTTGGTTTCTGCCGATGAGAAAGTTCGACGAGCATTAATCTCGCTTTTTCTATCAACTTAGCGACGGCACGCATTTGAGGGGCGGTCCAATGGACAAACACCAAAACATCCCTACCGCGTTTCGGGATACCAATACCCTTCGCCTTGTCCTTGGCGCTAGTTATGCCGGGGTCCATTACTCTCGCGATCAAACCAATGCCCCTCTTTTGGTCCATCCAAGAAGCATGAACGATGTAGTTACGTAATCTTTGAAGCTTCAAGAGTAAATGGCAAAGTGAGTCCAGCATTTTTTCTTTGTGTTTGTGATCTTCGGAGCTTCGTGCAAATACGATGAGCATGTCCACCCAACTCGCAAACGCAGAGGGGCCAGCGAGAACTACGGTTACATGCAGGTTTGTGGCAGCAACCTTGCAGATGGCCGAAATCATAGACGATTCCAGTGACGACCACTGTGCCGCAACACTACCGATTGCCTCTAAGTGTGAGCGCGTGAGGCTGGTTGATAACGGGGAACTAGATTTTGGCATGAGGCCTCACACGAATTAGATCGTTAGACGACCCAGCTATAGTCACGCGAAAGAAGCGAACCCCATGAAAGATCAGGTATCACAGAAAAGGCGAGACCTAGAAAGCCGCGAGATGGTGCTGCTACATGATTTCATCGCTCTCCAGAATGATGAAGCTTGTCGAGACGCTCGATTTCTTCGTCTATTAAGCCACGCGCTCGAAGCAGGACTTCTCTCTGAGATAGCAGGACGGATCGCTTATAGGGCGTTTCTGATTTCAACCGAAGGGAAATCAGGGTGGTTGCTTCTTCCGGATCAGCGTGATCAGAAATCACTAACGACACTCGGCCCGGAAGAACCCCGTCCAATAACGCATAGCTCGTGATCGAAACTGCGGCCATGATCATCCCCCCTTTACGTCAAGATACCCACTTGTACAGGATGCGTAACTGCTCGATGAAAACAGCGATTAGACGCTCACGCTGTTTCGTGAGTCCGCCGATAGGTAACCCGCACGGCCATCTCGTTTGTTCCGGCCGGCTGGATCTGCACACCATCCGGTGTGCGAACGGCGTGGTTTTCCGCGTTAAAGTGAATATGAGGACCATCTGATCGGCGTTCAGCGAACATGCCTGGGCGCCGTGCAGTCGCCGTCTTACCGGATTTGGTGCCGACAGCGTTCCAGTACGTGCGGAGAAACTCGAGTTGATTTTGGAGGTTTTCATCCAATCTGCCGAGTTTGTGGTTGCACCGACGGCAGACTTCATCGTTATCCAGAACGAGATATTTTCTCGGTTCAGCGATGATGAGACCGTACGTTACTTGAAAGGGTTGATGGCCAACTAGACCTTCCGGCGAAATATGCTCTGGCGGCTTTCGGTAATTCTCGGAAAGGCAGAAAATGCACTTCACTTTAAAGCGGTCAATCACCTATTTTCGATGCTGCTGATACCCCTCCCAGGGCGGTAGGGGGTGAGGATCGCCCCAGAGGCCGCGGCGCTCTGCCTTACCTTCGTTTTCCATAGCGTGGAGGGGCGAACTGTTTTTTAATGGGGTCTGTAACCATTTACTCCATCCTACACTCCCCCTCAAAGTATGGCTCCTTTGGAACGTGTCCGTAAAACCGGGGTTACCTCAAGCTCCATTTACTTCATTCGGGTAGAGCTGGTTAATAAGCTCTGTAACAACTTCGAAAGTGTGCAAGACAGAGTGATGGAGCACTCGGCTTCCATGTGCATATTCGTTGCGCAAATATGGAATCGCATTGAAGAAGTCGCTTAACCAATCATGGTTTAGATCATCATCAGTTGGCGTCACGATTGAGTCGTCAAACTCTATGTACCTCAGACCCTCTGCCCGCATCTTTTCGATTTGCTCGTACCGGTATCGCTCAGTAGCTCGCGTAAGGGCCCATCGTTGGCGGGCTTTAAACGTCTCGTTTCGAACTAAGCGTTCTTTGATTGCATTCTTCAAGAGTACGCCTAGGCCTGGTTCCATACGACGAGGATGCCTTTCCATGTAATCTCGCACGAATTCTGACTGACGCTCGCGCAATGCAAACTCCAGGGTGCCAAATGCTTGTTGCTCTGCGATGGGATAGAACCGAAAGACAAACCATGCATACATGTACAAGTTCTTTGCCGTTTCAAAGTGAATCACAATCGCTTCCGGGACACTTGGATTCAGCACAAAGGGTGTGACGGCAGCATACTGATCTTCAGGGGTAATCGGCTTCGGCCGTCCAGTATCTGGGTCGTGTCTCGCAAAAAAGGACGAGCGAGGATCTGGACTAGTGAGCCGGGCCGGCGAACGTAGAGTATCGGCTTCGTTGATCATGGTCAGTCAATTCTGTTGAAAAGTCACACTGATCCTACCCACGTTTAGTGGACCCCCTAAAGGGGGGATACTAACCCTGATAGGAGTGTTCCATGAGACGCAATCCATATAAGCCGTACACCCGCGAGTTCAAGTTGGAAGCGATTCGTTTGGCCGACGTCGGTGACAAGACGGCAAGCCAGGTGGCTCGCGACCTGGGACTTCGCGTTAACCAGATTTGGAAGTGGAAGCAGCAATTGCAGCGGGAGGTGGCTGGCGGCGGGTCGGTCAAACGCGGGCGTCCAACTGATGACGAGATGGCCGGCTTGCGCCGCGAGGTGGCGCGGCTCAAGGAGGAGAACGAGATTTTAAAAAAGGCGGCCATCTACTTCGCGCGGGAGCCGAGATGAAGTATCGATTCATTGAGGCTCAGCGCGCGCACTACCCGGTGCGGAGCCTGTGCCGTGCACTGCGAGTTGCGGCGAGCGGCTACTACGCTGCGCGCGCGAGGAGCCCGAGCGCTTGCGCGCAGCGACAAGCCGTGCTCACCACACGCATCCGGGCCATCCACGCCACCAGCCGCTCCACCTATGGCGCCCCGCGGGTGCATACCGACCTCATCGAGCAGGGCGAGGCCTGCTGCAGGAATACCGTAGCCAAGCTCATGCGCAGAGCGGGCATCGTGCCCAAGACGGTGCGCCGGTTTCGGGTCACCACCGATTCGCGCCACTCGTGGTGGACGGCGCCCAATCTCCTCGGGCGGGTGTTCAGCGCGAAGCAACCCAACGCCTGCTGGTTGACCGACATCACCTCTATTCCCACCCGGGAGGGCTGGCTCTATCTGGCGGTGATCCTGGATCTCTATTCCCGGGCGGTGGTGGGCTGGGCCATGAGCAAGCGCCTGGACCGTGCGCTCGCCATCGATGCGCTGACGATGGCGATCGGGCGCCGTGGGAGAGCACCCGATATCCTGCATTCGGACCGGGGCACGCTCTACACGGTGGCCGAGTATCGGGCGCTGCTCGCCCGGCACGGCATCCGTCAGAGCATGAGCCGCAAGGCCGACTGCTGGGACAACGCGCCGATGGAGAGCTTCTTCCATACGCTCAAGACCGAGCTCGTGCATCACTGCGATTACCCGACGCGGGACGCAGCCCGCTCGAGCCCGTTCGAATACATGGAGGTGTTCTACAACCGCCAGCGCTGGCATTCGACCTTGAACTACGAAGCCCCGTTGGCATTCGAAGCGATGTACCCCTAATTAAGGTGTCCACGATTCGTGGGCAAGATCACACTGACCCAATTTCCTCGCCGCAGGAGCAAGTCTGCGCTGCGCGAAACTCGCCCAGGGCTCGCCGACGACCTCCCGCCCTGGCTGCGACTGCCGGCGGCGAACAGGGGCCCCAAAAAAACAGTAGTCCCCGATGATGCGGAGTACATTTCTCTTTACCGGTCACTGTTTACCGGGGCGCGCTAGTAACCGCAGTCTTTTCTCCAACCGCACATACTCGCCAAGATGGGCGTGCATCAGGCTCTTCCAGAGCTTGCCGTGGTTCGGCACGGAGAAATGCAGCAGTTCGTGAACGATTACGTAGTCGCCCAGCTTGCGGTCGAGTGAAAGCAACCCTGAGTCGAAGTGCAGGCTGCCAGAAGTGGAGCATGACGCCCACTTTTTGCGCATCGGGCGCACGGTGACCATGCGCACACGAACCCCGAGCTTGTGTGCCCAATCAACTACCCGGGTCTTGAATTCCGTCTTGTCGCGCCAGCAACTCATGATCTAAATCTCTTGTCGAGAAGGCTAAACAGCGCTTCCACGGTGGCTGCAACTTTCTCCATGTTTTCGGTTTCAGCGAAGAGCGCGAACGTGACGTCCTTGCGCGCCTCGCGCAATTCGGCCTCGCTGCGCTGCCAGTTCGCGTGCTTGGCGAATGCAGCAGCTACCTTGCGGCTCGCGGCCTCCGGGTTGGGAATACCGTCGTCGGTCAGCTTACAGAGCACGAAATAGGTCAGGCCGTCCAACCCCTTGGCGGCCTGCTCCTGCTTGCGCTGCTCGTTCTTTTCCAGCGCCTTGAGCAGTTCGGCCAGCGCCTCGGCAGTGGTGGTCTGCCGGTCTTCGAAGCTCTCCTGAACCGCCCTCGCCCGCTCTGCCAGGGCGACCAGGAACGGGTCATCGCTGTTTTCCTCCGCGCTCCTCTCGATGCTTTTCACCAGGTTTATTACTTTCGTTCCGTCGCCGCCCTTCTGCTGCTTGACTGTCTCGATCGTGGATTTATTGATCAGAACGTAGCCGGCCTGTTGCTCCTCGGACAGCGTCGCCCCGATGTGCTTCTGCACCAGCTCGTTGGTCTTCTTCTGGAACGCCCTGTCCACATAAACCTGTCGCGCATAGGCCCTGCGCACCACAGCAAAGATTGAGGAAAGCGTGGTGTAGTCGTCGATATACGGCCGCAGGAAGGCATCCGGCGAGATGATCTCGTAGAGCATCTCGATCTCTTTGTACTCCTTGAAGAATTCCTTGCGCCGCTCCTTGTCGCGGAAGTGCTCGATCAAGTTGTCCACGTCCTTGTCGTCGAATCTGGGTGTGACGAGCTTGAGATAAGCAGGCGCCTTCGTTTCCATCTTGGCCCTGAACAACTTCTTCAGCAGTCCAAGGTCCTTGACGATGGCGTTCACCTCGTCGTTGTCGAAAGCGAGCGCCTTTTCCAGCTTATCGAAGATGCCGACGAAATCGAGCACGAAGCCGTGTGGCTTCACCATATCCGCCACCTCGTTTTCATAGGGGCGGTTCACCCGCGCGATGGCCTGAAGCAGCGTGTGGTCGCGCATCGGCTTGTCCAGGTACATCGCATACAGGATCGGCGCGTCGAAGCCGGTGAGCAGCTTCTCTGTGACGATCAGGATCTTCGGCCACTCGCCGACCTTGGTGAAGTTCTTGCGGATCTGCTTTTCCTTCTTCTCGTCGAGGTGCCACTTCTTGAGGTGCGCCGGATCGTTATTGTTGCCGGTGAAAACGATCTCGGAGTACTCCGGCGGCAGTATCTTGTCGAGCGCCTCCTTGTAGAAAGCGCAGGCCTCCCGGTCCACCGCCACGAGGAACGCCTTGTAGCCCAGTGGCTCGACGTTTTGGCGAAAGTGGTCGGCCACGAAGCGCGCCACCTTCGGCACTCGGTCCTTGCCCTTGAGGAAGTTCTTCAGGTTCACCGCCCGCTCGAGTATCCGGTTCAACTCCTCGATGTCGGCAATTCCCTCAGTCTCGGCCAACGCGAGGAACTCCTTCTCCATGATCTCGTGCGGTACCAGCATCTCGTTTGGCGCAAGGTTGTAGTAGAGCGGCAGCGTGGTGCCGTCCTCGATGCTCTCCGAGATGGAGTACTTGTGGAGATACCCCTTGTCGTCCTCGCAGCCGAAGGTCTTGAACGTCCCCCGGCCGTAAGCGGTCTTGTCCACCGGGGTGCCAGTGAAGCCGATATAGCTCGCATTCGGCAAGCCGGCCATCAGGAAGTTGCCGAGGTCGCCGCCGGTGGTACGGTGCGCCTCGTCTATTAGTACGAAGATGTTCTTGCGCTTGTTGAGGTCGGCCGGCATGTCGCGGAACTTGTGGATCATGGTGACGACGATGCCCCGGTAGTCCTGTCCCTTCTCGTCGAGCAGCTTGTTAAGCGTGGCGATGCGGTCGGCATGTGCGACGTTGCCCAGGCCCACTGACGCCAGGTTCTTGAGCATCTGATCTTCCAGCTCGTTGCGGTCAATCATCAGCAGGATGGTCGGCTTCTGCGCCTCGTTGGCCTTGAAGAGCAGCTCGGCGGCCTTGATCATCGTGTAGGTCTTGCCGCTGCCCTGCGTGTGCCATACCAGCCCACGCGAGCGCTTGGGATCGAGGGCCCGCTCTACCACCCTACCCACTGCGGTCGTCTGGTGCTGAGCGAGGATGATTTTCTGGAGTTCCTCCTCCTTCTCGGCGAAGAGGATGAAGTCCTTGAGGATGCGCAGCACGTGCGGCACGGCGCAGAAGCTCTTCACCTTGGCTTCGAGCTGGCCAACCTGGTCGTGCTTCCAGTTGAAGATGTTCCGCCGTACCGTATTCCACGTCACCCCGTACGAGAAGCCGATGGCTTCGGTGGCGGTGAAGAGCATTTCCGGCACCATCACCTCGGGAGTCTCGGCGTGGTAACGGCGGATCTGGTCCACCCCCAACGCGATGGCCTCATCCTTTGTGGCGTTCTTGCACTCGATCACCAGCACCGGGATGCCGTTGATGAGGAACACCACGTCCTCCCGCGTGCCATGGCGGCCGTTGTGGACGTAGAACTCCTCGGTCACTTCATAGACGTTTCGCCACTGCTCACGCGGCCGGTCGAGATCACCATAATCAATCAGAGTCAGGTCCAGTTCGCGGTTCTCCTCGGCGCAGAAGAACTTTCCTTGGTTGCGGAGATAGGTGAGAAAGTCCCGATTGCCGGCGATATCCGCGTTCAACCGTCGGAACTCGCCCACCAGCGCGCCCTCGGCCTCCTTGTATTTCGGATTGAAGCCACACACCTGGAGGTGCAGCAGTTCGCTGAAGTAAAGCGACGAGGGGCAGGCGCGATCCTCAGGAGTAATACCGTCCGCGTCGTAGCCGCGCCGAGCCTCGGCTTCCGTGCGAGACACATACCGCCACCCGATCTCCTGCGCGTAAGCAAGGATTCTTGCCTGGACCGTCTTCAATTCGCTGGGTGACGGCATAAGAGTTCTACTGCTGCAGAGGTCCAATCTTATCCGGCGGAATGGGTAACGACGCTAGATACTTCATTGGGACGTGTGTACTAGTCACTAGCCTATGATCTACTTGGTCTCGCCGAGGCATAAAACTGGTAATACGTTCTAATGCTGACAAGTTTTCATTGACCCACGTAACGCGTTTCACGTGTCTAGCTAGCTCATCCTTTGCTTCCCCCTGAAATCGCCGACAGATTTCAGCAATTTCTGCAACCGTCCGCGCAAGTTGCAGACGTTTGCATTCGATGAGCAGAACTTCGCGGCCAGATTTCCACGCTAATACGTCAATATCACCAAGTTCCTCAGGAGCACCCAGCTCTTTCATCCAAACCTTGCGTGCCTGCCAGCCTTCCCGGTGAAAAGCTTCCTCGACGAACTTTTCGAATTCTGTGCCACGCCTTTGTTTCGCTGCACCCCAATAAGCTTTCATTTGTTTTGTAACAAAGAACCGGTCGGGTAACTGCCCTTTTTCCGTTCGCTCCAATAGATAGCCAAATCCCAGCCTAAGGCCGCCAGCTCCATACATCACTACGTCTTCATCTCGTACCCCGAAGATTAGGATAGGTCGAACTGTCGCGGATAGCCTGCGACGAAACCTCCACGGATAAAGGTCCTGCTCCACAAAGCCCGGTGGCGGCTTGTCCCATGCCTCGCGATGAAATAGACCAAAGGTCCTGAAGAATGCGTCACAAGCCTCCGCCGAAAGGGAGCGGTTCTTACTGAGGCGCCGCCTTAACACCCCCACAGTCGTTTCCACGATCACGTTATCTTGCTCAACAGCAAATTCCATTAGCTCTGCAAATCCATCTAGAGCTTCGTCGGGCGTTAACCTGAACTCGGCTTTGAATGCTTCAATAAATTCACCCGAGTAGATATCGGTCGCTAGCACCCGTTTGCCTGGGTGGTCCCGACGGTAAAGTTTGCTGTATTCGCCGGCTGCTTCTTCAAACTCCTGGCGAACAAAGTTGGTCACAAAAGGACGAATCACAGTTTCATGGAATTCGCGGTTGATCGTATATTCGCCATTGACATGCAATTCAACAATTGGCCCTGCGATCTCTAATTTGATTGCGTCCGAATCGGTAGCAGCCTCGATCAGCAGTGCTGTCTTAGCGAGCACTTCGTCTAATTCCCACCTGGATATCTCTCTGCCGCCTGATATAGGACACTCGCAGATGGCCATTTCGAGCACCGTACGAGCAGGCAACGCGACCTGATTGCGATCCTTTTCTCGGTCCACAGCAATTTTCAGTACATCTTCAGCCGACGAGTACAAGGCAATCACCGCCTGCGCAGTACGGCGCCAATGGGCGCGATCATATATAACAGCCTCATGGACACGAAGTGCCTGCCGGATCACCGAAGCCCTATCAAACCGGCGCAGCAATTCGCGTAGTTGTCCCCAAATCTTGTCAACTACTTGATGGAGGAATTCGTTGCTCTCGGATTTTGTTTCAAGCTTCGCTTTGGGACCGCCGGCCGTACATCCGTCGGAGAGCTTCAACTTGGCAAATACAAAATCCTCGTGAGCGAGAAATACCGGCTTTTGTCCTTGTCGTGACAGCAGGTATTCGATCGGGTAGTAGGTGTGAAATAAATGCAGTACGCGGATGCCAGAGTTTCCAATGACCTTGTCCAGCAGAATCTCGAAAACGGTGTCACGAGAATCTATTTCGGTGCCTTTATGCAGCAGAAATAGTGCACGTGCGAGTGCTCGAAGCGTCAGCTTCTCACCCGTATTCTCAGGTTCTTGAAAGTGAACCAGGAAGTTTGATGGGAACTTAATTTCGGCTGTTCTCAGACGCTGAGACATTGTAACTGTCGGCTCTGGTATGGGTTCGCTTGTTTCGCGGGTTACATAGTTTTCCATCACTTTAAGCTCGCGAAAATCGAGCCGTATATCAAGCGGGCCGTGAGAGATCTGTGGCACCAAGGCTTCAAATTCACCTACCAGACGGTCAAATAGGCCAATAAACCCAGACCAAATTTCGTACAAGAGATAGCGAATCGACTCATTGTCTTCGCGTAGCTCCATGATGAGCCAGCTAGCTCCTCTTGAAGTTTCAACGGCACCAGCAAGTGTCCCTGATCTCAGATGACCCAGGCTTGCGTAGATGGGCCTGCGCTGCATGGACGTAAAGTACGCGTCACGCCCAAATCTCATTGCCTGAGCAAATACCCCGGAAGTTGTCTGTACTACATGCCGGTCAACCAGCTCACGAAGTTCTTTGCGTACAGGAAATACGAAATCATTTCCCACTGATATCATCGAACCATCGCGCACCGGCAACTGTCGCGGGACAAGCTGGTGATTCAAGCGGCGCCAGTAGCAATAGAAGTTGAAATCCCCATTGATGTTCAAAAAAGAGACGCCATTGTCTTCAGCCCACTGCTTCTGCTTGGCGCACTTCAAGTAGCGCTTAATGGGCTGACCCAATTCCCCCGCCAGCATTAAAAGGTCGGACACCCGAATTACCGACAATCTCCATTGTTCGGGCCACTCCTTAAACCCCAGCATGAATCCCCGACCCAATCCACCTAGAAGAATCAGGGTCATTCCCTCGGCACAATCCGGTAGACCGAGACAATTCTTGGCCACCTTGTTTAGGTAATTCTCCAGACCAGCTCGCACCGGTTCTGGGTATTGCAGGAAGCTAGAGAACCCTTGCTCGTCGACCCAATCCAGGCGATCGTGAAGAAGGACCACATGAATATATTTGTTGACGTCGTACTTCAGAAGCCATGCATGAAAGGATGGTAGCGGGCTGTCGTCGGGCTTCGGCGGCTCAAAAGACTCCGTTTTCTCCTTTAATTCCCACAGGCCTTCTTGCTCAACTTGTCGAGCTTGCCGGCTACTCAATGCATCTCCGAACGCCGCTAAGTAGCCCATCTCCCGCAGGCTCGACAAAACAAATCGCCTGATCGCTGGGCTTACCGCACTTGGCAGAACCAATACGAGCGCGTCGCCAAAATCCACAAGCGGTCGCCGCTCAAGCGAAGAATGTCCCGTAGATTCAGATATCAATCTCCGCTTATCCTCTTCGCGAAGAATGAAGGGCGTAAGTAGCTCTCGGCGCACCCCGATTTTCGTTAGCTCCGCGTCCGTGAAAGTCACCGCACAGGATCTTTGATCAACTCGGGTAACCGGGGCTATAGGCACGCGGCCCTGAGGCATGGAGGTCTCAAGGCACCATCGCTGCAAGCCAAGTCGCTCGGCCACGCAATCGCTAAGGCACAACAACGCAAACGCGGGCTGGAGTAGATCACGACACTCCTTTGGCGCCCTACGACTAATTAGAGTATCGAGCACTACTTGAAGAAAATAGTCATTTGATTCCCATATACCTTCAAAAGTCCTTCGATTACCCTGCGGTGTGTCTACGTTTGTAACAAATACGTCCTCAACCGGATCCTCAATGCGTGCTATTCGCTCAAGGTAACGATTTAGCCATCGACTCAGATCTGCGTTTGTCGGCTTTTTCCTCCCCGCACAATGCGCCACCGCAAGGTGAGCCAGCACCTCTAGTCGGACGGTATTTGCCTGAAGTTGGGGAGCCGTAAGTAACCCTGCCACGTTCGCGATCGTGGCGCGAGGGGCGTACGAGGCCATTACTCGCGCTAACTTATCCGTGTCAGGCGAGGTAATTGGAATCACCGGATTCTTGGCCTCTTAAGGCACTGCTGTCTCTACTTCCGACAGGTCGAGGTCGTTGACTCGAATCTGCGCCGTCATCAACTGGTGCAACAGGGTGCGGAAGAGGTCCTCAAGCGCTTGCTTCTTACGAGCGTGAAATGAAAGCTTCGTCTCAACTGCATCTAGCGTACCAACAATTGTTCTCCGCTCATCTTCGCCTGGTATATACGTGGGGAGTTCATTGATAGCACTCTTGTTGAATTTCGCATTTATTGAAAATGTCTGCATTTTGAGGAAGAAGCCCGACTCTCGTAAGAAATTCAGGTAGTAGAAAAGATATCGTCCTGTGATTTCATCGCTCGGACGAATCCTGAGAATAAAGGATGAATGAACGAACTCACTGGTCAAATCGAAATAGGCGGTTTTCCCCACATGTTCTTTGCTTCCGCTACGCCAATTAAAAAGCAGATCCCCTTTCTTCAACATGGTCTCGTAATGACGCTTCGTCTTCAGGACAAAATAATTGATCTTCTCAAGGACTAACTTTCCATCGAGCGTGATGTTCTTATTCGTCAGAATCATCGTGCCGACCGGCTTCAGGTTGCTCGCGACTGCAGCTTGGATGCCATACACGACGTCACCCGCATTTTCCAACGGTCGTTCCTCCCAACTTTCCGGCACTAGACCCATTTCGGTTTGTTTTTGGGGTTCGCCACGAATGCCCTGGGTGAAAAGTTGGTGGACAAGCGTTTTTCTCAGCCTGGCAGTGAGTTGAAGTAATCGCTCCTGCTGCTCGATTGCCCGCTGCACGGTTCCCAATACCCCAGCAATCTTCCGTTGCTCGAAGAGAGGGATTTGCGGGAACTCGTGAAATTGCTGAAACTAAAAGGTGCGTCGTTGCGGTCAAAATAAACCACCCTTCCCACCGGTTGCTTTGGACCTCCGCCGGAACGTTCCACGATAATGTCGCCGTGCTTAAGCTGCCGTTTTGCGAGTTGCTTCTCTTCAACCTCAAGCCACGCGACATCGGAGTAATCAATGCGGCCAGATTCTGTGAAGTTTGTGTTACGGATGACGCCCACAGTTATGAAAGGGGGTTTCTTTCCGGTCCAAAGACCATTCAAGATCTCGAACCGTCGTTCATCATCGAGGCTAATTCGTTCAGTATCCCAACTCAAGTCACGCCCCCAGTTTGCTCACAATTCTTTTAAGCGCCGCGTCAGTAGCTACAGCCTCTTTTTCCAGCACGTCCAATTCCTCCACGATCTCCGCAATGGGCCGATACTCGTCCGCTGCCCCTGTATGGATGTAGCGGCTGGGGGAGATGTTGTAGTCGTTCTTGGCGATATCCTCTTTCGTAACGATGTGCGAATACTTCTCCACTTCTTTCCACGCGGTAAAGGTGTCCGCGATACGCTGAATGGCGTCTTCGGCAAGGAAGTTTTTCGGGTCGCCCTTGGTGAATTCCCTAGCAGCGTTCAGCAGAAACAGTCTTCCCCGCCGCTCCTTGGGCATGGCCTTATTGAGCACGAGGATGATTCCTGGCGCGCCGGTGTTGTAAAAAAGGTTCTCAGGCAGATAAATCACGCCTTCGATTAAGTCCCGCTCGACGAACCAACGGCGCACTTCCTTTTCCTTGTTGCTGTTGGCGTTTCCCGAGCCGCGCGAGGCGGCGCCGGTGTCGAGAACCACAGCGGCGCGGCCGTTGGGCTCGAGGCTGGCGATAATGTGCTGCATCCAGCCCCAGTCGGCCTTGCCGCCAGGATAGCCCGCACCTTTGGGAAAGCGGTCCAGCTCGTCGGCGTCGTAGTCCTTCTCCTTGAACTCGGTCTGGTTCCACATCGGGTTGGCCACCACCCGGTCGAAGGTCTGGAGGCGGTTGGCCTTGCGGAACTTAGGCTTGCGAAAGGTATCGCCGATTTGAATCTCGCCTTCCATGTCGTGGATGATCATGTTCATATTGGCCATGGCCCAGGTACCAGGTTCGTTTTCCTGACCGTAGAGCTTGGCGGGCGCGTATTTTTTCTTCGAGCGCAGGTTCATTTTCTCCTGCAATACCAGCTCACACTTGACGAGCAGGCCCGCCGAGCCGCAGCACGGGTCGTAGATTTCCATGCCCGGCTCCGGGTCCATGATGCGCGCTATGACCAACCCGACCTCGGTGGGTGTGTAGAACTCCCCCGCGCTCTGACCCGAGCCTTCCGCGAACTTGCGGATGAGGTATTCATAACTGCGACCGATGATGTCCGGCTCCACGTCCGCGAGCCCGAGCCGCTTGGCACTAATTGCTTCGATGAGATTGGAAAGTCGGTCGTCGTCAATATCCCGCTGGCCGTGGGTCGTGGCATTGAAGTCCACCCGGTCAATGATCCCCTTCAACAGCGGGTTGGCATTCGCGATCGCGCGCAGATGGGTGGTTAGCTGCTCGCCGATCTTGTTCGCGAGCGTGCGGATGACGGACCACACAGCGTCGTCAGGATTCTTGGGCTCCAGCGGCAAATAGAAACGCACGAGCTTCTTGTCGTTCTTTACTACCTTGAATGCCTTGGCCCGCGAGCCGACCTCCTTCGCGATGCGATCAAGCTCGTCATCGAACACATCGCACAGGCGCTTGGTGAAGATCAGCGGGAGGATGAACTCTTTGTATTTCGCGGCGTCCTTCGCGCCGCGTATCGAGCACGCCGCGTCCCAGATCCAGTTTTCCAGCGATTTGCCGTTTGAATTGGCCATGGGGATCTTCGATCGTTCAATATTTGGTGGTCACGTAATAGCCGGTCCGGCTGGGGCATGGGTATCCGTCCTTGGTCTTGTGAGGCTTTAGATTGGAATCCTGCCGCGAGCGCTCGAATTTCTTACCGCAGTAAGTACATTGGTAAACATGCCTGGCCTGTCCAAAGCCGCTCAGTCCGCGCAAAGCGCGCTTTGGCTTGCTTCGAAATTGGCTTGACGGTCCGAACGGCGATCCCAAGGTGCGCCCCCTCGGGCCGAACGCGTTTGAAACGGCGGACGCAGGCTT
>SPAW01000060.1 GCA_005239465.1 Nitrospira sp. | reverse complement strand
GCTCGGGGGTGATGGCCTGGATGTTGACGCCCAAGTAACCACGGGTGACCTCCCCCTTGGCCTCGAGCTGCGGCAGCAGGCTCTTCGCCAGGTTCACCGGGACCGCGAATCCGATCCCCTGGCCGTTGGGAATGATGGCCGTGTTGATCCCCACGACCTCCCCCTGGAGATTGAAGAGGGGACCGCCCGAGTTCCCGGGGTTGATCGAGGCGTCCGTCTGGATGAAATCGTCATAGGGTCCCGCGCTGATGACGCGCCCCTTGGCGCTGACGATCCCGGCCGTGACCGTGTTGTTCAGGCCGAAGGGGTTCCCGATGGCCATCACCCAGTCCCCCACCCGCAGCCGGTCCGAATCACCCAGCGCGGCCACGGGGAGCATTCCCTTCGGCTGGATCCACACCAGGGCGATGTCGGTCTTCGGGTCCCGCCCGATGATCTTTGCCGGAAACTCCTCCTTGGTGGCCAGCGTGACCATGACCTCTTTCGCCCCCTCGACCACGTGGTTGTTGGTGACGATCAGGCCGTCCTGGCTGATGATGAAGCCGCTGCCTGCCCCCTGCTGCCTGAACTCGCGCGGACCCGGCGGCATCTCCCCGAAGAAGTGCTGAAAGAACTCACCGAATGGAGAGTCCGGGGCAAATCCCTCGGGGCCCATGGACCCAGGACCCATCACCCGTTCCACCTTGGTGACGCGAATGTTCACGACGCTGGGCGCCAGCTTCTCCGCCAGATCCGCGAAGCTCTGCGGTGATCCCGAAGGGGTGACTACGGCCTGTGCCACCCTGCCAACCTGAGCCGCCGCCGCATGCACCAATCCGCTGCTCAGGCCGGCCCCGAGCAGGCCTCCCACCAGAAGGGTGGCCAGGATCAAGGCCGTCGCGCCCTTCCGTCCAGCGAACCACTGCCTCCATGTCTGCCACATGCGTCCACCTCCCAATGATTGATATCCCACCCAGACCCATCAGACGGTTCCACTCCAACCGGCAAGAAGGATAGGTCACAAAGATGGGAGGCAGATTAACTGCGGATTAGATTTTCTTAATCGGGAGAGGAGGCTGCCAGATCGGAAGATGGAGGAGAGTTACCGCCAGATGGTGGGGCCAGAAATGTGCAGACCTGGGAAGTCGGGGTGAGAAAGAGTCGCTTCGGCGCTACCCGTGGCAACGGACTGGTATTCACCTCCCGCTAATCGGTAGCACTCCACCTGCCGGGAGGCGGGATCCACGAGCCAATAGTGTGGGACGCCCAACGCAGCATACCGCTGGGCTTTGGTGGTGCGATCGAACCGTGCCGTGGCGGGGGAAAGCACTTCGACGATAATCAGCGGTGCGCCTTCGATTCCCCGGTCGGAAACCTGGGCGGAATCGGCCACGACCACAAGGTCGGGTTGCACCACATCATGGGGGGTGAGAACCACATCAATAGGAGAGATCAGAACCTCCATCGGAGAGCGGAAGTGGTCCTCAAGGATCCTGAGGAAACGCTGGACCAGCCGTTGGTGCGACGGGCTGGGCGCGGCTGTCACATGCACCTCCCCGGCAATCAGCTCGTACCGCTTGCCGTCAGGGGGGATCGCGCAATAGTCGGCGTAATCCAGTTTGGTCTTCAGTCCAGTCTGCATGGTGACTCTCTGCCCGTTAGTATATCTGAAGCTGGCGCGATGTCAACGAACCGGTTATTGTGCTGCCTCCCAGGCATGTCCCTCGGCCAAGCGGGTGTGCCCGGGGGAGAGGCCCCGCGGGGGCGAGAGGTCAAACCCGCACGGCGACGCACCGACATCGAGGGAGGAATTTACCGGGATACCGAACAAATGGCCGGGTCCCCCATTATTCAGGAGCAACCGGGAGGGTTTTTCGACTCAGGAAGACGGCTTGACTCCCCTCTTCCTGCGCCCCGACTGAGCAAAAGCCTCGATGTCTTTCTCGCCTGAACGCAGGAAGTCGAGAAAGTCCAAGCGTTGGTATTTGCATGTTTGGCATACGCTCAGCAAAATCAGGTATTCTTGGATGCCTTTCTCCGTAGATGAGCCTTCGATGACGTCTCGTAGCTTCGCAAATGCTTTAATCGCGTGCTCAGCGTTGTTGTTGTTCCAAGGAATGCCGTCAAATTTCAGAAACGTGAAGAGCTTGTCCCGGTTCTTCGCGAACCGTTCTGTGCATCCTGCTGCGGCGGGACTCTGGTAATCGATGTCGATGATGTCTCGGTAGAAACGATCCACCCAGGCAAGATGCTTTCGCAAGAAGTGCTTGTTCAGGCCGTGGCGGTCAACGTCTTCGACGATGCCTTTCAGAAGCACGCCGAAACTCTTGACGAACCGCTTCAGTTCCTCGTCGTAAGGGTGATCCAGGAGTTCGCCGTTCAGATCCCTCACGAGGTGAATCAAGCACTTCTGCTGTGGGCAATCGAGGGAATCATATACCGCGTAGAAGTCGGAAACCAGCACGCCCTTGAATGCTCCAAGGGTGGCGTAAGCGAGTTCCCCCTGGCGTGTCGCGGAATACAGGTAGGCCACCTCGTGCATGTTTGCAAAGACCCAGACGTACCCGCGCTTGCCCCTGATGCTGACGTGGGTCTCATCGACATGGATCAACTCGCCCGAGACGAGACGCTTTAGAATCTGTTGATGCGTATCGCGGTAGTACTCCGCCATCTGGCTCTTAAAAAGAGCATGGGTCCCCGTATTCAGCACCAGTCCGAAGAGTCTCCTACACATTCGGCGACGATACGAGTTGGAATACAGAGCTCGATGATCTGGTAGAACAGGAACGCAAGGAGACTCCTACCATATCTGGCGGGTTTTCCTCGCTTGAGTAGTTTTTCATCAACGCCGAATGTCTGCCGGCAGCTTGAGCACCAATACGGCTGGTACCGGTATTGGATAACTCGTCTTCTGAGGCTGGATCGACCGAAGAGCATTTCCTGCCTGAATCTTGGCCGAACCGGCCCTTGCTTCATTCCTTTTCGATGACACCGCGGACACCTATTTGACGTCTCGCAGTCGATGGTCTTGTCGACGCGCCACACGCTTTTCGGATTTGTCTTGGCTTTGGGCCGCGCGCGCTTCAGCCGTGTGCTTGAGCGCACGTAGATCCGGTCACGTTGGTAGTCCCAATGTGCGGCCTTGGTGATGAATTCCAATTCCCCCAGTGGGCTTGAGAACCTACGCCACTTGTTGACGAGAGGATTTAACGCGTCGACGCAGACGACCCCTGCCTCGTCGGTGTGAGTGTTCTCGGGGTGTGCCTGGCGAGCGGCGAAGCGAAGAATCGACTGCGCGATTAACGCTAGTGCTTCGCAGTCCTCGGCATTGTAGGTGACAAGTTTCTTCTTGACGGCGGGATCTCTCGACGCTTCCCAAATGTGACGCCAGACGACGGAGCGAGCCCCTGAAGCCTCTGCTTCTGACCAGTTAAACCTAAGAAACCTTGCGATGTCTTTGAGGCTGTTGGAGAAAGTCGGGTAGTAGATCTGGGCAAAGATGGTGGACAATAGGTTGACCGAGGGTGCCAGCGTAGGGGTTGTGCCAGTGGGATCCGCCGGCGGGTCACTGTATCGGGCCCGCATCCGTTTGAGGAAGGTCGTCTCGTAGCTCCCGTAGTGGACGAGAACCGGATTCTCGACGGTTGCGAGGGTTCCAAGGAATTCACTCCAGATCCGCTTCTCATCGTCGGCACTGTCTGCCCACAGGCTGTGCTGTGCAACTGAATCTCCAGTCCTGACGCACATGCCAATGAGATAGTAGAAATCGCGATCCGGCAGTCCCTCCACGTCCAGATAGACGGCCGTACCTTCGATCTTCAGTTCCGGACTGCCGACGATGTGGATTTTGCCCTCCCGAATCGCGAGAGCTTTCAGGGAGCGGTGATACTTCTCCCGTTTATCTCTCAGCCGCTTCGGCCTCCGGCGGGGCCGAAAGGTGTAAGAAAGCTGGGTAACGGTGAAAATACCCTTGCTGCGGTATTCCTTGCGCTCCTTCTCGGTCATGCTGGCCAGCAGGCTGAGGTCGTCCTTCTCCATCGCCTTCTGGCGGCACCGGGCTTGAAATGCGCACTCGGCACAATGCTGGTTCAGGACGAGATCAGGCGGCGCGGAACTGGACAGCAAAGCGATGATCTTCCCGGTCAGCTTCCGGACCTCACTCATCAAGGTCGAAGTTTTCACCTTGAGCCTAGCATGACCGTCCCCGTGGATGATCTTGCCGTGGCTGACCTCATGTCCGAGCATTTCCGATAACACGAGCGCATCAAACGCTAGTAGCAGTTTGTTGTCCTTGGTGATCTTGTTGCTGAACACAAAGCGAATCGGGACAAACTGAGGAGGCTTGCCACGGCTTTCAGACGGTACACGCTCCAGTGCGTGAAGGCGGGATTCCAGATTGTGCGCCTGAGCCACGAAGTCCACTGCCATTCGCCACTTGGCC